>NZ_BCQE01000030.1 GCF_001544275.1 Enterococcus gallinarum NBRC 100675 | reverse complement strand
AAAAGACACCTGTAAATTTACAGGTGTCTTTTTCTTAGTTTAGAAATTGATACCCAACATAAAAACAGCATATAACAAAAAAAGCATTAGCAAACTGAATATACTTCCTAAAAAAAGAAGAAGAGCTCCACCTAATTTATTTTTATTTATAATTTTTGTTCCAGTAAATATTATAAATAAAAATAAAAGAAAACCTAAAAACAATAAAAAAAGAAGAAGCTTTTTATCTTTAAAAGATTCCCAAAATATCTCCATTTTTTCACCTCTTTTCATATTCTATTTCTATGTAATAAACTTAATTTATATTAACATAAAAAATGAACGATCATTTCTTTTGACAAAGAAAACGCATTCTTGATAGCATTTAATTATAATCTATTAGGAAAGGACATTGAAGTTGATGAAAAAGAAAGTGTTTTCTGTTGTCACAGTTCTGTTTTTGGGAATATTGATTGGTGCAGCTGCATTTGGTCCGACACCTATTTTAGGTTATGTTCATGTACATGCGGAAAGTGTAAAAATTGATGGACCGGCTGGTTATGATACTTATAGAATTACTTCGTATGTCACTCCTGAAAAAACAAAAGCCATGGCCAAACAAAATGAAGAATTAAGCACGTTGAGCGCCATTGTTAATTTTCTTGGACTTACTGATTTTAATCTAGGTGTAGCAGCAATGGCCTTTTCGTCTGCAAATGATGCTATGTCTATTTTTGTTGAAGCAGCAAAACAAAATAAGGGAGTTGAATTAACTTATGACGCACATTTTGGCCAAGCTACGAGTGATACTTACTACTCTAATTTCAAATATGTCTATAAATAGAATAAAAATTCTAGTAAAAAAATATCCTCGAACAATTAGTTTCTATCTAGTTTTAATAGTATCTTTAATGATTCTTGGAACTCTAAATATAATTTCCTTTACAAAAATCTATTATTTTATTTTGCCTGTCCTACTAATCTCCTATGTCTTAAAATCGATAGATAAAAAAATAAACCCAAGTGAAAGACTATAAGAATTTAGAACTCACAAGAAGAAACAACAAAAAGACTCTAAAACAATGATTTTTTCCACTGTTTTAGAGTCTTTCTGTTTTGAGGTCAATTTTATGAATTTATGTAAGCCACATTATAGCATAGGAATAGCTTCTATCGCACTTTTTTTGCTATAATTATACTAACAAAGCCAGATAAAATGGCTACATTTTGGGAGTGAGCACATTGTCCGCGCTTGCGCTCGCTCGGCTTGGCTGGCGTAGCCAGACAGAGCCAGACGAGTGAGCTTAAGCAAGGCATGTGCCCACTCCCTATCGATGGACTATCTATTAACTTGACTCAGGTTAAACATTAGACGAAAATAACGTAGGGGGCATAACAAGCCCTCTATGAGCAAGAACGTTCCATTGGCAAACGATTAGCAAAATCTACTCTCAAAAGGAGTGTCGACCATTGATAATTGAAAAGACCGATCGCTGGATCCCGTCAACAGCGCCTGTGACAATCACAGAGATGGGCGAGATCCATGAAGTACAATATATCGCAAAAGAAAATCACGACCCCTTTATTCGAAAAATTTCCAAAGACCAATATATTAATCGAAAAACGGGAGAAATTTGTGATTTTAATCATTCAGAGAATCGCGGAGAAAATCTCAATTCCCTCCGCCAAACCTTCAAAAAATTACGGTATTTAATAAATAACAATTTTTCCGGAAAACGAAATGAACTCTGGATTACCTTAACGTACGCAAAAAAACGAACAAGATCTGAAAATCGTTGCCAAAGATTTCAAACAATTCATGCAGCGGTTGACCTATTTTTGTCAGAAAACCTATGGGGAAGCCAAAGGAACCTTTGAATACATAGCTATAAAAGAGCCGCAAGAGCGTGGCGCTTGGCATTATCACATGTTACTGAAATTTCCAAAACAAAAAAGCATTTACATAGAAAATGACGTGCTCAAATCCTTATGGAAGCAAGGATTTGTGAACATTCAGCGAGCAAAGAAAATTGACGATTTAGGGGCATATGTATGTGCATACTTAACAGATATTGCCCTGGAAGAAGATCTCGAACCGGAAGTGAAATATGACTTTTCCGTCAAAGGACCTGGGGTGAAAGGCATTTTTCAAACCAAAACGAACCCTGAAAAACGAGTAATTAAAGGCGGCCGTATGCGCTATTATCCGCTTGGCATGAATATTTTCAGCAAATCCAAAGGAATCATTTATCCAGAGCGTGTAAACAGTTCCTACAGCCAAATTTCTCGACCAAAAGAGCTGGGGGGCTATGGGTTGCGTCCGGAAAATCTCACCAGTCGCACAGCAATTAAAATAACAGATGAGAACGGAAAAATTATCAACATTATCATTAAAGAAACCTACCATGCGCAGGTAAATAATCCAAAAAGTCTCCTGTACCAAATCCGGTTTTGTGAGGAACGGATTGAAACATTGAAGCAACGAGGGGGAAAATGGGCGAAGAAAGCCCATTACTGGGAAGAACGGCGGTATTATTTGACCCATAAACAAGAAATCGATCAGCTCACAAGAAGATACGTCAGGAAACAGGCCTAATTGTCGTTCTAAGTTGTTTTAATCTTCTAGAATAGTTTTATACCTAAATCAACTTAAAACTCCTCTAAGGTACCAAAATTTGCGAATTAGGATTATTCTTGTTTGTTTTATACTCGGGAGAAAGAAAAAATAAGAGATATGGACTGTTTGGCAGAAATGATTGATTTGGTGGAAGCCAAGCAAATCACCAGCTTTGAAGCCTTTTTATGTGCCAGCAAACATAAACGATCGTGGGAACCAGTGTTAGCGAATAAACATTATCGTTCAGCGATTCAGTCGTTTATTGACTATCAAGCACAAAAACAGGCAAAGCGCTTGAATCCTGCGGATAAATTATGATATAATAAAGGTGCGAAGTGAGATAAGGTCTATATGAATAACACGAAAGCCAACCCTATTGCGAGTAGGGTTGGCTTTTTTTACGTTCGTTGCGACTACGAACGTGTGGGTTAGAGACAACTTGCTTAGTTATCGTCTTTCTCGTCTAACCAGTGAGAAACCAGTTCAATAACTAGTCCAACAAAAATTGGTGCGATAACCAATGAGATAAGATCTTTCATGAATAACACCCCCAGTCAGGGGCAAGTTGCCGGATTTGAGTATATCATATTTGCTTTCGGGTTGTTAGGGCTTGCCCTGACCGCCTGTAAGGCGCTTTGAGAACAAGATAAGGATTTTGGACTTAAGAGTGTCTTAAAACGGCTTAGACGAGCTCCTAGAGCCTCACAGAGGATTTTTTGAACAATGAGTTTTGGTTTTAGCGAAGGAGCAGAGCGACTGCTGCAAGTAAAATGTGAGAGTGAAACGATCATACCTTTTTAGCGACCATAGGGAGCTAGTTTTCCAGTTTAGTAAAATTCGCGAACCTGTTTGGAGAAAAAAGAAGTAATTTTTTAGGCGGGAAATTTTGGCCCCCTCTTTTATAATCTCTTTTAAACCTCTTTTTAAACCTTTTTACCGTCGGCTGTATCCTTACTCTCCCAAGGAGTACAAAGATTAATCTATGGAGAATTGTCTGTTTATCGGTTCTGTTGCAAAGTTTCCCCTCAGATCCATTATAGGGTAAACTGAGTTTAATAGGAACTAGGAGGAGTAACGAAGATGAACCATTTTAAAGGCAAACAATTTCAGAAAGATGTGATTATTGTCGCTGTAGGCTACTATCTTCGGTACAACCTGAGTTATCGTGACGTCCAAGAAATTCTGTACAACCGTGGTATTAACGTGTCTCACACCACTGTCTATCGTTGGGTACAGGAATATGGGAAACTACTTTACAACATTTGGAAGAGGAAAAACAAACAGTCCATTTATTCGTGGAAAATGGACGAGACCTATATTAAAATCAAAGGAAAATGGCATTATCTTTATCGCGCCATTGATGCAGATGGTCTCACTCTGGATATATGGTTACGGAAAAAGCGAGATACACAAGCAGCTTACGCCTTTCTCAAGAGATTAGTTAAACAGTTCGATGAACCAAGGGTTCTGGTGACCGATAAAGCTCCCTCTATTGCCAGTTCCTTCAAAAAATTACAGGCATACGGGTTTTACCAGCGAACAGAACATCGCACGGTGAAATATCTAAATAACCTCATTGAACAAGATCATCGTCCCATCAAGAGACGAAACAAATTTTATCGAAGCTTACGAACAGCCTCAACCACGATTAAAGGCATGGAAGCCATTCGAGGATTATATAAGAAGAACCGAAAAAAAGGCACTCTCTTCGGGTTTTCAGTCTGCACGGAAATGAAGATATTATTAGGAATACCTACATAAACTATAGCTAGTGTTAGACTAGTATTGTTCATTTTGGAACTTTGCAACAGAACCGTAGCAAGGTTATTGATTGTGACTGTAAAAGTGGGGTGTTCCTATAAGCACATTAAACTATCTTCTCTAATTTATCATGCTATTTAAATTCTGTTTTTTCATGAGAATTTTTGTCCAAAACTTGTTAAAATGATTTTAAAAAATACTTACATACACAATCCCCAAAAAACACTAATGTCATTTCAGTCAAAAAAAATACCGCAGAAAATTTCCACCTGAGATTCAATACGATATTACTCTCTTGACAGCCAGCTTAATTCCTTAGTTGAATAGATTATTAAAGTGCACAAAAAACAATGCGGCGTTTGTTATATTTTCTGGTATAAGCGACGGTGCTATAAACTTTTTTGCAGATTAAAAATCATATGAATTTAACTCCAGTAATAAGAGTTTAAGTGCCAATGCATGTTTGATTTCTTCGTTGCGTTGGTAAATCAAGAACAAAGTCGGGGTTTGGACGCGTCCAACGCTAAACACGCCTCTCATGCCGTTTTTCTGCATATAAAGCGTGTAAAGACGGGTGAGATTGATTCCTACCAGCCAATCAGCGATTTGTCGGGTTTCTGCTTCTTTGTAAGTGGAATAAAACGCCTGTCCGTCCTTCAGATTTTGAAATCCTTTTTTGATTTCGCTAGTTTCAAGCGAGTTGATCCATAAACGTTTAATGGTTTTCCGGCTATTTCCCGAAATGTTGATAATCAAACGGGCGATTGCTTCACCTTCTCGGTCGCTGTCGGTCGCAATCACGATTGTTTCCGCTTCATCTAAATGCTTTTTGACGATCTTGTATACCTGTCAATACGGATTGAACTGTTGTTAATGCTCCGGAAATTCTTCCTTGAATATCTCCTGCAGCTGCACCTTAAAGTTTGGAAATTATTTTGTAGAAAATTCATAGCTCACTCTCCTTTATTTTTCTTCTTCTCTTTGTAAAGCTATTGTTTGTTCTTGCTTTTGTTCTCTAGCCTTGAAATTGTTTATTTGAGTAATCTTTGAGCTCTTCAACTGCTTCAGCTGTCAATCCACTTTTCTGTTCAATCTGATAATTGACTTGTTAGTGATAAGTAGTGATTGTTTGAATTCGATATCCGAAGACAACAACACTCAAAAAAACGTTACAACCTTGTTGAACATCATGATGTTCAACAAGCTATCTTGCTATACAAGGATGTTTTAGAAACGAAAACAATAATTTGACACTAATCCATTTAAGAATGCTGCTTGAGAAATTTTTATCAAATGACACTACTCAAATTCCTAAAATCGATATCACTAAAGCCCTGGCTCTTATAAATCAAATCATAAGAAGCCACGTACCCGACTTCTTATGATTTCCAATTTTTCGCAGACTTTATGACCCCATTATCTATTGACCAGCTGCAAATAGTTAGTCAAAAACTACTTGCTGTTGACTTCAATGTCATGGACTCATTCAACCATTTTTACAAGAAATATTACCCTATCTGCTTGGGAAACTTATCTGACTGCTTAATGGACTTAGGGTACTTTGAAGAATCAAAACTCATATTGGAAAAACTAGCTTTCGTAGCAGACCATGTGGACTCTATCGAATTAAAAATGTGGGCACAATACCTAACAAACGTACTAAATATTTACATGGATGATCAACTTAATGAAAAACAGAATCGATTAAATAAATTAAATCAAATCGTAACAAATTGGCACAATTTATTGCCATCCAGCCATTTGGTAGAAGGTCTACACGGCGCTTTCCAACGTTTATCTGACAGAAACGATGATCGTCCAAACAACATTCATATTCCACCTGTATACATTTTAAAGCCATAGGAAAAAGCCTAGTATCTATTGCTAGGCTCTTTTGTATACCTCTACACATTCATTTCCTTCTTCCAGCATTCATAAGACTCAACAGTTGCACTTTTTTTCATTCTCCTACAAATTCCACTAAACAATGACCACTTATAATCATCAAGAATGGCAGTACCTACTCCCCCTAATCCTAAGAAAAACAGTAAAAGTAAATACAAAAATAGCATCATATTCGTCCATATCGATAAAAGAGTCAACAAAAGAGAAACTAAGCCTACTGTAACAAATGAAAAGAACAGAATACCATAATAAATCTTCAAAAGAACAGACCATTCTTTGATTCTATTAAGAACAGATAACTCCTCCTCAGTCATCAATCAATCCACCTGTTCTTTCTTCTTTTTTGGATCAATACTCTTTAAAAACCTCTCCTCCAACACCAATAAATGACGATAAACATCATCCATTGACCAGCCTGAAGAAAGGCTTAAACAATACAAAAAATCACAAGGCAACGTCTTTACAGTACGGTTTCTTGTTACCCAGCTTGCTACTGTACTCTGCTTATATCCATGCAACTCACAAAATTGTTCTACTGTCATACCTAACCGCGAAATAATAAATACATTGATCGGGTAGGGATATACAAAGGTATTGATACTCATAGTCAGAAAGACCTCCCCCCATATTATTACGTTTGCGATAATAATACTACTCTTTCTTAAGACCAGCAAGCAAAGCGGAGAAAAAGAAGGGACGTATCATAGATATAATGTAATAGGCAATTTGCATCTTTTAATTTCAACCTGTATCAATCATGAACAGATCTGTTTGCACGCCGATCTTATTGGGTTCTATCAAGCGTTTCAGTGCTGTCTGGACAAACGTGTATTCTCTTCCAAAAGCTTCTGAGATCGCAGCGAAATAAGCCCCCTGGCTTTCTTTTTTTAGCCGGATAACGGAGCGCATCAATCCATGTGTCGAAGCTAGCATAATACCTCCATTACGACCAGCACGAACACGAATATGAATTTTGTTCTCTTCTCTTAACTTCTTCAGTACTTTGTCCAGGGAACGTTTTGGGATCTTTAAACGTTCAGTTAACTCTTTTTTTGTAGAAATAATGTATGGTTGTTCTTCATAGGATTGCTCATTCAAATAGGACAGTAGATCTTCTGCCCATTCATAACTATGTGAATACTTGCGAACAGCTCTTTCTTTCTTGAATTTCCACCAACCCCGTTTTTTATTGAATAGCTGCTCTTCAGAAAGATTGGCATCGACCCACTCTTGGCATAATAGGACAACTTTTTCTCTGTGCGCTGCTTGATATTTTCCGGAGTAAGCGGAACGAATGATTCTGGTTAATTCTCGATCAGATAAAGGGTTAGCCAAGCGGTCATTGAATTCTAACATCGTCAATTCACATGCTTCTACTTCGTATCCTGACGAAAAGTATGCCAAAGACAAGGTGAATATGACATTATTTCGACCATATACGCCCTTTTCACCTTGTATTTTTTGACTTTTTAGCAACAGCTGGAACCATGGTTCATCGACTTGACGAAATTCTTGAGTAGATGGTAATACAAAAACGTTCTTGATCTCCGCTTTTTTGTCCGCATCTTCTCTCATTGACCAGTCGATCCATTCTTCGAAACTATAACGATACTGTGGTTCAAAGAATAAAACATTCTCTTCAGAAGGCATTCGTGTGATCCCAAAATGATTGGCATTTACATCAACAGGAAACCGATAATCATTTGAAAATTTGTTTCTTAGATTTTTTGAGATCATTTTGGCCACATTGATCACTTTGAAATTTGATTTCTTCGTCACGTATGCAGGCTTGTCTAGTACATAGAAAGCTTGAAATCCATGCGGTGTACGTAGAATCATTGTCGGCATAAAGCCGATCTCGTGACTGGCCAAGATAATTTCTCCATAGTCAAAGTTTGGATCCAATGTGTCAAAATCAACAAAGAAAGTATTGATTTGACGCAAATTGTCCTCAGAATGACCTTTTGTAAACATTCTGGCTTCATCAGCATACGTTCCATAGCGAAATACATTTGGCGTCCAATGAGTGAATCGATTATTGTTTTCGATCACCCCTTCTTCTGAAGTGATCACTAGTCCAATACCCTCGATCATGTGTTCCTTTGAACGGTAAGCAAAAATAGCCCCCTTACCCGACTGATCACTAAAAGAGACCGGTTTTAAGTGGCTGTTTTTATATTTAAACTTACGGATACCATTTTGTAATACTGTCGAATATACGACATCCAAAGAAGCTGCCATGACTGTTATTCCTTCCCAAACTAAAAGAGAACACAAATAATCTTAAAGATTTGTGTTCTCCCAATAGCTTAGAAGTCTTAAATGAATGACAAAATAAGCGTGTATATATTGAGTTGCTCGTCAAAAAATGGTAGAATAAGTCTGTAAGTTCGGATTGTCAGTCCGAAAGACTTATCAAAATTACATAAGTGGTTGTCAGCCACTTACATAACTTCTGAGACGAGCGAGAACACATAGGCTTTTTATGTGATTCAGATAGAATAGTGAGGCCAATTTCACTTTTTTATCCGTCTCTTTTTTTTTATGTAATTTTCTTTTAAAGTGTAAACTTTTTTTTAATGCTGTAAACCTTTTTTTATACTACAAAGTTACCCTATTTTTAAACATTTGTAAAGATTATCAAGCGACTTATTTATAATTTATATTTTATAAATTATAGATTATAGAATATAATTGACAACATATTTCCTTCTGGTATAATGTTCTTAGAAATATATATATATTATATTTTGCAATTTATATTTTATATTTTATAAACGGGAGGTTTATTTAATGGAATTATCGCAAGAAAACTTGAGAATTGTTTTTGAATATAGAAATGTCGTTAGAAGACCACTAACTATTACTGTAGCAAATTCCAAGGGTGGAGTAGGTAAAACTACTATTATAAGATACTTGAGCTACGTACTTGCTAATATGGGATTTAAAGTGTTGGTAGTGGATGCCGATCCGCAATCAAATACTACAAAGACAATGTTGTTGACTAAAAATTATCACTCTAAAGACGATGACATTTTCATTATTGAAAAAACTATGCTAGCTGGAATCGTTGAACGAGATTTAAAACAATTAGTTCTTCCAATTATTGAAAACTTGGATTGCATTCCATCACATATAGATTTTAAAAACTTTCCAAAATATTTAACTAAGCTTTATGGGGACGCTATAGAAGGAATAGACGCTGATTATATCGAGGTCGAAAAAAACAGAATTTCAGTCTTGAAAGATTTACTTGAGCCAGTCAAGCCGGATTACGATTTTGTTCTCATCGATACTCCACCTACTATGTCTGATTTCACTAGGAATGCTGCTTACGCTTCTGACTATATTATTATGGCTTTTCAAACACAATCCGACAGCTTAGATGGCGTTGAAGATTATATATCAGAAGAAGTCACTCCTCTTGTTGAAAAATTTGATTGTAAAACTGAAATAGTTGGAATACTTCCAAATCAGTTGAGTAAAGGTAGTATAGATCGCCAAGTTGTCAACGATGCTATCGAAAAGTTTGGTGATCAAAACCTTTTTGATAATATTTTACCACATGTTAAGCGAGTGCAAACAACACCGAGGACAGGTCTAAATACTGATACTTATTGGGACAAACTTGCTTACGAAGAAGTTTTTGTACCTTTAGCAAAAGATTTCATTCATAGAATAAAATTATTCGAAGGAGAAAACTAACATGACAGATAATGCAAAACCAGGTTTCTTTTCTAAGCAAAAACCTGATAATTCTTATAAAGAGATCCCTAAACCGAAATCAGCATTTACTTCTGACAACACAGATTTACTAGAAAATATTCACCCTGAAGAAGATGTATTAAAGATAAACAACAAGTCTCTTGGTGTACCAGCCATAGTCTGGTGCGAATTTACGGCTTTGCTTGATACAACTGATAATGATTATACCTATGAACTACTCGAAGAATTAATTCACGAAAGAACTGCACGTTTCGATCACAATCAAGAAATAACCTACAAACGAATATTAGAGCGTAAGAAAGATCAGGAAAGAGAACGTATATATAAGAAAGAAAAAAGGAAGAAGATTTAGATCTTCTTTTTTTATTTACAAATTATAAAATGCAATTTTGCCTTTAAAATCAATTAATTAAACACTATAATAGATTTTTATAAATTTTCTTTTATAATTTATATTCTATATTTTATAATTTATAAATATAATCAGTAAACACTAAATCATAATATTTCACTTATGAGAGAGTTTAATATATCTAATATATTGAATATATTTAGTATATAGAAGTTTAATTATCTTGACTAAAAAAGCGAACGTGTGTTCCAATGTGTATATAAAACGTATCTTTTTTTTAGAAAAGGGGATTTATCATGGTTATGCAATTTGGCGCAAATCCAAGGTTTGACTATACTAAAGAACCTTCCAGAGATATTCTTTGTATCGACTGTAAGTCATTTTATGCATCCGTAGAATGCGTAGAAAGAGGACTAAATCCTTTAAAGACAAAGTTAGTGGTCATGTCCTATCCTTCAGACGATCCTTCTCAGCGAGGAAGTGGGTTGATTCTGGCATCGAGTCCGGCTGCAAAAAAAGCCTATGGAATTTCTAATGTCAGTCGATCACGAGATCTTCCTTTTCCATATCCAGAAGACCTCGTGATTGCACCACCGAGAATGGCACTATATATGAGAAAGAACATGGAGATTAACAATATTTACAAGAAGTACGCTGACGAGCAAAATCATGCCGTATACAGCATAGATGAGAGCTTCGTGGACGTCACAGACTCATTAAAGCTGTTCGGTGCAAAGGACGCAAGAGAGCTGGCGAGAATGATTCAAACAGACGTTTATCGGCAAACTGGAATTTTCACAACGATCGGGATTGGTGACAATCCGCTCTTGGCCAAGTTCGCACTAGACCTCGAAAGTAAAAAAAATTCAGATATGAAAGCAGAATGGCGTTATGAAGACGTACAGCAAAAGCTTTGGTCTGTAGAAAACATTACAGATGTTTGGGGGATAGGACGTCGGACGGCAATCAGGCTGAACCGAATGGGCATATTTACTATGCATGATCTGGCACACGCAAATTACTATCAGCTGAAGCAAAATTTTGGTGTCTTAGGTACTCAACTATATGCACACAGCTGGGGCATCGATCGATCATTCTTAGGCCAGAAATACAAAGTAAAATCTAAGTCGATAGGGAACAGTCAGGTCTTAAATCGGGACTATACACGTCGAAAAGAAATAGAAATTGTGATCAAAGAAATGGCCGATCAAGTAGCAACTAGGCTACGCCGTACAGGAGCGAAAGCTGAAGTCATATCTTTGTGGATCGGTTTTTCAATGGGCTATGTTGATCGATCAGGAAGTCGAGGGTTTCACCAGCAAATGAAGGTTGCAGCAAACAAATAGCAAATTACTTGCTGCAGATATTTGATCATCATTACAAGTACCAAGACATTCGAAACGTGGGAGTAAACTGTTCAAAGCTCGTTTATTCTAATGCTTTACAGCTTGATCTCTTTGAAGATCCAAACGAGCAAGTAAAAGACTTAAAAATCGATTATGTGGTAGATACTATACGCAAAAAATTCGGGTTTAAGTCGATCGTTCATGCAAATAGCATAATGGAAGGTGGACGTGCGATCGCTCGCAGCAGCCTTGTCGGAGGGCATGCAGGTGGAATGTCTGGACTTGAAGGTGCTGAAAGTCATGGTAAAGCGTACTAAGAAAACATTTACGGACTATAATCAATACAGAGACCGGCCATTCGGATTGAAATGGGCAACGGCTTACGCCATGGATGGTGTGACACGTTTCCTTACAAGTGCTTTAGCACGAAATAGGAATGCTATCTAAAATAAGATAGTAATAACTGATTATTTGACAGTTGGAATGAAAGCCGTCATGTTGGCTGAAACAGCTGGTCTGATACTCCTGCATGCGATTAAACAATGCAGAGTTTAATCGTTTGATAGCCAGGTGAAGTCAGCAGAACAATACCTAAGTCAGTTCATATTGATATGGTTGCGGATATGCCGGGACGCTATAAACTATCTATGGTGAGAATGTTTCAATAGAAACTGACGAACTTGCGAATGTACGGGTCTAGATAGCGACGTTATTGAAAGATAATCGGGTTGCAATATGCAACGAACATTACCGAAAAGTAAAAGTCGTCCATATGAAATTCGGGATAAGGAACAAAGACCTTATAAATGTTCAGGCTTATAGTAAGCACCTAAAGATAGATGTAAAGCTAAAATAATCGGAACGTGGAAAGCGAGAAACACTTAATAACGACTGCAATCGGAGTGTTGGATATAAGATATTAAAATCGAAATTCCTTAATTCTCGTGAGAGTAGGGACACAGTACCAATGAAGCGTCTAATCAACGTGGAGGGATAGTCCCAAGACTTGTTCTTTGAAAAGTGAATACAGTCAAATGAAACTCATCAGGTCGAGTAAGATGATGGGACTAATAATCAATTAGGAGAAACAATCCATCAATGAGTACAGAATTGCGATACAACGAGTATTACAATATGCAAGAAAGCTTTGACTGGTTATATGAAAGAAGTTTAAATCAGTGTACTAAAGGAATTAACCTGTATGAAATAATTACTTCCAAGCAAAATATTCTTTTGGCATATAGGATAATAAAATCTAACACTGGATCAAACACAGCTGGAACAGATAACCTAACAATCAAAGATTTCAAGATAAAATCTCAAGATAATTTCATTGAAGAAATACAAAAAACTTTAGAAAACTACGTTCCACAACCAGTTAGACGGATATTAATCCCAAAACCAAACGGAGAAAAACGTCCTCTAGGCATTCCTACTATGCGAGATAGACTAATTCAGCAAATGTTTAAACAAGTCTTAGAACCTATATGTGAGGCGCGATTCTTCAAGCATTCCTATGGATTTCGGCCAAACCGTTCTGCAGAACATGCTCTATCAAGATGTAAAAGAATGGCCTACACTTCTAAATGTCACTATGTTGTGGACGTAGATATAAAGGGGTTTTTCGATAATGTTCATCATGGAAAACTGATTAAGCAAGCATATAATATTGGTATTAAAGATAAAAGGGTTCTAGCTATTCTTTCTAAAATGATAAAGGCACCAATTTGTGGAGAAGGAGTTCCTAAATCTGGGGTTCCTCAAGGAGGAATCTTATCCCCTATCCTTTCGAATATCGTTCTAAATGATCTAGATTGGTGGATTGCCAACCAATGGGAGACCTTTCCAAGCAGGCATAACTATCAAAATGATTATGATAAGTACCGAGCTCTTAAGAAAACAAACTTAAAAGAAGTACACATTATACGCTACGCAGATGATTTCAAGCTATTTACAAAATCATATCAGGAAGCAAGTAAACTACTCCACGCTACTAAAGGATTTATCGAAAATCAATTAGGACTCGAAATATCTACTGAAAAATCCAAAATTACAAATCTTAGAAGAAATTATTCAGAGTTTCTTGGGTTCGACCTTAAGGTCGAAAAACAAAAGAAAAACGAGTTTATAACCATTTCTAGAGTATCTAGTAAGGCTAAAGTCAAAATAAAACAAGAAATTAGGAAGAAAATCAAAAAGATTAGGGAAGCCCCAACAATAAAGAATATCACTCATTATAATCTTTACATCCGTGGGATCCATAATTACTACCAAAAGGCTACCAGAGTCAGTCTTGACTTCGGAGACTTATATTCCTCATGTTTACCAACCTTTTATAATCGTCTAAAGAATATTGCCAGGTATGAAGTACCCAGAAGTCCACCTATAGGATATAAGCATTTCTATAGTACAACACAACGTACTTTTAAAGTTAAAGGAATTTACCTTTATCCATTGCAAGATGTGAAGTGGAAAAAGTTAGAATTCTATAACCCTAAAATCAATGACTATACTGAAGAAGGTCGTTCATACAAATTCAAGCGATTAAAGTCTGATATTTCTTCAGAAATAAGGAAAATGTGTTTGTCAGAAAACATAAAAGGAAACCTAGAATTTTCTGACAATCGCATTTCCAAGTACTCAATGCAGCATGGGAAATGTGCGATTACCAAAGAATTTTTAAAATCGGAATTTGCACACTGCCACCATATCATCCCAAAAGAACTAGGTGGATCTGATTCTTTTGATAACTTGGTTATCATTCACGAATGGGTACATCTTCTAATCCATGCAACAAAAGAAAAGACGATTAAAGAGTATTTAACTATTCTTCAATTAGATGGAAAACAGTTGGAGAAGCTAAATCAGTACCGACAACACTGTAATTTGACTGCTATTCACTGAGTTAAGAATAAGTTGGAACGCCGTATGCAATGAAAGTTGCACGTACGGTGTGGACCGGGGGAAAAGCTAGAGATAACTTCAAAGGCTTACCTATCGGTATAGTTGGTCAAAGGGATCAAAGAAAATGAAGCTTGGGCAACGAAAGAAGTTGCTGGTCTCGATCTTATGAATAGAGAAGAGATTGACACGATTTTGTCTGAGTCTTTTCTCTACAACAAAGCAGTGTCTATCCAGCTGAATACAAGAGACGAATTTGGCCGCTTTTTAGATCCAATTGAAGGGAAGTTTGTCGGAGAAGCCTATGAAGATTATTTTGTACTCAATGATCAACAAATATTTTGGCCGGACGTCCGACATATCGAAATTAAAAAGGAAAAGAAGTGGTTTAATATCGATTACTTTTCCAATTCAGATTCTTCAAACAACAGCAAGATCCAAAAAGAGAGTAAAATAGAAAATGAGATTGAAATGGTGAAAAATGAGTATTACCAGCCGTTTTTAGAGGACGATTCAAGATAACTATGCATTGAACCAGTTCAAAATCGCCTTAGAGTTGCTCCCTGAACACCTATTTTTTAAACAAATAATCAATTGAAATTCCTGAATTAAATAGGACTGAAGTAGTAAAATAAAAAAGAGCGGATCTTTTATAGATTTACCCTTTTGTCATTGATATGTTTAATTTTATTCAGAACTACTTCAAATGTTTCAAAGGTATCTATATCGAGTTGACACAGCCAAAGTAAACACTCCTTTTCCTTATACGTCCAGTCAATAGTGGGAGAGGAGGTGATCAGATTATTGTATCTCGATCTTTGCTCACTTGGAGAACGTTGCCAGGGTTTACAGTTTTTTATTCACGATCATTTCCCATCCAAAAAAAGCTCTTTGACACTTAGTGTTGACAGAAAAAGATACAACTGAAAATTTAGTCATAGCCAGTTAGGCAGAGTGCTTAACTGGTTTTTGTTTTACTTGGAAAATCAAATCCTTGAATAAGGTAAATCCTTGCTCGAAAGTTGTGGAAATTTTGATAGCCGTAGGCTACTCGTTTTATCACTTTTATCTTGTTGTTTGTTTCTTCCAATGCACCATTACTATACCTGATTTTTAAAGCATATTGAATCCCCAATTTTATTTAAAAACGTCAGCTTCTTGCAAAACCATTGTGGGAGGCGTTGATCTAAGCAGTTGGGCGTATCGAAAAAGCTTTGTCTGTCCTTGTGTTTAAGGTGATAGAGAAGGAGCTGGCAGGTCTTGTAAGCCCTTGTTAATTGCTCGTCATAACTCAAAGATTCATCGACGATCGCTTTTGGCATCATTGGTCTACGAAAGGATCGATCACATTATACTTTTCATCTGAATGACTTTTATTTAATTGTATAAATTTATTCATTTGAAAATAATATGTTTAACGAAATAAAGAGAATATCAGAAAATTTTATAACTCTTGAAAGAATTATTGAAATCGATTTCCTAACGCTTTAAAATATTGAGCAGTATATATTTTATGCTTAAGGAGGCTGTTTTATGAAAAAGAAATTGTATGTTGTCTTTTCAGTTTTTTTGTTGTTAAGTGGTTTTTTAAGTGTTGGAGTTTTCTCTGTATCTGATGCTGAAACATTTTATGAAGGATCAGGAATAAGTCGAGCGAAATGCACATTCAGATGAATTCATTCTACAAAAGACTTAAAGAAAATGGGAGAAGCTCATAATAAACAAAGTGCTAGAATAGCTCAAATTGGTATTGTTGCCTCCCTAACACCTGTTTTAGGTAAATTATTAGGAACAACAGCCGGGCTAATCTCTTCTGAAGCGGGATTAAGAAGGTCTACCCATATTAATAAAGGAAATGCTGGATGTAATGCCAAAGAATATTATTGTCAGAAAGAAAATGGGATGATTATTCTAGAAAAAGCTATGTAAAATTTAAATTTATGAAGTGAGGTGTAAAAAATGATTTGGTTGAATCGGGGGCATACGGCATTGAATCTAGTTTATGATCTTTCAGGAAATTATCTTTCTGAATGGAACTAATCGCTCAACCCAAGCTCTGTTTCGGTGTCTATCAAGACAGCAATAAAAAAACTATCTAAGCGATCATTGATTGTTCCTTTCAAACGACTTGCTACACAGCAGCAACGAGATAATCAAGATGTTTTAGATAGTTTTTCTATTCTTATTCACAGAATCTGCTAGCTTTTGGCACAACGAAAACCTAAGTTATTGGCCGCAGACATGCCAGAGCTTCCATTACGGGCTGCGATTCGATAACGCTTGCAGTAAGATTCATGACACAAGAAGGAACCTCCCCGTGTCGCATACACCGCATCATCCACTTGCTGAAATCGTTGCTCAAAAAATTGGCTGTCCAATGAACGAAATTGTTCCAAAGGTATTCTTGCAGGATTGCTGCACCATTCCCACACATTGCCAATGACTTGGTAAAGCCCATACCCATTCGGCTCATAAAACCGTGCAGGTGCTGTATTGGCGAAGCCGTCTGCCTTCGTATTTTCTTTGGGAAATGCACCTTGCCAGATGTTGCAGTGATAATTCCCTCCTGCCAAAAAATCATCCCCCCAAGGATAAAAATCACATTCCGTTCCACCTTTTGCGGCAATCTCCCATTCCGCTTCTGTAGGTAGCCGTTTGCCCGCCCAGCGACAAAATGCCAATGCATCATTTCGCGAGACCTGAACGACTGGATGATCCATCCGCTGCTCAATCGATGAATCCGGTCCTTCAGGATGGCACCAGTCTGCTCCTGCAACCGCATACCACCAACTCATATTAGGGACCAGTCGGCTCCTCTGTTTGGTCCTTTCAGAAAGAAAATAATGAAAGACAAACGACCAGCCAAACCGTTCTGCTTCCGTCACATAGCCTGTAGCTCCAATAAATGCTTTGAACATCTGATTGGTAACCGTCGTTTCATCGATGGCAAAAGAGGCCAGCTCTACTTGAATCTTGGGTCCTTCTTGGTCCTCTTCAAAGCCAGCTTTTGTATCCGTGCCAATTCGATAAGTTCCAGCAGGAATCTTGATCATCCCATCTGCCTTCTTTCTATAATAATTGATAGCCGTTATAAAGATTGATGATTAGCACCAAGAGGATGACTGTCTGGAAGACCAGCGTCACTTTTTTTGGTGAGAGGACAGTGCTGACTTTTACCCCTAACAAACCGCCAACAATCGCGGCTGGAATCACAAACCACAATATCCTCAAGTCATAATACCCAAAACCAGTGGTCCCAGCGATCGTCACGATTTTCGCCAATTGAGAGAAAAAAATCGTACAAATCGAATAGACTGTCGCTTCTTTGATTGGCAAAGCAAACATCAGCATCAGCAAAGAAACATTGATCGGTCCACCGCCAATGCCCAGCAGACTCGCTAGAAAACCAAGGACTAGACCACAGAAGCAATACCAGGAGTTTTTTTTCAGTTGGAATCCGGGCCAATCGTATTTGGTATAAAAGAAAGCAAACAGCAGTGTCACAACAGTCAAAAAGATCTGAATCATTTGTACCTGATTTTCATTCTTAAATAAAAGCAGCAGGTGATCAAAAGCGACATTGCCCAAGGTGCCTCCTAAGACGGCGCCGCCTGAAACCCAAAGGACGATTTGCCAATTGATTTTACGTCCACTAGCCAACTGTCTTGCGGTCGAAACCAGCGACATGGTAAACACGGCTACGGCAGAATAAAACGAGATGGCTGCAACTGAATGGGCGCCGATAAAATCAAAAATGGGTTTGATCAGAACGCCGCCCCCCATGCCTGAAACGGCACCCACTGTATTTGCCAACACGATCACGATAAAATAAATAATCCCAATCACACTCTAACCCCCTGTAACAAACCTAAAATCCGATCGATCTGCGGCACAAACTCCTGCAACAATTGTTGATAGCCGCAGTAGCTCCCATCCACATAGATGGCATCTTTCATCCGTTTGCAGCCGCCACGACACATTTTTTGAAACGGACAACTCAGACATTTCTTTGTTATTTCGGGGTGTTCACACACAAACGTTTTTGCAATATCCTGTTCAAATAACTGACGCAAGGTCTGTTCTTGAATATACCCCATGCGATACTCATCCAGCACATAAAAATCACAAGGATAAACACTACCATCTGCTTCAATGACATATTGCACTTGGCAGTTTCCTAAAATCCCGCAGGCAGTGACTTGTCGCTTGATCAATAGATTCAAAAGATCATCAAAAAGCTTGATACTTAAATAATGTCCCCTCGCTAATTCTTGCAGCCATAGTTGTAAAAGGTGATGGTAAAAGCCTGCAAAACGTTTTGGTGTGAGGGCATAACTATTTCTTTTTTTTGCATCTAAATCATCTAAACAAGGAATAAACTGGACAAAATCAATTTGTTGCTCTTTTAGAAAGCGAAAGACTTTCTTAGCCTCTTTTGCCAACGGATTGGTCAAAACACAAAGCACATTGTAGTCAATCTCAAAGTGGTCAAACAGCTGCTTTGTTTGTAGCACCCGCTGAAAAGTGCCTCTTCCTTTCGGATCAACTCGATGCAGATCATGGTAGAGCGGATGGCCATCGATCGAGAGACCGACCAAAAAATCATGTTCTTTCAAAAAAGCACACCATTTTTCATTGATCATGGTCCCGTTCGTTTGAATCGCATAATGGACCTGTACCTGCTTTTGCTGTTGATCCACTAGTTGGGTCACTTTTCGAAAATAATTGAGGCCCGCCATCGTTGGCTCTCCACCTTGAAACGCTAATGTCAATTGATCACCGTCTTCTAAGTCTGCATAAATATTTTCGATCATTTTATCTGTTACTTCTTCTTTCATTTTGCCAAACGAGCGGACTTCCCGCAAGGAACTGACATTGGCATAAAAGCAGTAGCTGCAACGAAGATTACAAATAGAAGATGCCGGTTTGATCAATACTGAGATATGTTTCATAGTAAGACCCTCATTTTTTAATATAGTTTAATTATGAAAAATTACTATAACGAACAGAGTAGAATCAGATACAGTAGTAGTTAATTAGACAGGAGTTGAATCTTGTAGAAATTCCATTTTTTATAACTTTCAACATATTCTATAGGTTTATTATTTTCAGATAAGCAGGATAATCTGGTTTGAAAAACGACAGGCTCAGATTCATTTATTTCTAGTTGTTTACATACACTATTAGGAGCAGGAAATAAAATTTCGTTTGTTTCTCTAAAGTTTTCTTCGTTTAAATCAATGTTGTAGTCTGATTTTAAACGTTTGTAAATAGAATTATAATAATTAATTTCTGGATAATTAGAATTTATATATTGTTCTGGCAAATAAGATTTATGATAGATATAAGGTATTCCATTAGCTTCTCTAATTCGTTCGATTTGATAATAATATGAATCAATTGATAATTTTAATGTATCTAATATTTGTTTATCATTTTCGCGTTTAATCGAAAGGACGTGTGTTTTATCATTATCAAATGAAAATATTTCTATATCAGAAAATTTTACTATTTTTTCTTTTCTTGCACGTGAAACGAAAGTTCCTATTCCTTGATAACGTACGATATACCCCTCGGCAACTAATTCTTTTAACGCACGAATTGCTGTTATAGAACTAACATTATATTTTTTGATAATTTCTGATTCTGAATAGAATCGGTCGCCATTATGAAATTGACCGGTTACAATTTGTTGTTTTAGATTCTGTTTGATTTCTAGATATTTCGGTTTTATTATAAGCTCCCCCTTTAAATTACTCGCATCTATATTAACATACTTAAAAAAAATTGTTGACTTTTAATACAAAAGTCTTAATATACTAAGTATATTAATGTATTGAGGTGAAAAGTAACAGATGACTACATTTGAAATAAAGGAAGAATTTTTATTAAATGGAAAAACATTTAAAATACTATCTGGTGCAATTCATTATTTTCGGATTCCCCCATGTGATTGGGAACATTCTTTGTATAATTTAAAAGCACTAGGATTTAATACAGTAGAGACATATGTTCCTTGGAATTTACATGAGCCTCAAAAAGGAGAGTTTCATTTTGAAGGGATATTGGATTTAGAGAGATTTTTGACAATCGCTCAAGACTTAGGATTATATGCTATTGTGCGGCCATCGCCTTATATTTGTGCTGAATGGGAATTTGGAGGGTTTCCGTCATGGCTACTCCGTGAACCGATTCATATCCGAAGGAATGAAACCGCTTATATGGAGCATGTAGCAGATTATTATGATGTTTTGATGAAAAGGATTGTTCCCCATCAACTTAATAATGGGGGAAATATATTGATGATTCAAATTGAAAATGAGTATGGATCTTTTGGGGAAGAAAAGGAATATTTGCGTGCGATAAGAGATTTGATGATTAAGCGAGGAGTGACAGTTCCTTTTTTCACTTCAGATGGACCGTGGCGGGCTACTTTACGAGCGGGAAGCATGATTGAAGATAATATTTTGGTTACTGGTAATTTTGGTTCTAAAGCAAAAGACAACTTCAACTCTATGAAGCAGTTTTTTAAAGAATATGATAAAAATTGGCCACTGATGTGTATGGAATTTTGGGATGGTTGGTTTAATCGTTGGAAAGAACCAATTATTCAACGAGATCCACAGGAACTCGCTGAAGCGGTAAAAGAGGTATTAGAACAAGGAAGCATTAATTTATATATGTTTCATGGAGGAACGAATTTTGGGTTTATGAATGGTTGTTCAGCAAGAGGAGTGATTGATTTACCGCAAATTACTTCCTATGATTATGGTGCACCATTAGATGAGCAGGGGAATCCGACAGAAAAATATTATGCATTGCGGAAAATGATTCATGATAATTATCCAGAGATTAAGCAGCTAGATCCTGTCATTAAACCCACGATTGAAAAGAAAAAGATTTCTTTGACGAATAAGGTAAGTCTTTTCGCGACTTTAGATACCATTAGTCAACCGGTTCAATCAAAGTATCCAAAGACAATGGAAGAGTTGGGACAAAATACAGGTTATCTACTTTACCGAACAATGATAGAGAGGGATGCAGAGGAAGAACGATTACGGGTAATTGATGGCAGAGATCGCAGCCAATTATTTTTGAATCAAAAATTACAAGCTACCCAATATCAAACAGAAATAGGTGAAGATATACAAGTTAGTATGACAGAAGAAATCAATCAAGTGGATATTTTGATTGAAAATATGGGACGTGTCAATTATGGACATAAACTCTTTGCGGAAACGCAAAAAAAAGGAATTAGAACGGGAGTAATGGCAGACTTACATTTTATTACAAATTGGCAACAGTATTCATTACCTTTGGAAAATTGTAAAACTGTGGATTATTCAAAAGGATGGCAGCCCCAACACCCAAGCTTTTATCGATATGAGTTTCTTTTAGAGGATATCGGTGATTGTTTTATTGATTTAAGGAAATTTGGTAAAGGAATTGTCTTTGTTAATCAGACCAATATAGGTCGTTTTTGGGAAGTAGGTCCAACGCTTTCACTGTACATCTCTAGCGGCTTTCTAAAAGTTGGTAAGAATGAAATTGTTATTTTTGAGACAGAAGGTACCTATGAACCAGAAATCAATTTATTAAAAGCACCATTATATAAAGAAATGAAAGAGGGATGAACAATGAGTATTATTGGAGTAAGAATTGATGGACGTTTAATTCACGGACAGGTAGCCAATTTATGGACAACCAAATTGAATATTTCTCGAATTATGGTTGTGGATGATGAAGTGGCTCAAAATGATATTGAAAAAAGCGGATTGAAATTGGCTACCCCAGCAGGGGTGAAACTAAGTATTTTGCCGATTGAAAAAGCGGCGCAAAACATTTTAGCAGGAAAATATGATTCACAACGTTTACTGATTATTGCACGAAAACCTGATCGATTATTAAAATTGGTAGAATTGGGCGTTCCAATAAAAGAGATTAATGTTGGAAATATGTCACAAACTTCTGAGACTCGATCAATTACGAAATCAATTAATGTTGTCGATCAAGATGTAGAAACGTTCAATCAATTAAATGAAAAAGGTGTCCATTTAATTGCGCAAATGGTTCCAAGTGACAAAGCAGATGACTTTATGTCTCTGTTAAATAAATAATAATATACGAGGAGGTGAAAAGATGGCGAGGCATTTAGTTTTAATTAGTCATGGACGATTTTGTGAAGAGTTAAAGAGAAGTGTTGATATGATCATGGGAGTACAAAAAGATATTTATACTGTAGGGTTATTACCTGAAGAGTCAGCAAAAGATTTTCGAGTAAATTTCGAAAAAACAATTAATGGTTTGAAAAAAGTTACAGTTCTGGCTGATCTAATGGGAGGCACTCCTTGCAATGTTGTTTCTCAATTAATTTTAGAAGGAAAAGAAATAGAACTATATGCAGGAATGAATATGCCAATGGTTATAGGCTTTGTTAATAATCAATTTTTAGGAGAAGATAGTTCTTTGGTAAATAAAGGGAGAGAAAATATTATACATGTAAATGAATATTTGGAAGCAAATCCAATAGATTTAGAAGATGAATGAATGTGGAGGAACTTATGAATATAAAAAAAAACCAAATATATTTTATTGCAACTTGCTGTTTGATCAGTTTGTCTATGTTAACAAAAGTCGCTCATGCTGAAAGTAACCCCATTGGTAATTGTTACTATGTTAGTTCGCAAAGAGGGAGTGACACAAATTCAGGATTATCTATATCTGAGCCTTTTAAAAGTTTAAACAAAATAAATGAACTTAAATTAAATCCAGGGGATAAAGTTTTATTAGAAAATGGATCGGTTTTTGAAGATCAGTATTTACAAATAAAAAATTCAGGAAATATAGAGGCGTGTATTGAAATCAGTAATTATGGTGATAGAGGGAACCTTCCGATCATCAATACTAATGGAAAAGGAGTCTGGTATCAAGATTATGGAAAACCTTTACCAAATCCATGGCATAAATATAAAGGTAATGTGTCTAGCTCTATCTTATTAAAAGATGTTGAGTATATAAAGATTAAAAATATAGAGATAACAAATGATCGTGAAAAAAGTCAACCAGACCATTTAGCTTATAATGATTTAAAAGTAATGGATAGAACCGGGGTTGCAAGTGTTGCTAAAAATAAAGGAACCCTTGAGAATATTGTGTTAGAAAATTTATATATTCATGATATAGATGGGAATATATACAATAAGCATATGGCTAATGGTGGAATATATTTCATTTCTGAACTTCCAGATAATGAAGAAAAAACAGGCATTCCAAAATATGACAATATTATCATTAAAGGTAATAGAATTAAAAATGTTAGCAGAACAGGACTTGCAGTTGCATATTCTGCCTATTTTGATTTGTTTCAAAACTCTGCAGAAATAGACCAGGAGTTAATAGAAAAATATGGAAATACAAATGTTTTAATTGAAAACAATTATATCGAAGATGCAGGTGGAGACGGTATTGTAACGATGTACTGTAGTTCTCCAATTATTCAAAGAAATGTTTCTAATGGAGCAGGAAGGCAAATGAATACAACAGACTATCCAATTGTCACGCAACGTGTTGCGGCAGCTATGTGGCCGTGGAAATGTAAAAATGCATTATTCCAATATAATGAAGCATATTCTACAAAAAATGCAGATCAAGGAAATGGTGATGGTCAAGCATGGGATGCAGATTCGGCTGATGGAACTATTTATCAATATAATTATAGTAGTGGAAATTCTGGTGGAACAGTTATGTTCTGTTTAGAAAAAGCAGTAAATAGTACATTCAGATTTAATATTAGTCAGAATGATAAAAAAGGTATTTTGAATTTGCCTAATAATCCTGATGCCCATATCTATAATAACATTTTTTATATAGATGAAGGGGTACCGTTTGTACGAAAGGATATGAATACTGGGTCAGCCCTGATTGAGAATAATATTATATATAATGCTGGAAAACAACCAATAAATGAAGAGTGGAATCCGAATAATCGCATTATCTATAGCAATAATTTATATTTTAACTATAGTAATTTGCCAAGCTCAGATAATACTGCTTTGTTAGTAAATAGCCAAGAGTCAAATATATTTGTTTCTCCTGGAAATGGTCCCGTAAAACCTAATTTTAACTATTTGACATATGATCGATTCACTCAGAATACAGTATTTGATGGATATAAATTGGAACAGTCATCTCCTGCTATTCATAGTGGTAAGAAGGTTATCGATAAAAATGGCTATAATTTAGGAACTGATTTTTTTGGTATTAAGTTAGATGACATACTAGATATTGGGGCAGTGAAAAGTTCAAAGTAATATAAAGGAGTTAGTTTGATCATGAATGATATTTCTTTTTTTCAGATATTTTCTTTAATATGTTTAGCTATACTAGGAGGGATAGATCCTTATCTGTCAGGATTACAATTAAGTAAACCAGCAATTTCTGGTTTTCTAGCAGGAATTATAATGGGAGATATTAATACAGGCTTATTAGTGGGAGCAACATTACAACTTATGGTCTTAGGTGTAGGAACATTTGGAGGCTCATCAATTCCTGATTTTGGTACAGGGGCAATCATTGGTACAGCATTAGGTGTTGTTAGTGGAAAAGGAATTGAATTTGCAATAGGTATTTCTGTTCCTGTAGGCTTACTGTTAGTTCAATTAGATATTTTAGCTCGTTTTTGTGGGGTTTACTTTTTACATCGTGTGGATAAACATATAGAAGAAGAAAATTTTCATAAGATTAGTTTAGAAGCATGGTTAAGTTTAGTTCCTATTGCATTATCTCGTGCAATACCAGTAGGCTTATGTTTAATTTTTGGTAATGAAGTAGTAAATACAGTATTAAATTATGCACCGGATTGGTTAATGGGAGGATTAAAATTGGCAGGAGCTATATTACCAGTTGTTGGGATTGCCATTTTACTACATTATTTGCCAATTAGGAACTTTTTTGGTTTTTTAATTATTGGGTATATTTTAGCCGCTTATTTAAATATTCCAATGATGGGTATTTCTTTTGCAGGATTGGCAGCTGCTATTATTCACTATAAAAAATTACAAGATCAACGTTTATTAGAATCAAAACTAGATACTATCAATCATATAGAAGTAGTTAACGGAGAGGTTAATGATGATGAAATCTAATGTTAGTAAATTAAGTACCAAAGATCTGAGAAAAGTTAGTTTAAGATATATGTTTGGAGCTCAACTAGGTTGGAACTACGAACGAATGATGAATGTGGCATATGTTCGAGCTGTATATCCAGCTTTGAAAAAGTTATATAAAGATGAAAAAGAATTAAAAAGTGTGTTGCAATCAGAAATGCAATTCTATAATACCAGTCCTTTTTTAAGTGCATTTATTATTGGAATTGATTTAGCATTGCAAGCAGAAGATGGAAGTAAATCGAAAGATGCTGTAGCAGCAATTAAAACGAGTATGATGGGACCTTTTGCAGCTGTAGGCGATTCTTTATTTGGGGCAGTGATTCCAACAATTTTTGGATCTCTAGCAGCTTATATGGGATTAGAAGGAAATCCATTAGGTGTACTACTTTGGTTATTAGTATCTCTCATTATACTATTTTTGAGATATTTTGAGTTACCAATTGCTTTCCGAGAAGGTAAAAAACTGGTATCCAATGTAGGTGGATTGTTGAAAGATTTAACTGAATCAGCAACTTTACTTGGCGTAGTAGTAGTAGGAGGCTTGGTTCCTAGTGTTGTAAAGGTTGGTGTTCCATTCAAGTTAGTTATTGGTGATAAGAAACTATCTTTCCAAACAGAAATGTTAGATTCCATTATGCCAGCTATAGTACCTGTTGTTTTAGTTTTATTGGCATATTGGTTATTAAGCAAAAAATCTCTCAATTCAACCAAAGTTATTTGGATATTTTTAGTTTTATCAATACTAATGTATTCATTAAATATTTTAGCAGTTTTGTAATAGATATGGGGGCGTGATCAACTAATTTATGGCATGTCCCCTGTTTAATTTTCTAAATATTATATTTTTAAATGAGTGGAAAGAAGATATAGTATTAGAGATTTAATGAATAATAAGTTATATAGAAAAAAATTAAAGATATTTTGATATCAAGGTTTATTTTAGTATAAAGTATTCGTGACTAATCAATCATACGCTATAAAGTTTGGTAATCCATTTATATTTCTTGTTATCACAAAAAATATATTCTTTCAAAAGGAAATATCAATTTCTTAAATCAAGAGAGATTATTTGGATATTTTGAATGATTGGAGTTTTTAATATGAAAAAGAATCAACCCAATGTTGTTTTAATTGTAGTAGATCAGATGAGAGCAGATGCGTTATCTTTGAATAGCCAAGATAAAATCATTAGTACGCCTACATTAGATATGATGGCTAGTCAAGGATATAATTTTGAGAATTGTTATTCGCCTGTTCCAAGTTGTGTTCCAGCAAGAGCAGCGTTATTAACAGGATTAGATCAAGAAACTTCGGGAAGAGTGGGTTATGAAGATGAGGTTCCATGGAATTTTAAAAATACTCTTCCAGAAGTTTTTAAAGAACAGGGATATCAAACTGAGTGCATTGGGAAAATGCATGTGTATCCTTCAAGAAAACGGTTGGGATTTGATCATGTACTATTGCATGACGGGTATCTTCATGTTGATCGAAAATATGACAAATCTTATGGAGAGCAGTTTGAATATTCTAGTGATTACTTAATGTTTCTAAAAGAATCATTGGGCTCAGATGCAGATTTGATTGATGATGGGTTAAATTGTAATTCGTGGGAAGCACGACCATGGATGTATCCTGAAAAATTTCATCCAACAAATTGGGTGGTTTCAGAAGGAATAAACTTTTTAAGGCGGAAAGATCCTACAGTACCATTTTTCTTAAAATTATCATTTGAGAAACCTCATGCTCCTTTGAATCCACCAAAATATTATTTTGATATGTATATGGATAGATTACCAGACACTCTAGATTTGCATATTGGTAATTGGGAGAAATTAGAAAATATTGTTCCAGATATTTGTGCCTTAAGAGGAAAATTAAAAAAAGATGATCAAAGAAGAATGATTGCTGGATATTATGGACTTATTTCTCATATAGACCATCAAATTAATCGCTTTTTAATGGCTTTGAAAGAATTTAGGCATGATAAAGATACAATCATTTGGTTTATTTCAGATCATGGAGATCAACTAGGAGAACATTTTTTATTTAGAAAGGGGTATCCTTATCAAGGAAGTATCCGTGTTCCATCGTTTATTTATGATCCAGGAAATATGATTGCGGCAAAAAATCATATCATTAAAGAACTTGTAAAAATACAGGACGTATTTCCTTCACTAATTGATTTAGCATTGGGACAGTGTGTGGATACGGATGGAAAAAGTGTTAAACAGTTGCTTTTTGGAAACCATGAAGGATGGCGACGAGAAATTCATGGAGAACATAGTTTAGGGATGGATTCTAGTCAATATATATTAACGGAGAAATGGAAATTTATATGGTTTCCCGTAAAAAATACGTATCAATTGTTTGATATGATAGATGATCCAAATGAAATGAAAAATTTATATTATGATAAAAAATACGAATCTATCATTTATGAAATGAAACATAAATTAGTAGGATATTTAAAAGATAGAGAAGAGAGGTTTGTCAAAGATGGACAGTTAATTCAAGTAGGTGTGGAAAACATTGTTTCAACTTTAAAAATTAAGGAATAAATTAAAACTGAAGATTCCATAAAGAATCAAAACATATTCAGATATAAACAAAACTGGCTTTTTGTCAGTAGGAACTGACGATTTGTGCAAAATCAAAGTTGAGTTAGGATGAATCTCATTCTAGCTCAGCTTTTTTTATGACTTTAGTCAAATTCGTTCGCGTAGCGTACGAAACAAAAAACGCGCGTTTTTACTCGTGGACGAAATATCTTTAGCGATAAAAGTTAAGCACATACGAGATGGAATTGTAAGTATCACGTAGTTATCACCCCGAAATATCGATGAAAAGTTAAGAGTAATTATTGGTCAGGTAGTAAGAAAATTGTGTAATATGAAAGATGTTGAAATCATTGAAGCTTTGGTATGGTAGCGGTGTCTGAAAAGGGTTTTCCTTTATAATTTTTATTAGTTCATCAAACTTACTAGTTAGATTGATACTCTTCAATTTAGGAGAATCTTTGCGAGCATTCTTTTTAATCTTTACATTGTATCCCAATCAATTTCACCTAGGTCTTCACTTTCTTCATTCTCAAAGTGTTTTACTTGATCCAGTACGCCCGCATTTTGTAAGTAGATCGTTTCTAGTAGAGAGTTCCAATCGCTCTTACTAATCATTATTACACTTTCTTCCTCTTTTGTACTTGCAATTTCTACAGGTTGACTGTCAGACACAACGTGTTTAATGATTCCATAAAGATTTTTTCTCGCATTCGTCGGTGTAATTACTTCCATAAGTTATCCCCCTTTTTTTAAATATCTTAAGCATATTATAGTGTACGCTTTAACGTACGTAGACAAAAAGAGAGAATGTATTTGCCATTTCTTACAAATCTTCAAGCCTTGTCGTAATCGTTTTTTGATTCTTGATTTGTTGTTTCGCCTGTTCAAGGTGCTTACTGTTTGCAGTCTTATTTAACAAATGAGCGGTTTCTTGTATTGATTCATGGCCTTTAGCATCCTTTAAAGTCATCTGCTCTTCAGCGGCTTGCTTTTTGATCCGTTTTAAAGTTGATAAAGAGATTTTCATCATCTTTTCTACTTCCCTCATACTATGGGTTTCCATCAATGTTAGTGCAAGTTTGTAATGATCATTCAGTATACGTTTGGGACGTCCTTCTTTATAGTTCTTCTTATTGGCTTTATGCCATTGTTTTCCCTCTTGTGTCCTGGTCACGATCAAATCTCTTTCAAACTGTGCAAAGCTTCCAAGCATGTTCATCATCAATGTTTGCATAGAATCTTTTTTATTTGGTTCAAACGTCAAGGCATTGTCTAAAAAAGTAACTGTCACGCCTGCTTCGTTTAAAGTAGAAATAATCGAATCTAAATCAACGATACTTCTTGCTAAGCGATCGATCTTTGTTATTAAGACGAGATCATCTTCTTCTACTATTGAAAGTAGTTCTTCTAATTCTTTTCTACCTTCTTTTTTTGTACCAGTATATTTTTCACTAAAGATTTTTTCAGCACCAGCATTTTCTAATTTCAAAATTTGCGTTTTGTAATCTTGATTGCTGGTACTGACTCGTGAATACCCATAAATTGCCATTTTTACCTCACACTTTCTGGACATAAGTTTCTGACACCTGTCAAAACCAAGTATATCAAGAAAAAATATTGTGGTCAAAAACTTTTAAGTTTCTGACCCTCTGTTTTTTATATTAAACTCCTGAAATTATTTTTAAAGTTATGATTTTTATCAATCCTATTTACTTTCATTGATAATAGAATTGAAATCTAAAACATGTAAATTATCAAGGGAAAGGTTCTCATGGGCTGTCAATATAAAATTTGCTTTCTTTTCTCTACTCATTGTTTTTATTATAATCATTAGTATGTCTCTTGTTTCTTGATCAAGATTGCTAAAAGGCTCGTCTAGAATATACCATTTCCTTTCTATACTGAGAATTGAAAGGATGTATACTAGCCTTCGTTCCCCACCTGACAATAAACCTAATTTCTTTTTCTTATACTTTTCAAAATTTATATCAGGAAAGTATGTATCTAATAAATTCAGGAAATTTTTTTTTGATTCATTGGTCAACCCCTCAACAAAGTGAATAAACTCATCTACAGTTAATCGACTATAAAAAGTAAAGTTCTGGCGCATATAAATACAACTATTATTATTAATTATTTTACTATTTTTCGGAAGTGGATTTCTTAGACCACTAATATAATCTAATAATAGCGTTTTTCCACTGCCATTTTTCCCTTTCAAATAAGTAATTCCTTCTTCAAACTTACAATTTATTTCCTTTTCAATCTCTTTTATGAATAAATTTTCTATAACAATCACAAAATCATCTACTTTCTCTAGATAACGGTTTAAAGAAAATAATACTAGGTATACTTACTATAATCAGTATTATACAAATCAGGAAGTAAAACAGTGGAAAATCACCTGATATTAAATCATTCATAACATCTCCAATAATAATAAAGGGATTAATGTAATTTACTGGTGTATCTATTCCTATCAATACGAAAAATAAAAATATTACCATATTACATATGGATGAAACGGTCGACGAGTAAAGATTTCTTAAGTAGGTTATATTATATCCGATGAACGCTACAGGTAAAACTACTATAATTGTTATCAATGATAACACTGTTAGATGAATATAATTTAAATTGAAAAATAAGGCAGGTATGAGGTTAAACATAGTTAAGCAAATAATAGAATAAATTATTTGGGTAAGTAGTAGTCCAAAAAAGAATTTTACAGGTATCCACTTTATAGAAAATATTATGGATAGTGCACCAGTATCTTTCTCATTTAAAGCAAACAATCCTACACCGTAAACAAAAGCATTGAATACAATATATATCCACCAGTAAGTTAAATCATAAACGGTTGTTATATTCCTACTGTTAAAAAATAGCATTATACTAGGCAACCCTAGTGACCAAAAAAAAGATAGTTTGTCTTTTAATAGTAATGATATATTTAGTTTGCAGATAGTAATGACATTTGACATAATATTCTCCTTCGATGAATTTATGGAAAAGGAATATACTCTATGCTTTTATCTAGTTCTTTTCCACAAATTGACTGAACAAAAGCATACACACTCTCATTATATAAAATAGGATTCATGTGTGGAAACCAATTCTCATCAACCACTTTTACCACCTTCAAATGAGGAATGGGCTGATACGAGTGAAACAAACTTATAACTGGATCCATTTTTAATTTTTCTCTACATTCTTTTTGCCATAATTTAAAATTAAATTTAAGTTTACTTTCAAATTGACAATCTTCCATATTTTTTAGTAAATATGAATAGTTTCTACAAAATTCATTGGTCGATAATTGATCAAAACGTGAATGATATAAATCTTTTTTACTATCATCAAAATCTTTTAAAGTATTGGATTTAGCAGTCTTACTAAAATCCGTTGCAAAATACTGCAAAGCTTCAATCTGACTTTTTTTTATAGCTTCTTCTAATACATTTGAAGTACCTAAACCTATACACTTAGAATTTTCACTATATCCAATACATAAAATCACATAAATCTTATCTGAGATAGATACATTGAAGTAGTTTGTGTTATCTACATAATTTTTTAAATAGTTGTCTACTGACTTTATTTCTGTAAAATTACTGATAGATATTTTTGGAGCTGAAGTTTTAGTCAAATAATTTACTATGAATGATTGCCTTTCAAAGAACTCGAAAAATGCTGTTCTTATTACAGAGTTTGAATCTGTATGAGATGCCATCCCATTTGAATCAACAAATCGATCTCTAGATAAAAATAAGCCTTTAGGCATCATTTTAGGCATGTTTTTACTCAAATAATTTACATGTGTATGGTTTTCGAATGAATCGTTGGTATTTATCAACACTTCTCTTTCAAAGAACTCTCCAAAAACTTTTTTTAAATTTGATGATCTATTGTCAAACCCAACTTCATAAGCTTGTACATGTTGCTTATCTTCTCTAACTATATAATTATTGAAGTGGTGGTTTAAAAATAAGCCTTTTTTCGAGAAAATTCTACTATCATTTAATAGGAATCCATTCATTTTTATCTTCCCTTTCAAACTAAGAAACAATCAAATTCTGTAGCATTATAATCTATATTTGAAATAATTTTTTGTTTCTTCGATAATCTTATAAGTCTCTTTGAAGGCAAGCAATTTAGCAGATGCTTAGAAACTAATTTTATTGTTTTGACATTATTTTTATGACTATTTTTTCCATTTAAAATAACCACTTCTGGAAAAGGAATATCCTTGTTTAGCATTAGTTTTTTTTGAATAAGATTATCAATACCTTCTTCACAATGATAACTATTGCTTTTTTCTATTTTAGAAAAAATAAAATCATAAATCTTTTCTTTATCTTTAGGAACCGATTGATAAAACCGTGAATCTTCATTCTGATAATTTTGCCACTCGATTATTTTATTCTCGATTATTGACTTTTTGACAGCTTCCTCAATGGTTTGATCACAAGATATTCCGCACCCAGTGATTTGTCTTTTATATAAACTGATTGTTATAACTGTGTAATAGTTTGATAGATTTCTTGTAGCTAAACAAAGATGTTCGTCAGCTCTAAAATTCAAACTTTTAATTAATTGTTTTTGTTCATTTGATAATTCAACATTAAGCCTTTCTCCAATATCTGTGTACCATAGGAAAAACAACTCATTTTTTTCTATTAACTCTGACAAAGCTTTCTTTAAGATTTGACACGATTCTATACCTGTAGCAGTGCCTGTTGTATCGATATATCCATATGCTGATGTTTTACCATAGCTAATGTATTTACCTTCAGCTGTGAACCCTCCTACACCAAGCAAAAACCTTTCCAGATATTCACTATAGCTTTTTTTCATTGCGAGTTCTTTGGTCGTACTTATAGATGTCCCATCACTTGGATTGTAGTAGTTTCCTTTTTTAATCTTGTTTCCGTTTATATAGAAAAGTTTCCTCTCAGTACTCTGATAGTTCTTTGTAAATCCATAGGACGTATGAATTTGTGAAAACATATTAGCTTCCTCCAACAACTAAATCTGATTCAATCAATAAAGCTAACTTAGGATTTATTCCGATATCTTTTACAAATTTTTGATGATTTTTAAAAAGGGAGATAGATTGCATGGGAACTCCTTTATATGCCAGTTCTCTAATGTTCATTGTATGCTTAATACCATTAAAAAAACTAGCCTTTCCATAAATGAGTAAACTTTTCTCTAAGTCTAGAAGCCAAGATACAATAATGTCACTGCTCCAGTTATTATCTGTTATTACCTTGTTACTTATTTGTAAGATTTGATCACTATAAACATCAAACATGTAAGAGCCTGGTTTAAGTCCTTCTACAAATTTATTCACATAAATTACTGGAAAACATAGAATCATTTGATTTGTTTTAACAAAAGATTTTAAGTTTTCGAATATTTTTAATAATTCATTTGATCCGATTGAATATGTAGAATAGCTTTCGATTACGATGTCAGGGGTATTTAAACGACTGAAGTCTACTAATTCTTTATAATTTTCTAATTTCATTTCTTCTTTTGGTAAAGAGAACTGGTACATCTTTAAAATTTTCTTTTCAATTTCTTTGTCAACAAATTGTGATTGATACTCATTCCAATAGTACTTATTCATAACAATCACACATTTCCCAAAAATAACAAGTATCATAACTCAATGAAAAGTCATTTAAGTCAATCTTTAAAACATCATCAATTATACTATAGTTGGCTTTGGACATTTTTTTCTCTTTGTGTAGTTGATTGATTACCGGTAGCCAATCACTTTTATTTAACAAACCATCATATTGAAAAAAACCTTTCTCATTGTAAAACAAATCTACCATAACTTGAAAATTCAAATTATTTTTACCTGATTGACTACCTCTTAGTTGAGATTCAATACTATAAAAGAAGCATAGAGGGCAAGGGTTTCCCCATCTAGGAGAATAATAATTACTAAGGTAAAGACTATGATTGTATGCAAAAACAAATTTATATACATTCGTACTATCTTTATTTATAAAACTAACTATTTCTTTTAACTTTTGTAAACTAAACGGATCTAAACAAACAATAATTAATTTATCCTCGTGATTTTGATCTTTAAATTCGTCGAGTGACCTTATCTCGTGATCTTCTTTCCAAATATCTCTAGACAATTCTAAAAATTTCGAGCTATTTGAGAAGATTACTATATCATTTATACTTGATAAATATGTACTGTTCTCTTCCTTAATGATTGATGAATCCATTAAAAATTTTATTGATTCATTAGCAATATTCTCTTCTTTGAAAATTACCATAAAGTCATTAAAAGTAATATTTCCGATTTTATTTTCTTCCATATATCTGAGAAAATTAACTAGCACTTCATTTTTAGTTGCAAAAGAATTATCTTTAGTTTGGATTATTGTTGTGTTTTCATCTTCTAATTCATATATCAAATATGGATTAACTACATATTTCAATCAAAACCCCTCCAATATTTATACTACTAGCTTCCGATATAAATCATTAATAGGAGAGAAGATAAGACTTCTCTCCTATAAAAGTAATTCTATTTGGTGAAAACTTTCTCTTGAGAAGAAGCTCCTGCTCCACAACAGCAGCAGCAACAACAACAGCAGCAGCCACCGCCACCACCGCCGCCACCACCACTACCGCCGCCTTTACTAAGCGAGATAGAAGTGTCAGCAAATGAAGAACCTAAGCTTGAAGAAAATGATGTAAATAAACTTTGGGAAATAAGAGAGTCTTGCATTTTAGACTGCTGTTTATCTTTAGTACCCATATTAAAACCACCTTCCATAATATTAAGAAATAGCTAGCAATTTCTTAATATTATGGTAAATTACAAGTAAGCGCTTTGTCAATCTTTTTTTAATTTAAAACTATTTAAATAATAATATAATGATAGCGCTTTTTAATCGCTGTTTAAAACTGCTAACTACAAAATTAAATAAGAAAAACTTAAATTAACTGAACATTTAGAAAATACAAAACAAGTTAAATCACACAAATTATTATTATTTTTTAAAAAAATTGTGTATTCAAATAACATGATAATTAACAAAGTAAATTATATCACTAGTTATAATTATTACTTAACGTCGGACTATAAAATCGTCCATCAAAAAACTTTAGCCATTATTATTTATGGCATTTTTTCTTTCCTTTATGAGATTCAAAAAATATTCCGTTTGCTGTTTGGTATTTAAAGAACTCACTACGTGGTTGACTAATTTCTCTACAGCAACTTCTCCGTACTCATCTTTTATAAAATCTACATAAGAAATGCTCGGTCTGTAAGCCCGTGCTAGCACGTTCTGAGAATATTTGATCTCTGCTACTGTCAGATATCCTTTATTTAGTAGGCTACTTATCACAGCAGCGGTTGTATTTTGGTTGAGTATTGGTAGTCTTTCTAATAGCTCATGTTTGGTTAAAGCCTGGTTTAATTCATAAAAATAGTAAATAACTTGATATTCAGCCTTAGTTAATTCTGACATGTTAATCCCCTTTCTGGTTTAGCCAATGGCTAAGAATCTCGCATTAGATTATTTAAATCTCCTATCTTTAAATTTTTTTGGAAGCCAATCAAAAAGAAAATCACATACTAGAAAAATAACCAGGGATATTAAATAGTCGATTATAAAACTTTTTACTGTTAAATAAGGTCTATACTCTGGGGTCTGATATTGTACATAAAAGAAAATGGAATTTAGTATTAAAGGAGTAAAAATGCACCAAATAAAAATTTTCATTGAAGGTTCCCTCTCATAAAATTATATACATATTATATATGTCACTTTTCTTTTTAAATGGCAAAAATTTCAATCTTTAAATGGCAAAAGACAAAGAGCATGAGACCTTGTCCTTTTCTCACGCTCTTTGTCTATTTTTCTAACAAATCAAGTATTTCTTGAGGAGAATCAATAATTATATCTACATTTTGAAATGATTCAATGTTTTTAGCACCCCATTTAGCTAAACCAAAAGTGACTCCACAAGCTTTCGCACTTTGCATGTCATATAATGAATCACCAATATAAATTGTTTCTTCTTTTTTTATGCCCAATTCATCAATTGCCTTTTGTATGGGGGCCGGAAAAGGTTTATGCAATTTAGTATCTGAAGCTGTAATTTGTATATCAAAATACTGATTTAAATTAAATCGGTCAAATTCATTTTTCATTTCTTCTTTTGTTTTAGATGTGACAAGTCCTAATTGAATCTCTTTTACGTGCAATGTTTGTAATGTTTCTTCTATATGCGGAAAAACTTGAGCATTGTCTGCTAATAAAAGTACGTTTTCATCCCATTTTGATAAGAGAGTCTCCTCCTCTTCCTCAGTATTTACAAACTTTTTAATAGCTTCTCTTCCGGGAATACCTAAAATATAATGTAATTCTTTAATCGGGATTTCCTTCTCTAATTCTTCACGCAATGTTTTTTGCAGAGAATGTGTCATAACATATTCTGTATCAATAATCGTTCCATCAACATCAAATAATATCGTTTTAATCATAGCTTTTCTCCTTTGTGTAAATGATTTTACTCTTTCCTATTCTAACGGCTAATTCTTCAGGAATTTTTTTATCGGTTACCAAGTAGTCGAGTTCTTCAAACGTATAGATAAGATAATTATGAGATAAGTTGATTTTTGTATGGTCGCATAGCAGTACGATTTTATTACTTTTCTCTCTAATTGCCTGCTTCATTGCTATATCTTCTTCATGGGCATAATAGATTCCTTGATTATTTATACCTGCACAACTTAAGAAAGAAATATCAAACCGATACTTAGTTAATTCCCAGATTGGGTATCCACCAGTAACTGAACGACTTTCTTTATTTAATGTTCCTCCAAGAATCGTAGTAGGGATTGAAGTAGTCTTCAAAAATTGATCGGCAATGTCAATCGAGTTTGTCACAGCCAAGTTTATGTTTCTATTCGCTAAATATTGAGGCAAAAGAGAGATTGTGGTCGACACATCTAAATATACGGTTTGCTTTTCAAGTAATAGTTTACTTGCTTCTTTAGCAATTTGCTTTTTCACTTGAAGGTCTTGATCTGTTCTTCCTAAATATCCATCTATTTTATTAAACGAATTTGCTAAACTGATACCTCCGTAAGTTCTAATCACAAGGTTGTTATCCGCTAGTTTTATTGTATCTCTTCTAGCCGTGTCTCTAGAAGCACCTGTAAGTTGCATAATGTCTTGTAAAGTCAATGACTTTTCTTTTTCCAGTCTTTCAATAATTATCATCAATCTTTTTTGTTGATTCACCTATTCAATCCCCTTCGTAAAAAACGAGTAATTTTAAGTATATAAACATAATAACTTAAAATTACTTAAATGTACACTAGTAAATAGTGTACAGAAAATCAGGCGTTTCTGAACAGTCTATTTTTTTATCTTATTTCTATAATTTTGATTCTATTATGTGTTCATAAACCCATATCAAAATCTATGTTCATTTATACCATCGGTATAAAGTTATGTTACAATAAAATTAATGAGGGAGTGATTTTTTTGAAAATAGGATACGCCCGGGTATCTACTGGTTTACAAAATTTGGATTTACAAGAAGACAGCCTAAATAAATTTGGTTGTGAAAAAATTTTTACCGATCATATGAGTGGGGCAAAAAGTAATCGACCAGGATTAGAAATGGCGATTGATTTTGTTCGCTCTGGCGATACACTTGTCGTTTGGCGATTGGATCGATTAGGACGGAATATGGAAGATTTGATTTCAATTGTCAATCGATTGAATGAACGCGGCGTAAGTTTTCATAGTCTTCAGGAAAATATTACAATGGATAAATCTAGTTCGACTGGTCAGCTAATGTTTCATTTGTTTGCAGCTTTTGCAGAATTTGAGCGTAATTTGATCCTGGAACGATCCGCAGCAGGACGAGCAGCAGCTCGAGCAAGAGGGCGATTTGGAGGACGCCCTGAAAAATTAAAAGCACAAGACTTAGAATTATTAAAGACTCTAATTGATAGTGGAACACCCATTAAAACTATTGCCGAACGTTGGAATGTTTCTCGAACAACGATTTATCGTTATTTAGATAAAATGGAGGAAAAAGATGGAAAAACAAACGCTCACTAATTTTTCAGAACAGCAAAGAATAGATGCGATGAAAAAATACAAAATTATTGAGCCTTATCTTAATAAACAAGAAACGATAAAAGAAATAGCTATTAAAAATAAAGTACCTACTCGTACACTCTATCGTTGGGTACAAAAATATGAACATGATGGTCTAGTTGGTTTAATTAGGAAGACACGAACTGATTTTGAGCAAATTAGGGTTTCAGAAGAAGTTCGACAAAAAATAGAAGAATTCGTATTGAGATACAAAAAAATAAGTACAAAGACATTATCTCGAAAAATTTCTTCCTATTGTAAAGAGAACAAACTGGATATACCAAGTTATTCTCAAATTTATAAATTACGGAAAAGTATTCCCAAAAGTCTCATTCAGTTAGCCCATGAGGGAGAGAAAATATATAAAGAGAATTATGATTTAATTGCTATAAGGGAAGCAACAAGACCGAATGAAATTTGGCAAGCAGATCATACCTTATTAGATATCAATTTACTTGATGAAAAAGGAAATATAAATCGTCCCTGGTTGACTATTATATTAGATGATTATAGTCGAGCTGTGGCTGGTTATTATTTGAGTTTTTCTGCCCCTTCAGCAATCAATACCGCATTAACCTTACATCAAGCTATTTGGACAAAAAAAGATTCTTCGTGGCCTATATGTGGTATTCCTGAAAATTTTTATACGGATCACGGAAGTGATTTTACTTCAAATTTTATGGAACAAGTCGCTGTTGATTTAAGAATAAATCTCATTTTTTCTGCCATAGGAATTCCAAGAGGACGTGGGAAAATTGAGCGTTTTTTCCAGACAATTAACCAAATGCTTTTAGAAGGATTACCAGGTTATATTGAAAATAACTGCAACGAAAAATTATTAACTATTCAAGAATTTAAAGAGAAATTACACTGTTTTCTTATCAATGAATATAATCAAACAAATCATTCTTCTATTAAAGTAAGTCCGATAAAAAAATGGAGTGAACAATTATTTTTACCGAATATGCCTAATAGTTTAGAAGAGTTAGATTTATTGTTATTAGAAATTCCCAAAACTCGAAAAGTCCACTCTGATGGAATTCATTTCCAAGGATTACGATATACTAATCCTAATTTATCTGCGTTTGTTGGAGAACCTGTTTTAATCCGTTATACGCCAAATGATTTGGCAGAAATTAGAGTATTTTATAAGAATCAGTTTCTTTGTAATGCCATTTCTCCAGATATTTCAAATTATGAAATTAATATGGATGATTTAATTTTTGCTAGAAATAAACGAAAAAAATTATTAAAACAAAAAATACAAGTACCAAGTTCTGTAGAATTATTAATTGAAGAGAAAAAGTATGAAGAAATAACTACCCCACCTAAGAAATCAGCTTTAAAGAGGTACTATAATGAATAAAACCTTTATTGAAACAAAAGAATATAAACGATTTGCTGAATTTTGTGACGCATGTATTAAATATAAGTATATTGGAATTTGCTATGGTGCTCCTGGCGTAGGTAAAACATTATCTTCGAGGTATTACTGTAATTGGGATAATATAGAAAAACAAATTGCCTATCATCGTGCTGATGATATTGGAAAAAATGCAACAGATGAAATATTAAGTGTAAATAAAGTTTTTTATACTGCACCAGCTGAAAAGATGTCTCGTGTCAGTTCTGATATTAACACAATAACTAGTAGAATAGGTCTGACTAAAGCAATGCATATGGTACTAAAATACAATCAAGAAGATCCTTCTGTTCCTAAAACCTATGAAGCAATTGATTTAATTATTGTCGATGAAATTGATCGTTTAAAGCTTCAGCATTTAGAACAGCTAAGAGATATTTATGATAGAAATGATCTGGCAATGGTTCTTATCGGTATGCCTGGTATTGAAAAAAGGTTGTCTCGTTATCCGCAACTTTACTCTCGCATAGGATTTGCGCATGAATTTGATAACCTTAGTAAGGATGAAACACATCATATTTTGGAATACAAGTGGTCAGACTTAGGAATTGATATTAAGTTAGAAGATTTTTCTGATTATGAGGCTATCACAACTATCATTAAAATTACAATCGGATATCGTTTTACTTGGAAAGCTGAAATAAAAAATTCAGATTATTTTTCTAAAGGCAAACAAGAAGAGCTGCGAAAAAAATTATTTAATATTGAACACAACAGTGAACTATCTCAAGAGGAAAAATGGCGTTCAAAAGATCGTATCTTAAATTTTCCATTGGGAACACATGAAGCTGATTTTAAAGCTCAACAGCAAAAATTTGCTGAAGAGGAGACTGAACAAGTAAAACTTGATATTTCTAAAGAAGACAAAAAAAATTTGCTGTCTGATTTAGACAATTTATTCCAGTAGCAACCCAGGAGGCAACCAGTATGCAACCACAAGAAACCTTTACAATAAAGGAATTGTCAGAAATTTTTAAGATGAGTAGGCAAGCAATATCGAAACATATCCAAAAATTAGATTCTTCCATGATAGCTAAAAATGAGCGTGGTTATAAGGTTGTATTGCGTTCTGGAGTGTTGCAACTTGCACGCAACTTAGACAACCATAGGTTGCTAGATCAGTTGCATGAGTACGAACAAGACAACGATAAAAACGTTCATATACCAAGCAAAAATATGGTTGCAAACAAGTTGCTAGATCAGTTGCGTGAAGAGAATAAATTTTTACGAGAACAACTTATCCTCAAAGAGCAAAATAATTCTCAAATACAAAAATTACTCGACCAGCAACAACAACTCACACTCCAAGCCAATCAACAAATTGAGAAACTACAAGAACAGTTACAATTAACTTACACTGAAGAATCTCCAGAAAACGAATCAACTGCTTTTTCTGAAGAAAAGGACTTAATGAACGACATACCACCAACTAAGAGACCGTGGTGGCAAATTTGGAAAAATTAAGTGATCCGTCCTCTAGTGATCGTTAGAGGATGGTCTCTTTTTTTGCCAAACGGGTTCTATATTTCTCGATTAGAAGTTCTATTGACTTTCATTTAGAATTGAACGGAACATGAGCAAAACGAATTTTTAACACGCTTGACGAGCTCAATAAAGTTTATTGAGGTAGCACAACGAACCAGAACAACGTTTGGTGCGTATAAGTGCGCACTGGTGAAAAATAAAATATTTCAATCGATTTACTTTAATTAGATTGACTAAATTTTTTCACTTGTTTTAGTTCGTTGACTTTTTGCGTTGAACAAAAAACGGAAAAAGTTTTTACTCTTTTTCGTTCTTTCAAAAACTCAACTGAACTTCTCTTAACTTCCACAGAAAACAAAACTAAGCAAAAATTTTTTTTGTGATAAATTATCTGACAATTTCAAGAGAACAAAAAGAGAAAGAAAAAAATTGGTAAAAGAAGAAAAAGGCAATGAACTTCTTTCACCAAAATTTTTGACCACATTTCAATTGAAAATACAAATCAATCCCTCTGAAAATCACTAGTGCGCACTTACACCCACCAAAGGTGGTTTTACTTCGTCGTGCTGCACCGCTCAATTGAGTAGTGCCGTCAAGCGTGTCAAAAAACTCACTTCGTTCGTAAGGTTCTATGACAAAAAAAGATAGTCAATTAAACAAAAATATGAAAAAATAGAATCAAAATCATAAAAAGATTTTGACTCTATTTTACTAATTTGAAAGGTTGATTTTAATGAAACAGGCATTATTAATTGTCAATCCTAGTTCTGGTGGTGAAAAAGCAAAAGAATTTAAAAAGTTAGCAGAACAAAAGTTAAGTACTTTTTTTGATCAAGTCATTGTAAAAGAAACAGAAAAACAAGGAGATGCGGAACAATTTGCTCGCGAAGCTACTAAACAAAAATTAGATAGTGTTTTTGTTATGGGAGGAGATGGGACTGTTAACGAAGGAATTAGCGGTTTAGCTGAACAAGAGTATCGTCCTAAATTTGGTTTTTTCCCTTTGGGAACAGTAAATGATTTAGCAAGAGCATTAAATATTTCCTTAGATCCAGAAGAAGCCATTAAACAATTTGACTGTAATCAAACAACAACTTTAGATATCGGAAAAATAAATGATAGCTATTTTATGAATGTTGTAGCTATTGGAACAATTCCTGAAGCAGTTAACAATGTTGATGTAGAAGATAAAACAAAACTAGGAAAATTAGCTTATTTTGTTTCTGCCGTAAAAGAATTAGCAAATACACAATCGTATTCATTCCACTTAAATTTAGATGGAAAAGAAGAGACGATAGAAAGCAGTACACTCTTAATTGGATTAACTAATTCTATCGGTGGATTTGAATCACTTTTGCCAGAAGCTGAAGTAAATGATGAAAAGCTCCACTTAATTTATATCAAAGATCAATCCCTATGGGATACAGTTAAAGCAGTACCTGCTTTATTAAAAGGTGTTGATAATTCAACAGAAACTGTCGCCTATTCCACTTTTTCTGAAGGAACTATCTCGCTTGAACATGAGGAACATTTAACAACAAATGTGGACGGAGATGAAGGAGATTCCTTGCCAATAAAAGTAAAAGTATTACCTCAACATTTAATTGTTTATCAAGGTAACGCAGAAGAAAAATAATTTTTTAAATTAAAAAGGACCTGGAATTATCTCCTGGTCCTTTTTAGGGGTTCAAATTTCAAAGAAATCTGATGGTGGTGAATTTACTATAGCAATATAAATTTTAGTTAGTCAATAGTTTCTATCTAACTTAAAGAACTTCAACGGGCCCATGATCGTCAATATGATCACCGTGAACATGCTGCAACCGGCCATTGACTAAGTAATCGGTGTGATCTCCATGGGGCACTTGTTCATGGCCACAATCCGGTGTATGCTGACAAACTGCTTCGACATGATTACAATTATCCGGATTTTTTTCGTTTACTTCTAACTTACATTCGTCCCAATGATCTTCATGAGAATGATGCAAATGACCGTTGTGCACATAATCAACATGATCTTCATGTAATATTTTCGTGTGGCCACACCCTAAAGAATGTTGATGCTGATGATCTTCATGTGTATGATGTTCCATTTGATCGTCTCCTTTTTCTTTGAGATAAATTTTTGTATAATTATATTATCAAACAAATGAGAAAGTGTGAATATATCGGGAGGAATGGATTAAAATGATTTCAAAAAAACAACAAGAAAAGATAAGCTCTCTTTTTTCTTGTTTAAGTAGTCCAACACGATTAGCAATTTTATTTTTCTTATTTGAACAAAAACAAGCAAATGTTTCCCAAATTGTCGATCATGTAAGTATTTCTCAATCAGGCGTATCACACCAATTAAAGACATTAAAAAATTATCACTTAGTAAAATCAATACGAGAAGGGAAAGAAATTCTATACTCTTTATGTGATAAGCATGTGATTACGATTTGTGATCAAATTGTAGAACACACAAAAGAACTAGAAATAAATTGATTAAAACATTTCTTTAGAAAGTATTTTCTTCCCTTAATCAAGGTATAAGTACTTAAATTCTTTCAAGGTGAACGAATATGGATAAAAAAGTAATCAAAGAACAGAAAAAACTTCTTCGAAGAAAAATTCTTGAGATCATGGAAGGAACGCCTAATTTTAGAAATTTACCTGATGACGCACCCGAAGTACGTCAAGTAAGACAACTAGGAAAAGCTCTTGAAAAGATTGGAAAACGGTATTTATAAAAAACAGGAATAGGAATCGATATAAATATCACTTAGTTTTTAGAAATGCTCTTATGTTAACTTATATTATTTTCTAAATATATTTTAGTATATTTAACTCCCTTTTTTTAAACTTCCTTTAAAAATAAATAAAAAACTGACAAAATAGATTCATAAACAGAGAAAAGGAGTTTTAAAAATGAAAGAGACTATTTTAGCAATCAAATTAAAAGAATATAGAACAAATAATAACTTAACTCAAAGTGACTTAGCAGAAAAATTAGATGTGAGTGATAAAACAATTTCCAAATGGGAATTAGGAGAAACTTACCCGAGTAAAAGAAATATGCTTAAACTATCCGAAACTTTAGGTGTTTCTTTAGAAACTTTATTATTAGAAGAACAAGCTGATGGGACCAGTGAGTTAGAATTAAGTATTAAATATGGTGTAATAAGCTTCTGTTTTATATTTTTCGTTACAATGGTTATTTTTTCTTTTACTCAAGATCACAGTCCTATTTTAGAATTAACTACTTCAAAAAAATTAGAATTACTCGGAACAACTATACTTAAAATTTTAAGCATATCCATTCCACCTGCGATTATTATTGGGTCTGTATTCTATTTTTATATTTTTCCTAAAAATCAAAAAGAAAATTAGCTTAATCTTAAGCTATTTTCACTTGTTTATGTTGTTTAGGTGGAGAAAATAAGAATAGAAAAAAGACGTTGTAACAAATTAAGCGTGGAACATAACACCGTCTTTACTCGCCCCCCCGGTTTCTTCACAAACGCCTCAAAGAGAAGAAGCTTGATTTACCAGTATTTTAGTGATCAAACCTAGCTAGACCAATTGAAAATCACAAAGTAGCCCCCTGTAACAGTTGGTACAGGGGCTACTTAGTATACTCAACATTATGTTAACTAGTTGTTTAAATAACGATTAAAACTAAATTTATCGTTGTTTTAAGTTAGTTTGTTGCATTCTTATCACTCGGAAAAAAAGTGCAATTATGATGTATACGATCAGAACAGATATGAAATAAACCGCTAAATCAATTTGTATTTTCTTCCACATGCTAGGTAACAAAATTAAGAATCTATTCTCAAGAAACCCCTCATAACTGCGATAGGTAATAAACGGAACTGGAAAGCCCATTAAGTAACTTGTCATACCATCTGAGGTCTTTTCCCTAGGATTCAACACAAAAGCGCTTATCAGAGGAATTATCAGACTAATAATAAACCATTTAATATTTAAACTTTTTTTCATTATGATCTTCCCCTAAATAATAGATTTAAATTTTATGTGAAAAATTCCAAGTGTCATTGATTTTTGCCCCAATCGTAAATCCCTTTACTTGAAATCCTAATAATGAATAACCGTTTACTTTTATTTTTACTGTATCTTTAGTATTGTGTGTCTTTACAAAATTTGAAGATGCACTGGTCTGATTCCAAGTAACAGCAATTTGTAACCCTGAATAATAAGATTTTATTCCTGAAACCTTAGTAAATTGATTTTTACCATTTACTTTCTTGTATTCATAATTGAAAGATACATTTCTCCAAGTAGGAAGTCCAGTCATTCCATATCCGCTAAATGGAGCCCATTTAGAGATTGTTTTACTTCCAGCAGCTCTGGTTTGCATAGGAGTCTCATTAATTATAAACTCTGTTTTACTGCTATTTTTAAACTCTTCTAGTATTTTTTCTAATTCTTCCACACTATCTAATTTAATAATATTTTGCGGATCAATTTCTTCAGCAGGTACTAATTCAAAATCGTATTTACCGTTTTGTTCAAGTTCTTTTATTTCACTAACAATTGAATTTTCTTCGGTAACACTATCAGCCGATACAATATCCTTCCACCCAAAAAAAGTAACAAACATTAATCCCACTAAAAGAACTTTTTTCATAACATATGACCTCCATTTTTTTGATGTTTTAATACAAACTTTTAGTATATTATCTATAATTTCTGCTTAAAACATGAGAAACGAATAGTTTACATGGGCTTGTATTTGTATCTTATTTGTTTACATTGTATTAACTATTAGGAAATAAATAATGCTGCACATATATATATCGCTATATTGACAACATTTTCTTTTTATGGATATTATCATTTTAAAAGGAGACACGAGATATGCAGAAAAAAGAATTTGAAAAAAAATAACTAGTATATTGACTAGTTGTAAAAAGTTTTAGTCATTGGGATTACTCATATAAAAATCTTTAGTGAGGAAAAAATTTATGAAAAATAAATATATTTACAGCTTATTTATAGGGTTAATTTTACTATTTCAACTACAATTATTAAGTTATACTAATTATCTTTTAGTTAAGCAAGATCTTATAAATGGTGTCCTTGATCCATATTTATTACTAAAAACACCTTTAATAATTATACCTTGTATCTTTTTTGTTTATTCTATTTACGGATTCAAAAAATCTCAAATATGAAATATCTAACACGAAGTATTTCATATTTGAAGCAGATTAAGGTTGTTCATATACAATAACTTGTTAAAAGAAACTCCTATAACATAACAATCGAAAAGGTAAGAAAATTCGAAAAGGAGAAAATTTTTAAACAAAATTTAGAATTGTTTTTTTTAGTTTGTCAATAAATTTACGAAGGGAAAAGCCCCTAAAACGTGATTGCTGGATTTGAAATCACACTTACAGACACAAAGCATGAAAAATCTTGTCTAATTAGATAATATCCTTTACGCCTTAATAAAGATATATTACAATAACGAAGAAAACGCTTTATTTCGTAAATAATTAGAATTACTTTATAAAATGTTTGGAGGTTATCAGATGTTGAAACGTTTATTTCTAATTGCTGTTGTGTTAAGTCCTAGTTTATTTTTTAGAACTATGTCAGCTGAATCAGATACTTTTAATAACAATACCGAGAAATTACCGGTATTAACCCCAGCTGGAGAAATTATGGATGTTGAAACGAATAAAATTGGGAACTATGATTATAATAACTTACCAATTCTTACTCCTGATGGTGAAACAATGGAAATAAATCAAGATTCTTCTGCTACGTTTAGAAGTTTTATTGGCCCTACTGTTCCAAAAACAATTTATAAAGAATACACCGTTTTAGCTTTTAAAACAAATTATCCCTACGGACCACCTAAAACAAAGCAATGGGCTGTAAAACAATACGGACAACGATATACTGGTAAACTAAAATTACTCTCTAAAAAAACGGTTCCGTTAGGTTGGGAATGTGTTTATGGAGGAAATCTAAAACGATAAGAAGTATAAATAACTTTGTTACTCAGTGATTAATGTTTGGAGTGAATTCTTATGCCTGAAATTGTTAATATCCCACAATCTGTTACTAGTGATGTGATGAATAGGATAGAGTTTCCCAAAGAAAACGCTTCACATATGGATAGTATTTTAAAACAAACAAAAGAGCTTCAGAAAACAGTTGACAAAGTTGCTAATTCTGAAGATAAAAAGAAAAAAACACGTAGAAAATGGTATCAAAAAGATTAATGTTACTTGT
>NZ_BCQE01000029.1 GCF_001544275.1 Enterococcus gallinarum NBRC 100675 | reverse complement strand
TTTTTCTCTCGTTGCTCTTCTACTAAATCACAAAAAAAGGCTTCTTCTAGTTGCCCAGCCATCTCATTAAACCGATCTTGAAAGGGGCCTAAATCTAACGGCAATCGAACATGAATCAAGCCATTTTTATAGTGATAAAAAATTTTAGGATAGTACACCACTTTCCGACGACCATTTTTCAATACTCTTTCAAGAATCAATCGTCGACTATGTACCATCCCTGCTAATTTTCCTTTATGAATCAATCGTTGATAAATATTATAGGACCAAAAATACAAACACATATATGAAAATAGACCAGCTAAACCAAATGCGATTATCCAATAAACACAGCACCATTCCCATGTGATCGTTGTGTAAAAGAGAGAAAAGAATCCACTCATTAGCAACAGAACCGGCAACATAAGATAAAAAATAAATCGTTCAGAGGCATGTTTATGCCTGTTTCGAATACGAGTACCTTTGTATTGAAACATTTATTCTCGTCTCCTTTTTGTCTTTAAAAACTATCAAAAGGTATTTATATGAATTAATGTCCACTTTTTTCTTTATTTATCTTTGTTATAATAAAAAAGAAAGGAGGATACTCACATGCAACATTCTGATATTTCTTCATACTTAAATATTATTTTAATCGCTATCAATATAAGCATAGGGTTATACACATTTAGTACTAATCAAAAATCTAATCGAATAAATCCTATCATTGACCATTTGTTACACAAAGTTTTTATTCCTTTTCAAAACACTATTGGCAAATCTTTATTTAAAGAAGTGGACGACCAAAATATCAATACAATTCATAAAAATCTAACTCTACTATATGATGAAATTCACAATACTGATTTAGAATTTGCTTTGTCCTATACAACTACGTATTATTTACAAAGAATATTAAATTTAGGTATTCCAACTAATGTTAGACAATTCAAAAAATATAATTATGAATATAAAAATTTTTCTCATTACTACTACAAAGACTTAAATAAATTTAGAAGAAAATCTGGACTTCCTCGATACAACAACATGTATAGAATAAACTTTGGGCTTTATAAAAATAAAATATGGGTTTATTCTCGTCATTTTTATTATTATTTATTACTAATAACATCTATTTTTTTCATTGAATTATTAATATATTGGATGAAAAATTTTAATTAAAACTAGTGCCATAAAAATCAGCCAATGCATATACAATACAATACTTAAATAATACAAAATGCGTAAAGGATAAATTATATCTAACCACCATCTAAATCCTAAATAAATCCAAAAATTTACCCAAGCAATGCTGAAAACTAATCTAATTCCCCCATATCGTCTTCTCCTTCCTTATTCAATTCTACAAAAAAGAAAGAGTAGTGGTATTCACTACTCTTTCTTTACATTACCTTTGTTTGGTTCTGTTTTTTCTTTTGCAGAAAGAACATGATTTGAGGTAGCCATTTGAAAAATGTTTTTTCCTGTTTTTTTATAACGAAGCGCAGATACTTTCAAATCATTCTCTGCTCGATTACTCATTGATTCGTGATCAATAGAAATCCAAAAACGAAATTCCACCTCTTCTAATTCCACTACATCGCCAAAACTTAATCCATCCAAATTTGTTTTTGGTGGAAAATTCACCACGAACATTGTTTCTTGGGTAGCACTTGAAAATTCAACTGGACGCTCTTTAATTTCTCCTGTGTTTTCATTATCTTCATACAGCATACGTGGACGTTGTGCCTTGACAAAATAGATTTCTCCTAGTGTTTCTTTTACCAACCCTGGGACAATTCCTTGATCAAATTCTAGTGTCATTAGTTATTTCCTCCTTTTACTTCTACACGATCGACTAACAAATAAAACCTATTACGTGCTATTTTGTTTGTTTCACCGTCATTTCCAATATTTCGTACATCTGCTCGACGAGAAATTCTAGGATTTGCCAGTAACACTTCTGCATTGTATCGCATGGCTTTAGGCGCACCACCGACAGCTACACGCACTTCAATTTCTCCCATCTTTTCAGAGTTCATCTGAAAAATCTCCCACTCTACTTTCTTCATATTTCCTCGACGATCTCGTTCACCTGTCGAGCCAACGTGTTTTTGATTAAAACACTTTCCCAATACTTCTTCCTGACTAATTGCAACATAAGATAAACCCATTTTTATTCTCTCTCCTTACTAAATAGTTTTCTTAAACATATGACGCAAATGACGCCATTGTTTTTTACCATAAAAAATGCCCCCGGTTACTGCTGTTAAAAGAGAACCAAGGATAGTTAAACTAATTTGAAGTTCTTCACCTGTTTTTGGCAATACTTTTGTTTTCCCATCGATTGTTTTGATTTCAATATTGCCGCTAGGTAGTTTTTTTACAGGAATGGATAAATCTTCTACCAAATTCCCTTGATTATCTTGTACAAGTGGTACACCATCTTGTACCCCAACAATCGCTTGACCAGTCGCTACTTGTAAAGGAGTTTCAGGTGTTGGGACATGATTAATTTCTTCTAAATTACTTGTCACAATAGGAATTGATTTTTCGGTACCCGTTCCTTGTACAATTTTTCCATCTGAACTGACTGAAACAGTCATTTCCTTTTCCGATACAGTCTTTATATGATTTTCAGGTGTTAAATTTTTGGGAGCTCCTAAATCATTTTTCTTTTCTGTTTCTTTTGGTGTATCTATTGTAGTAGATGAAGAACTAAAATCGTCTATTTTTGAATCATTATCTACCGAACTAGTTCCCGAATAAGACTCACTTGTAGTTGGTGTAGTATCTTTATCATTCGTTGTTTCTCCAGTAGAAGGCGATACAACTGGTGTTTCATTTTCTGAATTTTCCGTTAGATCAGGAACAACGGGTGTTGTTGGTTCAGTTACTTCTGAAGATATATCCGGATTAACAGGAGTTGGTTGATCCGGAACAGACTCATCTATTTTAGAAATATCTGGAATTGGAATAACAGGTGTTGTTTCTTCTATCACAGGTGGCGTAACTGGTGTAATACCTATTTCATCTGCAAAAACGTTTATTCCACCAGCAAGAACTACGGAACTAAATAAACATGCGAAAAATAGCTTCTTCATTCTCTTTTTCCTTTCTTTTTTCTTCATAAAACGAAGAACATTTCTTATCTTTTCAAATGTTACTTATGCAATAACTTTTTTAAAACCAAACAAGCGATTAGGCATCTAACCGCTTGTTTGTCCTACTTAGTCTTTGACTTTGCGTAACTCGTAAAATGTAAGACCTGCTGCTAAAACAAATAGCACACCAATGATCATCCATAATACAGTATCTTCTGATCCTGTTTTTGGCAACATTGGTACTACTGAAGCTTGTTTCACCTCTTTAAAAGGTTGTGATTTTTCAGGAATTTTTGGTTCCGGTACTTTTGGAACTTCTACAAAATAAACCGTTTGATCTTCTGATTTTAAGTCTACGTTGTGGTTTGCGATTTGTTCAAATCGAACTTCATAATCGTTTTCATCTTTTGGTTCACTTTGGGCTTCTAACCATTCTGCAAAAGATAATCCTTTGCCTGCTAGCTTACGTCCATCTACCAAAAATTCAAATAAGAACTCTAAAGTTGTCTTATCTGCTTTGAAAATTTTTTCAGCACTTGTACCGTCTAATTTCACACCATCAGGTGTAATATAACCTTGTACGAGCACTTTGTACGTTTGACCAACAATTAAGTCGTTCAACTGTACCCATTCTTTCACTTTTTGATTTGGTAAAGCTTGTAATTGTTTTTCGCCGTTTTGACCTGTTGCTTTTGTATGAATCATAGGGTTCACAATACGAACCGTTTGTCCTTTATCGTGAATATCTGTATGAGACGCAACTAAGCGTCCGTCACGATAGATATTTTCAAATACGACTATCTCTTTTCCAGCTAATGCACTAGCATCAAAGACAAAGTCAAGGGAAATCATTCCGTTAGGATTTTTTGCGACAAACACTTTACTTGCGGTAATTTGTTTACCATTTACTAACAACGGTACGTCTTTTCCTGCTGTGATAGATTCTTCCTTATCCATCAAAACACCATTGACGGTATAAGTTTTTCCGATGATTAGATTACTGTATTTTACAGTGTCTGTAATCGTTACTTTTTTCAATGGGGTCACTCTTTGTTGGTTTGTATACTTACCGATAGCTGTAGTACCAATTTTAGGTGGAATCCGTTTGTTTTCCACTTCTAGTGCAATCACTGTACCGTCTTTATCAACCGTTACAGTAAATGGTACGTCTTTATCTAAGACCAGATACCCTGCTAATGGTTTCACTTCTTTAAAGAAGTAATCGCCAACCAATAAGTCTTTCACATTGATTTTACCTTTTTTGTCTGTTTTGAATGTACCAACAAAGGTTGTGCCTGTTTCATCTTTTTTGAATAGGTCAAATTCAACACCAGCAATCGCCGTTTTTTGATCAAAATTCGTACTAGTATCATATTTGAAAACCTCTACGTTGGCTTTCGCTAAACGGTTAGCGAAGTAGATTAATTCAATCGTATTGGTGTCGTCTGTTACTGAAAAGACATAAGGCGTTTTATTTAGAACATATTTTTCAGGTGCTTTGATTTCTCGTAACTCGTAACGATTTTTTCCGTATTTCAATGTATCCGTTGTGACAAAGTACCCTTTCTCGTTTGTTGTAAATATGTCTGAAACCTCTGTATCATTCGGTAATGCCATCGATACATAGCCACCTTTACCATTGTTTGCGTATTTATCCCAAATTTTGAATTGGGTACCAGATAGAGCAATGACTTTCCCTGTTTCTTGATCCACTTTCACCACTTTAAGACGTTGTTCGATTACTTTGTCTTCTAAAACATAATGGAAGGTTTGCCCATTTTCAGAAATTGTGACTTCGAATGGTTCAAACAGTTTATATCCTTCTTTTCCTTTGGTTTCAGAAAGAATGTACGTATCAAAGACAACGGTATTTTTACCAAAAGTAGCGTAACCATCATTATCTGTCACAACTGTTTTCACCACTTTTCCAGTTGTTTTTGACGTCAAAGAGATTTCAATACCAGCTAATTTTGGTTTGTTGTCTGGATTGGTTGAATCGACTAAATCTTTATTTGCGACTTTGACTAAATCAATGGTTCCTTTGATCACTTGATCTTTTGCGATCGTATTGACAGTTTTTCCAGGTTCAACGACGATTTCAATTGCTTCATCAGAAAGTACATAACCTTTTGGTGCTTTGATCTCTTTTAAAACATATTTACCAGGATCAAGATCTTTGATTTCTGCCTGTACCTTGCCATTGATATTTTTCAATGTAATTTCTTTGATTTTCTTCCCATTTGCTTGATACAAGCCATACACTGCATTTTCTAAAGAAGCTGCACCTTGTGCTTTCACACCGGTTTCTGCATCTTCTTTAAAGACACGAATGTTTCCTTGTTTCAAAGTGGTCAAATTGACAACAGAGTCACCAGGTACAAAAGGATTCAGCACCCCAATTGTTTGAGCACCTGGACGACGATACGCTAATGGCACGCCTAATGCTTCAATTTGATTGAAATGAATTTTTGCCTTTTCTGGTGCCTCTTTTGTGATTGTAATCCATACTTCATTATCATGAATAGATACATTAACACCTTTTGGCTTTTGAATGTCTTTTACACGTTGTAGAAAGTCATTGCCACTTTTTACTTTTAACGTTTCGCCAATTTTTACCGTATGTGTTTGATTATGAAAAGTAGCTCTTACATCAAAATTATTAAGCAAACGTTGAATTTCTGCTTTTCGACGATCATAGTCAATACGGATATTTTTAATTGGAATTTTTGTGCCCAAAACTTCCCAAATCATAAATTGTGCCGCAATGTATTGTTCATCGGATTTGTCTTTGCTTGTGACATATCCTAAATAAGAGATCAAGCTTGTTTTTTTTCGTATATTTAAATCTTTCAAATAGTTTTCTAAAGCAGTAGCTGTATAAACTTGACCTTCTGCGGCTGCGACACCAGGTTCAATACAAAATGCTACTTGTCCATTAATCTCAAAACGAACCATGTAATTTAAAGTGAAATTGGGATTATTGGCACTAGAAATAACACCAATATTTTCGCCCCAATCAATTTTCCGACCACCCAAAACTGCTGTATTGGTTGCACGTCGCACCCGTGCACTTCGAGCGGTTTGTGGTACAATCAATGTAACTTCTTTTGAAGAAGTAGAAGAAACAGCTTCTTTTTTTATTTTCTCTTTTTGTGTATCACCTGATTCCTCAACTTTTTTCAATTCAGGTTCATGAGATTCTGTCGAAAGAGCTGTTTTCTCTTCTTTTTCAGAAGAAAGTGAAGTATTAGAATTCATTTCTTCTTTCGTCAATTCAATCGGAGTCGTTGCCTCTTTTGAATCTTCTGATTGAACTGATTCTGTTCCTTCGTTTATTACAGTAGAACAACTTTTTTCTGATGAATTTTCCTTTTCAAAAATTGTTTGAACTTCAGGTGTTTCTATTGGTATTTCTTCTGCCACAACTGGACTATCTCCTGGTTGTTGGCTTTTACCGATGGTTTCATCGAGTACGCTTTTTTCGTTCATTGAAGGTGCTTCTGTTGGTGGAACAAATTCTGTCGATATCTCTTCTTTGGCAGTCTCTTTTGGTAAATCGGATTGTACTTCAACTTCATTTGAAGTAGGAGAAACTTGAGAAACAGTTGTTCCTTGAGTTATTTCTTCTGCTTGTGTTGTCAGTGAGCCTACCCAAAAAAATACTTGACAAAAAGCTGCCAATAAAGCAACTTTCAAGCAAAGCTTTTTGTTTCTTATCATATCAAGAAACCTCCTTTTATAAATTTTTTATAAAAAAAACGTCGATAACTTAATAAGTATCGACGTAAACTATTTATTGTGTTCTTAATCAAAAAATCTAAAGAAGCATAGCCTATTATGCATATTGTATCTATCTTAATATTTGATATATTCCTATCATACCTACTACTCTCATTTTGAATTTGAAGGAGAAAAATTCAAAACTCATCTGTACATTTAGCTTTTAAATCAAATTTTTTACCTTTTGTAATAGAAATAAATATTTTTCGTTCACATCTCTATTTTCTATTAAAATACAAAGTTTAAGCAGTAACATGAAAATAAGCAGTGAATTCAGTATTGTATTTTAAACCTCATAAATCATGAATAAACTGCTATGGATATTTAAAATAATGGTACAGATAAAAATATGCTGAAAAATACTTTGTTTATTCATATCTTGAACATATTTTTTTTGATCTACAACGCAAATTATTTCTCTGTTTTTTTATTTTTATTTCTTTATAATCATACCCAATTTCGCTCATCAATTCTTCCCATGTCTTATTTGTCCGTCTCATAATTGTATATACAGATGGAAGATGTTTGGATTTTGAATAGTTTTGAAATTTTGTCATAGATAAATCATCTTCCATATTAAGTCTAATTATTTCATTCTTAAGCTCTAAAAGTATCTCAAAATTAGTTAATCCCTTATTCACTTCCTTTTTAAAAAGAAAACGAATGTCGCCCAATCTATTCTTTAAAGTGCTTAAACACGGAACATCTTTACCAGCAGACTTTTTTTCATAAACGCGTTGTGATTTTATTTTTTCTGAATCAATAAATATTTGTGCCACTTTTATTAATTCATCGGTCTCCATTCTAGCCCATTTTTTAGATCCGTTATTATCAATTCCAATGCTATTCAGCAAATTATTCCACGAGCCATATTTATTAATAATAAACCACATGCTGGGAGCTGAATGTGGATTTTTCGATAACTGTTTCTGATATTCTCGACTAGATTTTATTTCGTAAGTTTCAATAAACTGACTAATTGTTAATATAATTTTTAAATCGCTTTGATCCTTCCAAACAATACGCTTATCTTTTCCCATTACAAAAAACTCCTAAAATTATTTAAATAGAAACCTATCACATAAACTTTTTAGCACAATCGTATATGTTTTGCTTTTTTCGAAAGCATTCAACCTTTTTAGCAACTCGGGTTCAAAAATTGCTAAATTCGGTAAGTGTTTAGGTATTTTTCGTATTAAATTTGTCGTCAAAATGACTACTAATTTTTTCGGTATTTTGACGATAATAGTAGTCAATATTGGGAGATTCAGGACAATTTGAGAGAACATTAGAAAAAAAGGCCCAAAACATATTAAAAATGTGATAGAGAAAAAAGAAAAAGTCCTTGATATACAAGGACTTTTCACAGATTTCAGATTTCCAAGGAAGTTTTCCGTGTTTATCTTCTGATTTCTTTGATACGAGCTGCTTTTCCGTGTAATGCACGCAAGTAGTACAATTTTGCACGACGTACTTTACCGTAACGAACAACTTCGATTTGTGCAACACGTGGTGTGTGCAATGGGAAGGTACGTTCAACACCTACACCGTTTGATACTTTACGAACTGTATAAGTTTCGCTAATACCAGCTCCGCGGCGTTTGATAACAACACCTTCAAATAACTGGATACGTTCGCGAGTTCCTTCGACAACTTTCGCATGAACGCGAACAGTGTCCCCAGGACGGAAAGCTGGGATGTCAGTACGTAATTGTTCTTGAGTTAATTCTTGAATCAATGGATTCATCTTTATCATTCTCCTTATTCCCAAACATTCTTAAAGCAATTTGCTCCAGCGGAATATCGTAATAGTTGAGTTTACACTCACTGAAATATCTTACCATAACTTTCCAGCTCATGTAAAGACAAATTTCTTGTCACCAGCGTTTTTTTCCGACATTTATTTTGTCTCTGTAAAAAAGACAACGGACTAGACTGGTGCTTCTAGTACCCGTTGTGGTGGTTTCATTTGATTGCAGGTGCGATTCCAGCGACTGAGATTTTTTACTTTGATTCATCCTCTGCAGAAGCTTCTTCGGCGATCTCTTGTAACATTTTTTTCATTTCTGCTGTTAGGGGATAATCCACCAACATATCAGGTCGTCGATAATAAGTTCGTCTCAAGGATTCTTTTAAGCGCCATTCTTCGATCAATTTGTGATTGCCGTTCATCAAAACTGATGGGACCGTCATTCCTTGAAATTCTGCTGGTCGCGTGTACTGCGGATGTTCAAGCAACCCTGTGGAGTGAGAATCAGTCTGCGCAGACGTCTCGTTTCCTAGTACTTCGGGCAACAGGCGAACCGTCGCGTCGATCATCACCATCGCGCCCAATTCCCCGCCAGTCAAAACATAATCCCCGAGAGAAACTTCATCCGTCACTAGCGAACGGATTCGTTCATCATACCCTTCATAATGTCCGCAGATAAATACCAGATGCTCTTCTTGTGAAAAGGATTCAGCCATTTTTTGATCGAATTTCTTACCGGCAGGGTCTAACAAGATAATACGTTTTTTGGTTTGCGGAGTGGCAGTTTCGATCGCTTTTAAATTATCATAGATCGGCTGAACTTTCAGCAGCATCCCTGCCCCTCCGCCATAAGGGTAGTCATCTACTGTTTGGTGTTTGTTGTCCGAAAATTCGCGAAAGTTCGAGACATTGATTTCTAGAAGCTCTTTTTCCCGAGCTTTTCCAATGATCGATTCCCCCATAGGGCCCTCAAACATTCTTGGGAATAAGGTTAAAACATCAATCCTCATCATCCAACAACCCTTCTGGGATCTCAATATGAACTTCGCCTTTATCCAAATCAATTTTCTTTACCACTGATTCGATGTAGGGAATCAACGCATCTTTTTTCCCTTTGCGTTGGACTACCCAAACATCATTGGCTCCGGGAGATAGAATCTCTTTGATTTTGCCTAGTTCTCTGGCTTGTTCATCAATGACGGTCAAGCCGATGATTTCATGATAGTAATATTCATTTTCTGCAAGTTGTCCCAACTCATCTTTTGTCACTTTTAAGATACCGTCTCGCAAAGGCTCCACATCATTGATTGTGGGGTACCCCTCGAATGTCAATAAATCAAAATTCTTGTGTTTACGATGACTAGCGACGGTTAATTCCAGCGGTGCTTTATTTTCTCGAAACAGTGTTAATCGTTGCCCTTTACGGTAGCGTTCTTCTGGGAAATCGGTTTGCGAGATCACTCGTACTTCTCCCCGGATTCCGTGGGTATTGACAATTTTTCCTACATTTAAAAATTCAGTCACGATTGGTCCTCATTTCCTTTATAATCCTTCTCATTTTAGCATGGGCAGTTAAGGAATTCTAGTGTTTTCCCGAGGTGGAACTGCTTGGATCATCAACAAGCATGGATTTTCCGCTCCCCAAAGGGTGGGAAATGTTTCGACAGGCAAAAACCCCATCGCCTCATAAAAACTTCGTGTACGTTGGTAGTGTTGGTCTGGATGCGTCTCTGCCAATGTCTTAACCTGTAAAAAGGCCATACTTTCTCGTTGGCACCAACGGATGGCTTCTTGGATCAATTGGCTGCCGATTCCTTGATGGTGATCGGCTTTCAATACGCCCATAACATAAATCTCAGCAGTCGCTGGACTTGTTTTTACAAGGGTCAAAAAACCTTTGTTTTCTACAACGATCATTTCTTGATAGGCACTTTTTTCAATATAATCGGCAGTGCTTTCAGGCAGACCAAACCATTCCGGCAAGTCAGTCAGAATGGTTTGTGCGATTTGTTTCTTTTCTTGAGGATCAGATAAATACGTAATCTGCATGTCTTCCTCCTACACGTTAGATTGGCTCTTTTATTGATTCATTGAGACAGCCATTTTCAATGCGGATAAAGGATCTTGATGTTGCAAGGTATAAGTGATCTTACCGTCTTGCCAAGAAACGGTGTTAGCCGTGTAATCTGATTTTCCCATATCAATGGTGATTTGCCCAATACCTGGAGCAGGCAGCATAGCTTCTTCTAAGTAGGACACGATTTTTTTTGCTACTGGCACGGGGTCTTGATTCTCTTGATTGACACCACGGACCGTCAAATGCCAGTTGCCTTCTTGCCAGCTTAGATAACTAGAACCAGCAGCACCTTGCATATGACCAGTGATGTTATGTCCTAGATCGACCGCCTGTCCGCCTTCATCAAGGTTCGCATGTACAGCGGCCGCTGCTTGGTCTTCATTTTCGTAAGCAGCATTTTTGTAGCTAGCGATTGGTGTCTCATTGTTCAATGATGGATCATTCAATTCTCGTTGATCATCTAACTGATAATAGAGGATAGAGAGTTGATCTGCCCCTTCGTCGGTTGCAGCATTCAAGGTCTTTTGCTCCGTCATCGGTACCTCTGATGGCAAGCGATCCTGCGGAAAAGCAGCTAACAACTGATCCAGTGTTCCTGCTTGGGTAACTCTCTTACTTGACTCAGTTTGCGCGGCACTGCTGGAGACTGCCTCACTACTACTGCTACTGCTTTCAGAAGAAATGATTGTACTAGTATGAGTGCTTGAATGGGTTGACTCAGACGTATCCGTATTATTTTTCGTGTCACATCCTGCTAATGCCCCAATGGCCAATACTGTCACTAGGAGTCCTACTTCTTTTTTCATGATGGTTTCCCCCTTTTTATTGAGCATACCCTTTCCAAAATAAAAAGACAAACAACTTTGCTTGTCTTTAAATACTAGCTGATTACGCTCGAAATCCAATTTTGTAAAGCCTGCCAACCGTCTTTCAGCCATTGAATTCCTTGATCCAGATAGGTTGATAACTGATCCCAGCGGAAATCTCGTGTCCATTGACTAACTTGAGTAAAAATCACATCCCGATAGATCCATAATAAAAATAGCAAAAACAGCACACCTAGCGTGCGCCAGATAAATGAGCCTACTTTATAGATAAAAACTAAGACTAAAATAAAGATGATCCATGCGACTATTTGTGACATACTCCCGCCTCCTTTTTCTTATTATCTCAAAAATCAGCCGATCTGTCATAGGTCTTGAGCATGAACTAACAGGATAGAAAAAAAGCATCACTCAATGAGTGATGCGATCAATTACTTTCCATCAATGATATTTAAACGGACCTTTTTGGGACCGTTGGTGCGAACCCCGTAAACGATCGTCCGGATTGCTTTAGCCACCCGACCTTGTTTACCAATGATTCGTCCGATATCTTCCGGAGCAACTGTAAGATTATATTCAAAGAAATCTTCTGATTCAACCACATCAAGCTGGATCTCCTCAGGTTTGGTCACTAATGGTGAAACGATCGTTAAGACTAATTCTTGCAAATCATTCATCCGTCGTCACCTTATTTCTTAGTGAATTTAGCTTCGTGGTGTTTTTTCATTACGCCTTCTTTTGAAAGAATATTGCGTACTGTATCAGAAGGTTGCGCACCTTTTGATAACCAATCAAGAATCAAATCTTCTTTGATTGTCACTTCAGCTGGGTCTTGCAAAGGATTGTAAGTACCTACTGTTTCGATGAAACGTCCGTCACGAGGAGAACGTGAATCTGCTACGACAATACGGTAAAAAGGTTTCTTTTTAGAACCCATGCGTTTTAAACGAATTTTTACTGCCATTATTTACACCTCCATTGTTTTAATCACAAGAGCTAGTTTAACAGGTTTTACTGACGGTGTAAAGAGTTTTTTCTTTACAGTCTCTTTTTTTCTGTTTCTTTCTTCTATAGGTTATCTTTTGCCAGATTTTCCTGCAACGCGTATCATTAGAGAGAGACAGTCATTATAGCTGAGACATCGCTTTATGACTGGATTTTCTAGGCAAAGGCTTTTTATTTGTCAGTTTTACTTACTTTTGGTAAGATAAAACATGTAAAAGATATGAGGAGGAATTCAACATGACAAAAAAAATTGGTTTTATCGTTGGTAGTTTACGCGAAGGCTCTTATAACAAGCTGGTAGCGAAGAAATTTGCAGAATTATTGCCAGAAGGTTTCGAAGCTGTCTTTTTAGAAATCGGCAATCTACCATTTTATAATGAAGACTTGGAAGTAGAAGGCAAAGTGCCTACTGAATGGACAACATTCCGTAATGAATTGCAAAGTGTGGACGGTGTATTCTTCTTTACACCAGAGTACAATCGTTCTGTACCAGCAGCATTGAAAAATGCCTTGGATGTTGGTTCACGTCCTTACGGAGCAAGCAGCTGGAGCGGGAAACCTGCTTTAGTCGTAAGTGTTTCACCAGGTGCGATCGCTGGTTTTGGTGCGAACCATCACCTACGTCAATCATTGGTATTCTTAGATATGCCAACCTTGCAACAACCAGAAGCTTATATCGGTGGAATCATGAACTTAATCGATGAAAACAATACGATCAAAGAAGATACCGTCAACTTCTTCCAAACAATCGTTGACAATTACATCGACTTGTTCAACCGTTACAACTAAAAACCGGTCACGATTTTGTGACAGTCAAATAAGAAACGCACACTCACTGATCTATCCCATAAAGGAAACCAGTGAGTGTGCGTTTTTTTGGTGGATGGTTCAATGTAAACTCTGAGTGAATCATAAGGAAGTATCTGGAACACAGAAAAAGAGAAACTCAGAAAGCACACCATCTATTTTCGTTGATAGTGGATCTCTACGAGTTCACCCATTTGCGTCATATCCACGAATTGTAAACGAGCAGCATACTCTCCTGGCTCAAACAAGCGCTTGCCTGTCCCTAATAATACAGGAGCGATCTGTACATACCATTCATCAATCAGATCTGCTTCCAATAAAGGATGCAGTAAATTTCCACCGCCAACCAACCAAACCGTTTTCTCTTTTTTCAATTGTGATAAAAAAGCAACCGGATCTTGATCCACAACCACTGCGTCCGTTAAATCGGTCTGCATCTGACGGGAAAACACATAATTTTCTTTTTCCGGATAGAGCTTCTCCGTCGCCAGCATTTTTTTTGCTTCTTCGTACGTCTTACGGCCCATTGCTGTTGCATCAATCGTTTCAAAAAATTTCTCATACGTAGTACTTGTCCCCGTATCGGTCTCCAACAACCACTCCAATTGATCTTTTGCTCCAGCTAAATAGCCATCTAAACTGATAGCGCCATAAAAAACCAGTTTTCCCATATATGACTCCTCCTCGATTTTTCTCGTCTTCTTTCTAAAGTTCCTCGTAACAGATACAGCTTGTCAGGTGATCGTTAACCATTCCTACAGCTTCCATGAATGCATAGATCGTCGTCGTTCCTACAAACTTAAAGCCACGGGCTTTCAAATCTTTCGCCAAGCGATCAGAAATTGGTGAATGGGTGGGTACTTCTGATTGTGTTTGAAAATGATTGATTACTGGTCGATGGTCGACATAACGCCATAAAAAATCAGAAAAACTGCCGATTTCTTGCTGAATCGCTAATACGAGTTGTGCATTATGAACTGCCGCTTCTATTTTTCTGCGATTACGAATAATACCGGGATCATCCATCAGTGCTAGAATTTTCTCTTCCGAATAATTGGCCACTGTCTCAATATCAAAGTGATCATATGCTTGATCAAAATTTGCCATCTTGTTCAAAATCGTTTGCCAACTCAGCCCTGCTTGATTCATATCTAAAACCAACTTACGAAACAACTGCTGATCATCATACTCCGGTTTCCCCCAGATATGATCATGGTACTCTTGCATTGCGGGACTACTTGTTGCCCAACCACAACGAGTCATAGTCACTCCTCCTTTTTGTCTTATTTTAGCAAAAGTTCTTTACTTTTGATAGTGTACTACGTATACTAGTACACATAAATGAAAGGGGCTGAGTACATGGTCATGATCAACAAGACAAGCAGCAAACCTTATTACGAGCAGCTGATATTGAGCATTAAAGAAGACATCTTGCATGGTGTTTTGAGACCGGGTGATCAAATTCCTTCGGTTCGTGAGATGGCCAAACGCTTGTTGATGAACCCAAATACCGTCAGCAAGGCCTACAAAGTATTAGAAAATGAGCAGGTCTTGATCACCATCAAAGGCAAAGGAACGTTTGTCAAAGCACTGGACAGTGTTCCACGCGACGAGCGGCGCATCCAACAATTAAAAGAACGATTGAAAGAATTAGTGATCGAGGCAGGACATTTGCAGATCAGCATCCAAGAAATCACTGCTTGGGTCACTGCTTTTGAAGAAGAACTGGGAGGGATCGATAAATGAACCTAGAAGGCGTTACAAAGAAAATTGAAGGGACTACTATTCTAGAAGATGTTACATTTTCATTGCGCAAAAATGAAATCGTCGGTTTGATTGGGCGCAACGGCTCTGGAAAAACCACGCTTTTCCGTACACTCTCAGGACAGTATGCTTTAGACGGCGGCGAAATCATGATTGATGGTCAATCATTGGCTCAGAAGCCACAACTAAAGGAAAACTTATTTTATATCGATGAAAAAGAGAACTTTTTAGCGGCGTATTCATTGAAAAAAATCAATGCCTTTTATCGTCTCGCTTATTCCCACTTTAATCAAGACCTTTATCTTGAGCTGATGCAGAGCAATGGATTGCCGCTTGGCCATTCGTATCGCCGAATGTCTAAAGGCATGCAAGGATTGTATAAAATGATCTTAGCCATTGCTTCAAATGCCGATTACTTGCTATTAGACGAACCTTTTGACGGTTTAGATATTATTGTACGCAAAAAGGTCATTGGCCTTTTGTTAGAAAACTTGAGTGAATCTAATCGCACAGCCATCATCGCTTCTCATAATCTAAATGAGCTTGAGAACATTATCGACCGAGCCCTTTTAATCAAAGGAAGAACAATCGCTAAAGATTATCGGTTAGAAACGATGCGAGAAAATGCCCGTAAAATTCAATTCGTCTTTCGTGGGAAACAGGTACCGCCACTGATCAAACAGCATTCGAAATTGATCAATCGTCAAGGACGCGTGATTGTTGCTTTGTTCGAAGAATACGATGCAGCATTAGAAGAACAGATCCGGCAATTAGAGCCGTTGCTCTTTGAAGAACTCCCATTGACCTTGGAAGATTTATTTGAAGCCAATTTGAGTCAAGAATCCTTGTTGAAAGGTTAGAGGTGAAAGAAAATGTTAAAACAAATTTATCGTCAACGATATGGCAAACTGTTGCTTGGCTTTTGTCTAGTCTTGGTTTTGATTTATGCAGGAATGGGCTGGGATACCCAACGTTCTTGGCACAATCAGAAAACCTATTTTGATTCAGAAGAATTCAAGAAAGATTTCCAAGAGCATCCTGATTACTATATTAAGGACTATAACGGAGAAAAACCAGTCTATTACTCATCGATCGATGAATACAAGGATGAAAACTTGCTCATTTATAATAGGCCGGTACCAGAAAGTGATGGACAGGATACGTATATTGCTAATTTCAATATCTCAGGTGCTTTTTTTATTCTTCCATTATTGTTTGTTTTTGGTTTTCTTAGTTTTTTCATTGATCAAAAGACAAATTTCAATCGTTTTTTATTCTCATTGCCCTTTAAAAAACGACAGATTTTCCGTCAAAAAGCTGTTTTCTTATTTGCACCGGTCAGTTTCGCTTTAATCATTGGTATTTTGAGCAATATTTGCATTCGCTACTTGATGATTCCCTCCGAATATTTCCAAATTCCGTTATCAGACCTATTCGCATCTGGTGTTGGTACGTTTGTGGGAAATTTGGCAGTGACAGCCATCGGGTGCTTTTTAGGAGTTCTTTTAGGCAATCTCTTTTTCGGTCCATTAACGATCGTTTTGATTTTTTTCTTGATGAGCGGTTTTTACAGTTTTTACTATAATCTGCAAGAATTTCTGAGCTTTTTCTTCTATGGAAAAGGGGGTCACTTAGTATTGAACAATCTTTGGAATGACTGGCCCAATGGCTTACCAGTCAATTGGTGGGCAATCCTTGCCACGCTGTTTCTGTCTTTCGTATTGATTGCAGCTGCTCAAGAAGTGTTCGCTCGCATCTCCTTAGAAAATGATGGCGACTATCTGACGGTTCCCGCCTTTCGCTTGCCAGTCTTTATAGTGATGGCCATTGGTACTTGGTTCTACTTGATCAATATGAATTGGATGCTGGTCCAACTCTATTACGATGACTTCTCTCAAATGAGAACCATCGTTTCGATTTGTATTTACTTAGTGGTCTGTCTTGTAGTCAGCTTCCTATTGGTTTATCCGAAAGCAATCAAAAAATGGTGGCATGCTCGTCGCTTTATGAATAACCGGTCTGTCAACTAGCTCTTCTTTGACAGTCTTCCTTTTTAAAAGAAAAAAACAACCGTTAACGATTTCGTTAACGGTTGTTTCAGTTAAATTAGCGGTTAGGCTTGTCTTTATCGTCATGCTTATCAAAGAAATTATTCACTTTGCGAGAAACGTCATCTGCAAAGTCTTCTACTTTGTCTTTCACTTTACCGTACTCGTTTTGGGTTTTCCCTTTTAATTCTTCGGAGTCATCGCCCGTAACTTTCCCTTTTGTTTCAGTAATTTTACCTTCAACTCGATCTTTGTTTGTCATCGTAACTTGCTCCTTTCAATTACTATAAATAAATAGTAGCATCTATCCGGCTAAAGCACGAATATTTTGCCTTGCAACGCGTTCAAGTACTTAATGAATCTACTGGATCAGCTAGTTAAACAATCTATCCTCGCTCAGCCGATACATGTTCAAAGGTCGCTATATTACGTTTCAGCTATCGATCCAACTGATAAGTATTCCTTTCCCAAACAAGTAACTGACGAACAGAAGACTACAAACGAAAAAAGCAACCGTTGTCGACCAAACCATCTTCTAGTATCAGAAATGATCCTGGGATCCTTTCGATACTTTTCATGGTGATCAGCATAACGGCTGCTTGCTTATTTCAGTTAATTATTTACGTTTTTTCTTTTTCTTCTTTTGTTTTTTGACCATTCGGTTCATGGCCATTTTACCTAATTTTCCTTTAACACCGCCGCCAAACATTTGATCCATACCCGGGATATTCATATTCCCTTTGGTCATTTGTTGCATCATTTTCCGGGATTCTTTGAATTGTTTAATCATCCGATTGACTTCGACCACGCTATTTCCAGACCCCGCTGCGATCCGACGACGACGACTTGGATTCAACAAATCAGGATTTTCCCGTTCTGCAGGCGTCATTGAATAGACCATCGCTTTCTGACGCGCGATTTGTTTCGGATCGACTTTGACGTTTTCGATACCTGGCATTTGACTCATTCCTGGAATCATCTTCAAAAGATCTTCGATAGGTCCCATGCCCATCACTTGGTCGATCTGCTCAACAAAGTCATTGAAGTCGAAGGAATTTTCTTTCATTTTTTGCGCTAATTCTTCTGCTTTTTTCTCGTCGTAATCTTGTTGGGCTTTTTCGATCAGCGTCAACATGTCTCCCATACCTAAAATACGGCTGGACATCCGATCCGGGTGAAAGACTTCTAAGTCTGTCAGTTTTTCCCCAGTACCGGTAAATTTGATTGGCGCACCAGTCACTTGTCGAATGGAAAGCGCAGCACCACCACGAGTATCCCCGTCTAGTTTCGTAATAACGACCCCAGTGATACCTAATTGTTGATTGAAGCTGTCGGCGACATTCACAGCATCTTGTCCAGTCATCGCATCAACGACTAAGAGGATTTCATTCGGCTGTGCCAACTCTTTGATCTGCTTCAATTCATCCATCAATGTTTCATCGATGTGTAAACGACCGGCAGTATCGATTAGGACATAATCATTTTTCTTTTCTCTTGCCAATGCCATCCCTTGACGAACGATCTCAACAGGACTGACATCGGTTCCCATATCAAAAACTGGTACATCTAATTGTTGGCCTAAAACTTTCAGCTGATCGATCGCTGCTGGACGGTACACGTCTCCTGCGATCATCAAAGGCCGCGCATTTTCTGTCTTGATCAAATGGTTGGCTAATTTCCCAGCAAATGTCGTTTTACCGGCCCCTTGCAGACCAGCCATCATAATAACAGTCGGGATTTTTGGTGATTTCTCAATACCAACTGTTTCTGAACCTAATGTTTTGGTCAGTTCCTCATCAACGATCTTGACGATTTGTTGCGCGGGAGATAAGCTGTCTAAGACTTCTGCTCCAACTGCACGTTCACGAACATTTTTGGTAAATTCCTTGACTACTTGTAAATTAACGTCGGCTTCTAATAAAGCCAAACGAATCTCCCGCATCATTTCTTTTACATCTGCTTCAGAAACTTTCCCTTTCTTACGCAGTTTGCTCATCGCCTGCTGTAGGCGTTCTGTTAAACTTTCAAATGCCATCTTTTTTTCATTCCTTTATTCTTCGATTTCTTGGATCTCTTCGATCAACGAGCGCAATGTCTCATCTTTGGGATAGTGCGTCTTGGTGTACTCAGATAATTGCTCCAACAAGTCTTCCCGCATCATATAATCCGAAAACATGTGTAGTTTTTTTTCATAGTCTTCAAGAATTTTTTCCGTTCGTTTGATATTATCATACACGGCTTGCCGACTTACATGGTATTCTTCTGCAATCTCACCTAATGAGAAGTCATCTGCATAATACAATTCCATATAATTCATCTGCTTCTCAGTTAACAGTGTAGAATAAAATTCAAACAACGCGTTCATTCGATTGGTTTTTTCAATCTCCATTATTTTCCTCCTGCTCAGCAAGCCAGTCGACATCCGACAGCACGGTCATTCCTTGTTGTTGAAAATAAGCACTGGCGACACCAACACCTTCTTTTTTGACTCCTGAAAAATTGCCGTCGTAAACAATCCGACTGCCGCAAGAAGGACTTTTTTCTTTTAAGATCAGTTGCGTGATCCCAAGATCGCGCAATTTTTGATAGGCAAGCTTTGCGCCGATCATAAATTGTTCTGAGACATCTTCTCCAGTGACAGTAATGACTTTGGCTTTTTGTGACCAAACATCTCTACCGTCCCCACCAACAATTTCTGCTGGTTCACGAGGAATTGGCAATCCGCCAAGGACTTCTGGACAGACCATCACTGCTTGACCAGTTTGAACGAGTTCAATCAGTTGAGCAACTGCTTGATGCTGCCCGTCATAGCGGCACATGACCCCACCTAAACATGCACTGATTCCAATCATCGAACACCCTCAGCTTTCTTCTCAAATCGTCCTTTATTATAGCATTTATTTGTGGTAGACAATAGTACCAATTCTTTATTCATGCTAAAATATAGCTAGAACAACGTAAAATGATTGTTCCTTTGTTAAGAAAGGAGTTCATGATGAAAAAAATTCTCGTGGTAGATGATGAACCATCTATCGTTACTTTACTTACATTCAATTTAGAAAAAGAAGGATACCAAGTCGTTTCGGCTGTCGACGGTAAAATGGGGTATGATCTGGCACTATCTGAAGATTTTGACTTCATTATCTTAGATGTGATGTTGCCGCAAATGGACGGTATCGAAATCACCAAGAAACTACGACAAGAAAAAATCGAGACCCCTATTTTAGTTTTAACCGCTAAAGATGATCCGATTGATCGGATTCTTGGGCTTGAAATCGGAGCAGATGATTATTTGACCAAGCCCTTTAGCCCTAGAGAAGTGCTCGCTCGGATGAAAGCAATCTTTAGACGGTTGGAACCACGAGGCACTGCAGATCTTTCGGATCAGCCAGCAGAAATGTTGCAGATCGGCGACATTTTAGCAGACTTGACCAATTACCAAGTAAGCGTCAAGGGAGAAAAGATTTTTCTGACTCCAAAAGAGTTTGAACTGCTAGTATACTTCATGAAACGGAAAGGCCGTGTGATCGACCGCGATACGCTGCTGAATCGCATTTGGAATTTTGACTTTGATGGCCAAAGCCGAATCGTTGATGTGCATATCAGTCATTTACGCGAAAAGCTGGAACGTGACCCGAAACATCCCGAGTATTTAGTGACAGTTCGCGGATTTGGCTATAAATTTCAGGAGCCTCATTCATGAAACGCTTTGGCTATGGCCTATGGAGTCTGCTATTAGCCGCGCTATTTATCATCTGCTGGCAGTTTCTTAGCAGCTTCTATCGTCAGCAAGTGATTGCCCAACAAGTAGACTTCTTGGAAGAAAAAGCGGCGATTTTCTTGAACCTTTCTGATAATCAACCAGCGACATTGCAACAATTTGCTGATGCCTATGTACAGGATAGTTCCAGTCGGATCACTTTATTGGACAAGGATGGGCGAATCATCTACGATACTTACGATTCGTCCTTAAAAGAAAGCCGAGCCAACCGGCCTGAAGTGCAGGCAGTCTTAAAAGGTAGTAATCTGGGCCAGTCTTTGCGAAAAAGTGATACATTGAATGAAGAACTGCTGTATGTTGCGATCCCTGTCAAAGAAGATGGCAACTTGCAGCAGATTTTGCGGATCGCTGAACCAACGGCACCTTTTTTTGCTAAAAGCCAAACCATTCAGCGTTCGATCTTTTTCGTTTATCTCCTATTTTGTTTATTTGTCAGCTTTCTGACGTTTCATGCGTTACGTCAAAGAAATCGTCCTGTGCAGACTATTTTGCCTGTTCTAAAAAAAATGATTTCTTCTCCTGATCAACAGGCGATCATTATGCAAGAAACACCTGAGCATGATGACTTATACCAGACGATCAATCAATTGAGTGAACAAATGAGTCGAACCTATCAAGCTTATGCCGCTTCTGAACAACAATTGTATGGCCTGTTGAATGAACTGATGATTGGGGTTTTTATCATTGATCAGGAAGACCGATTATTATTGCTAAACCCTACCATGCAAGAGCAATTAGGGATCAAAGCGTTGCCTAAGTTGCCACAGCCATTCACTGAAGTGATTCATGATACACAGTTGATTCAATTAATTTATCACATGAACGAGCAGACCCCTTCTTTACAAGAAGAAATTGCTTTAAGTGATGATCATCCGCGAGTTCTTGACGTGACATTGCGTCTCTTTAATGAAAATGAGTTGTTAGGGATCTCTTATGATCTGACTCGGGTGCGTCAATTAGAAAAAATGCAAAAAGATTTCGTCGGTAATGTTTCTCATGAATTGAAAACGCCAGTCACTTCTTTGATTGGTTTTACGGAAACATTATTGGATGGTGCCTTAGAAGATCGGGAAACATTGGTTTCGTTCCTTAAAATCATTCAAAAAGATGCCTATCGTCTAGAGAATTTGATTCAAGAGATTATTCTCCTATCCAAAGATAGTCATTCATTTGATTACACCGCGCAAGAAATCAACCTTCGAGCATTGATCGAGCAAATCATCCGCTCCTATGAACCAATTGCACGAGAAAAACAGTTGTCCTTTATCATCAATGGTCCCGAAGAGTTGATTTTCATCTCAAAAAGAGAGTTACTGCAACCAATCTTAAAAAATTTGATTGAAAATGCAGTCAATTATTCCAAATCACAAGGAGCCATCCAAGTTGACTATTCGTATCGAGCAAAACAATTACAGCTTTCAGTTCGTGACCAAGGGATCGGTATAGATCGAGAAGATCAAGTTCGGATCTTTGAACGTTTTTATCGCGTAGATAAAGCTCGTACGCGTAATTCAGGAGGAACCGGCTTAGGACTAGCCATCGTTAAAGATTATACGAAACTGTTAGGCGGCACTATCACAGTTGACAGTTTCCCAGGGGCTGGCTCAACATTTACGATCACACTTCCTCTTGAGACCAAAAAAAATTCAGGACCTGCGTAATCTATACGCAAGTCCTGGATTTTTTAGTTTACAGTCTTTTTTATTAAACGAGCCAACTTCTGTTATCAGTCAGCTTAGTTTATATTCGTAACTTCCCCTTCAACACTACGTTCAACTTTCATTTCTGTGATTGGTAAGTATCCTAATTCTTTCACCACACCTTGTTGAATATCGTCACTCAACATGTAATCAAGAAATGTTTTGACGTTTGCATCTGGTTCGCCATTTGTATACATATGCTCGTAAGACCAAATTTTCCAGTCATTTGTAGCAATATTTTCTGGAGTAGCTTCAACACCGTCAATCGTTAATGCTTGTAAAGAATCATCCAGATAAGATAGAGCAAGATAGCTGATTGCTCCTGGTGTTTCTGCAACGATTTTGCGAACCGTACCAGAAGAGTCTTGTTCTTGGGTTTGAATTGTTTCGGCCCCGTCAAGTCCCCATTTTTCAAATGTTGCTCGTGTACCACTACCAGAGGCACGGTTGATCACTGCGATCTCTTGGTCTTTTCCACCAAGTTCAGACCAATTTTTGGTTTTACCAGTGAAGATATCAATCAAGTCCTGTTTGCTGATATCTTTAACACCAACTTCTTTATTCACTACAGGAGCCATTCCAACTACGGCGACTTTATGGTCTACCAATTTGCTAGCATCTACTCCGTCTTTTTCTTCAGCAAAAACATCAGAATTACCGATTGTTACAGCACCAGCTTCTACTTGGCTCAGTCCTGTGCCGCTACCGCCGCCTTGAACAGTAATCATATAGTTTGGATTTTCAGAGGTGAAACTTTCTTGTGCAGCTTGAACTAATGGTTGTAGTGCAGTTGATCCAACAGCCAAAATTTCTACATTTCCAGACGCTGCTCCTGAAGCACTTGATTCATTTGATGCTTGACCGCTATCAGCAGCATTTGATCCGCTATTTCCACAGCCAGCTAGTAATAGTCCTGTTGCTAAAATTAAGAATCCCAGTTTTTTCATTTGTTAAATCTCCTTTCGTTATATGCTTAGTTTAGCAACCCCTTGTAAACCCATGATTGATTTAAAGTAAAGAATAGATAAACCCATGTAAATCTTTTGTAAACATTAAAACGTATCACTCATCATTGTTCCTCTCTTATCATTAAAGTGAAAATAGCTTGCCTGATTACTTCTTAAAAAAGCAAAAGGTTCAAGTGACGCTGTGTGTTGTTCGTTATGACTCCATATTGGAGCTACACTTACTTTGCTTCGCACTGGCTTCTAGCGCGTTTGCGCTAAGAAGAACTTGCATATCACTCTTCAAATGTTAATCGCAGTGATTCAGTTGAATGTGACTACGCTCTCTTTGATCGCCCCTGCTCATCATCTGCTCGTCTACGCTTTACTTCGCCTACAGTTGCTTCTAAGCCCAGTTCGCTAAGAAGAACTTGCATATCACTCTTCGAGTGTCAATCGCAGTGATTCATTTGAATGTGACTACGCTCTCTTTGATCGCCTAGTACTGCTCATCATCTGCTCTGCCACTCTTCGAGTGTCAATCGCAGTGATTCGCAGCAAAAGAGCGTCCCAATGGGACGCTCTGATGTGTTTATTGATTTGGTTGTTTCTTCATATAATTACTTAGTCGCTTCATGGCTTCTTGCAGGCTTTCTTGGCTGGCTGCGTAGCTTAGGCGTACATACCCTTCGGCTTCTGGTCCGAATGCGATCCCTGGTATGATTGCTAATTGATTTTTTTCTGCTAAATCAACACAGAATGCCATCGAATCTTGTTCATAACCGGTTGGAATTTTTGCAAATAAATAAAAGGCTCCTGACGGCTTGGCGATTTCAAAACCTAATGCCGTCATTTTTTCATAGAGAAAATCACGTCGCTGTCGGTACTCGGCTTTCATAACTGCAGCATCATTGATTCCTTCAACTAACGCTCTTACGGCTGCTTTTTGTGAAATCGTTGAGGCTGCCGTTACTAAATATTGATGAACTTTGATAATTTGGGCAGTTAAGGCAACAGGAGCAAAGATAAAACCAATCCGCCAGCCAGTCATTGCATGTGATTTTGATAACCCATTGATCAAAATGGTCTGTTCCGGTAAATATTCTGCGATCGATACATGGGGTGCATCGTAAGAAAGTTCACTATAAATTTCATCACTAACGACAAACACAGGATATTTTTTCAGAACTTCCGCGAGTGCTTGAACTTCTTCACGAGAATAAACCACGCCGGTTGGATTACTAGGATAATTTAAGATAACCGCCTTGACCTGATCCCCATGCTCAATCAAAGCCGCTTCCAACATCTCCGGTGACAATACAAAATCGTTCGCTGTGGTATCTAAATAAATGGGGGTAGCGTGAGCTAGTTGAATCACGGGCTCATACCCGGGATAAATAGGTGCTGGCAAAAGGACTTTATCTCCGGGTTCCAGGATTGCTAATAAAGAAGCAGAGATTGCTTCAGTTGCACCGATAGTCACTAATACTTCTGATAACGGATCATAACTCAATTGATATTTTTCTTTTAAAAAAAGGCTTGCGGCTTCTCGAACATCCGTTAACCCGGCCATTCCTGAGTAATGGCTGTAATTTTGCTCAATTGCTTGAACACCAGCATTTTTGACATGATCCGGTGTATTGAAATCCGGTTCGCCTAATGTTAATTTCAAAATATCTGGTATACCAGATACCCGCTCATCAAATTTTCGAATCAAAGAAACTGCAATTTGATAGACTTCTTTGTTAAAACGTTGACTGACATCTGTCATCGTATCACTCCTATCCACACAAAGTTACCTTTTGTTATTGCTGTTAATCCTATCACATTTTGATCCGTAATTTAATACTTTCGCTAAAACAAAAAATAAAAATTCTATCTGTTTATATATTTGCAAACAAAATCCATAAATGTTAGTATATAAACAAACGAAAGGAGATGATTAAAGTGAGTACTATTCCCGCAACCTCTTTATCAGACTATGAACATGGGTATCGTTCCACAAAAACACATTATCAATGCCTATTCTGCGATGTTAATTATGAGAAAGAGCAGATTTATCCAACCTCTGATCGCTTTTATACCGCCAAAAAAAGCATCTCATTACATCTAAATGAGGTCCATGGTGGTTTGCTGAATGCTTTGCTGTCATTAAGTCGCGAGCAGACAGGTTTGTCAGAAAGCCAACAAGAGATCTTATCATTATTTGCGCAAGGACTCAGCGATGCCGTCATCGCGCAACGTCTAGGTATCTCTAATTCGACAGTACGAAATCACCGCTTTAAATTAAAAGAAAAAGAACGGCAAGCGAAAGTCTTTTTAAGCATTATGGCACATTTAGAGGAACAAGATTTTGTTCTTCCCCATACAGGAGCAACCATGTTGGATGATCGTTATGCAATCACCAGTGAAGAAAGAGAAAAAATCATTGCGACTTACTTCGATCAAGATGGGGTGATTCATCAATTTCCAAGTAAGGAAAAACGTAAAATCGTGGTATTGAGTGTTTTGGCTCAAAAATTTGATTCTCAAAAAAATTATTCCGAAAGTGCCGTCAATGATATTTTGAAACAGTTTATTGCTGATTATGTCACTGTTCGCCGCTATTTGATCGAATACGGATTCATGCAGCGAACCAAAGATGGTAAAACCTATTGGTTGACGGTTGCTTAGAGGGTCGCTGAAAAAGGCTGAGACTTAGCTGTTATCTGATGGTCCTTTTTGATCCTAGGCAGGAGTATCCTTTTCACACTTTTTTTGTCTCAGCCGTTATTTCTATCAGTATCGACTAAACTCACACTATTACATTTACGCAAAAAAACAGTTATGCTGTAGCATAACTGTTAGTTTTCTTTAAGGAATATTTTTTTGATGATCAATTTATCAAAAAGCTGAGTTTGATTGTCTTGCTCGCCGATGACTTCGGCACTGACAGATTTTCCATCGGGCTTTTTGCGCAATTGATAGACAATCTTTCCGGTTTCTTTTAATTCATTGATCATGTCAACTACACCGCCAAAGCCTGTTTTGCGGGTAATAAAGCCTAACGCGACCATTCGTTCGTCCAAATTTTTTGCAGAAATCGTTGCCCCTGTGATCAATGCTTGCCGCATAATCTGTAAGAATTCTTCCAATCCCGCCACAGCTGGTTGATCCGGCTCTTCTTCCGCTAATGGCCGTTGATCCAGTTCCTGTAAGAGTGTTTCATATTGCTCTTGTGTCAGCATGACCCCCGCCACTTTTTCACGATTGAATACATATACTGCTGTTCCCGCTTCTCTCGCTTGATTAAATACATCCATCGGAGATTTTTTTACTTCAGTGATCGAAGTAGTGGGAACCTCTAACTTCTTCAGTTCCATTCTCAACGTCCTCCTTGTCTCAACGAACACATTATAGCATAAAGTCACTGGTCGATTGTAGGTTTATTTCGACTGCTTTGCTGTTAAATCACCAAAGAACCCTCGATTCTCAACTGACTAAAAAACCGAATCAGTTTGTTTCGGTCGTTCTCCTGCTTACAAGAGAATCAATGGAAACAAACGATTCGGTTTTTTGTCACTCATCAATTTTGAGTGTCATAGCATTGATTGCTACTACGATCGTGCTTAGTGACATCAGAACGGCGCCGACAGCGGGATTTAAAATGATACCAATTGGCGCTAGGATTCCTGCAGCTAAAGGAATCGTCACAATATTGTACCCTGCTCCCCACCAAAGGTTTTGAATCATTTTTCGTCTAGTTTTATGAGCCAGTTCAAGAAAATGCAGAATATCATTAGGGTTACTATTGGTCAAAACAACATCCGCAGAATCAATCGCGACATCTGTTCCAGCACCGATAGCAATGCCGATCGTTGCCCGAGCCAAGCTTGGTGCATCGTTGATACCATCACCAACCATCGCTACCCGTTGTTTTTTATTTAGATAATCAGCAACGATTCGTTCTTTATCTTCTGGCAATAACTCAGCAAAATACTCATCGATGCCTAAATAAGTTGCCACTGCCTTAGCAGCTGCTTGATTGTCTCCAGTTAACATCACTGGTGTGATCCCTTGTTTCTTCAATGTTTCAATGAAATTTACCGCCTCTGGTTTGATTTTGTCTCCCAAAGCTACGAGTCCTTCGACTTGATTGCCTTTCACCAAGTAGCTAATGGTGTTCCCTTGTTCTTGATATTTATTCAATCGGTCCGTATCAATGGTTGTCTGATACTTTTCGATCCCTTTCTGATTGACGATCTGCCATTTCTCCCCAGCAATCATCCCTTCGATCCCGATACCAGAATGAGTTTGAATCCCAGTGGCTTCCTTCGGCTGAATATTTTCTTTTTTTGTTTGCGCTAAGATGCCATCAGCAATAGGATGGTTGGCCGATTGTTCCAGTCCTGCTAGATAGGCTAGTAGTTCATCTTCTGGATAGTCACCAAAGCTTTCAATTCCTGTGACTGAGAAAGTTCCTTGTGTTAAAGTACCGGTTTTATCAAGTAACAAATAGTCTAGATCATGGGCATTTTCCAGTGCATTACGATTTTTTAACAATAAGCCGTTTTTAGCAGCAATTGATGTCGAACGTGCGACAACCAACGGAATGGCTAATCCAAGTGCATGAGGACAGGCAATGACAAAAACAGTTACCATCCGATCCAACGCTGTTGGCAAATCCGCTGCGAACACCCAAATTACAAATGCGGTAATTCCGACGACCAATGCAATATAGAACAACCATTTTGCCACTTTATCTGACAAAGCTTCCAATTTTGATTTATCCGCCTGCGCTTGACGAACCATTTCCATTACTTTTGAAAGATAGCTCTCATCACCGGTTCCTGTTACTTCAATAGTAATCGTTCCATTCCCATTCACGGAACCCCCGATTACCTTCGAACCGGACTCTTTCGCTACTCTACGGGATTCACCCGTAACGGCGGATTCATCAATCGTGGTTGCCCCTTCTTTAATGATACCGTCTGTAGGGATTTTGTCACCCGCTCGAACGATCAAACGATCATTTTTCTTCACTGCGTCCAGTGGTATCTTTTCTTCAGAACCATCTGACTTTTTGCGAGTTACTTCATCAGGCAATAATTCAGCTAATTTTTGCAATGCATTCCCTGCATTGGATACAGCATTCATCTCGATCCAATGCCCTAAAAGCATGATCACAATCAATGAAGCCAGTTCCCAAAAGAAGTCCATGACATGTGCGCCATGCATGAAATGATTCGCGATAAACGCGTAAATACTATAGACATAAGAGACTGTGATCCCCATGGCAATCAACGTCATCATTGCTGGACTCTTTTGCTGCAGTTCCATCTTCGCTCCGCTCAAGAAAGGCTGACCGCCATAGAAGAACAAAATCGTGGCTAAAATCAGCACTAGCCAGTCAGATCCTGGAAAAGTGAACTGAAAAGGCAATTCAAGCCCCATCATAGGGGATAAAAGAATAATCGGGATTGCTAAAACCAAGGAAAGCCAAAACTTTTGTTTGAAATTCCCCATATGCATACTATGATCCATTCCACTCATGCCATGATCCATGTGGCTATGATCCATCTTGTTGTGATCCATCTTACTGTGATCCATCTTACTGTGATCCATCTTACTGTGATCCATCTTACTGTGATCCATCTTACTGTGATCCATTTCCGAATGTCCTCCGTCCATTTCGTTATGGCTCATCTCAAACTCCTCCTTTTTACTGGAAAATTTTGCGCCCTACTGGAACGCGCAGAAGGTGACAGAAGTTGCCTATCGTCTTTCCGCAAACAATTAAATGAACTTTTTTTCATTCCATATCTTTCAAGAACAGCAGCGAAAGACTTAGTCAACCGTGGCTGTGTATCCCGCCTCTGTTACTTTAGCGATGATGTCATCATCTGTAACAAGTTGTTCGTCATATTTGACTTTGGCATTGGCTTTCTTTAAATTTACCTTTGCTTTTTTGACACCTGGCACTTCAGACATTGCTTTTTCTACCCGAGCAACACAGTGGTCGCAGCTCATTCCTTCAATGTGATAGATTTTTTTCATGATTTATTCTCCTTCATTCATTGTACATTGACATTGTCCTGGTATACAGTTGCAAGCAATAGCGGCTACCGGTTCTTTTTGCGCCAGTGCCTCTTCCAACATTGCTAGATCTTCATTCGTTAGTTCCGATTCACGAATCATTTCTGCCAATGTTTGTCCGATTTTTTTTGCACAGATATGAGAGAATAAACTCTCTGTGGCACTTTGAATCGTAGCATCCTCGGAAACCAAAGGATAATAAACAAATTTTTTCCCTTGGGTTTCTGTCCGCAATACGCCTTTTTTCACTAGACGGCCTAATAATGTTTTAACGGTTGCTGTTTTCCAGTCTTTGGATTCGCTAAGAAGTGCAGTGACTTCTTGGGCATCGGATTTTCCTAATGTCCAAATCACTCGCATGATCTCCCATTCGGAATCACTGATTTTTATAGGAGCACTTGATGATTGCATATTTTTTCCTCCTTGCTTGTTCACAATTTAAGTTTACATCTGTAATCGAAAATTGTCAAAAAAAACCTCTGCAGTGTTTGAGATCAACTGACAGAGGACATATATTATCTATGATTAATAAAAAACACGATAACGAGTCACAGAATGGAAAGGTTTTTCTGGACGTAAGAGGATCTCCCCAAACTGCGGATATTTTTCTGTTCCAGGAACGCCTTGGGTCTCAATAGCCATTCCGCCATGGTTTGCAAAAGGTCCGGTTTTCATTGGTGCTCCTTCTTCGCCATCTCGTGTGGTATAGATGACTACTGCCGGGCGATCCGTTGTAACTGTGATGGAAACTTTTTCATCAGGGCTCGTCACTTTCAAGTCCCAGTCCTGAGTATGATCCAATAAGAATGGGTCATCAAGTAATGTTGTACCCATTTTTCGTGCTACACGAAAGTCAAACTTCGTATCAGCAACAGGTTGTTTTTTTCCTGTTGTTGTGACATCAGGATTCGTTTCAGCCACATATTCCGCATTGATTTGAACCATGTGATCATCGATTGGGTTTCTAGTGTCACCGGTCAAATTGAAATAGCCATGATTCGTGGGATTATATAGTGTAGGCTGATCGGTTGTGGCATCGTAAGTAATCGTAAATGAATCATCATTTTCCAATGTATAAGTCACTGTGTATGAAACATTGCCTGGAAATCCACTATCGCCGTCTTTGCGTTCTGTCCGATAAATTACGCCAGCTGCGGTTTCTGTTTCAAATGTTTCAGCTTTCCAAGTATCGGTATCCAATCCCTTAAATCCACCATGCAATGTATTACCATTATCATTATCTTCTGTTTGATACTCTTTCCCGTCGATAGTAAATCGGGTTCCTGCAATTCTGCCGGCAACTGGCCCAATCGTTGCGCCATAATAACGCGCTTTCTGGTGTCCTGCGATCGTATCATACCCAACAACTAAGTCTCGCCCGCCATCAATCGGCACGATCCAATCCAGTAAGCGCGCTCCTTCCGGGCTTGTTACAAGTTTGACACCGCTATCATTTTCGACTTCATAAACTGTTCCCATTTTTTCTGTTTCTCGTTGCTGTACACTTGGCATTGACCATCCTTCTTTCTTCACTGAAATAACTTCTCATTCAGTATAGACGTTTTAGCCTCAAGACGTCAATAAGCTGAAAGCAGATTACTTTTGTTCTGAGAGAAATGCTCTTAGAATGAAAATGAAGAGAAAGAAGGAGGAACACATGATGGAACTAAAAATGTCGCAAGCAGTCATCAACAAACTAGAAGGATATCATAGCAATGAGGGTACTTTACTGCTGGATCTGGATGACGGTGTCGGACCTTATTCGAAATTAGGGATCTGTTCTCTCGATACAAGTTTTCGTTTCTTGCTGGTCTCAGACAAAGAGGTTCCCGCACCTTACACCATTACTCTCTCATCTGCGGTTGGACCTATTTATATCAAAGACTATACAGCCAATTATTTCGACCAAGAACCAAAGCTTAATTTAAATGAGCGTTTCCAATCGATTATATTAGAAACAGAATCTGGCGTTGTCGATCGTAACGTTGAAATAATCGATTTACGCAAACAATCCTTTTAGGGATAGATACAAAAAAAGAACGATCCTCACGTGACTTTCAGCTTCAACTGAACATGTCATGTGAAGATCGTTCTTTTACTGATGGACCGAGATTATTTTTTATGTCTAGCCCGTCGTTTTCTGCGCGAGGTTCGCTGAGGGGTTTTTGATTCTGTTGGTTCCTTTACTGGCTCCTGGGTTGTTTCTAATGAATCGCCTGTTCGCTTAGTCAAAACTTCCTGACGAAAGCGCCGATTACCAAGAAATTTCAAAGCGCACATCAATGGTTGGCGATTCTCTCCCACCAAACCAATCAATTCAATAAATAATTCAATCCCAAATGCGGTACTAATGATCAGTAGAATAATTGCCGTATTACTGGCATAGTTCATCAACAGTGCAATAAAAGAAAATACCATTGCTAACGCATAGATTGTCAATACTGCTCCCCGATGAGTAAATCCTAAAGAAAGCAAGCGATGATGAAGATGCATTTTATCAGCAGAAGAAATTTTTTGTTTGTTGAACTTCCGTCGAATCATCGCATAGACAGTATCGGTGATTGGTACGCCCAGAATCAGCATAGGCGTGATCACGGTAATAAACGTCGCATTCTTCAACCCTTGCAATGAAAGAACGGAAATCATAAACCCTAAGAATAAAGCACCCGTATCCCCCAGAAAAATCGTTGCTGGATAAAAGTTATAGGGAAAGAATCCGATGATGGCAGCGACTAACGTAAAAATTGTCATAGATATAAAAACCGCTGTATCAGGAAGAAAAAAATAGCTGATAATGCCCAAGGTAATCAAACTAATAATAGATACCCCACTAGCTAATCCATCCAAACCATCAATCAAATTGACAGCATTCGTAATTGCTAAAATCCACAGTATGGTCATCGGCATTCCGAACAAACCTAAATCAATCGTACCTATATAGGGGATAGAAATTGTACTGATCCTTATACCAGCAATAAAATAGATTTCCAAAGCTGCAATCAGCAAGCCAGAGATCTTTTGCAATGGCGATAGTTCATGAATATCATCAATCAATCCAACAATAATCACAATTAACGCCCCTAATAAAATGCGCCAAGCAAAGTTTATCGGAATCATATCGTTCAATTCCCACAAGATAGCAAACGAAAAGGATAGGAAAATAGCTAAACCACCAGCGGTAGGCATCGCTTTTTCGTTGATGCGTCTTTCTCCGGGCTGATCAACGGCACCAATTCTTAGAGCAATAAATTTAACAACTGGAGTTATCACTAAAGATATGATCATCGTGATGAAAAGACGTACAATAAATTTAAATGCAAATTCCATCGCTCATTCTCACTTTCATTTATTTCTCCTTATTGGAAAATGTATCTTCAAGTTTTGATGAGATACGTTCCACGGGATCTTTTCGTTCTTTGATCTCTTGTCCCGATAAATATTCTTCCACAACTGCGTTGATGATGCCGCCTAAAATAATGATCGTTGCTGCCAGATTAAGCCAAATCATCAACACAATGAAACTCCCGATGATTTGATAGCCGCTGATCCTAGCAGCAAAAAAGCGGGCATATAAGCCAAACACTTGCGACAGCAACATCCAGCCCGCGGTAGCAAATACTGCGCCAGGAAGCGTTGACCGAAGTTTTACTTTGGCATTCGGCACCAACCAGTAGATTAGCATCAAGATAAACAGCAACGCAATGATCGTCAAAGGCCATTTGACAGTTTGGAAGGTAGCAATCAAATCATCTTGAATATGGAAGATTGGTTGTAGAAAGTCCAAAATGATCTTCCCTAAACCAATAACCATCGTCACACCTACGATTGCAATCATAAACAAGAGAATAATGACAAAAGAGACCGCACGAACAACAATAAAGTTCGAACGCTGATCGACACCAAACGCTTTATTCATGGCAATTTGTAATGCATTGATACTTTGGCTGGCTGACCAAAGAGCTGCAAGTGCCGAAATAGACAACAAGCCGCCGGAACCAGAAGTCAGCAGATTCTCAATGGCCGGTCCGATAAATTCATACACTTGACCAGGAATCAATTCTTGGACATAGGGCAGCACGTTACTAGGAGCGATTGAAAGAAAAGGCAGCAAGTTTCCGATCGCGATCAGCAATGGAAACAAGGATAGTAATAAATAATAGGCCACGACAACTGAGGTCGTTCCCATTTCAGATTCCGTGATCCGCGTTTGTGTCGTTTCTATAAATCGCATAAGCTTTTGATTGCTTTTCGCCTTATCGATCCATTTCATTTGGGGTTCCTCCGACATCCGTCCATTCTTTTCTAGTAGGTTCCTTCTTCTCCTTGAGAAGTCAAGATCCGTGGACCATCTTTTGTGATAGCTAAGCTATGCTCATATTGACAACTCAATCCACCATCAAGTGTGTACGCTGTCCAACCATTTGGATCCATCTTCATTTTCCAAGTTCCTGTGTTGATCATCGGCTCGATCGTGATGACCATCCCTTCTTTCAAGCGTAGGCCTTTCCCTGCTTCGCCATAATGAGGAATCATTGGTGCTTCGTGGATCGTTGGACCAATGCCATGACCGACAAAATCACGGACAACACCATAGCCTTCACCTTCCGCATATGTTTGGATCGCATGACCAATATCACCGATTCGATTCCCAACTTGTGCTTGTTCGATTCCCAAATACATCGCTTTTTTCGTTACTTCCATTAAACGATCGATTTCTGGAGTCGATTCACCTACGACATAACTCCAGCAAGAATCGGAGATTCCGCCTTTTAGATCAATACACATATCTACTTTGATAAGGTCACCATTTTTTAATACTTTTTTTCGGGGAAACCCATGACAAATCTCATTGTTGATGCTGCAGCAAGTCGCATATTTATAATCTTCAAAGCCGATCTGTGCAGCGATTCCGCCATGGCTTTCAATATAATTTCTCACAAATACTTCGATATCCCAGCTAGTGATCCCTGGTTTAATAAACGTACGAAGTTGTTTATGAACATCCGCAAGTAATGCGCCGGACTCAGCCATTTGATCAATCTCTCTGGCAGATTTTAATGTTATCATTTTCTCGTCTCCCTTATTTAAATTCCTCTTATTTTACCATAGAAAGCAAGAATTTTACAAAGTCTGCTGATTCACCTAAGACTTTTTTCAAGAATTGTTATTCTTGACTGGGTTTGCTATAATCAGAGAGGGTTTTTACTGTTGACCGTTAAAGGATCGGAGGACTTATTTATGACTTTAGCTAAAATCGTTTACGCAAGCATGACAGGCAACACCGAAGAAATAGCTGATATCGTTGCAGAAGCACTTGAAAATCTGGCTATTGAGGTAGAAATCAATGAATGTACGCAAGTAGATGCCGATGAATTCGAAGAGGCAGATATTTGCATTGTAGCCACTTATACCTATGGTGATGGTGAACTGCCAGACGAGATCGTTGATTTCTATGAAGACTTGCAAGAATTAGACCTGAGTGGAAAAACATTTGGTGTTTGCGGTTCAGGTGACACGTTCTACGATGATTTTTGCAAATCTGTCGATGATTTTGAAGCAGCTTTTGCCAAGACCGGTGCTGTCAAAGGAGCAGAAAGCGTCAAAGTTGATCTGGCTGCCGAAGAAGAAGACATTCAAAACTTAGAAGACTTTGCGAAAAAAATCGTTGCATCTTTTTGATGCACATACATAAAAAAGCATGTATCCCACGCTGGGTACATGCTTTTTTCTCTTTACGTATGATTTAATTATTGATCGAATGACTTGTATGAAATATCAATCGGTGTTTCTCGATGAATGATATTTTCTGCGGTCTCGGTCATCAATTTTGCAATTTGGTCTTCTGTCGGATGAAGAATTCCCGAAGACATCAATGCGGCTAATCCAGTGGCAACGATCCATACACCCGTATGCAATGATTTCAGTTCGACTTCTGTTAAATCCTGATATTTCGGATCTTTTTTCACAGATTTGACGAATAAATCAAAAGAAAACTTTTGCATGGAATCGCCACCGCCATACTCTTCAAGGTAAAGCGCGCGATACAAGCGTTTTTCTTTATTCGCAAAACCAATGTAATTCAAAGTCAGATCGACGATCACGTCCCCACGTCTCTCAATGGGAAATACTTCCGTTGCCAGATAATCATAAATTTGATTGATTAAGGCACTTTTAAGGTCATCCATGTTTTTGAATTCTAAGTAAATCGGTTGGGTTGAACACTTCATTTTCGCTGCAATATTACGTGCGGTAAAACGTGTGAATCCTTCGGTTGCGACAACTTCATAGGCAGCTTTTAAAATCTGGTCTCTAGTAATTGTTTTCTTTCTTGCCATAATTTTTTAATCTCCTTAATTCTGCTATACATCGCTTTCAGAAAAACCTTTTATTCATTGTATCATGTTTTTTTAAGATTGCAAAACAACTTTTAAGATTGTCCTAGTCCCTATTTGCTTTCAATTCAGCATGAAAAAATCTGTTTTTTTGACTTCGATTTCATTTGTTTTCAAAAAAAGATAGTGCTATCATAGAGAAAGTTATAGTTAGAAAAATTAGGAGGAATTTTAATGGTTTTACCAAATTTTAATCAAAATCTTGAGAAATATGCCCAACTAATCACAGAAGTTGGTGTCAATGTTCAAAAAGGCCATACGATCGTCATCCAAATCGCTGTTGATCAAGCACCTTTGGCTCGCCTTTTGACAAAAAAAGCCTATGCATTAGGGGCAGCAGAAGTCATCGTTCAATGGACAGATGATGTCGTTCAAAAAGAATTTCTTGCCCACGCCGACAGTGATCGCTTAGAAACGATTCCTCAGTACAAAATCGATCAGACAGACGATTGGGTAGCAAAAGGTGCGAGCCGTATCAGTGTGGTTTCAGCCAATCCCGATGCATTAGCAGGTGTAGATTCAGACCGCGTAGCGACTTATCAAGCCGCCTCGGGGAAAGCCATGATCAACTTGCGAAAAGCGACCCAAGCCAACAAAGTGAGCTGGACGGTTGTGGCAGCCGCTGGGCAAGATTGGGCACAAAAAGTCTTTCCTGATGCAACACCAGAAGAAGCGCAAGACTTGCTTTGGGATCAAATTTTCAAAACAACGCGCATCTATGAAGAAGACCCTGTGGCAGCTTGGAAGAATCATGATGAAACGTTGCAAGAAAAAGCCAACGAACTCAACGAAGAACAATTCACAGCGTTGCATTATACTGCCCCAGGCACAGACATTATTATCGGCTTGCCAAAGAACCATTTATGGGAAGGTGCCGGCAGCTTCAATGCCCGTGGTGAAAAGTTTATGGCAAACATGCCAACAGAAGAGGTCTTTACCGCTCCTGATAGCCGCCGCATCGATGGCTATATCTCAAGTACGAAACCATTAAGCTATGCGGGAACGATCATCTCCGGGATGAAGTTCACCTTTAAAGATGGGAAAGTGGTTGATTTCTCTGCAGAACAAGGAGAAGAAGTTTTAGCAAAATTATTAGCCATTGATGAAGGCGCAAAACATTTAGGCGAAGTGGCCCTTGTTCCTGATCCTTCACCAATCTCTCAATCCGGGATCATTTTCTTCAACACCCTTTTTGATGAAAATGCTTCAAACCACTTAGCTCTTGGTTCGGCTTATGCATTCAGCTTACAAGGCGGAACAGAAATGAGCGAAGAAGAATTGGCCGCTGCCGGTCTCAACCGCAGCCAAACACACGTTGACTTTATGGTAGGATCTGCCCAAATGTCCATCGATGGAATCAAAGAAGATGGCACAACAGTCCCAGTATTCAGAAATGGTGATTGGGCTTAATACACACTAAAAAGACTGAGAGGATGAATCATTCTCTCAGTTTTCTTCTTCTTAAAAAAACTGACTGTCAAAATAAGCGAATAAAGTAAAGCGGTTTATAAAAAACCTTCTCCTTCCCACGGTTTTTTCCGTAGTAATCTTTGGCTTTTTTTGATAGAATTTAGTTTGATAGTCTTTGATAAGAGAGGATGAATACCATGACACCAAACCGCGAAGATTATTTGAAGCTCATCTTGGAATTGGGCGGTGATCAGAAGAAAATCAACAACAAACAAATCGTTTCTGGTCTGGATGTGTCTGCTGCTTCAGTAAGCGAGATGATTTCTAAGCTTTTAAAAGAAGGCTTAGTGGAACACTCTCCTTATCAAGGCGTCCAATTGACCGAAAGCGGACTAGCTTCGGCAAGTGCTCTCATTCGTAAACATCGTTTATGGGAAGTATTTTTAGTGGAGCATTTGAATTATTCTTGGAATGAAGTCCACGATGATGCGGAGGTACTTGAACATGTCACATCAGGGACATTGGCTGATCATTTAGAAGCCTATCTAGGACATCCTAAGTTTTGTCCTCACGGCGGAATGATCCCCGAACAGGGACAACCCGTCCACGAAGGAGAAAAAACGACGATGAGTGCTTACCCTGTCGGGACAAAGATCCGGATTGCTCGCGTGTTGGATGAACGGGAATTGTTGGACTATCTGGTAGCCATCGACCTGAACATTCATGAAGAGTTTGAGATCATTGATACGGCTGCCTACGAAGGGCCGATCACCATCAAAAATGCGGATAAAGAAATTGCTGTCAGTTATAAAGCAGCTAGTACGATTTTTGTAGATAAATTGTAAGGAGTGAAAACGATGGAAAAAAAGGTGCTTTTTACTATTTTTGGCGGAACCGGTGACCTTGCACAACGCAAACTTTACCCTTCCCTCTTCCGTTTGTATAAAAAAGGCGATCTTAAAGAAGATTTTGCTGTGATCGGTACGGCTCGCCGTCCTTGGTCGGATGAACATTACCGTGAAGTTGTTATGGGAACGATCGAAGATTTGATCGAGTCAAAAGAACAAGCTGAGACTTTCGCTTCACATTTTTATTATCAGTCTCATGATGTGACAGATACCACACACTATGACTCATTAAAAGAGCTGGCAGATTCTCTAGATCAGAAGTATCAGCTTGAAGGAAACCAATTGTTTTATCTGGCAATGTCTCCAAACTTCTTTGGTACCATCGTCTCACATTTAAAATCACAAGGCATGCTTGAAACCGAAGGCTACCATCGTGTGGTGATTGAAAAACCTTTCGGAAGTGACTATGCCTCTGCGAAACAATTGAACGAAGAAATCAATCAAGTTTTCAGTGAGCAAGAGATCTATCGAATCGATCACTATCTAGGAAAAGAAATGATCCAAAATATTTCTGCAATCCGTTTTGCCAATAATATTTTTGAATCGCAATGGAACAACCGCTATATCGACAATGTTCAAATCAATATCGCTGAAGATCTCGGCGTTGAAGAACGCGGCGGCTATTATGATAAGAGTGGTGCCTTAAAGGATATGGTCCAAAACCACATCTTGCAGATTCTCTCTTTACTAGCTATGGAACCACCAGTCGCTTTCTCAGAAAAAGAACTCCGTACAGAAAAAATCAAAGCATTGAATGCGATTCGCATTTATTCAGAAGAAGAAGTCAAAACCAATTTTGTCCGTGGACAGTATGCTCACGGGCAATTAGAGGATCAGCAGTTTGCTGGGTATCGTGAAGAAATGAATGTTGCGGAAGATTCTGCCACCGAAACATTTGTCGCAGGCAAGTTTTTGATCGACAACTTCCGCTGGTCAGGAGTCCCTTTTTATGTACGCACAGGGAAACGTTTAACAGAGAAAGGCACCCGTATCAATATCGTTTTCAAGCAAGTCCCAGTGAATGTTTTCAAGAAAGATGTGACTGATTGCGAAAGCAAGAAGAAATTAGCACCTAATGTCTTGACGATTTATATTCAACCGACGGAAGGCTTTTCACTTTCTCTAAATGGCAAAGAAATCGGTCAAGGATTCGACACCCTTCCTGTGAAACTAGATTACCGCAATAGTACTGAAATCGTAGAAAATACGCCAGAAGCCTATGAAAAATTACTCTTAGATGCTTTGAATGGGGACGGCACCAACTTTACTCATTGGGATGAAGTTGCTCAATCATGGCGCATCGTCGATGTCATCCGACATGCTTGGGATAAAGAAACACCTGATTTTCCGAACTATTCAGCAGGAACCATGGGACCAAAAGCCGCCTATGATCTATTAGCAGCTGATGGCTTTGAGTGGATTTGGAAACCAGATGAATGGTATCGTGAACGGAACTTACTAAATAATCAATAAGCAGCAGCCAATTGGATGGGTAAAAAAACAGCCAATTGGCTGTTTTTATTTTTGCTCCATTCGCTATAATAAAATGAAAGACTAAAGGATGTGAATCAATGAAACAAGTATTGACCATTGCTGGCTTAGACAGCTTAGCAGGTGGTGGTGCCACTGCAGATATCAAGACCTTTGAAGAATTCAATACATTTGGTCACATGGTGCTCACTTGTGTCGCAGCCATCAATGAGAAAATCACCATTTATGATATCCCTCCTGCCACACTGAAGGACCAATTAGCTTCAGTTACAGCTTTCACCCGTTTAGCAGCCATCAAAATCGGCCTATTACATAAACTGGAAACGATCGAATTAGTGAAAAATTTCCTAGTGACCCAAGACTGCCCGATCATCTTAGATCCAGTCTTAGCTTTCAAAGAAGGACAGACAAAAGCGAATCAAGAGTATCAACATGCCCTGCAATCCTTATTTTCCTTAGCCACTATCGTTACTCCCAATTTGGTTGAAGCAGAATATTTCGCAAATCAAGCCATTACTACTCGGGAAGAAATGAAGATAGCTGCCAAAAAAATCAAAGCACTGGGGCCTGTTTTTGTGTTGATCAAAGGTGGCGCTCGTCTGAACGGGCAGCAAGCTTGCGATCTGCTCTATGATGGGGATGACTTTTTCTTTTTTGAGACACCAAAATCACCCAAACATACGACGAATGGCGCCGGTTGTACGTTATCCGCTGCCATCGCTGCGCTCTTGGCTACTGACCGCTCAATGAAAGATGCTGTACAGCAAGCCAAAGACTTTGTTTTTGCCGGCATCGAAAATGGGCTACAGCTGACAGATTCTTTAGGAAATGTCGATCAACTTGCTTATTTTAAGAAAGGGGTTAGCTCATGTCTACCAAGAAACTAACAACGTTAGCTATGCTGACAGCACTGACTACCGCTCTTTCTTTATTATTTGTCCTGCCAGTTCCTCAGACAAAAGGTGTCGTGACCCTTTGCGAAGCCGGCATCTATACCACGGCTCTTTTATTAGGCGGTCCTTCAGGTGCGATCGTCGGCAGCTTGAGCGGCGGGATGATTGACTTTTTGTCCGGTTATCCCGAATGGGCATTGTTTTCGATTTTGATCCATGGCTGCCAAGGCTACCTTACTGGTCGTTTTCGTCACTATCCCCTGCTGGCACTTTGTTTGGGAAGCGTGACGATGATTTTAGGCTATGCCGCAGCAACGACCATCATGTTTGGCTTTGGAGCAGGCATTGCTTCGATTCTCAGCAATAGCCTCCAAAATGTTTTTGGTATATTGGTAGCATTTCCGCTTGTCAATTATTTAAAACGAACGCAAAAATTTTCTTTGAATGAGAGGTAAGATTCCAATGAATGATTTTCATCAACTTAAAAATGACTTGGTAACCATCACAACTGAAGTGATTGACGCAGCACACTTAACGCAAAATGATTTATTTGTTTTAGGCTGTTCTACTAGCGAAGTCGTTGGCGGGATGATCGGCAAAAACTCCAGCGAAGAAGTAGGCCACATCATTGTTAAGACCATTAAAGAGGTGTTGGACCCGCTTGGCATTCGCTTAGCAGTTCAAGGATGCGAACACTTGAACCGTGCATTGGCTGTAGAGCGTAGCACTGCTCAGTATTATCAATTAGAAGAAGTGGCAGTTATCCCTGCACTTCATGCGGGAGGTGCTTGTTCTGTAGCAGCATTTCGCTTGTTTGATGATCCCGTTGAAGTGGAGCATATCGTTGCGAAAGCTGGCATCGATATTGGTGATACTGCCATCGGCATGCATGTCAAACACGTACAGATCCCTATTCGGCCAAGTATCAAAACGTTAGGTACAGCTCATGTGACTGCATTAGGCTCACGCCCTAAATATATCGGCGGTCCACGGGCACAGTACAAAGTATCTGCTATGTGACGGAAGATTCAATAAAACCGAAGGATACCTGCTAAGCTTCTTGGACGATTCGTCCTTCGCGCAAGATTGCGCATTGCTTCTCAGAGATAGCCTTCGGTTTATTTGTCATATCTGTCGCATTTTTCCTGTTGTTTTTGCTAAATTTATTGATAAATCAAGGCCCTCAGCGATTGATCGACTTTCTCCGCAGCGAGCCGCCCCTCTCGAATTGCCCAAATCACTAAGCTAGGACCTCTTTTTGCATCACCAGCTACCAAAACCCGTTCATTATTGGTTGTATAATCATCATAGATTTCACGGACATTGAAGGTGTCGAGTAAGTGTGTTTCTGGACCTAAGAAGCCCATTGCCAACAAAACTAAATCGGCTTTCATCACTTGCTCTGTACCAGAGATTGGCTGAAAATTCTCATCTACTTTGACTGTTTCGATCCCAATCACCTGTCCCCGTTCCGCTCCTACAAAAGCAGTCGTCGAAATGCTGTGATACGTATGTTCCTGTAGAACCGTAGCAACTTCTTCTTGACCATATCCGATTTTTGCTGTCATCGGATATTCGGGCCATGGATTGCCGGCTAAACGCTGTGGTGGAAGCTGTGGAGTGATTTCCAATTGACGAACAGAAGCAGCCCCTTGGCGCATCGCAGTCCCTAAACAATCATTTCCGGTATCTCCGCCACCGATCACAACCACGTGTTTGCCTGCCAAGGATTCATTTGCAGCTTTCCCATGGTTCAATACCTCTTTGGTTGCTGCTGTCAAATAATCAACAGCAAACTGAATCCCTGTCAAAGACCTTCCCGGGATGTTTAAATCCCGCGGAACACTGGCGCCAGTAGAAATAATAACACGATCATAAGCAGCTTCTAATTCTTCAGCAGAAATGTCGCGGCCGACTTCGATATTCGTTAGGAACGTCACGCCTAGTTCTGCCATCAAATCGATTCTGCGCTGAACCACTGTTTTATCTAGTTTCATATTAGGGATACCATACATCAGCAACCCCCCGCAACGATTACTGCGTTCATAAACCGTCACTTGATGACCTAACTGATTCAATCGCCAAGCAGCGGAGAGACCAGCTGGTCCACTGCCAATGATGGCGATTTTGAAACCAGTTGCTGCTTGCGGTTCTCCCGATGCTCGGACCCAATCATTCTCAAATGCAGTGTCGATAATAAAACGCTCATTGTCATGAATCGTGACCCCACTCCCATTTAGTGCCTCCGTGCAGCCTTTCTCACAAGGAGCTGGACAAACCCGTCCGGTCATTTCAGGTAATGGATTGGTTTTTGCTAACCGTTCAAAAGCCGCTTGAAACCTGCTTTGATAAACAAGATCATTCCATTCAGGAATCAAATTATCGTTGGGGCATCCAGAAACTGTCCGTTGCCCACCATAGAAAGAACCGGTATGACAAAAAGGAATGCCACAATTCATACATCTTGCTGCTTGTTCTTGCCGCTCACTTGCCGGCAATGGTTCTTGCAGTTCTTGCCAATCAGTGATCCGCTCTGCTACCGGGCGATACGGATTTTCTTTCCGAGGATATTTTAAGAAACCAAAAGGATCTGCCATACTAGTCATGCTCCTTTCCTGGGATCGTCAACTGAGGACCGACAACTGACTCAAAAGCTTTAGCGATCAGTTCATCACCTGAGAGACCTTGTTGCGCCAATTGATGAGTTGCTTCCACCATTTGATGATATTCCTTAGGATAAACTTTGATGAACAACTGCTTATGATAGAGCCAATCGCTTAGAATCTCGGCTGCTTTTAAGGAATCTGTATAGGCAAAATGGTTCTCAATCAATTCCTTCAATACCGCATCATCCCCGCTCTCATCTACCTTAAATAATTCCACCATTTCTAAATTGCATTGAGCAGCAAACGTTTGCTCCGGATCGTACACATAGGCAACACCTCCAGACATGCCAGCAGCAAAATTGCGGCCCGTCTTGCCTAGAATAACAGCGACACCTCCAGTCATATACTCGCAGCCATGATCGCCGATTCCTTCTACAACCACTTTTGCTCCGCTATTTCGAACACAGAAACGTTCTCCTGCCAGACCTCTGAAATATCCTTCTCCTCGATTTGCCCCAAAGCAAGCCACATTACCTACAATGGGCGACCGTTCAATATCATAACTAGCATCTGCTGGCGGAACAATGATCAAACGGCCACCACTCAATCCTTTGGCTACGTAATCATTGGCTTCTCCAACCAATCTCAGCTCAAGTCCTTGCGTTGCAAAGGCACCAAAACTTTGACCCGCAATTCCTTGATAATTGAATTGCAGCAATCCTGGAGGAAGTTCATAGTTCCCAAAGCGTTCTGCAATCCATCCCCCTATGCGGGCACCAACAGAACGTTGAATATTGTTGATCGGTTGACTGATAGCAACAGGATGTTGTTTTTCAATGGCCGCTTTGGCAAAACTATCCAATTCTGGCCATTGTCGTTTCTCCAAAAAAGGATCCGTCACTTTACGTGCAATCGGAAGTGTCGTACCCAAGATGCGAGCGAAATCCAATGATTTTGCTTTCCCTTTGGCAATGAAACGAGGTACCAAGACTTCTGTGTGCCCCACCATCTCATCAATGGTACGAAAACCCAATTCTGCCATGATTTCTCTTAGGTCTTCTGCTAAGAAAAACATAGTATGAATAATATGTTCCGGTTTGCCGGCAAAAAACTTTCGTAAAGCTGGATTTTGGGTAGCAATACCCACGGGACAAGTATTCAGACTGCAGACTCTCATCATCACACAGCCGATCGCAACAAGGGCCAATGAAGCAAAACTGTACTCTTCAGCACCTAAAAGTGCCGCAATCGCAATATCCCTTCCCGTCATCAATTTACCATCCGTTTCTAAGGTCATCCGCTGACGAAGATGATTCAGTGCCAATGTTTGATGAGCTTCTGCTAACCCCATTTCCCAAGGCAAGCCCGCATCTCTGATGGAATTGCGGGGAGAAGCACCGGTACCGCCATCATAGCCTGATATGACAACAACATCAGCACCTGCCTTGACAACACCGGTTGCAATCGTTCCGACACCTGTGCTGGCCACCAGCTTCACATTGATTCGCGCATAAGGGTTGATGGTCTTTAAATCATGGATCAATTGTGCCAAATCTTCAATCGAATAAATATCGTGATGAGGAGGTGGTGAAATCAAGCGAACCCCAGGGGTTGATCCGCGAATCTCAGCGACCCAAGGAAAAACTTTATTTCCAGGCAGTTGACCGCCTTCACCTGGCTTCGCTCCTTGAGCCATCTTGATCTGCAACTCATCGGCACTCATCAAATACTCCGCATTAACCCCAAAACGTCCAGAAGCAACTTGCTTGATCCGACTATTGTAATTTTTACCGTTGACCGCTTTGAAGCGCTCGCGATGTTCCCCGCCTTCTCCACTATTTGATTTAGCTCCGATGGCATTCATCGCCTCAGCAATACACTTATGAGCTTCCTCACTTAGCGATCCATAAGACATTGCTCCTACTTTGAATCGTTTGACGATTTGGACAGCAGGCTCTACTTCCTCCAACGGAATTGGCTGACGCGAAGGTGTGAACTCCCATAGTGAACGAAGTGTCGTTGGTGTGCTTAAAGCCTCTTGATTCATGACAGCTGCATACTCCTTGTACAACTGATAATCTCCTGTGCGCACCGCTTTTTGAAAGTGATAGATGGTTTTTGGATTAAAAAGGTGATGCTCACCTTCTGCTTTGAACTGAAAGCTACCGCCTGAATCTAGATAATCCTGTTGTTTTTCACCATAGGCAGCTTCGTATCGCTCAAAATACTCTTGTTCGATTTGTTTCAACGACAGTCCGCCAATCCGAGAGACAGTTCCCGTAAAATAAACCTCAGTGACTTGTGGTGAGATACCGACAGCTTCAAAGAGCTGAGCACCATGATAACCGGCAATAGTTGAAATTCCCATACGAGACATGATCTTTATGAGTCCCTTCTCACAGGCCTGTCGATAATTTTCGACATGATCACTCATGTCATAATAATGCAGCGTTTCGTAAGCCCCGTAAGGATGAATCCCACTGGCACCGTAGCCAACTAACATAGCATAGTGATGAACTTCGCAGACTTCAGCCGTGTCAACAATGAGTGAGGCAAGCGCTCGCTTTCCTTTTCGTACCAAGTAATTATGCAAACCCGAAACAGCCAACAAGACAGGAATTGCCATCTTACCTAGTTGTGGTGCAATGGGTTCGCGATCACTTAACACGAGAATCGTGGCCCCTTGATCAATTTTGGCTTCACTTTCTTTAAAAAGAGTGTCCAATGCTTGGTGCAGTGTTTGCTGCTCATTGCCAGTCACAGAATAAAGAGTAGAGAGGACCGCCGCCGATTGTTGTTTCTGATTTAGATGTTTGATTTTCAGATACTCGCTTGTGGCTAAAATCGGACTAGCGATTTTTAATTTATGGCAATTTTGGCTGAGATCTTTTGTAACATCACCATCTCGTCCCAGAAATAATTCTGTACCGATTACTAGCTTTTCGCGAATCGCGTCAATTGGTGGATTCGTTACCTGTGCGAATTGTTGCTTAAAGTACGTAAAAAGCGACTGGGGACGTTCACTTAAGATTGCTAATGGTGAATCAAATCCCATGGAAATAACCGGTTCCTCTCCTGTTTGAGCCATAGGGATCAGCAGTGTCCGGATGACTTCGTCGGTGTACCCGTGAAGTTTCCATAACCGCTGTAGTGTCTCTGCCGATAATCCATCAGAAAATGGGGGTTCTGGCAAGTCATCCATCGTTAACAAATTTTCTGTCAACCATTCGCGATAAGGATGAGCTTGCGCATATTTTTCTTTGATCTCTTTATTTCTCAAAATCAAGCCATTTTTGGTATCGACCAAAAACATATTGGCTGGACCTAAAACCCCTTTTTCAACTACCTCCGCTGCGGGTAGATCAACCACTCCTGATTCGGATGCTACGACAACTAAGCCATCCCTCGTAATTGAATAGCGGGAAGGCCGCAACCCATTGCGATCCAAAGCAGCACCCACCAGCTCACCATCCGTAAAACAAAGCGCTGCCGGTCCATCCCATGGTGCCATAAAACTAGCATTGTACTCATGAAAAGCAACTAGTTCTTCTGGTAAACCGGCTTCTTTCGACCAGGCTTCAGGTACCATCATCAGAAGCGCCTGAGGTAAATCTCTCCCTTGGCGATACAAGAATTCCATGCAATTCTCAAGTTTTGCGGAATCCGAATTTTCCTCATCATAGACTTCGATTTGATGACTATGCATCCAATTTTCGGCTCCTCTTAGCGTATTGATTTCTCCATTATGGGCTAAAAAACGAAAAGGCTGCGCGCGATTCCAGCTAGGAAAAGTATTGGTCGAAAAACGAGAATGAGTCAATGCGATACTGGAAGTCATACGCGGATCTTGTAAGTCCGTATAAAACAGTCCGACCTGATAAGCATGTAACATGCCTTTATAGACGATCGTTTGGCTAGAAAGACTGCAGATGGCTAGTTCCTTGGCTGCATAGGTTTTTTCTAATTGACGCCGCAAGTGATACAAACGGTCCTCAAAATCTCTGCCCACTGTCACATCGAGAGGTTTTTCAATAAAGAATTGACAAAAACTAGGCATCACTTTTTGTGCTCCTGGACCACATTGCGAATAGTCATAGGGAACTTCCCGCTGCCACAACACCCGAAATCCCATTTGCTGAATATCCTGAGCAACGGCCTTTCTTAATTTGATTGCAGATTCTCGTTCTTGTGGCAAAAAAAACATGCCCACTGCATAGTGACCTTTCGGCGGCAAAACAATCTCTGCTGCTAAAGAAATTGCTTGAAAAAAGGGATCAGGTAATGCCATCAACACACCAGCACCATCCCCTGTATCTGGTTCGGCTCCTGTTCCGCCACGATGATTCATTCGTTCTAACATCGTCAACGCATTTTCAATCAGTTTTCTCGAGTATAATCCATCTTTTTGTACGATAAAGCCCATGCCACAAGCATCACTTTCAAAACGAGGATCATACATTAATGTCTCTTTTTCCCTCATCCCCTCATCCTTTCTTTAAATATTCTGAATATTCCAATTTTTAACAGTTTACCTTTTCTATGTAAATCTTGCAATCTTTTTCTGCAAGTTGGTCTAGCTTCCTCTCAAAAACGCTGAACTGGTAAAACCTTGGGACAAAGCAAGCAGGATTGCCTAGAGCGCAGCATTTTTGTCACTCCTATGCTTCTTATCATCAGTTGCTGTCATCTAGTTGCTATTGCTAGGAGAAAACGATGAAAAAGACACAAAAAA
>NZ_BCQE01000028.1 GCF_001544275.1 Enterococcus gallinarum NBRC 100675 | reverse complement strand
ATTTGTCGGGTTCCTTCATCGCTCCAACCACCGCCGCCGCTCTTACGGAACCCTGATCTTGTTTTCTTTTTTTGTACAGGAGAATGCATTGAACAGAAAGGAAGCCATCGCTGCTCGATGGCCTAAATGACTTTCGACGTAGCCGTCGATATCGGCCGCCTAAGCGTCCGAATTTGAGTGACTTTCCAGCTGTAAATAGAATCAAGAGATTCTGTTGTCAAAGAAGCGAAAACTCAGAAGATTTTCTAATTCATGCATCAGTCATTTGGCTAGTATAACCTAAACCATAACCTGCCTGCTTTCAAGGGTAAAATGTATCAGCGTCAAAATTTTAACAAAATTTTGAACCAAAAATGAAAAAAATAGAAACCCACGATTTTTTTCATTTTTTCGCTGCCCCTTTCCAGCAGTCAGAACATGGTTTCGAGCCGGTTATGCCAAACGACCGACGCACGAAAAGAAAATCTAATCAGAATTTTCACTTTTGATCTTTGACAACAGAATACTTTTTCTTGATCTCTCAGCTGACTATGAAAGTCACTCAAATCAAGACCTTAGGGGCTTTGCCCCTAACACCCCAGCCAACTTACTCCACCGAAAAGGTAGGAGGGGAAAGGCGCAACTCTCGAAGAAAACAAAAAAATTTATTTTTAGGAGGAGTCAACTATGATTACACAAACAAAAAACACCTCGTACCAAGTCGGAGACATCTTTTATAGCTCCTGGGGCTATGAACAAACCAATGTTACTTTCTGGCAGATTGTGAAATTAACGGAAAAAACGGCTTGGTTCAGACCTGTTAAGAAACAAACGATAGATATTCATACCTCAATGAGTGGAACGACTGCGCCCATACCAAATGAGTTTATTGATTATCCGCTCGCAAGAACAAAAAACAGCATTGTTAGAAAACGAATCAACCCGAATCATCCAAATGAACTCTATGGCAATCGCAGTTGGGACACCTTTTACCGCTATGATGGAAAACCTGTTTATGAAAGTAGTTACTACTAAGAGGGATCTTTCCCTCTTAGTTCAAAATAAAAAATATTTTAAGGAGAGATTTCACATGATGAACAACACAAATTTAATTGGCAGACTAACAAAAGAACCAAACTTTCGCTACACGTCAACCGGGAAAGCAGTCGCGAATTTTACGCTTGCAGTGAATCGAAATTTTACGAATGATCAAGGCGAACGAGAAGCGGATTTTATTCCTTGCGTGATCTGGAATAAAAAAGCGGAAACACTTGCGGATCATGTCACAAAAGGAAGTTTGATCGGAGTCAGTGGTCGATTACAAACGCGTAATTATGAAGATACTACAGGGGCACGAATTTATGTGATAGAAGTAGTCGTTGAAACCTTCAGTTTGTTGGAACCAAAAGCAAAAACCAAAGAACGAGCAGAACAACAATAAGTTTGATTCCTCAGTGGGAAACATTGCTTTTCCCGCTGAGGCGAACGTAAAGGAGGAAAATACAATGTTACAGACACTAACAAAAGAACAATTATTAAACTGGGATATTCGAGCAATCGATCGTCCAGAAATCTTTGAACAATGGCTAAACACAATAGCTGAAGAAAAGACCGTTTCTACTGAACTCATTTATACTAAAATGAACGGACAATACGACTTAATGCTAAATGTCTATTATGCCAATACGCAAGAAGAGTTAGAAGAAATAACGCCTGATTTCTTCTTTAGCCATTCTTGGTTAGAAGAAAAGTTTTGGGGATTTGTTTCAGCTGCCGCAAAGTCGAAAGCCACTTTTGATGCCGAATTCTTCTTTGATCAACTTGCCGGATATTGTTAAGGGGCGTAAGCCCCTTGCCCGAAAGGGAAAATGATTTATGAATGGGAGAGAAAGCCAATGTCAAAAACAAAGCCTATCGTTGATTGTTACGATCGAACGACCAAGGAATATTTAGGATCTTTTGAACAAACAAATGAAAATATTGTGAATTATGTTGCGAGGTTAAGTCCTTTCCAATCGGTTTATTTAGTGGAACAGCTGTCAGATACACTTATTCTAAGCACTATCGGGAACTTTTTGGATCAAGTCCCTAATCAACAATGGCTCCAACAGATCTTGCCGTTACTTATTGCCAAACAAACAGGAGAACGTCCGATAAACAGTGTATCAATGATTCATGGTTAAGAAGAAATGGAGGAAAGCATGCGAAAACGAAGAACGGGATTCTGGGGATTTCTAGTCCTTGTTGGAGTGGTTGTGGTTGGTTCGAAATGGAATCAACCACCCTCAGAATTAAGCGAAGTAGTTCATGAAGTCATACAAATGTTTACTGACAAGTCCGCGCAAGAGGTTCCTGTAGGCAATGGCTCGTCACAAATAGAAACGATCAATCATAATCAGCCGAGTTTTTCATCGGACGATTTGTCTTTAGAAAAGGGCACCTGGCAAACCTTCTCGGATTTAGATCCATTCAACCGTGTAGGAGAGGCAAACGCTTTGTTGCATAGAGACATGATGCCAACAGAAGAAAGAGAGCGGTTATTTATCAAGCCTACCGGCTGGAAACAAAAGAAAATGTCGAATGGGGACTATCTCTATAATCGCTGTCATTTGATCGGATTTCAGTTAACAGGTGAGAACAATAACCCGAAAAATTTGATGACAGGCACGCGTTCTTTTAACACGCCTGCCATGGTTGACATTGAAAATAAAGTCGCTGAGTATTTACGAAAAACAGGGAATCATGTTCGTTATCGTGTCACACTTGACTTTCAAGGGGAAGAATTGGTCGCACGAGGGATACAAATAGAAGCACAAAGTATTGAAGATACGGCGATTTCATTGAATGTGTATATTCACAACAGACAAGAAGGCTATACCATCGATTATTTGACGGGTTTATCAAGAGTAAATGAAAGAGAGTGAAGAACATGTATCAATCAACCAATCGGGCTTGTTACAACAGCTATTACGTGCCATTCCATACGATGGCTCATGCGAGTTGGCCACCGACGTATGTAAGATGTGATTGCGGGAAATTGGCCAAACATATCGTGCATTATCGACGGTTGCCTTGCGGAGCGCCACATTTTCAAAAGACGTTTATTTGGGCATGTGAACATTGTGGGGCACGGTATCGACAAATCAAAGGCACATTTGATTTTGAACGCATAGACGAACTGGGAGAGTAATAGCAGCTGATGTCTATAAAAACAAATCGAGGGAGGAAAACAACATGATCGAAGAAGTACAACTAGGGATTCAAACAGCGGAGGCATTTGGAGAATGGCTCGAACAGCTTCAAATCAAAGGAAATCAGGTCAAAAGTGCATTGGTTTTCCAGGAAGAAGAAACAGGAACGTTAGATGTTTGTTTGGAGATTACGTACGGCTCTACAGCAGAGGCGTTAACTGGATTTCCTATCGTTTCTTTGTCTTTAACGATTCTTGGCGAGGCATTTTTATACTATGTAGAAGCAGCATTGGCTGTTGCGAATGAATTTGAAGGGGCTGGGCTATTGACAGATATGTTGGCGTTAGTGAACCAACAGAAGAAAGAAAAAGCCTAGGGGGCAACACAAGAGCCCTTGTAAAAACAAGGGCTTGTGAAAGGAATTTATAAAAGAGATTTAGTTTATGTGATTAGTCTAATACACGAAGGAGGAGAATGCAAGATGAATCAACGCTTAGGAATAGTTTTGTTTTTATTGGGAATGAGTATGCAATTTTTGCCCGTTCTTTTTCAATTAGGCATTAGTAGTGGATTGAGTGCATGTTTGTTTTTTGCCTGGGACGAGTATTTGTATAAACAATCAAAGAAAGAATGGGGGGAGAGGTATGATTCCACCGTATAAAGCAGTCTGTTTTCCAGCCCTCTCATGTAAGGGCGAAGCACGCTTTGTCATTATTGATGTGAATACAGGGGAAATTATCGATGATGCCCAAGGCTATGGCTATAAAAGCAAAATGAGAGCCTATCGGTCATTTGGTTATCTACAAGCAAGAAAAAAACGAGTGTTGAGGAGGAAAGCACATGAAACAAGAAGCAATTGAGCGATTGATGACGCTTTGTTTTTCTGGAGTTGGCGTAACAATGATTCGCTGTTTGTTTTTAGGTCGATTGCGGTATCGGATCCGCAAAGGCATTCGATGGATGATGACCATCGGTTTGTTCGTAGGGATTTGGTTTTTGTTTTACTATTTTTGGTAAAAGAGAGGAAGCGGAACCATTGGCAATAAAAAAAGAAAATAAGCGAGGGGTGACCACCCTTAATCCCACACAACAAGTGGCGCTTCAACGATTATCAAAGAAATATGTACTTTCAGAAAGCAAGATCCTTGCTCATGCATTAGATCTTTTGATTGCACAAGAGGCGGCGAATTTTGATGTAGGATTAACGAAAAAGTGTCGACACTCGGTTCAAAAGTGAGGACACTTTCTATAAGAAGATCAAAGAGAAAGAAGGGGAACACAAAATGAGAAAAATCACCGCTGTACAGCTGGTAAATGAGTTGTCCGTTTTCGATAAAATGGCTCAAGTGTCGACATATTCCGCTCGTTTTTGTTTAGATGATTACTTGATTGAGGAAGTGCAGGAAGCAATCAAAACATGTAATCGCATGTATCCAGCATATCATTTTACACACGAACTTGTTTACGGTGGATTTGGTCATGATTTAGTTGTAGTTGATCGTAAGAAAAAAGCAGCGTATGACAGATTGCCAAAACCATATACCTATGAGGACTGTTTTGTTGCATTGAAGGAAGAATTTGGAAGGATATCTAGTGCTTGGTTTCATGGTTTGTGGAATCAGCGGCTCACTGAAGAAGAATATCAGGAAGTGCTAACTTCCTATAGAGAGCTGCAGAAGAGATTGGAGGAAAAGAGATTGGAGAAAAAAAGTGAAGGATAAACGCTTTATGAAGATTCAAAAACTGTTAGCGTTAGCTAACGATGCGAATGACGAAGAATCTATGAGTGCATTAGCGAAGGCTCAAGAATTAATGTTGAGTTATGGAATCTCTGAAGAGGAAGTCTTTGACTATAAGCAAGCTTCTTTTGAAGGGCAAGTGGTGGATCGTGTTGTCTATCAAGGAAAACCACAAAAATGGGTATATCGTTTAGCAAGAGTTATTTCTTCGAATTTTCGAGTGAAATATTATTATGTAGCAGGTACCCCCGTTGAGTTGCATTTTTTAGGAACAAAATCAGATGTAGAAATTGCGGATATTACGTTTCATTATGCAAAGGGAAGCATTGCGTATTGTGTAAGGAGATTCATGCAACAGCCAGAAATCAAGCGAAAAAGAAAGCGGAAATGGCAATTAAAGCAAGATTATATTCAAGGATATCTTGTTGGATTGCAGGAACAATTCTGGGAACAAGTAAAAACAAACGGATATGAATTAGCGTTACAAGTACCAAAATATGTACAAAAAGAGTTTGATGAATTATCGCTAGTACCAGGAAAGGACACGTCTCACAAAATAAAAGACTTAATAGTATTTCAGGAAGGTGTGCGAGAAGGAAAACAATTTAGGCAAAAAGAAAGTCTAGAATATCAATAATAAAGAGAGGGAAACCCGATGACAAAATTTATCACAGTAAACAATAAAAAAGGCGGCACAGGAAAAACAAGCGTCTCTTGTATGTTAGCAGTGTATCTTTCAATGTTTGGAAATACATGTTTGATTGATGCCGATGAAAGCGGGAATGCGACAAAGCGTTTTACCTCAACCATTGAGGAAAAAGCAACCTTTGCCCGATTGTTTCGAAAACAAGAACTCTTTCCTATGGCTGTACGAGAAGGATTAGATGTAGTTTGTGGTACGCCTGAACTAGAAGAAGTGAACACCGAATTGGTTTCAAGGCTCAATAATACCCTGGTCTTTGCGGGCTATGTGCGGCAGCATGAGACCTTTGGAAATTATGAGTATGTGGTCATTGATACACGAAACGATAGTAATTTGATTACGAATAACCTATTGGTTGCGTCAGATCTGATTATCGGTGTGTCAGATCCAAGTTCAGATGGTTTTGAAGCATTGATGAACCTAGAAGAACATGTTTCCTGGTTAGCAAATGAGCTGCGGGATTTGTTTACAGGAGAGAGTTATGTACGGGCAGAAGTGATGTTTGTAGGGAATAAGGTGGCACATAATACGGATGTTTCTCGTCAGTTCAAGCAGGTGATGGAAGAAATTCCTAGCTTTTTAGGCTATTTCCAAGATCGAACGGCATTTGATGAAGCAGGATTACAACGAAAGACCGTGCTGGATTTGTTTGATGAAGCGAAGTATCAGCAAGAGAAGTACCGTATGTTTCGAGAAGAGACCCTGCGCGTATTAGAAGCCATCAAAGCAAAGGTTGACGGATTGGCAAGCCAGCGATAGCGAGGCTTGCCATATACTTGAATTATATACTTGAATTATATACTTGAATTATATACTTGAATTATATACTTGAATTATATACTTGAATTATATACTTGAATTATATACTTGAATTATATACTTGAATTATATACTTGAATTATATACTTGAATTATATACTTGAATTATATACTTGAATTATATACTTGAAAATGTAAAATCTATACTAAAAAATAGAGACTATAGGAGGAAAACGAAATGAATCAATTTGTAAAGATCCAACAAGAGATGCAGGAAAAGAAGAAAAAACGATCGGTACATGAACCCGCTGCACAGAGCGTGGATAATCTACGCATGGGTCGTTTATCGGTTCCTTTGGAAGAACTAAAAAAGAAGGAGAAAAAAGAACGGTATCTTTTTTCTTTGTATCCGAAAGAACGTGAATTGTTAAACGAACTAGCTCTTCAAGCTGGATTCAAAAATCAATATGGCGAGGGAAATGCCTCTGCATTTCTCAGTGCGATCATTCGAGAATTAGGAGGGGAAAACAAGTAGAAGAAATGATTGAAACTGACAATCATTTTCTTTTATGCTAGAAGAAAAAATATTAGACAAACATTCCTTTACGAGAAAGCGAGGATAAGATATGAAGGCATTGTGTATTGGGCAAGTCATTACTGCCAAGACGGTTCACGGAGAACGAGTCACTGGAAAAGTCGAACGATTGAATGAGCATACGGTGGTTTTAAGCATTGATTCGTCTTTAGAACGTGTGGTGGTATCTGAAAAAGAACTGAAAAAACAAGGATGGACATGGAAGAAACCGCATCGAAAAGGCTCGTTAAACAATGGAGGGAGCATTTAATGAATCAAGAGTGGATGGTGTTTACTGGAACATTATCAAGTCTGACTCGTGAACAAGCCCAAGCGTTGGTGGTTGCCCTTGGTGGGCATACGCAAAACATGGTCACCAGTCAGACGACGCAGCTGGTCATCGGTACCAGTCGCCCAACCTTATTTTCTGATCGACGATCAACGAAATGGGAAACAGCCGAAAGGAGACGCAAAGCGGGTCAATCAATTGGTTTTATGAATGAACGAATGTTTTTAGAAGCTGCGATCGATGTACTACAGAACCGAGTAAGAAATTTACAGACAACTGACAGGTAAAACGGAGGAGTAAAGAAAAGATGGACACATATTTCCAACAAATGGATCAGATTTTGGCGCATGAGACGATGGATCAGATCGAAAAAGAACGCCAACTTCAACTTTTGATGAATACATTCATTGGGTATTATTTCCAGCAATACATAAAATATAAGGAGAATAGCCAACGATCGTATTATCTAGCCCATGGGTATCAGCCAGAAAAGAAAGCGGAGCGGACGATTCATTTTTTATTCGGGTCGATGACCTATGAACGAACACCGTGGAAAAAAGAAGGCGAAATTATTTATCCAGTAGACGAATGGTTAGGCGTTTCTGCCTATGATCGCTATTCCCCTGGTGTATCTTTTGCGATGGTGAAAGCTAGTAAAGATTGCCCTTACCGAAAAGTGTCAACGATCATTGAAGATTTTACGGTCATTTCGTGTTCAAAAGATACCGTAGGAAAAGCCGTCCAATTGTTTGGAGAAAAAGCCGAGCACTACTTTTCCTATCAACGAGAATATGGGGAAGCGGGAAATCGTAAGGTGCCGTATCTATTCATAGAAGGTGATGGCGTACTTGTGAATGAAAAAGGACTAGTTAACAGGGGACGGAAAAAGAAACAAGGGAATGGGAAAAAGAAAGAATTAAGCCATTTTGTGATTCATGAGGGAATAGAAGAAACAGGGCTTCAAGCCATTCCTCGTTTAAAACATGCGCGAACGATTATTTCGTCCAGTTATGCCGAGGCAGCTCACCAGGTCAAAGATTATTTGTATCAAACGTATGATCTAAAAGAAACGATCGTCGTCGCAAATACAGATGGGGGAAAAGGATTCACGAAAAGGAAGATCCAAGAATTATTGCCGGTAAAAATTGGCGGATTTGACTATTTTATCGATCGGTATCATGTGACCCAAAAATTGATTCAGCGTGTCTTTAAAACAGAATTGATCAATTCGTTTCAAGAGGCGATCAATGCCTATGATCCACGAAAACGAGATGTGTTGTTAACAACATTGGAGAGTTGTTGCGAAACGCAGGAACAGTTGTACCATTATACGAAGCTCAAAGGCTATTTGTATCGGAATTGGCCGTATCTGAAACCGTATCATCTACGGAATCTGCCAAAGAAAAAACAAGGGATCGGGATCATGGAAAGCCGTCATCGAAGTTTTACGTATCGGATGAAGAATCAAGGGAAGTACTGGGGACGAGGATTAGAAGGAATGATTCAATTGATTGCCTCAGAGAAAAATCAAACGATCAAATCCATTTTCTTGCAAGAATGGCAAGAAGCCTTTGCGTTAGATGAACGGCTAAAACGTCAACCGTTGTGTGGGCTTGAACAGGCAGATGAAGAAACAGAAACGGGTATAACTAAGGGAGAAGTGCGTCTTCAAACCGATCGAGGAGCAGTCAAAGAGTATGTCAATTGGCTGAAAAGAGGAACCCCCCTAGACAAAATCTAGGAGGGAATCGTGAAAAAAGATCTCTCGATCTTGAAAAAAAGTGTTGTAAAGAGTGATGGCTCTTTACAACACCAGTATAAAAGAAAATTTCTTGCGATACAATAAAAAATTTAATTTATTCTGCCATATTATTTTTTAGAAAAGAATTGACAAACGATTAAAAAGGGTGTAGAAATAAAGATAACAAAAGCGAGACAAAAAAAGGTGATGGAACCATTCGTCCATCACATCGATTTGTCAAAAGTTTTGTTTTAATGATAATTTATATTGAAGAGTTTATACTTGAAAAGCTTATTTGTCAATACTATTTTTTATTATTTTTTGATTCGATTTTTTCATCTATCGAAAGAATGACTATTTTCGAAGAGATAGACGACGCATTATAAATAACAAAAACAAAAATAAAATAACGATCAAAAAACAAACTGCCAGAAGTTTGTTTTAATGTTAATTTAATTTTTCTTCTTCAGAAAAAGTGTCCGGGTAAAATACAGACACATACAAATCCTTATTTTTCATTGACTTTACGGAAACATTTTGATAAAGTTAATCTGTTGTAATTGTGGACTCCACAGCTACAACCGCACAGAACAAGTTATTAAGTACGAAAGTCACTTGGGATGGCGAGTCTAAGTATAATAGAAGGAGGTGCTTTAGAGCATGTACGCAATTATCAAAACTGGTGGTAAACAAGTAAAAGTTGAAGTGGGTCAAGCAATCTATGTTGAAAAATTAGATGTAGAAGCTGGACAAAAAGTTACTTTTGATGAAGTGATCTTAGTAGGTGGCGAATCAACAAAAGTAGGTGCCCCAATCGTTGCTGGTGCAACTGTTGAAGGAACTGTAGAAAAACACGGCAAACAAAAGAAAGTCGTAACTTTCAAATACAAACCTAAAAAACATTCACACCGCAAACAAGGTCACCGTCAACCTTACACAAAAGTTGTTATTGACGCAATCAATGTATAATTCTTACGAAAAGTAGGGTAACGAATATGATCAAAGGGACATTCAAGCGTAATGACTCTGGTCGGATTGTTTCTTTTGAACTTACCGGTCACGCGCAAGCAGGAGAATATGGCAAAGACATCGTCTGCGCAGCTGCTTCAGCATTAGCGATCAGTGCGGTAAATGGGATCGATGCTTTGGCTGGTGTAACACCAATCGTTGAAGCGAACAATGAAGAAGGTGGCTACCTTCTTGTTAAACTTGTTCCTCGTTTGACCCAAGAGCAGTCGAATATCTCTCAGATTCTTTTAGAGAATCTATTGATTGGTCTGCAATCTGTTCAAGAAGAATACAGCGATTATATCCAAATCAAAACAATCAAAGAAAACTAGGAGGTGCATCTCATGTTGATGAAAATGAATTTGCAATTCTTCGCTCACAAAAAAGGTGGCGGTTCTACTTCTAACGGACGCGACTCTCAATCAAAACGTTTAGGTGCTAAACGTGCTGATGGTCAAACTGTTTCAGGTGGATCAATCCTTTATCGCCAACGCGGTACTAAAATTTACCCAGGAGTAAACGTAGGTATCGGTGGAGATGATACATTATTTGCAAAAGTTGACGGTGTTGTTCGTTTCGAACGTAAAGGCCGCGACAAAAAGCAAGTTTCTGTATACCCAGTAGCGCAAGAAGCTTAATAAATACAGTTAGATGATTTACTATATCCTTAGTAAGTCATCTTTTTTTATTCGGTTTATTTGAAAGCGATTTAATTAGAGGAGGTCTGAAATGATCCGGCTAAAACCAATCACAAAAGAGAATTATCGTGGCTGTATTGAATTAAAAACAACCAAAGAACAAGAAAAATTCGTTGCACCTAATTGGTACTCTTTGCTGGAAGCTGCATATGAAGAATCTCGGCAGGCTTTTGCGATTTATCATCAAGAAGAAATGATCGGTTTCTTATTGTTTAGTTATTACGAAGCGGATGAAGATTATGCAAAAGAATCATGGTGGATCGAGCGTTTTATGATTGATCATCGCTTTCAGCAAAAAGGATATGGCTCACAGGCGATGGAAGCAGCGATTGAGTGGTTCCGACAGACGATCCAAGCGAAAGAACTACGAATTTCTTCCGTTAAGGAAAATACGATCGCTAAACAGATGTACGAAGGTTTTGGATTTGTTGCAACTGGGGAGTTTGTAAATGATGAGACCGTGTTGTTGAAAGAATGGAGATAATTTAGTTAAAAATAAACTCATGGTGGTGTTGGATGTGAGGATCCGACAGCCATGAGTTTTTTGCACTTGAAAGACTGCTGTTGTAAGCCCGGGGAAGAATAGGCGATCGTCTTTTCGATCTGTCTCTTCAAACTTTTGTTTTGGTAATCTTGGTCAAACTAGTTACCGGTAGATGTGGGGGAGAGAATTGTAGCCTCAAAAGTAGAGAATTTCCTGATTAATATCATGTCCAATAGATCACAACTACCTCCGAGAGGGTTAACAGAAACTTTACGTGTTGTAAATACAAACAATAAATTGCTTTGGTACTCTTTTTAAAGTAGAGCAAAGCAATTGACAGACTGTGAAATACTCTTTGATTGAGAAAAGGTATACAAGATAATGTTCGTGATTAGATTGGTTTTACTAAAAAAATACCCATTTATAGCGAAAAATAGTTGTAATTAAATGTACGTTTTTCTATAATCAAAAAGGTAAAGTTCGTTAATTGGTTGTTCTAATTTTTAACACAAAGGAGAAGAAGAATGAAGCTTTGGAAAAAGGTAGGAATCGTTGGATTAGGATTAGCAACTGGATGGGCATTAGCAGCTTGCGGAGCTGGAGAATCTAGTTCGAGTGCAGAGGAACAATATGTTCCAGAAAAGTTGACAGTTCAATTTGTACCCTCGCAAGCAGCAGAAACGTTAGAAGCTAAAGCAAAACCGCTTGAAAAGCTGTTAAGTGATAAACTAGGAATTCCAGTTACTGTAAGTGTTTCAACAGATTACAATACGATCGTCGAAGCAATGGCTTCTAAGCAAGTGGATGTGGGCTTTTTGCCTCCGAATGCTTATGTTTTGGCTCATGAACAAAGCAATGTAAAAGTATTGTTGCAGGCACAACGATATGGGATCAAACAGCCTGGTGGTGAAGCGACAGATGAATTGGTGGATAGCTATCGATCAATGGTTGTTGTCAAGAGCGGCAGCGATATCAAGGAGTTGGCTGATTTGAAAGGGAAAACGATCGCTACACAAGATGTGACCTCTTCGGCTGGGTATGTTTGGCCAGTTGCGGAACTTCAAAAAGAAGGGATAGACATCAATAAGGATGTAACGACAGTTCAAGTCAAAGGTCATGACCAAGCAGTTTTGGCTGTCTTAAACGGAGATGTAGATGCGGCTTTCGTTTTTGAAGATGCGCGAAATACAGTGAAAAAAGATTATCCTAAAATCATGAATGACGTGGAACCTATGTATTTCACAGAACCGATCCCGAATGACACCATTAGTGTTCGCAGTGATATGAGTGAGGAATGGGACAAAAAAATCCAAGATGCCTTTATCGAAATTGGTAAAGATGAAGAAGGTCATCAAATCATTTCAGATATCTACTCTCATGAAGGCTATGTAGTCTCCCAAGACAGTAATTTTGATATCGTTCGTGAATATGCAGAACAAGTAGGACAATAAGCGGCAGAGAAAGGGTATCGTATCAAGAGATACCCTTTTCAATTTTATAAAAGTAGTTTAATGAGAGAAAGTAGGAGAACCATGGCGTTAGCAAATAAAAAGATCATTTCGTTTAGAAATGTGACAAAAGAATATCCAAACGGTGTGCTGGGGTTACAAGATTTGAATATTGACATCGATCAAGGGGAGTTTGTGATCGTTGTTGGGTTGTCTGGTGCGGGGAAATCAACCATGCTGCGTTCCATCAACCGCTTGCACGAAATCACCAGTGGCGAAATTTTGATCGATAATCGCTCCATTACAAAAGCAAAGGGCAAAGAATTACGTTTGATTCGCCGAGACATTGGCATGATTTTCCAAAGTTTCAATTTGGTAAAACGTTCGAGTGTCTTAAGGAATGTTCTCACTGGAAGAGTCGCTTATCACCCCACTCTTCAGATGCTTTTGGGGTTGTTTCCGCAAGCGGATAAGGAACTAGCTTATCAGTCGCTACAAAGAGTAAATCTAGCCGAAAAAGTTTATACAAGAGCCGATCAATTGTCTGGTGGGCAGCAACAACGGGTCTCGATTGCACGGGCATTGACTCAGGAACCAAAAATCATTTTAGCGGATGAGCCGGTAGCTTCTCTGGATCCTATGACAACGGAGAAGGTCATGAGTGATTTAAAGCGGATCAATCAAGAGTTAGGGATTACGATCGTTGTCAATTTGCATTCCGTGCAATTAGCGCGAGAGTATGGTACACGGATCATTGGGTTACGTGATGGTCGCCTTGTTTTTGATGGTCCAGTTAGCGAAGCCACTGACCGAAAATTAAAAGAAATCTACGGCAGTGAGATTATCGAAGAGCAAGGAGGCACAGAAAAATGACCACTCAATTGTTACCTAAACGAAGTGGGCTATTGAAGAATATCCTCTGGTTGGTGCTTTTTTTGCTCGTTTTGATTTTGAGTGGATCGATTACGGGAGTCGATCTTCGCCGTTTTTTTGAAAATGCGGATCAAATGAACGTGATACTGATAAAAATGCTGCGACCAGATTGGTCGTATAGTACGATCATTGTAGAGCCTCTTCTTCAAACCATTCAAATGGCAATTGTCGGAACAACGTTTGGGGCGCTCATTGCTTTGCCTTTTTCTTTGCTGGCAGCCAGAAATATCCTAACAATTCCTTGGTTATCGGGGATTTTTCGCTTTCTTTTGAATATTGTACGAACGATTCCTGATTTGATGTTGGCGGCGCTGTTCGTAGCAGTTGTCGGTATTGGTCCGGTAGCTGGTGTGATTTCAATTTCCATCTTTTCTTTTGGGATGATTACGAAATTATTTTATGAGTCGATCGAAACAATTGATGCGGGACCGATCGAGGCTGTCACCGCTTCAGGGGGATCAAAACTGGCGATTATCCGTTACGCAGTACTTCCGCAGGTAACGAGTCATTTTTTGAGTTATCTTTTGTACGCCTTTGAGATCAATGTGCGCGCCTCAACGATCTTAGGGTATATCGGCGCGGGAGGAATCGGTGTCTTTTTGCAACGGTCATTGAGTCAATTTCGCTACGACCAAACGGCAATTATCGTTTTGGCGATTTTTATCGTTGTTCTTCTTATAGATACCATCAGTAATAGAGTAAGGGAGCGATTGCTATGATGTTGCCAACGGAACCCCAGAAAAAAAGAAAATGGCTTTTCGTGCTCGTTCTGGTTGCTATTTATATTTGGGCATTTTCAGGAATCCCCTTAGCTGCTATTAAAGAAAACGTTGGTCAAATCTTAGGGGCAATTTTCTACGGATTGATCCATCCGGATTGGAGTTATGTCTATACCGGGGATGGAGAAGATTTGATCAGTTTAATGATTGAAACTGTAGCCATCGCTTTTGTTGGTACATTTATTTCTTCTTTATTAAGTATTCCTTTTGCGTTTTGGGCAGCTCGAAGCAAAAATACACCTAGATTCTTGTCTGGCACAGGAAAAGTCATCTTAACAGCGATTCGCACGTTTCCTGAGATTGTTCTAGCCATCATGTTTATTAAAACTGTTGGTCCAGGATCTTTTGCGGGCGTTTTAGCCGTCAGTGTCCACTCCATAGGTATGTTAGCCAAGTTATATAGTGAAGCGATCGAAAATATGGATCAGGGACCTTCTGAATCTGTTGTGAGTGCTGGCGGAAATCGTTGGGCGGTTTTAGGATTTGCGACTTTACCGCAGTTGATTCCAGAATTTTTGTCGTTTACTTTATATCGTTTTGAATTAGCTGTTCGCTCTGCATCGATTCTGGGAATAGTGGGAGCAGGAGGGATTGGTACACCGATGATTTTTGCTATCAATGCACGGTCTTGGAGTCGTGTGGGCATCATTTTGCTTGGTATTATTTTGACAGTTACCTGTATTGATTTTATTTCGGGGCGTTTACGCAAACGATTGGTCTAAGAGTAAGAAATACGGCAATACACACAGCCCTATTCGATTCAATTGGAGATCCGTTCAGAGCTATTCGCGGTGGTTTGCAAAAAAGACAAATCTGGTGGCTCTTTGTTATACTAAAATGTGAAACGAAGTAGCATTAAGGAGGCAGAGGAGATGAAAGCACTATTGATCGTCAATCCTAGTTCAGGAGGCGAAAAAGCTGCAGAATACGAGGAATTAGCAACAAAAAAATTGCAGGAATTATTTGATGAAGTGGCTGTTGCACACACAGAAAAAGCGGGCGATGCCGAGCGATTCGCATCTGAAGCTGTCGGCTCCGTGGATAGCGTGTTTGCAATGGGAGGTGATGGTACAGTTAATGAGGCGATCAGCGGAATTGCTAGTCATGAGGAGCGTCCGCGTTTTGGCTTTTTCCCTCTAGGTACAGTCAATGACTTGGCTCGTGCATTGGCCATTCCTCTTGATCCTGAAGAAGCAATCGAATCGTTTTCGCTGGATCATTCTCGCAAAATCGATATTGGGAAAATCAATGACGATTATTTTATGAATGTAGTGGCGATCGGCATCATTCCAGCAGCTATCAACAATGTTGAAGTTGAAGAAAAAACGAAACTTGGAAAAATGGCTTATTTTCTTTCCGGGTTGCGGGAAGTACGCAAAAATGAAAGTCATCAATTTGAAATTATCACTACTGGTCAGGAAGCAACAGAAACCAAAATTGAAAGCAGCACACTGATCGTAGGGTCGTCGAATACGATCGGTGGTTTTGAATCGCTGTTACCAGAAGCGAGTACGAATGATGGGAAATTGCATCTTATCTACATTAAAGACAGCAATCTTTGGGAAACCATCAAGAGTATTCCCGAACTGCTAAAAGGAGTGACGGAATCCAACGAATCCCTTGGATATCTAACGTTTGAGAAAGCGCAGATCAAACTACTGGATGATGCAACGATCGAAACCAATGTCGATGGAGACCCGGGTCCAAGTCTGCCGGTTGAGATCCAAGTATTACCACAACATATTACTGTGTTTTGCGGGCAAGAAAAAAATCAAGCATAAGCTAGTTGGTAAAGATGATCCTTGTTTTTAGACAAGGATTGTCTTTTTTTTATTAGAAAGGTATACTGATAAAAATTTGAAGAAAGAAGGGAATATATGAACATTCGAAAGGCTGCTGTTGCAGATGCCAAAGCATTGTTAAAAATTTATGCGCCTTATGTAGATCATACGGCTATTACTTTTGAAACGGAGATACCAACTGAGGAAGAATTTGCGCACCGGATCACTCAAACGCTTCAGCGTTATCCATACTTAATTGCTGAAGAAAATGGTGTCATTCTTGGCTATGCTTATGCCACCGCTTATAAAACACGAGCTGCCTATGACTGGACGGCGGAAGTGACGGTTTACATCGATCGAGAAGTAAAAGCAAAAGGGATAGGAACGATGCTTTATCATCATTTGGAGTCAGAGTTGAAAAAACAAAATATCGTAAATTTGACCGCTTGTATCACGGCTGGAAATGAAGGCAGTGTGGGGTTCCATCAAAAATTTGGTTACAAAGAAGTTGCATGTTTCCCACAAATTGGCTATAAGTTCGAGCAGTGGCACGATGTTTTATGGATGCAAAAAGAGTTGCAGCAGTTTGATGGTGACGTGCCAAAATTTATTCCCTACCCATTGACACAATAATCATAGCATTAGATTGTCTTTTTTTTGCTAAATGCTTTATTCTTAAGTTAATCAAAAGGCGCTATGAAAAAATGGTTAGTGCTGCATGCTGCAAGATTTTACAAGGGACGTGTTTAAGGGTGGCTAGGTTATTGGCTGGTTTGAGTAGGGAAAGTATTCAGAAAAGATTTGCAATTTTTATTCAAACCCATTAAAGTATTCAAGGATAAAACTTTCAAGGAGGCGGAGCTGTTGGGGAAACGGATTGAGCGTATTTATCAATTTTTATTGGAAAATACAGAAAATGGCTTGAATGAAAAGGGAACGACGACATCAGAGGTCGCTGATCAATTGATGATCCAACGAAGCAATGCCAGCAAAGATTTGAATCAACTTGTCAAAGAAGGCCGCGTTCAAAAGAGTGATACCCGGCCAGTGAGGTATTGGGTAGCTCAAGATGCACGGTCTGGGCCTGAGAAATATGTCCCAAGTTATAAAGAGAACCGACCCCAAAGAGAGAAAGCTACGCCGCAGCGAGTGGATGTCAAATTGGGAAACCGTGATATTTTTTCAACGATCATTGGTGTGAACGGCAGCATGAAAAATGCTGTCGAACAAGCCAAAGCAGCAATTCTGTATCCTCCTAAGGGGCTGAATTGTTTGATCACTGGACCAACAGGTTCAGGGAAGACGTATTTTGCTCACGCCATGTTTCAGTTTGCGAAAAGCAATCAGGTGATCGAAGAGGAAAAAGAGTTGATCGTTTTCAACTGTGCCGATTATGCCAATAATCCAGAGTTGCTTATGAGCCATTTGTTCGGTTATGTACGCGGTGCTTTTACCGGAGCGGATCAGGAGAAAACTGGGATCATTGATCAGGCGGATGAAAGTATGTTATTTCTTGATGAAATTCATCGATTGCCGCCTGAAGGACAAGAAATGATTTTTTACTTTATGGATCATGGAACCTTTAGTCGGTTAGGTGAGACTGGTAAAAATCATCAAGCCAATGTTCGTATCGTAGGAGCAACTACTGAGGATCCCAATTCGACATTGTTGGACACTTTTACTCGGAGAATTCCGATCAATATCCAACTGCCGTTTTTTGAAAAACGACCTGCATCAGAAAAAGTGGATCTTGTTCGGGTACTTGTAGGACAAGAAGCAACACGAATCCAACGCACGATCACATTGACTGAAGATGTCGTTAAAGCGTTGATTGGCAGTGTCAGCTTCGGAAATATTGGTCAATTGAAGTCCAACGTTCAGTTGGTCTGTGCACGAGGGTTTTTGAATCATATGCAACAAGATGAAATCGAGATTGATTTGGACGAACTTCCCGAAGGAATCCGCTCAGGATTAATGGTCTTGGGGAATCGCCGAGATGAGTTAGCAGAGCTGTCCAAAATTCTTGAGCCGACTGTGCGTGTTCAACCAAACCAAAATCTTAATAATATTCAATCCGATTCTTATGAATTACCATATAATCTTTACGATATTATCGGAGATAAAGCTGCTTTATTAAAAGCGGATGGGCTGGATCAAGAAGCTATCAATCATTTCATATCTACAGATATTAATGTTCATTTGAAATCATTTTACAAAGATCACGGCTTTTCTTTCAATTCAGAAAACAAATTGAGCGAGTTTGTGGATCAAAAAGTGATCACAGTGACAAATCGTATTTATGATTTGGTACGCACAAGGCTGAACTATGAATTTCAGCAAAATTTTGTTTACGCGATGAGCTTACACATTAGTTCTTTTTTGAAAAAAATTCATCTGGGAGAAGAACGGCATACCAATGACAATATTCGCCAAATGGTCGCCGACTATCCGAAAGAGTTTGAAGTTGCTAAAGAAATTCGTACATTTATTGGTGATAGTTTCAAAGTATCGATTCCTGAAAGTGAAACCTATTATTTGGCTGTTTTACTCGTATCTTTGCGGACTGCCCATTCCTCTGGAAAAATTGGTGTAGTTGTAGCGGCTCATGGGAACAGCACGGCAAGCAGTATGGTTCAAGTGGTTCAACAACTTTTAGAAGTGGATCAAGTGGCAGCAGTAGACATGCCTTTGGACATGCCGCCAACCGTCGCATTGAAAAAGATCGAAGAAAGTGTTCAAGCAGTTAATGATGGTAGCGGCGTGATTTTATTAGTAGATATGGGATCTTTAGCTACCTTCAACAATGAGATTCAAAGGGAAACAGGTGTGATTGTACGGACTGTCGATATGGTGACGACATCAATCGTTTTGGAAACAGTCCGAAAAGCATCAGTTATCGGCACGGACATCGATAGTTTGTATGAATCGCTTAGAAAATTTCGCGGCTATGGTTCCGTTGAACAGCCAGAGGGACACTTAAGTAATCATCATCGCAAAGCCATCTTAGCCATCTGTGCCTCAGGTAAAGGAACGGCTCAGAGGATCAAAGAACTGATTCAAAGTTCGCTCTCGAAACGTCAAAATCAGAATGTAGAGGTTGTGACACTTTCAGTGGCTGATTTAAAGACTGAGTTAGAACCCATACAAAGACAGTATCAACTGATCGCCGCGACAGGGATCATAGATCCTAAAATCGATGCGCCTTTTATTTCTCTGGAACGATTCATTGATCAAGATGTAGATCAACTGTTGGAAGAAATTTTGTTAGAGAATGATCTGAGTTTTGAACAAGATGTCGAACTTGGTGAAGAACAGGCAGAAGAAATTTGTTTTAAATATATGGAGCAAAACCTGACTTTTGTCAATCCGCGAAAAGTTATCGAGCCATTGTGGCAATTCGGCCATCAATTGATCAATGATTTAGAATTGACGGATGCATTACCAGGGTTTCAAATCAATTTTGTGCTCCATTCTGCTGGAATGATCGAACGGATCGTATTAAAGCAACCTTTAACTGTCGATGAATCCCTTGTTTCTGAACTGAAGCAAGAACCGATGTACAAAAAACTTCATATCCATGTTCGCTCGTTCTCCCGCTTATTAAATGTAGAAATACCAGAAAGCGAAGAATATTACTTAGCAGAGTTGATTAAAAATCATCAAGAAAAAACGGTTTTGGCTGATCAATAATACATTAACAATAGAATACACTAAAAAAGATACACTGTTTCTCAGTGTATCTTTTTTAGTGTATCGTTGAGAGGTCGATTCTTAAGCCTTTCCAAAGATTAGTGTATTGTATAAAAGTTGGCACGCTTCTTGCTTCTATATAAGTGGATACAGGAGGTGAATGAAAAAAGTAAGGGATCCACAAATAGCCAGCGGATCGATGGATGTAGGAGGTTTTTACGATGGGAATGGATATACGTCTTGCTCGGATCGATGATCGTTTGATTCATGGTCAAGTAGCAACAGCCTGGTCGAAAATGACTGGTATTAACCGAATCATCGTTGTCAGTGACGAAGTCGCAAATGATCAGCTTCGCAAATTTCTTTTGAAAGAAGCCGCTCCACCAGGAATCAAATCCAATGTCGTCACAGTGGCGAAAATGCTTGAGGTTGCACATAACGCATTATTTGATACCCAAAAAGTCATGTTATTATTTACCAATCCTCAAGATGTTGTCACACTAGTCAAAGGCGGATTACCGATTCATTCAGTCAATATTGGAGGAATGAGCTTTTCGATAGGAAAGCGGATGATCACTAATTTTGTTTCTGTCAATGATCAAGACCTCGAATCACTGCTTTATTTGCAGAAACAGGGCATTGAAGTCGAGATTCGAAAAGTTCCTGCTGATCGTAAAATCTATTTGATGGATATTTTGGAAAAAGAGGGTAGTCACACTTGATTTTTCGTCGTTGCTTTTTTTCTTTCATTTAAGTGTCACATTTATCAATTTTGAAATAGGAGGTAAAAAGATGGTAGGAATTATCCTAGCAAGTCATGGAGAATTTGCAAACGGCATTTTGCAATCTGGTTCAATGATTTTCGGCGAACAAGAAAATGTTAAAGCTGTAACATTGATGCCAAGTGAAGGCCCAGATGATATCAAAGCAAAAATGCAAGAAGCAATCGCCACATTCGACGATCAAGAAGAAGTATTATTCTTAGTTGATCTTTGGGGCGGTACACCTTTCAACCAAGCAAACAGCTTGTTTGAAGACCACAAAGACAAATGGGCAATCGTAGCTGGTATGAATTTACCAATGGTCATCGAGGCTTACGCTTCACGTTTTTCAATGAATACAGCACATGAGATTGCTGCACATATCATTGAAACAGCTAAAGAAGGGGTCAAGGTGAAACCAGAAGAACTTGAACCGGCAGAAGCTGCTGCTCCAGTTGTGGCTGACGATCAACCTAAAGGATCACTTCCTCCAGGTACTGTACTGGGCGATGGCAAGATCAAAATTGTATTGGCTCGTGTTGACTCTCGTTTGCTTCACGGACAAGTAGCTACTGCATGGACAAAATCAGTGAATCCATCACGGATCATCGTAGTATCAGATGCAGTTGCAAAAGACGACTTGCGTAAAAAATTGATCGAACAAGCAGCTCCTCCAGGAGTAAAAGCCAATGTTATTCCAGTAGACAAAATGATCGAAGTGTCAAAAGACCCTCGTTTTGGTAATACGAAAGCATTGCTATTGTTTGAAAATCCAGAAGATGTATTGCGAGTAGTAGAAGGCGGCGTAGACATTCAAGAAGTCAACGTTGGTTCAATGGCTCACTCAGTCGGAAAAGTTGTTGTAAGTAAAGTATTGTCTATGGGTACTGAAGACGTTGAAACGTTCGAAGAACTAAAATCACGGGGCATCAAATTTGATGTGCGTAAAGTACCAAACGATTCACGCGACAACATGGATGAAATTTTGCGTAAAGCGAAAAACGAATTGTCGAACAAGTAAAAAAGTATACAACTAAATAGGAGGTCTATCATGTCTATTATATCTATGGTATTAGTAGTAGTCGTTGCCTTTTTAGCTGGTATGGAAGGGATCTTGGATGAATTCCAATTCCACCAACCGCTAGTGGCATGTACATTGATCGGTCTAGTGACCGGTAACTTAGAAGCATGTATTATTTTAGGTGGATCATTACAAATGATCGCGCTAGGTTGGGCAAACATTGGTGCCGCTGTCGCACCGGATGCTGCATTGGCATCTGTTGCATCTGCAATTATTTTAGTTTTAGGTGGACAAGGACGTGGCGGTGTTGACACAGCCATTGCCGTTGCGATTCCTTTGGCTGTAGCTGGTTTGTTCTTAACAATGATCGTACGTACATTAGCTGTACCAATCGTTCACTTTATGGATGCAGCTGCTGAAGAAGGTAATATCCGCAAAATCGAAATGTGGCATGTGATTGCCGTATGTATGCAAGGGATTCGTATTGCGATTCCAGCAGCAGCATTGCTAGCAATTCCAGCTGCAACTGTTCAAAACTTCCTAGAATCTATGCCAGCTTGGTTAACAGATGGTATGGCTATCGGTGGTGGTATGGTTGTTGCCGTAGGTTACGCAATGGTTATCAACATGATGGCAACTCGTGAAGTATGGCCATTCTTCATCATTGGTTTTGTGATTGCAGCGATTTCTGAATTGACATTGATTGCGATCGGTGCTTTGGCAGTAGCTATTGCATTGATTTACTTGAACATCACCAAAATGGGCGGATCATCAAATGGAGGCGGCGGCAGCAACACTGGCGACCCTCTAGGCGATATCTTGAATGACTATTAGAATCGAAGGAGGAGAAAAAAATGGCAGAAAAAATTCAATTAAGTAAAAAAGATCGTTTAGCCGTAGCATGGCGCTCTACCTTCATTCAAGGTTCATGGAACTATGAACGTATGCAAAATGGTGGTTGGGCATTCTCAATGATTCCAGCAATCAAAAAATTATACAAAACAAAAGAAGACCGTGCCGCTGCTTTGAAGCGTCATTTGGAATTCTTTAACACTCACCCATATATTGCTTCACCAATTCTAGGGGTAACTTTAGCATTGGAAGAAGAACGTGCCAATGGAGCCGCTGTCGATGATGTAGCGATCCAAGGGGTAAAAGTTGGTATGATGGGTCCTTTGGCTGGTGTCGGTGACCCTGTATTCTGGTTTACTGTTCGTCCGATGTTAGGAGCTCTAGGTGCTTCTCTAGCGTTAGGAGGAAACATCTTAGGTCCAATCATCTTCTTCTTGGCTTGGAATATCATTCGTTGGGCATTTATGTGGTATACACAAGAATTTGGCTACCGTGCCGGATCAAAAATCACAGATGACCTTTCAGGTGGTTTGTTGCAAGACGTAACAAAAGGTGCTTCAATCCTAGGGATGTTCGTATTAGGATCGCTTGTTCAACGTTGGGTATCAATTTCATTTGCACCAGTTGTATCTCGCGTCCCTCTTGATGAAGGAGCATATGTGGATTGGGCAAAATTGCCATCAGGTCCAGAAGGGTTACAACAAGCATTCCAACAAGTCGCTGAAGGCCGTGCATTAACAGATACGAAAGTAACAACTTTGCAAAACAACTTGGATCAATTGATTCCTGGATTGGCAGCATTATTACTTACTTTGTTATGTATGTGGTTATTGAAGAAAAAAGTTTCTCCAATCATCATCATTATCGGTTTGTTCTTAGTCGGTATCGGTGGACACTTGATCGGATTGTTCTAATCTTTCAATTAAAAGTGCTTGGGGAAACCCAAGCACTTTTTATCTATTCGCCAAAAATCATCAGAACAAGTATAATAAGAAACAATAAGACGTAGAAATGGAGCAAACAAATTATGGTACAATCCCTGAACACCAAAGTTGATTTGACGATCGATGCGACCTCATTTTTGGGTATCAACGAATATGGCAAAATTATGATCGGCGACAAGGCTTTTGAATTTTACAACGATCGTGACCAGCGGAAGTTTATCCAGATTCCTTGGGAAGATGTAGATTACGTGATTGCCTCTGTCATGTTCAAAGGTCGTTGGATCCCAAGGTACGCGATTCGGACGAAAAAAAATGGCACCTATACTTTTTCTTCGAAAGAGCCCAAGAAAGTTTTGCGGGCGATTCGCGTCTATGTTGATCCGGATCATATGGTTCATTCTCTTGGCTTTTTCGATGTGCTAAAGCGGGCGTTCACTCGCAGAAAATAACATGCAAGCATATTTTTGTTCAAACCATAATTGATATGGTACCCTTTTATTAGAAAGTTTAGGAGGGGTATTATGCATTTTTTATGGACATTGATCGTGGGTGCGGTCATCGGATCAATCGGAGGCGCAATCGCTGGTGAGAAACGCGGTTGTATCTTTGATATCGTAGCCGGGTTAGTTGGGGCATCGATTGGTCAAGCACTATTTGGAACATGGGGACCACAGATTGCTGGAATGGCAATTGTTCCTGCCATTATCGGAGCGGTCATTTTTGTCGCTGTTGTTTCGTTCTTCTTGGGACGTAGAAAATAACTTACAGCCATTCATTTTTTAATGAATGGCTTTTTTTTTTGTGACTTTTTCTCTGTGAGTTCGTATAGTAGGTATGGAGGGGTGACTGAGTTGGGAGATGAACTGTTAGCAAAAATATATAAAGATTATTCGCAAGACTGTTATTTGTATGCGTTTTATTTTACGAAAAATAAAGAGCAGGCCCAAGATTTAGTCAGTGAGGCGTTTCTCGTTATAGCGGAATCTCTCGACGAGCTAAACGAAAAGCAAATCAACTTTTTTTTGCTAAAAATAATCAAAAATCGGTTCATTGACTGGACGCGTAAACAAACGGTGGCACATCGATGGCGAAAGTTTCCTTCACATGTTTTTCAAGCAGAAAGCCAACAGTTGTCTACCCCGTTGGATGAAATAATAGGACAAGAGAGAAAAAGAGCATTGTATCGCAGTATTGAGAAATTACCCAAAGATACGCGAGAAGTGATTTTACTATACTATTTTTTAGAGTGGCGAATTGATGAAATTGCAACGTATAAAGAATGGAGCTATACGCAAGCGAAGAATCGATTGTATCGAGGTAGACAATTACTTAAGGAGGAATTATCAAATGAATGAACCATTTCACTTTGAACAATTGCAAAGAAAAATCAAACAACAACGTTACAAACGAGGGATTTTCTTTCTTTTTGCAGCTGTTTTACTGACAATCGCGGTTTTACTTGTAATACCAAAGTTTGTTGACCTCTTTTTCTATGATCCTCGGCAAAGTAGTCCACAAGTAAATCAAGATAGTTACATCATGAATCGTCAAATCAATAACGAGTTAACGACGCAAAATCATTTTCTATCGAAGTATGAAATACGTTCATTGGGTTTTGGCAGTTATGAGGTGACAGAAGTTTATCAAAATCTCGATCAGAATCATTCTACGATTCAGACAGTAACGATCGATAAAAATCACTTACTGAAGAATTATCTCTCTAATTCTCAAAAAACAGATTTTCTTTTTGAATCACGAATGCGAGACTCATCGAGTCTTGAATTCTCTGAGAATCAGAAAATGAAGCAGAACCTTTTGAACAATTTAAAAAAATTGCCCAAAAGCACTTCATTGATTACCACATTAATTTTTGAGAAAGACTTATCTTTGGAAGAATTGAGAGACTGGCAGATGTATCAAATACCCAAAGGAGAAATTCTCTGGACAGCTGTTCGAACAGGGGGGGCAACTGGAGATCAAGATTTTCAGCCGCTTGGGTTTTCCAATAGTTTTTCTCGTGTAGCCCCAGAAGAAAAGATACTTGAAGAGAGTTTTTTAAAAGACTTTCCTTTTCTAGATTTATCTGCAGCAACTAGCAAACAACAATCAGACTATTCAGAAACAGAACAATCCGCTGCGCATTTTGAATCGATGTTGAAATACTTACTAACCCAGAAAGACTTTTTAGCCTTAGAATCGAATGACGTGCGTGATATTTTATCTGTTGAACAAATTGAAACAGCGTTGGCCTACATTCAAAAAAACGGTGTACAAACCTATGGGATTTCAGCACGCATGTCCGTAGATGCACTGATTACTCTTCTAGAAGACGGTGAAAACATTTTAACAGCGCGTGTGATGGAGACAAATTTGTTTTCTTTGATAGACCAAATTAACGAGGATTAAAGAATGTCTAAAAGCAATCCGTCCTTTTTTGTATAAATTTTTTTCATTCTTTTCGCTTTTCTGGGAAGTTTGCTATAATAATACAGAACAAGAAAGTGGGGAGAAAGAATGTTAAGAGTTGAAAAATTAAGAGAAGCAATGAGAAAAGATGCCGTTGATGGTTTTTTGATCACGAGCCCATACAATTTGCGTTATTTGACCAATTTTACCGGCACGACTGGTTTAGCTGTCATTACATTGGACAAAGCTTTTTTCGTTACTGATTTTCGTTATACAGAGCAAGCGGCTGCTCAAGCACAAGGATTCGAAATTGTAAAAAATAGCGGACCGATTTTTGAAGAAGTTGCGGCTATTTGCGAAAAAGAAGAGATCAATGTTTTAGCTTTCGAAGAAAGTTACGTCAGCTTTTCTGATTATTCGGTCTTGGAGGAGATTATTGAAGAATCTTCATTGGCTCCTGTTTCAGGTATGATCGAAGCATTGCGGGAAGTCAAAGATGAGTCAGAAATCGCGTTGATCCAACAAGCTTGCCATATTGCGGATCAAGGATTTGAACATATTTTGAAAATGATCCGTCCCGGAATGTCAGAAATAGAAGTAGCCAATCAACTTGACTTTTTCATGCGTTCTTTAGGCGCTACAAGCGTTTCTTTTGATACAATTGTTGCCAGTGGATTACGTTCAGCTATGCCCCATGGGGTAGCTAGTGAAAAAGTAATTGAACAAGGAGATTTGATCACTCTGGATTTTGGTTGCTACTATCAAGGATATGTTTCTGATATGACTCGGACGTTCGCCGTAGGTGATCCCGGAGACAAATTAAAAGAAATTTATCAAATCGTCCTTGAAGCCCAAGAAAAAGTTTTAGCTGCAGCCAAACCTGGCATGACAGGAATTGAATTAGATGCAATCGCACGAGATCATATTGCTTCATTCGGCTATGGAGAAGCTTTCGGACATTCAACGGGTCACGGAATCGGTTTAGAGATCCATGAAGGACCAAACGTCTCATTCCGAGCAGACAAAGCATTTGTTACTGGCAACGTCATTACAGATGAACCGGGAATTTATCTTCCAGGTATCGGCGGCGTTCGAATCGAAGATGATTTGTTGATCACAGAAACTGGTAATCAAGTTTTGACGCATTCTCCTAAAGAATTGATCATCTTGTAAATCAACAACCTCGTTTATTTCAGAAAATTCATTGTGAATAGTGGGTTATTATAGATTCTCAGTGCAGAAAATGATAAACTTAGAGCGAGAAGAAACCTCTATACAAATGAAACTGTCTATCCAAGTCATGACTTATTGAGACGAAACATATCGTGAAGGGATAGATAACAATGTGTGGAAGTTTAGAATGGAGGCAAAACTTATGAATGAAGATAAAAATCTAGTCTTAGACGCAAGTCCTGAATTAGGCGAAATCGTGATCGCACCAGAAGTCATCGAGATCATTATTGGTATCGCAGCATCTAAAGTGGAAGGTGTCTACGGTATGCGGGGGACATTAGCCAATAGCGTGACTGAATTGCTTGGGCGCTCCGCGCATGGCAAAGGGGTCTACTTGACGATCGATGAAACTGGGATCAAGGTTGATCTTTATTGCTATCTAAGCTATGGCGTTTCAGTGCCTAAAGTAGCAATGGAAATTCAAGATCGAGTGAAACAGCAAGTGTTGTTCATGACAGATGTTCACTTAGCGGAAGTCAATGTCCATGTGGTAGCTGTAGTACCAGAAAAGATTGAGCAACCTGATATTGAAGAATTATTCGGAAACGACGAGGAAGAAAATGAGTAAAGAATTATCACGTCACGAGATTCGGAAAATGGCTCTGCAAGCCTTATTTCCTTTAGATTTTAATAAAGATTTAACGAAACAAGATGCGATCATGCATGCAATTGAGTTGGAACACCATGAGCTGATTGATGAAGAACAGGAACACTTCGTTCCAGCGTATTTGGATCAACTTGTAGCAGGCGTATGTCAGTACAAAGAAGCGTTGGATGAAGTGATCCAGTCCCATTTAAAATCAGGTTGGAAGATCCAACGATTATCAAAAATGGATGTAACGATTTTACGAATTGCATTATATGAAATGTTGTATGTCGACAATGTTCCTAATCGAGTTGCGTTAAATGAAGCTATTGAATTAGCCAAAACATTCAGTGATGACCAATCAAGAAAATTTGTGAATGGTATTTTATCTAATGTGAACAGTGAAATTGAAAGTAAGAATGACTAGTTAATCAAAACAGCCTCAGCTAAAAGCTGAGGCTGTTTTTTGGTTGTTTGCGATACAATGCCATAGTTGCTTTTAAGTTGGTTGAGGTGAAAAAACTGGGTCTTTTTACAGAGTGAAACGTTAATAAAAGTAATTTTTTCAAAAAAACAGCTGAAAAATAAAAATAAAAGCGATATTTTGAATAAAAGTATTGACTTTAGAATATTCTGACGATTTAATTGAAAGTAATAATTGAAAGGAGTCAGAAAAAATGAAAATCATTTCAGTGGATAATGGGAAAGAATTTGAAACGATATTCGATTCATTGAATCAAACCAACGGAAAGGTTCAGATGGGAGTGGTTCGATTAGCTCCCGGTGAGAAAAGACCGTTAGAGGGATTTGCACGTCACACACAAGATGAATTTTCCTATGTGATCAAAGGCAGCGCTCATACAGTTTTAGAAGACGGAACAGATCTCACTGGAAATCCGGGAGACTGTCAATGGATCGAAGCAGGAGAAGGGCATATCAACTACAATGATGGCAATGAAACGGCTGAGGTTGTGTGGTTTTTGGTGGAGCGATAAAAAAGGAGGAAAAGAATGAGAAAAGGGTTTAACAGATTGTTGGGGTTGATAGTAGCAATGATATTTTTGACTGGATGTACAACAGGTACAACAACAAAGCAGGAAGAAGATTCAGCCTCTCAAGTGATTCGACTAATGTCTATGACAGAGCTAACTTCATTGGATCCGGCTGCCATGTTGGACTTCCCAGATGCAATTATTCAAACAGCCACTTTTGAGGGCTTATATCTATTGGATGAAAAGGATGAAGTGCAGCCGGGTGTAGCAGTTGATTTACCGGAAATTTCGTCTGACGGCAAAACTTATCGATTTAGGTTACGCGAAAATGCACAATGGAGCAATGGGGATCCGGTGACAGCGAATGACTTTGAATATGCTTGGAAACGGATGATTGATCCTGAAAATGCATTTCAGTATAGTTTCTTGATGAATGGGTTGATCGAAAATGCGGAAGAAATTGCCCGTGGTGATCAGTCGGCGGATACGCTAGGTGTTGAAGCAAAGGATGACTATACATTAGAAGTCCGCCTTACACAACCAGCTCCGTATTTTACTTCCTTGATGGTTTTTCCGATTTTCTTTCCTCAAAATCAATCGGTTGTCGAAAAATTTGGACAGGAATATGGGACAGCTAGCGACAAAATTGTTTATAATGGACCATTTGTTGTGAAAAACTGGCAGCAAACTGAGATGAATTGGGATTTAGCAAAGAATGAATCCTATTGGGATCAAGAAGCTATTCTGGCAGAAGAAATCCATTATGATGTGATAAAAGAATCTGCAACCGCGCTGAATCTTTATGAAGATGGACAGTTGGATGTCGCGATCATCAGTGGAGAGATCGCCAAACAAATGCAGTCAAGTGACCAATTTGCCTCTTATCCTTCAGCAACGATGAATTATATCCGGTTAAATCAAGAAAGAAAGGGACAACCGACACCTTTACAAAATGAAAATTTACGAAAAGCTCTCGCATTGGCCATTGATAAAGAGAATCTTGTCAATAATATTATGGCAGATGGATCTAAACCCTTGAATGGCGCGATCACAGAAGGCTTTGTCGCTAATCCTGATACTGGCGTGGACTTTCGTGAGGAAGCCGGTGACTTGATGGCCTATGATAAAGAAAAAGCGCTAGCCTATTGGGAACAGGCAAAAGCAGAATTAGGCGATGAAATCGAGCTTGATCTGTTAACGACTGATGATGGTTCCTACAAAAAAATGGGTGAGAGTATCCAATGGAGTTTGGAGGACCTCTTTACTGGTTTGACGGTCAATATGCGCTCGCTGCCAGCCGAAACAGCGTTGAATCTTGCTAGTGAAAGCGACTATGATTTGTTCCTAATTTATTGGACTCCCGATTACCAAGATCCTTATTCTACACTTAAGATGATGTATAGCGGAAACAATCGCCATTACTCAAACCCTGTTTATGACCGCTTATTGGATGATGCCAGCACTACCTATGCTCTTGATGAGAACAAGCGATGGGAAACGATGATTGCAGCCGAAAAAGAACTGATGGAAACAACTGCCGGTATGATCGTTATCAGCCAAAATCAAAACTCAGTGTTACAAAATCCTTCAATCTCAGGATTAAACTATCACACTTTTGCGGCACCGATGACTCTCAGAAACCTTGTGAAAAATGAGTGAAGAATAGCTGATCAAACTGACTCATTATATCAAAACGGCGGGTTTTGAATTGATTGGGTCTCTACAAATAAATAGTGAAAACTAGGCAGTCCTTTTTGCAAAAGGGATTGCCTTTATTGCTCTGTGTGAGTCTTTGGTTAAGCAGTTGCAATGAGAAAATGCTATGATACTAGAGATGAGAAACTATGATTTTCCTACCAGAAATCATTTTTCTTCCAAGCGAACTATGCTAGAATAGAAAAAAGTCAGAGGAGTTGTCGAGATGGGTATTTTGATTAATGGAAAAGAATTAGCAGAAAAAATGCAAGCAGATCTTACTGCAGAAACCGCCCTTTTAAAAGAACAAGGAATTGTTCCCGGACTAGTTGTTTTACTGGTAGGGGAAGATAAAGCAAGTCAAACGTATGTGCGAAACAAAGAACTGGCTGCGGCAAGAATCGGCATACGATCTAAAGTTGAACATTATCCCGATTCGATAACTGAAGAAGAACTACTTAGTGAAATCGACAAGTACAATCAGGACCCAGACTTTCATGGTATCTTAGTCCAGCTGCCACTGCCAAAACAAATCGATGAAGAGAAAGTGTTGCTAGCTATCCGACCTGAAAAAGATGTCGATGGTTTCCATCCTATCAACCTTGGTAAATTATTTGCTGGTGTTCCGGATCGAATTCCTTGCACCCCTTACGGTATTATGAAAATGTTTGAAGCGTATGATATTCCACTTGAAGGCAAAAATGCATTAGTGATCGGCCGAAGCAATATCGTAGGCAAACCGATGGCGCATTTGCTTCTCGGTAAAAATGCTACCATCACTATCGCTCATTCAAAAACACAGAATTTACCAGCATTGGCTAGACAAGCCGATATCTTAGTGGTTGCGATTGGACGTGGTCATTTTGTGACCAAAGAATTTGTGAAAGAAGGGGCAGTCGTTATTGATGTAGGAATGAATCGTGATGAGGCAGGAAAATTGATTGGGGATGTGAAATTTGCTGAAGTTGAACCTATCGCAAGCTATATCACGCCAGTTCCACGAGGCGTCGGACCAATGACGATTACGATGCTGATGGCACAAACCTTAGCAGCGGCAAAGGAGACTGTAAAGAGATAACATGGCACAACAATATTTAACTGTGACCGCATTGACCAAATACTTGAAACGCAAGTTTGATGCTGATCCTTACTTGGAACGGGTCTATTTGACTGGAGAAATCTCCAATTTTCGCAGACGGCCAAACCATCAATATTTCAGCTTGAAAGACGATGGCGCAAAAATTTCGACAGTCATGTTCAAGGGAGCTTTTGAAAAGCTGCGATTTCAGCCGGAAGAAGGAATGAAAGTGTTGGCTGTTGGCCGCATTTCACTCTATGAGGCCAGCGGAAATTATCAGATGTACATTGAACACATGGAACCTGACGGAGTGGGGGCGTTGTACCAAGCCTACGAACAACTTAAGAAAAAATTAGCGGAAGAAGGGCTATTTTCAGCTCCCAAAAAAATCCTTCCACGATTTCCAAAACGAATCGCAGTACTTACAAGCCCCAGTGGCGCAGTGATTCGGGATATCATCACAACTGCGCAGCGGCGCTATCCAATTGCCGAAATCGTCTTGTTTCCAACCGTAGTCCAAGGAGACAAGGCCGCAGATGATGTAGTAAAAAATATCCAGCGAGTGGAAGCAGATGGCACCTTCGATACAATGATTATTGGCCGCGGAGGAGGTTCTATCGAAGATCTCTGGCCATTTAATGAAGAACGTGTTGCACGTGCCATATTCGCTGCCGAGACACCAGTCATTTCTTCTGTGGGACATGAGACAGATACCACCATCGCTGATTTAGTGGCGGATGTACGAGCAGCCACACCAACTGCTGCTGCTGAATTAGCAGTGCCGGTTCTTTCAGAAGAAATTTTACGGATCGAAGAGAAGCAAACAAGGCTTGAACAAGCATTTATGTATCAAATCCAGCGGAAACAAGAACGTTTCCAACGGGCAGTAGGTTCTTATATCTTTCGTCAACCAGAGCGCTTATATGAGGCCCAAGCGATTAAACTGGATCAGTTGCAGCAACGAATGAATCAATCGTTGCAAACACAGCTCTATGATAAAGAGAAGGTGGCCAGTCAGTTGATTCATCGTTTGGAACAACAGGTACCTAAGGCACGGCTCTCAGCTGCAGGACAAGAAGTTACTTATTTAACGCAACGACTAGAAAAAGCCATTCAACTTAGCGTTGAAAAAAAAGAACAGCGATTTTTAAGTGCTCTCCAATCATTAGATCTTTTGAGCCCTCTAAAAATCATGGGACGAGGCTACAGTTTTACGACGAAAGACGAAAAAGTCGTTAAAACCATCGCAGATATTGAAGCTGGTGATGAGTTGAACGTCCATTATCAAGATGGTCAAGCGCTTGTTAAAGTTATTGCAACAGAAGGAGAAGATCATGGCAAATCCAACATTTGAAGAATCATTACAAGAATTAGAACAAATCGTTACTAGGCTTGAACAAGGCGATGTACCATTAGAAGAAGCTCTTGACGCTTTTCAAAAGGGAATGGTGTTAAGCAAACAGTGCAAAGATACATTGGCTAAAGCAGAAAAATCATTGACAAAAATGATGACTGAAAACAATGAAGAAGTTCTTTTTGATGAGGAAGACTAATGGATAACATGCAACAATTTCAAGAAAAATATCTTTCGGAGATCGAAGCTGTGATTGTTCGATTTCTGGAAGAACATACAAGTGATCAAACGTTGAAAGATAGTATGCTTTACTCCATTCATGCTGGCGGTAAGCGAATTCGTCCATTGCTGTTGACAGCGACCGTTGCTTCTTTCCATAAGTCAATGACTTTGGGAGTATACCAGACTGCAGCAGCCCTAGAGATGATTCATACCTATTCACTGATTCATGATGATTTGCCGGCGATGGACGATGACGCCTTGCGACGAGGCAAACCAACAAATCACAAAGTCTATGGAGAAGCACTAGCGATCCTTGCTGGGGACGGGCTATTGACTGCTGCGTTTCAGTTGTTATCGTTAGCTGATCTTGAACCAGATAAGAAAATTTTGCTTTTGCAGCAGCTTAGTCATACGGCAGGCACAGCGGGAATGGTGGCTGGACAGGCAGCAGATATCCAAGGGGAAAATCAGCAACTCACGCTTGATGAGCTGATCAGCATTCACGAACGCAAAACAGGTGAACTGATTCGTTTTGCAGTGATTGCTGGTGGTATTTTAGCGGATCAGACAGAAGAAATTATCCAGCTGCTCGATCAATTTGCTCGTCATATGGGCTTAGCCTTCCAAATCCGCGATGATCTTTTAGATGTCACCAGTACAACAGAAGTATTGGGCAAGATTGTCCATCGAGATGATGCACTAGCTAAAAGTACTTATCCGGCTTTGCTAGGACTTGATGGCGCTAGTGGAGCATTGAAGGATGAATTGAATCAAGCGTATGCTGTGTTAGATGAACTGAGCAGTTATGGTCATTTCGATCAAAGTTTGCTCGCATCCGTTGTCAAACAATTCGAGATTAGAGGAAAGTAATGAAAAAAGAACGAGTAGATGTTTTAGCGGTCCAACAAGGACTTTTTGAAACCAGAGAACAAGCGAAACGCGGTGTCATGGCTGGATTAGTTTATACAGAGAAAAATGAACGTTTAGATAAACCCGGTGAAAAAATCAGCGGGGAGACACAGTTGCAAATCAAAGGCAAAAAGCTGCCTTATGTCTCCCGTGGTGGCTTAAAACTTGAAAAAGCTTTGAAAATTTTTGACTTTGAGGTGAAAGACCAAATTCTGCTGGATATTGGTGCGTCTACCGGCGGCTTTACTGATGCAGCTCTGCAGAATGGGGCAAAAATGAGTTATGCCTTAGACGTTGGCTACAATCAGTTGGCGTGGAAACTACGTCAAGATCCGCGAGTAGTCGTGATGGAACGTGTGAATTTTCGTTATGCCAAACCTACTGATTTTTTAGAAGGATTACCAGAAAGAGCAACCATCGATGTGTCATTTATCTCTTTGAAGTTGATCTTGCCGCCGTTACATGAAATTCTCGTAGACCAAGGAGAAGTCATAGCGCTGATCAAGCCCCAATTCGAAGCAGGGAAAGCATCTGTCGGAAAAAACGGCATCGTTCGTGATCCTGCAGTCCATCAAAGGGTTCTCGAAGAAATCTTGGACTTTGCCCAATCGAATGGCTTTAATATTCTTGATCTTAGTTTTTCACCGATCACGGGCGGTGAAGGCAATATTGAATTTTTGGTTCATCTACAGAAAGTGCAGAAAGGTGATGGCACAAGGAAAGCCGAAATATCTATCCCTCAGATCGTTGCTGAAGCACATGAAACCTTTCATCATCCAAAAACTTACTGATTTTGCAGAGCTGGTATTTTACATGCCGGCTCTCTTTCTTTCTGTCTAAAAATAGGATAAAATTAGTAGGAATTCAATCAGGAGGAACGAGAGATGAGAAAAAAAGAGCGTCATCGTTTGATAACACGATTGCTTAGTGAGCAAGATATTCAAAAACAGGAAGAATTTGTCGAATTGCTTCAGGAAAAAGGGGTGTCGGTCACACAAGCGACGATTTCCCGCGATATCAAAGAAATGAAGCTAGTCAAAGTCCCTTCACAAAAAGGTGGCTACCGCTACAGCATTCCTCAAGAAACGTCAGAAGATGTCATTGCCAAGTTAGAAAAGATTTTGAAAGCTGCCTTTGTTTCTGTTGATCGAATGGATAAATTCGTTATTTTACGCACATTGCCGGGAAATGCTTCCGCTTTGGCAAATTTAATCGATAAACAATATGCAAAGGAACTGTTTGGTACCTTAAATGATGATGACAATGTATTGATGATCACTAAAACAGAAGCAGATGCAGAAACTTTGTTTAAAGATTTTCAACGATTTATGTAGAGGAGGCAATCCATGCTTTTAGAGTTGACCATTCAAAATTTCGCAATTATTTCCCACTTACACCTTTCTTTTCATGAAGGAATGACAGCTTTGACAGGTGAAACAGGTGCCGGGAAATCAATCATTATTGATGCGATGGGCTTGTTAGCCGGCGGACGCGGATCTACTGACTACTTGCGTCAAGGAGCAGAGAAATGCCGACTGGAAGGCCTTTTTGAATGGCCGAAGCAGCCTGAGTTTCAAGAACTGACAGAAGAATTAGGCATCGATCAAGAAGATGTGCTGATCGTCCAACGGGATATCACACAAGCAGGAAAAACAATCTGTCGTGTCAATGGCCGTACGGTCACTTTGGCAAGTCTGCGAAAGATTGGTCTTTTTTTAGTTGATATTCAAGGACAAAATGAACATCAGGAGTTATTACAGCCGGAAAGGCATCTTAGCTTGGTAGATGGGTTTGGCGATGATGGGTTCAAAGCAGAACTGCTGCACTACCAGAATGCCTATCAGGAATACCGCAATTTAGAAAAACAGGTTCGCAATATTCAGGAAAATGAACAATTATATGTTCAACGGATGGATATGCTGCGATTCCAACAAGAAGAAATCGCACAGGCTGAATTAATCGAGGGCGAAGAAGAAAATCTGATCGAAGAACGTGAGAAGTTAACCAACTATCAGAAAATCGTCGATGCGCTGGGGCAAAGTTATGGTGCACTCTCTTCAGAAGAAATGAGCAGTGTCGACGGTGTAAGTGTGGCACTGTCCGAGATCCAATCTATCGCCCACTTAGATCAAGCCTATGAAAAAATCACTGAAACAATCCAGAGCGCTTATTATTTGTTGCAGGATGCTGCTTCTGATATTTCACGACAGTTAGATAACCTTGAACTTGATGAAGGACGTCTAGAAGAAGTTATTAACCGACTGGAAACGATTCGTCAATTGAAGCGCAAATACGGCGAGTCCATCTCCGTCATCCTAGCTTATTATGAAGAAATTAGTAAGGAGATCTCTGAATCTGCCTATACTGAAGGTCAGCTGGAACAGTTAGAAGAGCAATTGACAGCTAAGGCCGATGCTGTTTGGGCTCTTGCTGAACAACTCCATGTCAAGCGGCGAGAAATCGCACATCGATTAGAAAAAGAAATTGTGCAAGAATTGAACGACCTCTATATGGAACATGCACAGTTTGAAGTTCGCTTTGCAAATGGCAAGCAGTTGACAGCAACTGGATTTGATAGTGTGGCTTTTTATCTCACAACCAATCCTGGGGAAGGCATGAAACCGTTGGTTCGGGTAGCATCTGGTGGTGAGCTGTCTCGTATCTTATTAGCATTGAAATCGATTTTTTCACGGAAACAAGGGATCACGAGTATTGTTTTTGATGAAGTAGATACCGGAGTCAGTGGCCGCGTGGCGCAAGCAATTGCTGAAAAGATCTCAAAAATTGCGTTGAATTCCCAAGTTTTGTGTATCACTCATTTGCCGCAAGTAGCCGCAGTAGCTGATTATCAATATTTTATTGAAAAAGCGATCCAAGAAGGACGGACGGAGACTCGAGTTCGTCAGTTATCCTATGAAGAACGAGTGACTGAGATTGCTCGTATGTTATCAGGAGCAGAAATCACAGAACTGACAGTAGAGCATGCGCGCGAATTGTTAGCCTTGGCTCATCAGTAAATGCTTGAAAGAAGTTACCTACAAAATGGAAACGCGAACGCAAGTGACGCTAACTTCAAACTAGTTAAGAAGCGACTGCTTGGTTCAGGCGGTTCCATTTTGTTGATTTTGGAGGATGGAAAATGAAAAAATATCAAAAAATACTACTGTGTCTAGTGATCGGCCTGCTGCTGATCGGTGCAGGTGGATGGTTAGGCTGGCAAAAATTACACTATACGGCAAGTGAAGCCGCTCAAACAGCTCTTTCAAAAGGGCAAGAGAAACAAGATGCGCTTTATTTCTCTGGAGATCCTGAAAAACCACTCGTTGTTTTTTATCCGGGAGCACTAGTAGATGCAGAAAGTTACAGTATTTGGGCAAAAGAGGTGTCTGAAAAAGGATACTCGGTTGCGATCGTCAAGATGCCCTTTGATATGGCAGTCCTTGGGGGAAATCGCGCAGAGAATATTTTAAACGAATTTCCACATAATGGCTATGTGATTGGTGGGCATTCATTGGGTGGCGTGATGGCAAGTCGTTATGCCGCTAGTCAAAAGAATGGGTTAAAAGGAGTCTTTTTCTTAGCGAGTTATCCAGATGAAAAAGGCAGCTTAGCAGAGACTAATTTGCCTGTGCTTTCTCTCACTGCTAGCAATGACGAAGTATTGAATCAAGAGAATTATCAAGCAGCAAAAACCTATTTGCCGGATTCAGCTATTTTCGAAACAATCTCAGGAGGCAATCACGCTGGTTTTGGTAGTTACGGCTCACAGCGTGGTGACGGATCTGCCACGATTTCAAATGAGGAACAACAACAACAGATCGCTGAGAAACTCACTCAATGGTTAGATAACCTGGATAAAACACAATAATCCGTTATTTTGGACAAAAAAAGACGGCAGAAGCTGGTACATAAATGACCACTTCTGCCGTTTTGATTCAACATACATTTGGGGAAATGTTGATGAAATCACGAAAACGTCGAACATAATTTGGGGCTATTCTTGATTGGGGAAGCAAGAAAGGTTATTATGTTCTTTTAATAATTGTTTTCTTATCCAGTATAGCACAGTAAGAATTGACAATATACTTCTTTTTACTAATTGAAAAAAATTTTTACTTTTTTACTTTTAGTTATTTTCTGTAAGTGATTGTAGGAAATGTAGTAAATTTTTGTCAGGAGTGAGAAATATTAGCAAATAATAATTTTCAACAATTTCATAAAATGGTAAAATGGAAATAATTGTATTTAACTTTGGAAAGAACAAGGAGCGTTATCATGAAAAAATTGAAATTTTTGGGACCAGTTTTAGGCTTGGTCATTCTATTATCAGGATGTGCAAAATGGATCGATCAAGGGGAATCGATCACCGCTGTCGGCTCATCCGCATTACAGCCGTTAGTAGAGACTGTGGCAGAAGAATTCCAAAATGAAAACCCAGGCAGATTTATTAATGTTCAAGGTGGCGGTAGTGGTACAGGGTTGAGTCAAGTTCAAGCAGGTGCTGTAGATATCGGCAACTCAGATCTGTTTGCAGAAGAAAAGTCTGGTATCGATGCTAAAGCACTTGTGGATCATAAAGTAGCTGTAGTAGGAATCACTCCTATTGTAAATAAAAATGTCGGTGTATCTGATATCTCTACAGAAAATTTACGAAAGATTTTTCTAGGCGAAATTACCAACTGGAAAGAAGTAGGGGGGAATGATCAAAAAATCGTTCTGTTGAACCGTGCGGCAGGAAGCGGAACAAGAGGAACCTTTGAGAAATGGATCATGGATGGAGAAACAGCAATTCCATCGCAAGAACAAGATTCAAGTGGAATGGTTCGTTCGATTGTTTCGGATACGCCGGGAGCTATCAGTTACGTTGCATTCTCTTATGTGACGGATGATGTCAATGTTCTTTCTATTGATGGCGTAGCACCGACAGACGAAAATGTGACGACAAATGACTGGAAAGTCTGGGCGTATGAACACATGTATACGAAGGGAGAACCTAAAGCACTGACAGCAGAATTCCTAGAGTATATCCTTTCGGATGAAGTTCAAGAGCACATTGTTGGGGATCTTGGTTATATTCCTATTTCAAGAATGCAAGTTGAACGCGATTGGGAAGGAAACGTCATCAAGTAACCTTTACACAAAATTTACAATGTTGCCGAAAAATTTACAAAAGGTTTAACAGAAATTGATGTTCGAGCGATAAACTAATATTTGTGAATTTAGTTTGATTTTTGAGGAGGAATCCCTCGTGGAAAATGTAAAAGAAGTGTTAACGAAAAAATCTAAGCGAGCAAAAATGGAGCAGCGGGGAAAGCTCATTAGTTTTCTTTGTATCGCATTGATCGTTTTGGTTGTGATCTCAATTTTTTATTTTGTAGCAAGTCGTGGGCTTGCCACGTTTTTCGTTGATAAAGTAAATGTGTTTGATTTCTTGTTTGGTACACAATGGAACCCTAGTGCTGTTGGCCCAGATGGACAGCCGCTTGTCGGCGCATTGCCGATGATCGTCGGCTCATTTGTGGTAACTTTCTTATCAGCGATCATCGCAACACCATTTGCGATTGGTGCAGCTGTCTTTATGGTAGAAGTTTCCCCTCGCAACGGTGAAAAGATTTTGCAGCCAGTTATCGAGTTACTAGTTGGGATCCCATCCGTTGTTTATGGATTTATCGGACTATCCGTGATCGTTCCAGCGGTCCGTTCTGTTTTTGGCGGTACTGGTTTTGGGATTCTGGCAGGGACATTTGTTCTGTTTATCATGATCTTGCCAACTGTAACGACAATGACTGTCGATGCGTTGCGAGCAGTCCCAAGACACTATCGCGAAGCCTCACTTGCTCTTGGAGCAACCAGATGGCAAACGATTTACAAAGTTGTTTTGCGGGCAGCAGTTCCAGGGATTTTAACAGCAGTCGTCTTCGGAATGGCTCGGGCATTTGGTGAAGCATTGGCCATCCAAATGGTTATCGGGAATGCGGCATTGATGCCGTCTAGCTTGGTGACACCTGCTTCAACACTGACATCGATTCTAACGATGGGAATCGGAAATACGATCATGGGGACTGTTGAAAATAACGTACTGTGGTCATTAGCGCTGATCTTATTATTGATGTCTTTATTGTTCAATATTGTGATTCGATTGATTGGTAAGAAAGGAGCGTTGAAATAATGAATGCAAAACGCTCAGATAAAATTGCGACTGGTGTTCTTTATGCTGTAGCAGGAATCATTGTTTTGATTTTGGCTTCTTTATTGCTGTATATCTTAGTACGAGGGATTCCTCATATTAGTTGGGAATTTTTGACCTCACCTTCCAAAGCTTATCAAGAAGGTGGTGGGATCGGGATTCAGCTATTCAACTCATTGTATCTATTATTGGTGACAATGATCATTAGTTTTCCGATTTCATTAGGTGCCGGGATCTATTTATCCGAATATGCGAAAAAGAATTGGTTTACAGATGTAGTGAGAACATCGATTGAGATTCTTAGTTCGTTGCCTTCAGTTGTAGTCGGTCTTTTTGGTTTCTTAGTCTTCGTTATCCAATTCGGTTACGGATTCTCGATTATTTCAGGAGCCCTAGCACTAACGTTTTTCAACTTACCATTACTAACAAGAAATGTAGAAGAATCATTGCAAGCCATCCACTATACACAGCGTGAAGCTGGGTTGTCGCTGGGATTGTCACGCTGGGAAACAGTCATGCGAATCATCGTTCCTGAAGCAACACCTGGGATATTGACTGGTGTGATCCTAAGTTCGGGACGTATTTTCGGTGAAGCCGCAGCATTGATTTACACCGCAGGTCAAAGTGCACCAGCGTTAGATTTTTCAAATTGGAACCCGCTGAGTGTTTCCAGCCCGATCAGCATTTTTCGACAAGCGGAAACATTAGCTGTCCATATTTGGAAAATCAATACAGAAGGAACGATGCCTGATGGAATCCAAGTTTCAGCTGGCGCTTCAGCTGTCCTGATCATCGCTGTTCTATTGTTTAACTTTGGCGCTCGTGCAATCGGTAAACGATTGTATAAGAAAATGACGTCAGCATAAGGAGAATCACTGTATGAATGATTATAATTGGGAAGAACGCAATATCATTACCTTTGATCGACCAGAAGACGTCGCTCTTTATACAAATGATCTGCACGTATGGTATGGAACAAATGAAGCGATCAAAGGAATCGATCTGCAATTTGAAAAAAATAAAATTACCGCATTGATTGGACCTTCTGGTTGTGGAAAATCGACCTATCTTCGTTCATTGAATCGCATGAACGATGGTATTGCGAATACGAAAGTAACGGGTCAAATTATGTACAAGGGTGTCGATGTCAATACGAAAGAAGTCGATGTCTATGAAATGCGCAAACGGATTGGTATGGTTTTTCAACGTCCAAATCCTTTCAGTAAATCAATTTATGACAATATCGCATTTGCTTTGCGTCGTCATGGTGAGAAGAACAAGAAGAAATTAGACGAGATCGTTGAAACAAGTTTGAAACAAGCCGCTCTGTGGGATCAAGTCAAAGACAGCCTGGATAAAAGTGCTTTAGCATTGTCCGGGGGGCAACAACAACGTCTGTGTATTGCTCGTGCCATCGCTATGAAGCCGGATATTTTACTTTTGGATGAACCAGCGAGTGCGCTAGATCCAATCTCTACCGGAACGGTTGAAGAAACATTGGTCAACTTAAAGCAAGATTATTCGATTATTATCGTGACGCACAACATGCAGCAAGCTGCACGGATCAGTGACTATACCGCATTCTTTTACTTGGGAAATGCAATTGAATATGATCACACACGAAAAATATTCACGCGTCCTAAAATCCAAGCAACAGAAGATTATGTATCAGGTCACTTTGGCTAATCTGATCCGATCAGTAAACGGAGGCTAAGAAATGGCAGAAGAAATTATCACATCAAAAGATCTGCATTTATATTATGGAAAAAAAGAAGCATTAAAAGGAATCGATCTTTCCATCAATAAAGGAGAAATTACTGCAATGATCGGTCCTTCCGGCTGCGGCAAGTCGACTTATCTTCGTTCGTTGAATCGGATGAATGATTTGATTCCCGGTGTCACGATCACAGGGAGTGTCGTATATAAAGGAAAAGACATCTACAGTCCGCAACAAGATACAGTAGATTTACGGAAAGAAATCGGTATGGTTTTCCAACAACCGAATCCATTTCCCTTTTCGATTTACGAAAACGTTATTTATGGGTTAAAATTAAAGGGTGTCAAAGACAAAGAGATTCTCGATAAAACCGTGGAAGAAAGCTTGAAAGCTGCCTCAGTATGGGATGATGTCAAAGATAAGCTTCATCAAAGTGCACTTTCTTTGTCTGGCGGCCAGCAACAGCGGGTTTGTATTACCCGAGTATTGGCTGTCGATCCGGAAATCATTTTATTAGATGAACCAACAAGTGCATTGGATCCAATTTCATCAGGTAAAATCGAAAATACCCTTTTGGCACTAAAAGAACGATACACAATGATCATTGTGACTCATAACATGTCTCAAGCTTCAAGAATCTCTGACAAAACAGCCTTCTTCTTAGACGGCAACTTGATCGAATTCAATGATACCAAGAAAGTATTCTTGAGTCCGAGGGAGAAAGAAACAGAAGACTATATTTCAGGAAGATTTGGTTAGGAGGAAAAAGCAATGTTGCGTACACAATTTGAAGAAGAATTACTGAATCTTCACAATCAATTTTATGAAATGGGGATGCTTGTAAGTAGTGCGATCCATAAATCTGTTCGTGCTTATGTGAAGCATGATAAAGAGATCGCTCAAGAAGTAATAGAAAACGATGAAGCAATCAACAATATGGAAGTTCGACTCGAGAAGAAAAGTTTCGAAATGATTGCCTTGCAACAACCTGTAACGACTGATTTGCGAATGATCATCACTGTAATGAAAGCTAGTTCGGATTTGGAACGGATGGGAGATCATGCGGTGTCTATCGCAAAATCGACGATTCGTGTCAAAGGGGAGACCCGAATTGCGGAGATTGAAAAAGAGATTTCCGATATGTCTGACTATGTCAAAAAAATGGTGGACAATGTTTTGGTCGCTTATGTAAAAACAGATCAAGAAGATGCCCGGATGATTGCACAGATGGATGAGCGGGTGAATGATTACTATCGAGATATCTACTATAAAACGATCGATAGCATGAAAGCCAATCCTGAGACAGTCGTTAGTGGTACAGATTATCTTTCTGTTGCCCAATATCTCGAACGAATTGGTGATTATGTCACAAATATTTGCGAATGGATCGTTTATTTGGCTACTGGTAAGATCAGTGAGTTAAATAGTAATCGTTCTGAGCTGATGTAGTGAGCATATCTTTGTTCAAAATATAGATTTAGCTCATCAGCTTTCACATGAATGTATATTATTATTGTATGGACTGTACTGTAAGAAGAGAGATGAAAAATAGCGTATCATTGATCTGGGATCATGGATAAACTATTGGAAAACGTGTGAGGTTATCCTTGCAACATTCTGTTCTTCTGTAGTACAGTTTTTTTGTAGGCACTTTTAAGTAAAGTTGACTGTCACAAGTTTTTCTTTCATAAAGAACCATCATTTTTGTTTTAATGAGACGTCATTCCTACTATTTTTTTAAAAGACCTTCGGATTGATAAAAACTTGGTACTTAAGACCTATGACAGTTTGCGGAAAAACAGGCATAATAGGTTCGTAAGCTAAACTTGCAAACAAAAATTTGCTGAAGGAGGCAATTTCCATGAACGAAAGAGAACGTGTATTGGATTTAGTGAAAAAAGGTGTGCTTTCTACAGAAGAAGCATTGGATTTGCTGGAAGGAATGGCAAAAGCCAAAGACGAGAATCAAATCAACAAAGCTGCAGCTGAAGTATCCGCTGATAAGACAAATAATGACTTTTTTGAAGAAGTTGAAGAAGCCCACGAGAAAGAAGAAGCTTCTTTTGATGGTGAAGAAAAACTTCGTCAAAATGAAGCACAAGATAAAGAAAATCTTGAAAAAATCTTGGACGGATTGGCAACTGAGGCAAACCAAGCTTCTGCTGAATTAGATGAGATCAATGTAGAAATTCAAGGTGTAAAAGAGGAACTGAAAGAAGCACAAGAAGTCCTCATGCAATTGAACACAAAAGAAGAATTGGATCAATTATCTGAAGAAGAACTTGCAACACGGCAAGAGACTGAAGCGACAATCGCTTCTCTAGAAGATTCATTAGATAGTTTGAGCGAAGAAAAAGCGACATTGGATGCGAAGTTGAAAAATATTCGCAAAGACCAATGGTCACAAACAAAAGAAAAAATCAGCCAAAAACTTGATATTCCAGATGACTGGAAAGAACAAGCCTCTGATACATTTACTCAAGTCAGTGAAAAAATGGTTGATGCAGGAACTCAATTTGGTCAATTCTTGAAAAAAACAGTTCGTGCTGTTTCAGAATCAGTGAATGACAATATGGAATGGAAAGATATCAATCTGAAAGTTCCAGGAGTAGCAGCAACGAAATTTGAACATACCTTTGAATATGCTGAAACGGAAGCAACATTGATCGATGTGAAATTAGCAAACGGAAATGTCGAATTCCGCTTGTGGGATCAACCGGGTGTGAAAGTGGATGCGAAAATCAAACTCTATGGTAAAATGGATGCTGCAACACCTTTCGATGCTTTTGATGCACGAAGCCAAATTGATGTTGACGATGAACGCATTTCATTCCAAATTCCAAACAAGCGTATCCGCGCTGATCTGGTTTTCTATCTGCCGACACGTACCTATGATCATGTTGCAGTGAAATTGTTGAACGGGAATGTAACATTTGACGAATTGGTGGCAAGAGATGTCTATACGAAATCAACCAACGGTACGATCGATTTCCGCAAAGTAGATGCTACGATGTTGGAGATTGAAGGTGTCAATGGAAATATCTTGGTTCAAGATGGAGATATCCTTGATGCTATCATTGAAACTGTCAATGGGGATGTTACTCTTACTGCGACACCACAAAATACTGGAATTTCTCTAGTGAACGGTAATATCCGAATCACTTACAAAGAAGACCGGCTACAAAAATTAAATGCTAGCTCAGTCAACGGAAATGTCAAAGTAGCATTACCACAATCAGTTGGATTTGAAGGCTTGGCAAAAACCAGCTTAGGAAGTATCAATCAACGGCTGAGCAATTTTGAAATCGTGCGTGAGAAAAAAGAACGTATGAACCAATTATTGCAATTCCGCCGGGTAGCTGATAAAGTAGCACAAGTCGATCTTTCAACAACGACTGGGAATGTATTTATCAAAGACACAGAACAATAATCTGATTCCATCAGATCTATAGATAGATTGTCAGAAGGAAGGTGAAGGTAAATGAACAAACGATTAACGAAATCAACCAATAATGTAGTGATCACAGGTACTCTGGGAGGTTTAGCAGAATACTTAGGAATCGATCCAACGATCATCCGTGTGATCTATGTCTTTCTATCATTAGTGACAGCTGGTTTCCCTGGGATCACCCTTTATGTCATCATGGCGATCTTGATCCCTTCTGGACGCAAAAGCTCTGGTGGATATGGACACGACAATCAGTACTACAAAGCGAACAACAAAGAAACAAATCGTCCGCGCAAAGAAGCAGATAAAGTCGAGGATGAGGACTGGAGTGACTTCTAATGTCCTACTTTCAACGACTGATAATGAATACACTCACCTTTGTTGCTCTGGCAGTATTGCTGCCAAACATGGTCCATGTACGTAGCATCATGATGGCATTAGTAGCCAGCTTTGTTCTCTCTATTTTAAATGCGTTGATCAAACCAATCTTGAGTATCATCTCATTTCCATTAACGCTGTTGACATTTGGGCTTTTCAGTTTTGTCATCAACGCTTTGATGCTGAATTTGACTTCAACCTTTGTAGGAGCTGCTAACTTTGGCTTTTCCTCATTTGGTGCAGCGATTCTGGTTGCTTTGATTATGTCAGTGATCAATATGATTGTGACTGAACACCATATCGAAAAATATACAAAATAAAACATCCACACGCTTCTGATACATAGCTAGCTATGTTGAAAGAACGTGTGGATTTTTTTGTTTTTTAATATTAAAGAACAATGTGAACAAACAAACTGTAACAATAAGAAAAGCAAAATATCTTTTTTTGTAATTTTTATAAAAGAAAGACAAACCCGCCAATTATTTCTTCGAAATAACCTTTTTTTGTCATGTTCATCTAGCTGTGCCATGTTAAATTAAGTAGAAAAATCTGTGAAAATACTCGTATCTATTAGTTTCATTTGTTATTGTTTCGCAGTGAGAAATATTGATAGAAGTAGTATTTTATGAAGGGGATTGATGGGAATACGAGCAGTATCATCGCACCACCTTTTTTGACTAATGGCTATTCACTAAAACGAATAGTCTAAGCTGTTAAGCCGCCCACACTAGAGTACCATTCCAAAATCACTGAAACAATTCTTTCTGAATATCCATTACGACTAGCTAAGTGAATAGTTACATTGTTCTTAAATACAGCTGAATTTTTGCACAAAGGTTCTTTTAATGCGCTTGAAAGTGCAAGCGGGCATTTTTGATTAATAATACAATTAAAAATGATGTAAAAAAGGAGAACTTAGATGTCTGCAAATTTAAGCAACTTTGCTGTTTATGTAGTAGATGATAATTTTTTTAATGGAGAGTGGCTAAAAAAAGCGATCCAAGAATGCCAACTTCCGTATTCTTCAGTAGAAATTTTCCTGCCGGACCAATTTGAGCGTTTTATTAATGAACACCTTACCGATGTCAATGATTTATTCTTATTTTCCACTGATATGAAAGGGTATGATCGAGGTTTTCAATTAGCAGGAAGATTGAGAAGCCAATGTAAAAAATGTCAAATAGCTTTTTATGGAATAGATGCTTCAAAGATACAGATGAAAAAAATGAACCTCCTGTGCCCATTAGGGATCATTGATACGAAAGAAGCGTTTAAACACCAACTAAGAAACTTGTTAATTGAAGCAATAGAAGTAAAGCAATCATTATTAGGCAAAAAGCACTTATTAAAGCTTGAAAACAAACGGGAATTGATCGTTATGGATGCAGAATCAATCAACTATATCACAACGGTCAAAGAAGAGCGCAACCAAATCGTTCTTCACCAAAAGAAGTCGATCGAATACATTGAGATGTCCTTGAAAGTCATCAAGCAATTGGACCTACCCGCTTATTATAAAGTGTTTAAATCCTACATTATCAATACAGGACAAATCAAGAAAATTGATCGAACAAACAACATTCTTTCTTTTTTTAGCGGTGAAGAATTAGAAGTGGGCAAGAAAATAAGAAAAGCGATTGGTTAAAAATACATATATATATATTGGAGGAGAATAATGAAGAAAATCACTAAAAAAATAGAACAAAGTATAGTTGTTATTGCGTTGAGTCTTACCCAGATCACAACGCCAATACTGGTGATTGCTGAAACATCTGAGGCTGATCAGCCAGCTGAAACAACTAGTAAAATAGACAAAGAAAAAGATCCTATCTTGGCTTCATCTGAAAAAGAAGCTTCCTCATTCACTTCAAGTACTAGTAGTCAAGAAGAAGTTGCTACTTCCTCCAGTGAAGAGAACGAAGTGGATCAAAGTGAGGAAACATCAGGTATAAAAGATTCTAGTGTTGCAGAAACTGAAACCAACAAATCTTCGACTAATCCCAAAATAGCTAAAAAAGAAGAAAATGCTTCTCGTTCCAATCGACAAATAAAGGCGCAAGAACTTTTAAAGAAAGGAACACTGCTTACGATGGCTGATGAAGAGTACAGCCAAACACAGGAAACAAGAGTGTTAAATAATACACCAGTTAAACTAAAATTGGATTTTGAAATCATTGACGAAGATTACTTAGCTGGAACAACTGTTGTTTTTAGTTTGCCGGACACCCTTGGATTTACCGATAATCAAGGGACGATTCAAGGCATCGATGCGACTTGGCAAGTAGACAGTGCCAATCGTCAAGTAACGATCACTTTTAATCAAGCTATGCACGATGCAACATTTTCCCTTGAATTAAAGAGTTATCTTTATTCAGAGAGTACCCCGCAAATCAAAGTGACAATTGATGATCTAAATAAAACCAGTTATGCGATCGATCTTTATGAAGATGTCGAATCATTGAAGTACGAGCAACAAAAAAACATTTTTGGTCTAGATGGTACAGTATATTACAATTTAGACCGCAAGCTCTCGGGAACGGAAACACTCTCTTTGCAACTTATGGACACCCCAGGAGCAGTTTTCAAAAAAATAGAATCGCAACCACTAAAGGTTTATAGCTATGATGTAGATATCAAAGGAAATATCAAGCTAGAAACGCAAACGGAGCTAGTCGCTGGCACAGATTATACAATTACAGCTAATGACTTACAAAATACAGCAGTTGAGATCAAACAAATGGATCAGCAAAAAGCTTATGGTGTTGTCTATCAATTCACGATGAGCTTATCTGAAATTAGTGACCATCAGTATTCTTATTACAAAAACTACCCAACCACCGGTTTTGGATCAGTAAATCTTGAACCATCGGCTGGGGAGTACCGTGGAATTTCTTTTGTGGCAAAAACAAGTCAAACTGAAAAAGAGATTTCATCAAAGTATTATTCGGCTGTTGCCGGTGGAAATTTATATTCCAATGAAAAGGGATCCTACTATTTAACATTACATGGCATGCCAACTGAAATGAAAAAAGGACAGCAGATAACGATATCCGCTGAAAATGGACAGGAACTTACAGTGAAGCAACTAATGGTCAATGATGCTTTTTATCAAAATGTACCTTTAGATGAATACTTTAAAGTTGAAAATTCTAATGGTACGTTGACCTTGACGGCAATCAAAGACAGTAACCTAGCATTTTCCATGATTCATCTTACGGTTCCTTTTGATCAAAAAGACATCGTCATGAATATCACGACTCCTTTGATTCCCAACGAAAAATTCAAAGTGATTGGGGATGATTATGTACAACCAATCTCAGTTTTATATCCTAATTCAGCTGAGACAGCTTGGGGGAACTACAACCAAAATGGTGCCTATGCAAATGATACTTCAGTCAACGTTGAAGGAAGCACAACACAACCTGTCGAAAATCTTAAAATCTTCGTCGAACATCCAGATTATTTGACACTTAGAAAAGTTCCAGAAGTGAACTATTATTACAAGATCGATCAAGATTACCGCATTGAGAAGGTTGAGGGAGGGACCTTAGTTACTTTTATTACGCCAATCAATCGTTCAATTCAATTTGACATTGGATTTAATTATGTGCCAGACAGTCTCGCTTCTACAACGCGGATCCCAGTAGATAAAATTCCAGTTAGTATCTCAGCGGATGGCTTGGATACAGTCGATACAACAGTTACCACTGGAAGAAAAAACTATTCAGAACAAACGTTGCAAGGAAGCAAAAATCAATTTTTAGTTAATGCCCGGCAAGATACCATCAAAGATCTGAAGGTAGAAACACATGTACCAATAAATACTGATGTCGTATTTTCCATTATCGATGTCTCCAATGATCAGGTGGACGGGATGATTTATCCTCAATACTGGGATCGGGGGCAATACAATACGCAAGTCATGAAAGAATCAGATCCGAATTACCCTACCATCACGCATGATGAAGCGACGAATTATTATACGTTCGATTTTGGGACAACTGATCACAGATACATCATTGCCTATCATTATGCAAATGGGTGGCAGGAAACGAAATCAATTCTGATACCGGGATTTGCTAAAGAACCACTGTATGGCAATCAACAAGGATCATCCACAGTCACTGTCTCTAATACCGCAACAGACATTATCGATATTAGTCAAAGGACAGTTACTAGCGCAAAAAACGTAACCCAAGTCACTGTGAAAACGAAAAACATTGATGATGGAACAAAGAAAGTTGTAAATCCAACGTTCAGTTTAAAATCTATTGGCAACACCAATGGAGAAATCGATCCAAACTCCATCAGAATCTCAAATGTTCCTGATGACAGTTATAAAGTAGAGAAAGTTAATGGTGAGATTCGGCTGGTTTTTGCAAACTATGTGCTTAAGGAGAACGTGGAGATCAGTTACACCGTCCTTTCTCAAAACGCTGGTCAAATCTCTGCATCAGCCACCATCTCATCCGAGACGATTGATACATTGTCCGAAGCAAAGCGCACCGCGACATCCACTATCGCAAATCTGCAATTTTCAGCAGGTGATTCGGAAGGGATTATCTATAAAACATCTGCTTTACTTGATGTCTTTGATACAGAAATGCCGACAAAAAAGATTGCTGGAGTTTCATTAATGTTAATCAATCAGTTGACTGGAACTGTGATCAACACCACCACTGATCAAGTAGGTGAGTCACAGTTGACAGATATTTATACAGGTAAATACAAGGTATACGTTTCAAAAGTCCCTGAAGGATATGTTGTTCCAGAAGATATTCAATCTGGTATGGATGTACAAGTCAATCGAACGGGTAACCAGATATCTATTGGAATCACACCAGAAAAAGATTTATCCAGTATTTCAGTAAAAGACAGCACCTTATACGTAGGAGACATATGGCAAGCCGAAGACAACTTTGTTTCTGCCACAGATAAAAAAGGCAATAATGTATCGTTTTCAGAAGTAACCGTTAGCGGCGATGTTGACACTTCGAAAACAGGTAGCTACCAAGTGACCTATACAAATGGAACAGCTAAGTCAGTGGCAACGATCACCGTCGTGTCTGATCAAGCAACCGTAGTAGCCAAAGATAGTACGCTCTATGTTGGTGATCAATGGCAGGCGGAAGATAACTTTGTATCCGCTACAGATAAAGATGGAAAA
>NZ_BCQE01000027.1 GCF_001544275.1 Enterococcus gallinarum NBRC 100675 | reverse complement strand
TTCTGAAAATTGCTAAAAAACATATTAGCTCTTTTGATTTTCTTTCATTTTATTAAGAATAGTATACAAAATTAATTTTTATTTAAAAAGCAGAAGTTGAACATGTAAAGTAATACGACTAATCTCAGACGATGATATGATAACTGTTTCTCTATAGTATCTTTTCTTCAGTAAAAGAACTTCAAAAGCAAAAAAGAACCGTGAATCCCTTTAGTATCAAAGGATTCACGGTTTCTTTTATTATTCCCACTCAATATGAGTAGCCTCGTAAAGAAGCTATTATATCAGTGCTTTTTCAGCCTATTCCTCATTTTGGTAGGGAAATGGTAGGGTTAGATTTTTACTGCTTGATTTCCATTAAAGTTTGCAACTTTAGATTTTGTTGCACAGGTAAATTTAATGTTTCCTGTCATTTGTTCTGCAATTCCTTCATCATTACGGCTCCATAGATGAGCGTAGTGCTTTAAAGTGATTTCAGGGCTAGAATGGCCTAACCGTTGCGACACGACCAGAATGTCTGCGTTAAACTCATTGATTAGGTAGCTAACATGAGAATGACGTAATCCTTTTCCTTGTATTAGGGGTACCTTAGCTAGTTTGGCATAACGCTGAATAATTCGTTGAACAGTTGAACGATAGAGTGGGAGGTCAGTGTAGCTAAGAATAAATTGTTCTACACCATGATTTTTTTGAATAACTTTCCACTTTTTTAGCACTTCAATTGTATCATCGTCCAGAGAAATGATCCGCAAGCCGCTTTCAGTTTTTGTGTAAGGTTTCCGAATAAAATCTTTTTGATTTGTCATTTCCAAGGTGTGATGAACCCTCAACTTTTTACGTTTGAAGTCCACGTCATTCCAATTAAGTGCTAATCCTTCGCTTACACGAACACCAGTCATGTAATATAGCCAAATCATTAAAAAACACATATGTTCGTAGAAATCATCTTTATAAATTTTTGCCAAAACTTCTTCAAATTCTTCTTTTGTCCAGTAAGGAACGATTGATTTTCCTTTTGGAATTGCTTTTGTTCTTTTGGAAATATTCTCATTCAGAAATTGCAGGGTGACCGCATAGTCTAATGATTTACGAAACATACCGTACATAAGTGAACTGTATGCTTGTGAGTATCCGCTATCGTTCAATAACCAAATTCGATAATTTTCACAATCTCGCACATTGATTTCACGAAGCTTCTTATCACCGAAAAATTCAGTAATCTGAATCAATCCACACTCACGAGAACTCCAAGTACTTTTTTGTACGCTAGCTTTGTAGTGTGGAACGTAAGACTGCTCCATAAATTCTTTGTAAGTTAAATCATAATTCGCAAATCCATTTACAACCATGTATTCATTTTTTATACGCATGACTTCTTTGTGTGCTTCACGAGCTGATGAGAATCGTTTTCCTAGAGAATCTTTTGTTCCTTTCTTCTGGATCCTCTTTCCAGTCACTTGATCTGTTCCTAACTCAACTAGATAAGAAAAGCGACCATTTTTATCTTGATACACACAAGGGTATTTTGTTTTCATAGTTATTCCTCCTGTGAAAGAGGAACACCTATAATTTCTTCAATTACTTGTCGGGGTACTACCCCAACTCTTTTATTATTATAATATGGATATCCCTGATTTACCATTCTTGTTTTTGCTTGTCGGATTATTGTGGTAGCTTGATGTGTTTTAAATCCTAGAGCCTCTAAATCTTTTCGACAAATTGTATTTTTCATTGTATAAACTCACTTTCAAAGAAAACACTATCATTGGGTAATAGTGTTATTTCTTTATTTTTGTATAATGAACGGTACTTTCTTGAAAATCCATCACTTGTTCAGGACTTCCCAACTCATTTAAAGCTAAAGCATTGTAAAAAAATGGACGTCTAACTATATATTCGCTTGTATATAGTATATCTTGATTCGTGGAATCATAGGGTTTCTTTACCATCTTTTTGGTGACAGTTGGTAGTTTGAGATTCCGGGACTTGAAAAAAGCTTTTTTCTTATGCTCTTTCAATTCCAGCTCTTTATCGAAATATTTGCTGATATAGCGCCCGCGATTTTCGATACTGTCTACATCGATCTTGTTGATCTTAACGAAACCCTGACCCCAAATCGTAGTTAACCGGTTAAATGAGATAAAGGGGAAATCAAACAAGATAATATGGTAGTGGATTGCACCGCGTTGTTGCTTTTCCCACGTGGCGAGATACTTTAAATTTGCTTTTTTAGTTTTATAGAGGTCATAATTCAGTCGTTTGATAAATTTTTTAAATTCATTATTTGCATACTCAATGTCTTGAATGTTTTCTTTGAAAGTGAGAGTTAAAAATTTCGTTTGATTGTCAAAATTCGTGTCTACAAGGCGGGCAATCTCAAATCGCATACTTTGATAATGTTTCTGTTTGCGTTTTAAACTGTCATATTGTCCTTGAGCGGATAATTCATCATAGTTTTTTCTTTTTTCAAGAGTAATATCATTTTCATAAATCCAAGCTAATTTTTGTTTTCGTTCCAGATTTACTTCGTTTTCGATCGTTTTACGTTTGGGAGTAATGATTGCTTCATAATCATAAATTTCAATATACGTGGGAGTTTCAATGATTTTCTGATTATAAGCTTGCAAAAATCATCACTCCTTGTTGCGTATTCGATTGTCAAAGAACCAGTCATTTTCTCCTGATGTTGATCTATAAATCAAGTTAAGGGGGAAGGCCTGCGTAGCAGCCCTTCTAGCCTATGGGGTGTTGGGCGGTCTTAACGGACAGAAACGGCTCTGTGGGCGCTGCCCCGCCGTTTCGTCCTAACCACCCAACACTCCATAGTATAGTTAGTTTTGTGTAGTGGTACCTTGTTTTCTGGGAATCAAAGTTGCCGTATCAGCGGTTGCCGATAACCCATAACTGACAAATTGTCCATTCGAGCGTCCCCAAGGTACAATCACCAAATTGGTAAATGTAATTATGGCTAAACCTTGTTGGGTAAGTTCTTCCGGCGTGATCACAGGATGTTCAGATTTGACTTTGACACTGATTTTTTCGTAGCGAAGTTTTGGTAGGATACATTCGTAGCTCCAACCTAGAATTTCGCCTTCCTTTTGCCAGCGAGTGACATTGACGACTTGGTATTCTTTTTCGAGTGTTTCTTTTGGTAAACTGAGATCGGTAATTTTTATTGGCATCACAATTCTCCTTTTTTATACGAAAGTTTATACGATTTGATTAAAAAATATAGATGGCCATCTACGACTTGTATTATATACGAGAACTTATACGTAGTCAAGAGATTTTCTAAAAAAATATATACGATTTTTTATACGAGTGTTATAATGAAAAAAATGATAAGGAGGAATTTGAATATGTTTGGTTTAGTACAACCTAATAAAGTGAAGGTGGGCCAACGAATCAAAGAAATAAAAGACGGAATGTCTCTCTCTTTTACAGAATTAGGGAATCGATTAGGTTTAAAAAAGCCGACGATCAGTTCCTACGTTCAAGGCTATGCGTTGGCTCCTAAGAGTGTGATCAACCAATTATCTAGTATCAGCGGAAAACCTGTCGGCTGGTTTTATTTTGGGCATGTGGAAGAATATATCCGAGAGTATTTGTTTCTCATTGGTCAGAAACAAATAGTGGACGATTATCCTGAAATCATTGAGAAAATAAAGCAAGAATTTTATACGGGCGAGTTCAAAAATCCTGCTTGGGAGAATGAGCTAGGCTATCCTTTGGAGGAATTTATCCAAGAATGTTTTGTAGAATATTCGAGTGAAATCATGAAGGACTATGTCGTACAGATTACGAAAGAGGTACTTGAAGAATCCAAAACGCTAAACAAACTATCATCAAAAGCAAAAGAAGAAGCTGTCACGATTCTTTCATCTGGGATCATTGACTATATCGAGATGAGTGGTGAGATCAAGTATGGAGAGAAAGATCGCATTGCGAAAATGGTGAAAGAATCAATAAAAACCTTTGATGTGAAACAAGACCTGACATTTAATGATTCCTATTTGATTGGAAAGTTGATCAATATTCTTGGTACAGATGAAGATACGGAGCTGTTTCTTTCTTCTTTATCAATGATATTTACTGATAAGCATTTTTCCACTCGATTTGGTGGGGAAGAATTAGTCGAAATATTTCAATCGATGCGACCAGCGTTAATCAAACTCTATCGGGAGAAAACACCAGATGAATTTTATGATTGGTTTGAGAAGTAAAATAAGAAAAGTGGCTTAGATTACAAGTTGGTGAAAAAATTTTTTTCAGCATAACATCAGTAATCTATAAAGGGGTTGTTGATTATACTGTAGAAGTTAAGTACTCAAGAGATTTTTTGTACGTAAACAAAGCAAAAAAGGGTGCAGTTTCACTAGAAAATGTACTCTTTTTTGTGATTTTTCTTAGTTATAGAGTTTTTTTGAAACTTTAAAAATGAGAAAACATATTGATTTTAAAGAGTGTAGACATAGCTTCTTTTGCTAAATAGATTAAACTTACTGGTGAGTGGTCTTGAACATACTTTTAAATCACATTTTACTGAGTTTTATTGGATTTTATAATTCATTGGAAACCTCGTACTTAATCTGTTTTTATCTATCGACTAGAATCTGTATATATTCCAGCTATCAATGAGGCCGCAGAAAAGGGTGCTTAAAAATAATCTATTGTTTAAAATATTATTATCAGAATACTTAGATACAAAATTCTGACACAAAGTAAAAAAAATATTGACTTAAAAAAATGGCTATGGTAATCTATAAACGAAAATATTGGTAACGTTTCCAAAATGCATCTTCGTTAAATTTTTATTTTTTTAAACGAAAATGGAAACGTTTCTAAAATGTATTGGGAGGAGATTGAATTGGAAAAGACATTGGGACCAGGTGGTGAGATAAGGGCGGTACAACGGGATAAAAAAAATATTTCGAAGTGGGAAAAATTAAAGAAACAGTTGCGGCGTGATAAGTGGATGTACTTGTTGCTCTTACCAGGTATCATCATGACGTTTATCTTTAAGTATGTGCCAATGTACGGTGCTGTGATTGCATTTAAAGACTATAATCCTATGCTAGGAATTTTGGAAAGTCCTTGGGTAGGACTAGATCACTTTAGGGAATTTATCAGTTCACCAAATTTTACGCTTTTGCTGAGCAACACATTAAAAATTAGTATTTATGGTTTATTGTTAGGTTTTTTTCCACCAATTATTTTAGCACTGAGCTTGAATCAAATTATCAATAAAAAAATAAAACAGAAAATCCAGTTGATTCTATATGCGCCGAATTTTATCTCAGTAGTTATTATTGTGGGGATGCTGTTTTTGTTCCTATCCGCAAATGGACCTATTAATGGGTTAGTAGAAAAGGTTACGGGGCAACCAATTATGTTCATGTCTAATCCAGCTTATTTCAGAACGATTTATATTTTATCGGGAATTTGGCAAGGAATCGGCTGGTCATCCATTCTTTACACCGCAACGCTGGCGGGAGTCAGTACCGATTTATATGAGGCAGCAAATATCGATGGGGCAAATATTTTACAAAAGATTTGGCATATCGATTTGCCTGCATTGAGGCCTGTGATGGTGATCAGCTTCATCTTGGCCGCCGGCGGTATTATGAATGTAGGATATGAAAAAGCCTACTTGATGCAAACTTCAATGAACATCCCTGCCTCAGAAATCATTTCCACTTATGTATACAAAGTCGGCTTGCAATCAGGTGATTATGCCTACTCTGCTGCTGTTGGTCTGTTCAATATGATTATTAATGTCGTTTTATTACTGATTGTCAACAATATAACCAAGCGGCTAAACGATGGTCAAGGCTTGTAATGAAAGGAGAAAATTATGAATAGTGCTTTATCAAAAATCGACCGTCAAATCTTATGGTTGAATCGAGTGATTGTAACTTTTTTAGTCGTCATCACCATTGTTCCGCTGATTTATGTACTGGTAGCTTCTTTTATGGACCCAGCTACTTTGATCAATAAAGGTATAAGCTTCAATCCGAAAGATTGGACAATACAGGGATATCAACGGGTATTTGCAGATGATTCCATTTTACGCGGTTTTGTAAATTCGTTGTTTTACTCTTTTAGCTTCAGCTTATTGACTGTATTTATTACGATGATCACTGCGTATCCTTTGTCTCGACCTAACTTGGCGGGGAAAAAGATTATTATGACTTTTTTTGTCATTACAATGTTCGTGGGTGGTGGCTTGATACCTACCTATTTATTGGTAAAGAACTTGGGCATGTTAGATAGTGTATGGGCGATTATCGTACCAGGTGCTATAAATGTGTGGAATATTATCTTAGCCCGTACCTATTTTAGTGCTTTGCCAAAAGAACTTTCTGAAGCTGCTACTATCGATGGCGCCAATGACTTGCAAATACTGTTCAAAGTCATGCTTCCATTAGCGAAACCAATTATGTTCGTATTGTTTTTATATGCCTTTGTTGGGCAATGGAACTCATACTTTGATGCCATGATTTACATCAAAGATCCCGACTTACAGCCGTTGCAACTCGTATTAAGAAATATTTTGATCCAAAACCAACCTTCACAAGACATGGTGGGAGCCAATACTGCCATGGCAGAAATGAAACAAATTGCTGAGTTGATCAAATACGCAACGATCGTCATTTCTAGTCTGCCATTAATCATAATGTATCCTTTCTTCCAAAAATATTTTGATAAAGGTGTTTTAGTTGGTTCTGTTAAAGGGTAAGTATTGTTCACTATTTGTATGAATAAAAATTATAAAGGAGATTTTAAGATGAAAGCAAAATGGATGCTGCCAATCGTTTTTACTTCCGTACTAATTTTGGGGGCTTGTGGAGGCTCAAAAGAAAAGAGTAAATCAAGCCCTGATTATGAACTAGAAAATGTCTCTTTTCCATTGAAAGAAAAAGTATCTTTAAAAATGATGTCTCAAAGTGCCCCTTTGGCTCCCAATGATCCTAATGACAAATTGATTTTCCAACGATTAGAAGAAGAGACCAATCTCCATATTGATTGGACAAACTACAGTAGTGATTTTGCCGAAAAAAGAAATTTGGATATCGCTAGTGGTGATTTACCAGATGCCATCTTCAACGCCGCTGCAGGTGACTATGATTTATTAAACTGGGCGGAAAGTGGCGTTATTGTACCGATTGAAGATTTGATCGAAGATTATATGCCAAATCTGAAGAAAATTTTTGATGAAAACCCCGAATACCGACAAATGTCTACTGCACCTGATGGTCACATTTACTCTATGCCTTGGATTGAAGAATTAGGCGAAGGAAAAGAGTCGATTCATACAGTAAATGGGATGGCTTGGATCAACAAGGAGTGGTTGGATAATTTGGGTCTTGAAATGCCGCAAACCACTGATCAGTTGATGACTGTGTTGGAGGCTTTCAAGACGCAAGATCCAAATGGTAATGGTGAAGCAGATGAAATTCCTTTTAGCTTTATTAACAATGGAGGAAACGAAGACTTAAAATTTTTAATGGGGGCATTCGGTCTAGGTGATAATGATGACCACTTAGTCGTTGATAACGATGGTCAGGTACAATTTACTGCTAACAAAGAAGGGTATAAAGAAGCCATCAAATATTTCAATAAAATGAATAATAAAGGTCTTATTGATAAAGAGGCTTTCGAACAAGATTGGAATACGTATGTTGCCAAAGGGAAAGAACATAAGTATGGCGTGTACTTTACTTGGGATAAAGCAAATATCACGGGTGCAGATGATAGTTATGACGTCTTGCCAGTCTTAGCGGGACCAGATGGAACGAAACATGTTACTCGTACGAATGGCATGGGTTTCTCAAGAGATCGTTTCGTAATTACTAGTGCGAATAAAAACTTGGAACTTACAGCTAGGTGGATAGATAAAATGTATGAACCGTTACAGTCTGTCCAAAATAACTGGGGAACCTACGGTGATGAAGCACAGGCGAATATTTTTGAATTAAAGGATGGTATGTTAAAACATTTGCCTTTAGAGGGGACAGCACCGGGGGAACTAAGACAAAAAACCGAAGCTGGAGGACCATTAGCAGTTCTTGATTCTTATTACGGCACAGTCACTACTATGCCAGATGATGCGAAGTGGCGTTTAGATTTGATGCATGACACGTATTTGCCATATATTACAGAAGACAATATCTATCCACGTGTCTTTTTAGAAAAAGAAGAAACAGATCGATTAGCAAAAATCGAAACGGATATGTGGGATTACATCTATCGCAAAAGAGCAGAGTGGATCACCGGCGGTAAAATCGATGAAGAATGGGAAGAATACCTTGCTGAATTGGAACGTGTAGGTTTGGAAGAATGGATTCAAATAAAACAAACTGGCTATGATAATTTTTTGAAGGGAGCACAATAAGTGTTAGTAGAAGAAACGGCGATTTTGGATAAAGCAAATCGATTTATTGAAATGATGCGAGGAAAAGTTAACCCTCAGTATCGACAAAACTATCATTTTTCCGCACCCATCGGGTGGATAAATGACCCCAATGGGTTTATATATTACAAAGGGCATTACCATCTCTTCTATCAATACTATCCTTACGATAGTCGATGGGGGCCCATGCATTGGGGGCATGCGCGCAGTAGTGATTTGGTCCATTGGGAAGATCTACCAGTAGCGTTAGCCCCAGATCAACCTTATGACAGCGGCGGGTGTTTCTCAGGAAGTGCAATTGAAAGAGACGGAAAACTATATTTATTTTATACAGGCTGTCAAGAAATTGATGGTATTAGCCATCAGCATCAATGTTTGGCGGTCTCTGAAGATGGTATTCATTTTAGCAAATACAGTGGTAATCCTGTGGTAGCAGAAAAACAGCTAGGTGAAAATGGGCTGATACAAGAATTTCGTGATCCTAAAGTAATTGTTCACAACGATGGTTACTATATGGTAGTAGCTACTAAATCTACACAGTCTACTGGTAGAATAGTGATGTTTCAATCGTCAGATTTGTATACTTGGCACTTTTACTCTGTGTTGCTAGAAGGGACTTCAGAGCAAGGAATAATGTGGGAATGTCCTGATTTATTCCATTTAGACGGACGAGATGTCTTAATCATGTCTCCGATACAAATCAAGAAGAACGGACTGGAATATCATAATATCAGTTCTACCATGGCTTGTATTGGTGAGGTAAACTGGGAAACAGGTCAGATGATAGTTGATAATTTCCATGAAATGGATTTTGGAATGGATTTTTATGCACCACAAACAACAAGAGATCCTAATGGTGGACGGGTGATGATTGCTTGGATGCAGATGTGGGATCGTACATTGCCTACACATGAGTTAGGCCATCTTTGGGCAGGCTCTATGAGTTTGCCCCGAGAGTTAAGAGTGAAAAAAAATCGATTGGTACAAAAACCCATCTCAACTGTATATAGTCATTTAGTTTATCAACAAGGCAGTGAAAATATTGCAGTGACTGACACATCAGTCGTATTTCGAAACGCGCTGTCTGATTCTTCATATTTACATCTAGTCGCAGATTTGGAGAAAGCTGAAGTTTTTACAATTGAATTACTGCGGTCTAAGACGGATTGTCTCAAACTAGCCTATGACACTGCTACACAGGTTTTTGAATTGGATCGTCAGAAACTAGGAAGAGAGCTTACAGGGGCGGAAGAAGACCCTCTGAATGTACGAAAAGTTGAAGTACCTTTGATTGATAATCAGCTCGTTCTTGAGATTTTTAGAGATACCTCATCAATTGAAGTCTTTATTAATGGGTTAGAAGTTATGACGGCTACTTTCTATGAGCTGGAAAAAGCTCGAGATATCTTGTTTCATTCGATCGGAGAAAGTCGTATTCAAGCTTTTGAAACAGCAAGTGTGAAATAAATGTTTGATTGCTTAGGCGATGAATCAATTATTTAATAGGTTTTGAAGGATAATGTTTTTAGAAAAGAACAGATAGCTAGATTTCCCATGGATTTGCTATTAGTATTTTGAAAAAATTAGTAATTTATGACAAAATTCATTATACTAAACTTGTGCAGAAATGTGAGGGATCAACTATGAAAGCAACAATGAAAGATGTCGCAAAATTAGCAGGTGTTGGAGTAGGAACTGTTTCCCGGGTATTGAATAACGGTTCTGTTAAAGCTTCTACTAGAGAAAAAGTTGAAGCAGCAATGACAGAGTTAAACTATCAACCAGATTTTTATGCCCGGGGGTTAAAGATGAAGCATACGAACACGGTTGCTTTGATTCTACCCACGGTATGGCATCCATTTTTTGGCGAATTTGCCTACCATGTAGAAACAGCATTAGAAAGACAAAACTACAAGCTTTATTTGTGTAACTCCAGTGGTAATAGTGAAAAAGAACAAGAATATATCCAGATGGTCAGCCAAAATAAAGTAGACGGCATCATTGGAATTACTTATTCAGATATCGATGAATACATTTCGAGTAATCTGCCTTTTGTTAGTATTGACCGTTATTTCACTGAAGAGGTGATTTATGTGACCGCTGACAATGCGGCCGGTGGACGTTTGGCTGCAAATGAACTTTATCGCCGAGGATGTCAGAATGTAGCATATATCGGTGGGTACCAAGAAACACCGAATGAAACGAAGAGTCGTCGAAAATATTTTGAAATCGAGTGCCGTCAACTGGGGATTTCCTATAAAGCGTTAGATATGTTAGAACCTTTAGACCATCTCTCAGAACGTGTAACAAATTTTTTGTTAGAGAATCCCGATATCGATGGGATTTTTACGATCAACGATCCAATGGCATTAGCTGTCATTGATATGCTTGAAAAAATAGGGAAAAACGTACCAGAGGATGTCCAAGTTATCGGATTTGATGGTCAAAAGATGACAGAAGGAGATCCTTATCTAGTCTCAACGATTGCCCAACCTACAAAGCAAATGGCGGAAGTGGCAGTGGCAAAATTAATTGCTGTCATTAATGGAGAGATAGTAGAAAAACGTACCGTATTGCCGATTGAATTTGGCGAAGGTGACACAACGAAACCTTTAGTGAGAAACGATTTTGCTTAGTGCAAATACGTTTCTTTTTTTGAAAATGAGTGAATGAAAGGTGTAGATAAAATGTTATATGGTGGAATAGAAGCCGGTGGAACAAAGTTTGTCTGTGGGATTGGTAATGAACAATTACAAGTGATAGAACGGAAAAGTTTTCCTACCACAACACCAGAAGAAACGATGGAGCAAGTGTTTGATTTCTTTGATAAGTACAAAGGGAATATCGCATCAATTGGTGTAGGAGCATTTGGGCCTATTGATATTCAAATCGAATCAAGAACTTACGGATATATCACCAACACACCGAAGTTAGCTTGGCAAAATTATCATTTTGTAGGAGCTTTGGAAAACGCCTTGTCGGTTCCCATCTATTGGACTACCGATGTAAATGCTGCTTGTTATGGAGAATATATGGCAGGGTATGGAAAAGGTAAAAATAGTGTTCTGTATTACACCGTTGGTACAGGTGTTGGTGGTGGTGCTGTAGTGGATGGGAAAATAGTCGCAGGTTTTAGTCATCCTGAAATGGGACATATGCTCTTACAACGTCATAATGAAGATCAATTTGAAGGAATCTGTCCTTTTCATCATGATTGTTTGGAAGGGTTAGCATCAGGACCTGCGATTGAAAAACGCTTTGGAAGAAAAGCCCAGACTATCTCATTTGATCATCCTTATTGGACGATTGAGGCAGATTATCTTGCTCAGTGTGTGTATAACACAACGTTACTATATGCACCGGAAGTAATAATTTTAGGCGGGGGTGTAATGAAACAGCCGCAACTACTCGAGTTGATTCGCCAATCGTTTAAAGAAAAAATGGGTTCCTACGTGGATACGCCTACTCTCGAAGAATATCTACTAACTCCAAGGCTTGCTGACAATGCGGGCTTGATTGGCTGCCTAGCTTTAGCAATAAAGAAACTCAATCATTAGAATAGTATTTATTAGAACTATTCATAACATACCGGAAGTTTAAAAGGGTATTCTGAAACTTAAATAGTCTCAATTCATTCTTCTTTCTTGAGAATCTGAGTAGAGACTTTTATTCTGTTTCAAATTAATATAATTACGAAATGATATTGAGTACAAGAAAGTTCTTTTTACCAGATCTTTTAAATCGAAAAATCTGATATATATATTTATAGTACTAAAAATCTGATTAGATAAAAAGCTAATTCAACAGGAAAATAAAGGTAGTGAATAAAAGCAAAGCCCTTGTTAGTAGTTAATCTAACAAGGGCTTTGGTAGGGAAAATGGTAGGAAACCATCTTATTTTTTACGAAAATCAGGAACTTTAGTAATTGAATAATGTTGATTTATAGGTATTCCTCATCCATATTATGTTGGCTCTTTATTCCCACTCCACGTAATAAGTAGTCTTTAAACGCTTATATAGCAAGGTTTATAGACTGTCTATTATGTGCTGGCAGGATTTTGGCAGGGGTTAATTTGTAACTGCTTGATTTCCATTAAATGCTATGCTTGATTCTTTTGCAAATGTAAATTGAACATTACCTGACATTTGTTCCGCTATGGTTTCGTCATTACGACTCCAAAGGTGTGCATAGTGTTTTAAAGTTATTTCAGGGCTGGAATGTCCTAATCGTCTTGAAATAACTAAAATATCAGCGTTAAATTCATTAATCAGATAACTGACATGTGAATGGCGCAATCCTTTTCCTTGTATGATGGGTACTTTCGCAAGTTTTGCGTATCGCTCAATAATTCGCTGAACGGTAGAACGATAAAGCGGTAAGTCTGTATAGCTAAGAATAAAACTTTCAATACCATGTTGCTGTTGTCTTTTTTTCCACTCTCGCAAAATTTCTACGGTATCATCATCTAAAGAAATAATACGCATACCGTTTTCTGTTTTTGTATAAGGTTTACGAACAAACTTTTTCTGATTAATCATGTCTAAAGTGTAATGAATACGCATTTTCTTGCGTTTTAAGTCCACATCATTCCAATTTAGTGCTAATCCTTCACTCACTCGAATCCCCGTCATATAGTACAGCCAAATCATGATAAAACACATATGTTCATAAAAATTTTCTTTGTAGATAAAAGAAAGAACAGTTTGAAAATCTTCTTTTGTCCAATAACTGACGGCTGACTTCCCTTTAGGTATTGCTTTTGTTCGTTTGGAAATATTTCTATCTAGGTATTGCATGTTTACAGCGTAATCTAATGTTTTTCTGAACATGCCATACAATAAAGAGGAATAGGCTTGTGAATAGCCACTCTCATTTAACAACCAGATTCGATATTGTTCACAATCTTCAATTGTAATATCACGAAGTTTCTTCTCGCCAAAACGATTGCCTAAACTTGTCAGTCCTGATTTTCTTGAAGTCCATGTGCTCCTTTCCACACTTGATTTGTAGTAAGGGATGTACGTGTGTTCCATGAATTGATTATAAGTTAAATCGTAATTGGAATAGCCATTCAATAGAAGGTATTCATTTTTTATTCGTGTCAATTCCTTATAGGCTTCACGAGCAGAGGAAAAAGGGCATCCATTTTGATCTTTTCTTCCCTTTTTCTGAATTCTTTTTCCTGTTACTTTATCAATTCCTAGTTCTGCTTGATAGAAAAACTTTCCGTTGTTATCGATATAAACGCCAGTGTAGCGTGTTTTAGGCATGTGTTTTCTCTCCTTCAAGAGATAAGCCTAGAATTTCTTCTACAACATTTCTTGGTACGTGCCCCAAACGTTTATTATTATAAAATGGATATCCTCTTTTTACCATAATTTGTTTTGCTTGTCTAATAATTGTTGAAGCAGTATGGGGTAAATAGCCTAATTGGAGTAAATCTGATTTAGAAATGGTATTTTTATGTGTGAGCAATTCATTCATGGTTTGTTTCACTTCCTTCCTTGTCATCAGGAAAAAAGTCACTAAACTCTTGATGAATTTTTTTATTGTCCAATGTGGCAGGATGTTTCGTACCATTAATTAAGGTGTTTTTCTTTCTACTATGTGGAACAGAAATATAGCTTCCTGAATAAATATCGTATTCCTGCATTTCAAAATAATCAGAACTCATAAATTGAACATAGCTAATTCTCCGTTGAAGCTGTTTAAATGAATCAATTGTCTTTTTTCGTTTAAAAATCTCATCATAAAATTGTTTTGGGCTATAGGGCGATGTTATGATAAATACATCAACCATTAATGATTTATCAAAGAATCGGCTCGGTGCTTTTGGATTTTCCCCGAACGGGTCAAGCATTTTTAATAAATCGTCATATGGAAATGTTTTCGGGCGTAGTTCGTCAAGAATAACAATATGTTCCCCTTGATAATACTGAAAGCTGTCTTTTGATGATCCAGTAATAAAATAGTTTTTCGCTTTTTTGGCAGCGTATTTTTTAGCAAGAAGTGACTTCCCTGTTTCTGATTGTCCGTATATCCAAATCACTGTGATTGGTTCGCCTTTTTCTTTCCGTTTTTCAAGCCAAATTTTCGCCTTATCTGCTTGTACTTGCTCATGAACGTCTTGAATGTGCTTTTTTGCTTTGGCGAACTGTGAACCTGTTAGATTGGATATAACTTCCTCGCGCGTCAATTCTCCTGCACCCAAGCGATCAAGTAGTTGCTTGATAATCTCGTTATCTCTCTGTTTGTTTGATTTATTTATTTTTTTAGAAATACTTTTCATTAATTCGGGATAATCGAAATTCGCTTTGACTTCCTCTAAAGAGTAGAGATATTTTTCTTGTGCGTCAGTTGTTCGGTGGACAAGGTAAGAATACGCATTATTTATATTTCCATGCCATTTTTGAAACGCTGAGACTTGAGGTTCTTTGATCAACCGTGCGAGATTCTCTAAACTTCGTGCATGTTGAAACTGTAAGACCACATGCACATGTTTTTCTACGGGGACACCCTCGTCATTGACGTCTTTATCATGAATGATGCCTGCAATTTTTTCAGGTTTCAAACACTCTGTTAATTGTTTGATAATACTATTTAAAGTTCTTCTTTTGATTGTTGGTGGTAAATGGTGCAGTTGTTGCTCATACATCACATTTACGGCTTTCGTTGTACTCATGCTTGGCAATCTCCTTTCACGCGTAATTTCACTTGATGTATTGCTGTTTTTGTCAAATTTTGGCAAGAGTTTATTTTTACTAAAAATCGCTGTTTTGCTTGGTAGTGCTCACTTTTTTTGAAAAATTGGCAATATTGGTTGCGGTGGTATAACAAGCCCTACCACCGCGTAAAATAAGGAGTTTGTGTAAAAAATGGCAATGAATTTGAAAAAATAGTTGTTGTGGCGCTTTTTTGTTTTCTTTCAGAACAAAAGCGCCACGGGTCGGTATCATTAGCTTCGTTTAGTGCCAATCAACCATAATCCGAATTTTTTTCTCTCAAAGGTAGAGATGAGATACGCTGGGTACAGACTTGCCACATGTTCTTTAATTTGTTCTTCATGTTCTTTTAGGATTTTTTGCGCTTGTGCTTCTTTGGGTACTTTGATAAATAACCGTAGTTGTTCGTTGGTGAGTTCAAGCACGGATTTATGAATAGCGCGATTAAAATGTGAGATAGTCTTGTTTTCTGCTGTTTTTGGGTGTTCCAATATGGCTTGTACAAGGGAGATATTTTCGGTTAGTGTCGACTCAGATTGTTTTAAAAATCCTCTAAATCGCAAGGTTCCAATAAAGGAAATGCCTAAATTTATTAGTGAATCGTTTTTTAGTCGCCGAATACATTCGGGAAGTAATAAGCCTATGACACTAAACGGAAGCATGCGCACAATATACGTAGAAATAATTATACATTGTCCGAAAAGTGTATTCCTGGCATTTGTTATTCCGCTGTTATCTGGATTACTTATGAAGTGTTCTTGTGCAAACAGAAGCAGTAGTGTGAAGATACATACAAGTAGAAACAACATGCCTAAAAATAACAAAGGATTATAGATTCTCATAAAGTATGATTTTTTCATGTTCATTTATAAAATGCCTCTTTCTGTATAAAATGTTGGTGTGAGCAAGGGGAGAACTTGATATGGGTGTTCACTGTCAATTACTTGTATCAAGCCCGTTCCTTTTCCAATTGGAATGACAATTCCCTCCGGATTCAAGTCAGGAAATAAAAATTGGGTTGTTTTACTACTGATGTTTCCAATTTGAACTAACACATTTGCTTGTTCCCGTACACTGACAGGTACGGCGTTAAAATCAAATCGTTGTGACACTAAGACAAGGTGACAGCGGGTTGCCCGACCTAATAAGGCAATTGAACTAAGCAAGGACATAAAGGATTCTTTGATTTGTTTGTTCACACCCTCAGAAAGTGCCAATACTTCATCAATCACGACTGTGACATGCTCAAATTGGTGTGAGGGATCAAGATATAATACTTCCTGGCGTTCATAAATTGTTTTTAATACAGTATTTAATGCGTCGTTTACTTGACTAACAAAATCACTTTTTGACCGATTATTTTCAGGGTGTATCACAGAAATATCATGACTTCTTGCCCATCGTGACGGACTGTCAAATTTTGGGTCAATAATGATTAACTTTGATAATGGACGCAAACATTCAAGAAGATAGGTCAAGAAATAAGATTTTCCACTTCCTGAATTGCCTGCAATCAAAAGACTAGTTACTTTTCGATAATCAATGACTAGATTTTTCATGAGTGGTATCTGATTTTTTGGCAATTGCTTGATATGATCTGAAAGATTCGGAATGATCAAGCGTTCACTAATCCCTTTGAACCATGGAAAGAATAATGCTCGTTGTGTGTGGATATCCTCTGTATTAAGAGGTAGAAAATATGCCGAGTTTTGTTTCAATAGCGTGTAACGAGGATATAGGCTTGCATTTGCAATAATAAAAATTTTATGATACAAGTCATTGTCTATCAGATATCCCGCAGGAGTGCGGGGAACGAATAAAAATCCGTTCGCCCGAACCTCTACGAAAAAAGAATTTGTGTAGGTTGATTCTCCATTCATAGATAACGCCATGTTCAAACCTTGGTTTAAATAGCGTTCAAGGTCTTTTCCATCCATTATTTCACAACCTTGAAACCGTCAGCTTTGAAATAAACGTTGTTTCTGATTTCGATTCCTTGTAAGTTGTCAAATTCTACAATGGATAAAAACGGGGGTAAGGTTGGCTCTTTCTCAAATTTAACCGTAAAGGGATTTAAGCCCTCCTGTACAAACCATAGCTTATAACCTGTGATATTATCTGTACGCTGTCTGTCCACATATTCATATTGGGTTTCAATAAATGATGTGGTACATTGTGTTGGGACATTTGATTTGATAAATTTTTGTGCCGTTGCTTCTGAATAACCGTTTATTTGTGTAAAGGTTGTTTTCATAAGTGTAAATCTCCTAATCTTTTTAGTATTGTTTTTAGGTGAAAAGTCCGAACCTGCAAATTCTGCTTTTCGTGGTGGATAACTTGCAGATTATCCAATGATTTATCAAAGAGTTATGCGCTGTTCCTTGATGCTTTCATAATAACGGAATAAATCTAAAAATGGTTGTTAGCCTAGTTGTTAATTTTTAGTCAGTTTAACAACCAAATGAACAACTAGATATTAGGCACAAAAAAAGAAAAAGCTGAAAAGCTCTTTCTTTTGTCTTTCTTATTTTGCGAAGGCCAGTAAATCTTCTTCTTTTAAAAATAGTAATAGATTATTTTGTGTATGAATGATTGATTCGATTATAATTTGAATATTGTTATTTAAATATTCCTGCAATGTATTCCCGATTTGACTATTATTGGTAAAATATCCTGGAATAGTTTGGTTGTTGAAATGGGTATCTTCATACCACCGTGTAAAAAGATCATCTATTATTTTATCAGAGATATTATTTGGTACTTCAAAAATGGGAGAGCCTGTTTCAAGTATTGGTCCGTGATTCTTTGTTCGTCCGTTATACTTTGAAGAAGTCGCTCGACCGATAACACTATTAATGTTTTCTTCCCTAATATATTCCTCTTGTGGTATTTCCTCAATAAGGATATCATATTTTTCAAATTCAGCTAACAGCTCAGTGTCTGGTCGTTCATTATTTGCAATCATATCCATGGCTATTTCGAATAGCCTTGCTTGCTCTTTTAGTTCATTATCTGATAATTTTTTTTTTGTTTTTTCTTGAACGACGGCCAATAATAATCTGTGCGCCCGCATTTCTTGTTGTCTTAATTGGAACAGTTTTTTGAAAGGATTCAGGTAAATCTTCGATAATAAAATCTTGCAGTAATTGTTTTGATAATAACCCTAGTTTAAAAATACTATTACTTTTCATTTTTTCAACAACGCTTGGGACAATATCCTCATAAAAACTTTTAGTAATCCACAAACTAACGGCAGAGTTAATGGTTGAGTAAGTAAAATCTTCAAAAAGAGGAGATATCACGTTAGTTTTAAAGGAGCGAATCATTTTCTCTTTACACATCAACCATAGTTTTTCCTCCATATCTAGAAAATCGATAACTGTATCTTCATTTATAGGTGTACTTCTAAAATCTCTCTCTCGATTGAAAAAAATACCTCCCACACTTAAATATGTATCCATTTTTTTGTTTATTGTATCCATAGCTACTTCACCAGACTTGAGAAAATTATAACGTTGAAAGTTATACTCCGCGAACATTTCAGCCATAGATAGAACGGCTTTTTGAGAGATAACTGATACTCTATCTACATTTCTATATAAGTTAGCATCAGTTACTAAATCTTTTTTAAGAATTAAAGAGAATAGTTGATCAAATAGCCAGTATAATGTGTTCTCTAATTCTTCTGAGTCTCCAAAAATAAGTTCTTCGGAGCTTAGATCAAACATATTTACATAATCAGTGAGCACGGTTTGGGTAATAAAATTCCCACTTTTTGGGCAGGTGCCTTTCTCAATCCGGCTAATTACTGATTTGTCGGAAATTTGTTCCATCTTTAGTCCGTAACTTTCACGTAGTTCTTTACAACGTTTTGAAATATTTGGAATTAACGTTTCTTCTAAATTTATCATTTATTATCACCTCTATTTTTTTTATTCATCAAGAATTATCTTAGCATATTAATTATAATTTAGTATTTAATTTTAATAGAATATACTAGAATTGGTTAGGAAAAATAAATTTATAGGACGAAGATGTATGTAATCGATATTTTCTGGCTTATAGTAGAAAGTGGACAGGTTAATTATGTAATGAAATTTTAGTTGAAAATGAGTTTAAATCTTTACGGAAAAGCAGTATCTAAATATAATTGATGAATGTAGAATTTTTGTTTAAAATCACTATTACTGGTCAATGCACGTGATAAGTGCGTGAAAATGGGCTTGTTTTTGCATAAAATATTTTGTAGAAAGGACGTGTATAAAATGACATTAGCAAATAACATTATAAAATTTAGAAAGGAAAACAATTTTACTCAAGAAGATTTAGGAAAAGAATTAGGAATTTCTCGACAGTCTATTTCTAAGTGGGAAAATGGAGAAACACTACCAAGTATAGATAATTTAATTATGCTAAGTGGTTTATTAAATATATCTTTAGATGAGCTAATAACAGGGGAACCGTATTTAAATTTCCCGTTTCATTTTGGAAAACCACAAAGTAGAGTTCCAGTATTTTTATTGGTTGGTGTGATATTACTAGGAATGATTTTATTCACTATGATGGGAAGAAATTTTATTGAAAAGATAATTCTGTTCGTTCTATCAGGAGGGTTTCTTTATGCTCTTTCTAGTTGTACTAGTGTTTTTGACTATAAACAATATTATCAATATTGGACTATAACTAAGGAAGGTATTACTTATGTAGATGAAGCTAAAAAAGGAAAAAGTGGTTTTTTGGATGAGTTATTATTACCGTTAAAGGTAATAGGAAGAAAGAAACATTTAAATTGTGTTTATTACAAAAATATTTCTCTAATGGAAATTAAATTTATTCCATACAAATTTAATCCTAGTGAATTAGTTACTATAAGTTGGGCATCCCCAAGAGTAACACATATATTCAGAGAAAATTTTATTTTAAAAATAACGACCAAAGTAGGAGAGGAGATATTTTTGGATTTAAGTAGTAGCTTTATTAAGGGATCTAAGGAATGTATTATGCTGCCAACAATAATATCTTTTTTTAAAAGGAAAAATTTTGAATAAAAAGATGAACAAAATATAGAAAAACTAAGGAAGAGTAATCCCTCTAACTGGATATCACAATTATATAATAAAAAAAAGTAGAAGATGATTTAGTTATCATCTTCTACTTTTTTAGTATACTTTTGATAATGTTTTGTTGAAAATATGACAATTCGTCATTTATTTCGTAATTGATAGCTATATAAATTTAGTACATATAAGCGTATAGTCTTAGTTGCTTGTAAAAAGTAAGTTCTAATTATATACCAAATACATTTCAGGCACAAAAATAGACATTTCAAGCACACATACTCATTGAAACTTTTAAATTTGCTATAGTATCGACATACAAATAATCAGTATCAATTTACTATAGAAATAAAATTAGGAGGTTTTATGAGATTTAAGAAATGTCATTATCGGTCGCAAGTAGATATGAAAGACTGTGGTGTGGCTACTCTCGCAATGATACTTGAATATTATGGTTCGTATTATTCTTTGGCAACATTAAGAGAAATGGCAAAAACAACACAAGACGGAACTACTGCATTAGGACTTGTTAAAGTAGCGGAAGCCCTACATTTTAATACACAAGCTATTCAAGCAGATATGTCGCTATTTGATGTAGAAAATCTATCATTTCCTTTTATTGCACATGTAATAAAGAATGAAACACTTTTACATTATTATACGGTAATAGGCTGTGATAAAAAGAATATTCATATTGCTGATCCAGATTCTTCTGTAAGAATAACGAAAATGTCTCGTAAACAGTTTGAGAAAGAATGGACAGGCGTTACATTATTTTTTACACCGTCTAATTGTTATAAGCCATATAATGAAAAGAAAGTTGGCTTATGGTCTTTTGTACCTGTTTTGAAGAAACAAAAACTACTGATTAGTCAGATTATTGGGGCTACTTTATTTATAACTTTTATCAATATTAGTGGTTCTTATTACTTACAAGCTATTATTGATAATTATATTCCAAATCAAATGTTTCATGTATTAGGAATTATTTCTATAGGATTAATCATTGGTTATACGATACAACAGTTAGTGTCATATGTTCAGTCACAATTGTTAATGATATTAGGACAACGCCTATCTATTGAAATTATTTTGTCTTATATCAAGCATGTTTTATATTTACCACTCTCTTTTTTTTCAACACGAAGAACTGGAGAAATTGTTTCTAGATTTACAGACGCAAATGCAATCATAGAGGCTTTAGCGAGTACAGTATTATCTGTCTTTTTAGATGTTTCTGTTGCTATAATTGTAGCAGTTATTTTATGTTTACAACATCCTCTATTATTTTTGATTAGTATTCTATCACTGCCGATTTATACTTTAATTGTCTTTCTATTCATGAAGCCATTTGAAAGAATGAATCAAGAGGTCATGGAAACTAATGCAAAATTATCTTCTTCTATTATTGAAGATATAAATGGAATAGAAACTCTTAAAGCATTATCAAGTGAAGATACAAGCTATCAAAAAATAGATAAAGAATTTACCGTGCATTTAAAGAAATCATTCACTTACTATCGAAGTGAAAACATACAGAAAGCAATAAAAACTTTACTGCATTTATTATTGAATGTATTTGTTTTATGGACAGGATCAAAACTTGTTATGAGTAATCAAATGACTTTAGGACAATTGATTACATTCAATACCATGTTAGTATATTTTACAAATCCCTTAGAGAATATTGTGAATTTACAAACAAAACTACAAAAAGCACATGTGGCAAATGCACGATTAAATGAAGTTTATCAAATTAAATCAGAGTTTTTATCCCAACAGCCGATGATTGATTTCAAAGAGTGGAAAGAGACAATTACATTTACAGAGGTTAGTTTTCGATATGGATATGGTGCAGAGGTTTTAAGTAAAATTGATTTTACGATTCAAAAAGGAAGTAAAGTAGCTTTTGTTGGTATATCGGGGTCTGGTAAAACCACTTTGGCAAAGCTATTAGTAAATTTTTATGAACCTACTCATGGAGAAATAACATTAGATCATATAAACTTAAAGAAAATAGATAAGAAAAGCTTACGACATTTGATTACTTATCTTCCTCAACAGCCGTATATATTTAATGGAACCATTTTAGAAAATTTACTATTAGGTGCACCAAAAGATACAACGCAAAATGATATTATAGAAGTATTAAATTTTGTTGAATTGAATACAGATATCTCTCGATTGCCTATGCAATTACAGACAGAATTAACCTCTGACGGTACAGAATTATCTGGTGGACAAAAACAAAGAATTGCTTTAGCCAGAGCATTGCTTACAAAATCACCCATATTAATTTTAGATGAAGCAACAAGTAGTTTAGATGTATTAACCGAGAAAAAAATAATTGACAATCTATTAGCATTAGATAAAACAATTATATTTATTGCTCACCGTTTAACAATTGCGGAACGAGCAGATCGTATCATTGTGTTAGATAAAGGACAACTCATTGAAGATGGTCCGCATGAAACACTGCTAAAAAAAGGAGCTTTCTATACTCATTTAATAAATAGTTAATCTTAAATTTTTATATTGTATTTTGTATTTCTAAAAAATCGAGGAGAACAATTATGAAAACAAAAAATAAGAGTACAAAAAATATTAAAAAATACAAATCATTATCTAATGAACAGTTAGGAGACATTATCGGAGGAGGTTCTCGTTCCCCTTCTATATTTGAGAAATTGTGTAACTGGATAGGAATGTGCAATAATAAGGATATGAGAAAGTGATGGTTGGTGATTTATTTGGACTTATTTTTGCTCTTGTAGGGGTTACTTTGCCTAGAATTATCATAGGTAGTCAAATTGATGCAATATTTCTTCAAAAGAGAAATTGGCTATATTTATTTTTATGGCATTTGATTGTTACAAGAATTAACATGGCGTTTAGTGGAATTGGAATAATTATTTTTTATTACATGATTTTCATCATTCGCCTAAAAAAAGATAAAATAATAGCCTTGTTTTACTCTTTATATTTATTCTTAGCTTATGAATCCATTCGGTTCTTTTTTGCGAGTGTATTTTATCGTGTGATTTCAACCAGGGATATGCCGATCTTTTTTTCAGAAGGATTAGATTTACTATTAACAGTATTCTGTTTATTGATAGCTACATTAATCTTTAAATATATAAGACTAGATAAAGAACTACTAGAATCTAAATGTTTTTCGGTATCTATTAATTATACTTTATGGATATTTTTGATTTTAAGTGTTTTGAGGATTACATCTTCGGTATTAACGAAAATCAAAAATCCATTTATTTATGAATTTGATACAACGGTATCTTTGTTTATTTTTATTAGTTATCTATTAACTGTTTTATATCTTCGTGAAAAACAACTAAGCTACTTCCATCGAGAAAATATTAAGAAAAAAGAACAAGAGAATCGAGATTTAAACGAATTGGTTATAGAGTTAGGTTCACTTTATGAAGAAATACGAGGATTTAGGCATGATTTTGGTGGTATTATCGCCTGCTTAGAACCAGCAATAGAAAAACAAAATGTTAATGAAATTAAGCATATCTATCAGCATGTGTGCCTTAAAATGAATCAACGTTTGATAAAAGCAGATTATACAGCTTTTAATTTAAAGCAAATAGAAGATATTGCCTTTAGAAATGTATTGACACAAAAAATGCTTCAAGCAAAAGCTCAAAAAATTCCTTTTTATTTAGAAGTATCGAACAATATTCCTATTGTAGAAGTGCCTATGTTGGATACAGTTCGTTTATTAAGTATTTTATTGGATAATGCATTAGAAGGAACAGAAAAAGCACTGTATCCACAAATTACAGTCGCAATTATTCATGATACTACTACAACTTCTGTTTTAATTCAGAATACAAGAGAATCTGTCGTGATTGATAAGCGAAAAATTTGGGAAAAAGGATATTCTACAAAGGGAAAAAATAGAGGAATTGGACTATCTTCTTTGTTGGATTTGATTTACAAATTAGAAAATGTTGATATTGAAACGATTATTGAAGAAGAATCTTTTACTCAAAAATTAATTTTTAGAAAGCGAGGTACTTATTAATGATCAATATTGCGATAGTAGAAGATAATCTTCATCATCTTATGCGATTAGAAAGCATATTGTATGATCTTTCAAAAGAAATGCATATAAAAATAAATATAGTCAGTTCGGCGAGTATAGAAGAATATCAAGCACAATTATCTGAAAAAACGGTATATGATTTGTATTTTCTTGACTTAGAAATTGATAATAATAAAAATAAGGGATTTGAATTAGCCAAACATATCAGAAGCTATAATCCCTATGGAACAATTGTGTTTATTACAACATTATCTGAGGCAATGCCTTTAGTTTTTAGAAATCATGTATCAGCTTTAGATTTTATAACAAAGGATAATAGTGAATCTATTTTTAGAGAACGTGTCAAAGAGTGTCTAAAGTACGTATTGTCTAAAAATCAAAGACAAAAAGTAGAAGAAATTTTAAGTTATTCTTATCAAGGAAGAACAGGTATTCATATCCCCTTTTCGGATATTTTATTCATTCAAACAGCCCCTACTTCCCATAAATTAATTCTTTTTGGCGTTAATTTTAGAAAAGAGTTTTATGGAACTATAGCAGATATTTTAAAGTTAGATATAAATCACTGTTTTCAACAAGTAGATCGATCAACAATTATAAATATTGACAATGTAATTGAAGTAAATTCACGTGAGCGTGAGGTATTATTTTATGAAGGAACAAGCTGTTCTATTTCCAGATTGAGAATCAAAGCACTAATAGAAAAACTAAAAGAAAAAGAGGAATAACATTTTTATACTTTAAACAGTTACCAAACAATGAAAAGGAGTGTAGTGTAGGATGTGTAAAGGGATACGAGGGAGTGATTGGTTCATAGCTATTACAAATATAGGATTATTTTTTATGATTTCAAAAATTTGGGATGGTAATAATTTATTATTTAAAGCTATATTTTTAATTTTTATACTTTCTATAAATATTTATTTATTATGGCGTTCAAAAAATAAAGGTTACTAATATATTTTATGAGCTATTAACTATACTCAATAAGTTAATAATCAAAGTCTTATTAAAAATACTGAAAATAAAAAGAGGAATAACTCAAATAGGGTTAGTTCTCTTTTTCTCTATTGATCAATAAAAAAGACATTTCAGGCACAAAAACGATACATTTTAGGCACACATGCTCCATTACGTTTATAAAATGCTAGACTATGAACAAGAAATGATTGAAGGAGATGATAAAAGATGATTTATTTTTCAATACCGCCTTAAATAATATCTATGTTAACAACCGTATTATTTCTAGTTTTCTAAAAATGGAGATATGTAACTCGTACAAGTTTTACATTTCCATACTTATATAGTTGACATTAAAGAAATTGTTGTTAAATTAAGGAATAAAATTATAAAAATATTATTGATTAAAAGGAGAAAAATATGAATACACAAGTGATTGATAAATTTGAAGTTTTAGATAAAGAGACTCTTTTAAGAGTTGAAGGTGGTGGATGGCTTAAATGTGGATTAGGAACAGTAGGAGGTGCTCTAACAGGAGGAGTTGCAGGAGCAGCAGTTGGTACAGTTACATTACCAATTATTGGGACGGTATCTGGAAGTGCAGCAGGATTCTGGGGAGGAGCGGCTACAGGTGCAGCCACATTCTGTTAATTAAAAAATATATTTATTAAAAGGAATGATTAGATGAAGAAAAGGATAGTATCTTTTATTATTACAATAGGATTTCTTATAGTTTCAATATGCAATTTTTTTAAAGAATTAAGTTTATTACTTCTTGTTTTAAACTCTTTAGGATTCTTTATATTTATTGTTATTTTAATTGAAAATATGAAGTATGTAATTTTTAATAGAGATAAATATTAAGAAATCTGCTAATATCCCTTTTAATAATGATTTAATGATAAAAATATATTCTTCTGTTTCATTCAATAAAACAGAAGAATATATTTGGTCAGAATTTTTTTCTTTCCAACAATTAGGAAATAATCTTTTTATACTTTAAATAGATATCAAATAACAAAAAGATATAAGTATAAGATATATAAAGGAATTAAAACTAGTGATTGGTTTATAAATAGATAAAGTATATTTAAAAATATTAATGAAGTTAAGGAAAGGTGATTATAATGAAAATCAATGATTTTAAAACATTAAACTTAAATGAATTAGGAGTAGTTATTGGAGGTGGAAAATGGACTAAAGATAGTTATTTAAATACTTGTATCGTTGGGGCTTATGGAGCAGCTCTTTCAGGAGCAGCTAAACATTGGAAGACTGGTCCGGGCGCATTAATAGGTGCTTTAGGATCAGAAATTAGTTATATGGCTAAAAATGGTTGCTTTAATAAGAACGGAGCTTAAATTTATCAGCTTTCAGTAAAAAATAAATTGGTTGCTATAATTAGCTATAGTTACGGGAGACATTTTGATATTGAAAGTATTTACAAGAAACTTAAATATAGTTCTAGTCGATAGATTGCTTAAGTAATATGGAGTAAATAAGCAATAATTATTTGCAAGGGAAATTTCATTCTTTTCAGAAAGAGATTCGGTAACGGTTTGGCTAGATGTTAAATCAATATTAAAGGTATGATAATTAGCTATAATATAGTTATACTTTCTATTGTTTAGGATAAATTATTTTAGGTTGTCTGGTACCATATCTTGTGATAAATTGATTCTTATATTTTTGATTAACCTGTTTTTTTAAAAGAAACTCGCATAATTTGTCGAAGTAACAGCGAGACAATCTAATATTTGTTTCGTTCATTGCTTTTTTCTTCTTTTTGGGGATGTAATTAAATTTTTTCTAACTTATTTTATTTTTTGAGCAAGAATAGTGATGCTTATATAGCGTAATCGATTGTAAATTTATTATGGAGGCTAATATGAATAAATTGAAAATAAAGCAGATGTATTCCGAAGGAAAAGATTTTCTTTTGAATTTTTTTTCAGTAGTCGGCATAATATATTTATTCAGTAATTGGACGGGGTACCCTTGGGAACAAAAATATATACTTTTATTTTCGTTTGTAGTGAGTATTATTACCTTATTGGTGGACGAAAATATTAGAAATTAAGATATAGGGAACATAAATGGCCACATTTAAAGAGTTAAAAAGAACTACAATTCTTTTTAACTCTTTATTTTACGTATATGAATATTGATGTATAAAGATTTAGGAGTATTATCTGTAGATTATTTTCATCGAAGAAATTCTCAAAGTATTAATCATTTGAAATTGTTGTGAATTTGTTCGCATACGAAAATAATATAGGATGAAGATTTTATTTGGTATTAAGTGCTAATCAATTGCTATTTTGGAAACCGTTTTCTCATTTCGAGGAAGTGGTTTTATGTTGTGAGAATGACATAGTTTTTTTGTTATAAATTCTGAATTTATCAGAATTCAACACTTTAATTTCAGTTTCCGTCTTATTATAATTTGAATATTTTTATGCTTGTAAGCGAGCTATGAATGTCTCTAATAGAGTATCTTGTTTGGTTAGATTGTTTTGAGTAATTCAGCATCTTAATTTATTCGTCAATCTCAATAGTTATTATCAGTTATATTAACAGACATTTGTAAATATCGTGTTTCCTACTTAATTATGTCAATGGCGGCGATAAAATTTTTATTTATTCCGCCATTGACAAATATACAGTTTTAAAATCTATTGTATTATTTTTTGATCTATATGAAAACCCCCTACAAAGAAAAAATCTTGGCAGGAAGTTTGGCAGGGAACTATGTTGTTTTTAGTAGTTTTTATCCATTTTTAATTTCAAGAAATGCGATAAAATAGGCTTTCTCAACTCAAATTTAGTTAGCTCTTTATTCCCACTCCACAGTTGCAGGTGGCTTACTCGTAATATCATACACGATTCGATTGACGTGTGCGACTTCGTTCACGATACGGACGCTGATTTTTTGTAAGACTTCCCATGGGATGCGGGCAAAGTCAGCGGTCATGCCATCGATGGAAGTGACTGCACGGATGCCAACAGTGTAATCGTACGTACGGCCATCACCCATTACACCTACAGAGCGGATACCTGGTAGGACAGTGAAGTATTGCCAAATGTCGCGATCCAATCCAGCATTGGCGATTTCTTCTCGCAAGATGGCATCTGAATCACGGACGATCTCTAATTTTTCTTCAGTCAATTCGCCAAGAACACGGATACCTAGACCTGGTCCTGGGAATGGTTGACGCCATACGATGCTGTCGGGCATGCCTAATTGGGTTCCTAATTCACGAACTTCGTCTTTGAACAATGTGTTCAATGGTTCGATCAATTTGAATTGCATATCTTCAGGCAGACCGCCTACGTTGTGGTGAGATTTGATCGTTTGTGCTGTTTCTGTTCCTGATTCGATCACATCGGTATAAAGGGTCCCTTGTGCAAGGAAAGACACGCCTTCTTCACCGGCCAGCTTGGTTGCTTCGTCATCAAAGACATAAACGAATTCATTCCCAATGATCTTGCGTTTTTCTTCTGGATCAGAAACACCAGCCAATTTGGATAGGAAACGCTCTTTGGCATCAACTTTGATAATATTCAAGCCGAATTTTCCGCCAAGACTTTCCATGACTTGTTCGGCTTCTCCTTTACGCAATAGACCATGATCAACAAAGATACACGTTAATTGGTCACCAATCGCTTTTTGTAAGAGAACACCAACGACAGAAGAATCAACACCGCCGGATAGACCTAATAAGACTTTCTTATCACCCACTTGTTCGCGGATCTTAGCGATCTCCATATCAATGAAGTTGTCCATTGTCCAGTCGCCTGTACATTGGCAAACATCGATTGCAAAGTGACGCAACAAATCATTGCCATATTCGGAATGACGGACTTCGGCATGGAATTGGATACCATACATTTTGCGCTCTGCATGTTGGATAGAAGCAATTGGACAGTCTTTGCTGGTGGCAACGACGTCAAAACCTGCTGGCGCTTGGGTAACTAAATCGCCATGACTCATCCAAACTGTTTGTTTCACAGGTGTATTTTGGAAAAGAGCAGCATCGGCAGAAGTGACTTCCAATTCTGCTTTACCGTATTCGCGGTTTTTGGCTGGTTCAACTTTTCCGCCTAATTTATAAGTAATCAACTGCATACCGTAACAGATTCCTAACACGGGGATCCCCAAATCAAAAATCTTTTCATCAATACCAAATGCCTTCTCATCATACACACTGTTTGGACCGCCAGAAAGGATGATCCCTTTAGGATTCATTGCCTTTACTTCTTCAGCAGTAATGCGGTGGCTCAATAACTCTGAGAAAACACCGAACTCACGAATACGTCGGGTGATCAGTTGATTGTACTGACTACCGTAATCGAGTACGATAATTTTTTCAACGTTTGGCATGTTGTCAACGTTTGTCACAATAAATTACCTCTATTCTTTTAGTTTTATTGAAAAAAGGAAGATTCCTTTTCAACAGCATAAGGGTGAATAATGAAGCAGTCAATATTTTCGCAAGAATACTTCATCGATTGAATGGTGCTTTGTTTTATGGAGAATTATATCGGCTCTGCTGCGTGTAGGCAAGATATACTCGTGTAAATTCTTTAAATTCACATTTTTCCATACTTCTTTTGCCATTTTGATTGCTTCACCGCGGTCGCCAATCGCATACTGATAGTAATAATTGTTTGGTTTTTGAAAAGCCGTATCCAAAAGAGATTCAAAACGCTCTAAATACCACTTTTCGATCAGATCGGGCTGCGCATCCACGAAAATCGAAAAGTCGAAGAAATCACTGACATAAATCTGCTGGTTTGCGGGCAGCTGTAATGTATTGATTCCTTCAACGATCAAAATATCTGGCTGATTGATGATTTCAAACGTATCCGGAATAATATTATAAACTTCATGAGAGTAAACGGGGATCTTGATTTCAGATTCTCCAGACTTCACCGCGTTCAAAAAATTGATCAATGCTTCCATGTCATAACTTTCAGGGAATCCTTTTCGATCCAAGATCCCTCGTGCTTCTAGAACCTCGTTTGGGTACAAAAAGCCATCAGTAGTAATCAGTTGCACGGTGCGCCGAGGGAAAAGCCGGCTCAACAGGTTTTGAACCAAACGCGCCGTTGTGCTTTTACCAACAGCGACACTGCCGGCAATGCCAATAATGAATGGCGGCATTTTGACATAACGATGCAAGAAAAGTCCTTTACTTAACGTGAGAGATTCAAATTCTTTCATATAAAGGTGGATCAGATGGCACAGTGGCACGTAAACATCTTCGACATCTTGGACCGAGATGCGGTCATTCAAACTTTTGATATTGTCTAATTCTTCTTGAGTGAAAGGCATCATGCCATTGGTGTAAAAGCCTTGCCATTGCTCCCGAGGAATTTGATAAAAATTCATGGTTTCTTGCATGTTCGACTCCTTCATATAGAACCTGTCTATCTTTGCAGACCGGTACTTGGCCTTCAGAAAAGGCTGATTTTCTGTATCTGGTTGCTGCTCGGAAATATTTTACCATAGAAATGGCAGGAACTTATAAAAAAACCAGGAAAAATCGTTGGCAAAGAAACGAAAATTATCTAAGATTCATTGAGGAAACGATTATCGGGAGTTTACTTCTGCAGGAATTTCGGTATCATGGAAAAGAGTCAGCAAATGAAATGCTTTTGATTGTCAAACAGATAAAGCGAGAACTATCGCTAGTTAAAAGAAAAAAGGGTGAACAAAGATGGGAAATCACTATTATACAGAAAATCCGGAAACCGCACATGATTTTGAACAATGGTCTTTTGAGTTAAAAGGAAAGAAATTTCAGTTTGTGACAGATAGTGGGGTATTTTCCCGGGAGACCGTCGATTATGGCTCTCGCGTACTGATTGATGCCTTTGAATGGGCGGATTTACCAGAGGGAACGATTTTGGATGTGGGGTGTGGCTATGGACCGATCGGGTTGTCATTGGCTTATGCATCCCAGCGTCCAGTGGAAATGATCGATATCAACCAGCGGGCGGTTGATCTTGCCCAAGGCAATGCGAAACGAAATGGCATCGAGAATGCCGACATTCATGCCTCAAACATTTACGAAACCTTGCATCAAGGCGAATACGCAGCAATTCTTAGCAATCCACCTATTCGGGCAGGCAAAGAGGTTGTTCATGAGATCTTGACAGGGGCTCTGCCGCTATTGAAAACGGGCGGCACATTAACGATCGTGATTCAAAAGAAACAAGGTGCCCCCAGTGCCCAAAAGAAAATGCAACAAACCTTTGGTAATGCCGAAATCATCAAAAAAGACAAAGGGTATTATATTATTCAAAGCTACAAAGAATAAGCGCGCAAAGCAGACGTTTTTCACGTTCACAACAGGTTTACCTGTTTTTTAAAGACCACGATCATTTGCTAGGAGCTGCCTAGAATCGCTGGTCTTTTATTTTTTGTTTTCTTTTGTCGATTTTTTTAAGGAATGGAGCTGTTTTTTAACCCTTGTAAAAAGAAAATTTTGGAAGAAAGCAAGGGGTGCTATTTTTTTTAGAAAAAATTTGCTACACTTTAGGCAAGAAAGAGGTGAGAAGTAAATGAAACTGACAATCAAGCAGATTGCTGAAATGGCAGGGGTATCTGTAACTACTGTTTCGCAAATTCTGAACAATAAAGGTAGCCGTTTCAGTGAAGAAACCCGCAAACGGGTACTGGATATCGTTAATAAGCACCATTATAAGCCAGATTTTTTTGCTTCGAATCTAATCAATCGCCACTCAAAAACGATCGGTATGATTGTCCCTGACGTTACGGATTTTTTCTTTTCTAAAATCATTGAAGGAGCAGAAAGTTATTTCAATCCATTGGGGTATATGCTGGTATTGTGTAACTCCCGACATAGCCAAGAAAAAGAAATACAATATTTGAGAGAGCTGTCTCATCGATCAGTGGATGGTATTCTTTTGGCAACACCGCATCAGCTGCCTGACGAGTATTCATTGAAGAGCGGTTTTTTTGATGACCGACCAATTATTCTCGTCGATCGGGGAATCAATCAAAGAGACAATGGCCGTTTGATTGTGAAAGAATACGAAGGCGCTTATCAAGCAGTCAGCTATCTGATCAATAATGGCCATCAAAACATCGGTATGCTAAAAGAAAGTACTGGTTATTATCAATTGGAAGAACGTTTCAATGGTTATCGTCATGCGTTGAAAGATCATCAGATCCCGTTTAAAGGGCGTTACGTGGAGTCGGCTGAGTTAACAGTGACCGGCGGATACGATGCCTGCAAGAAATTATTGAAATACCGCGAGCTTACGGCTATTTTTTGTGGGAATGATGCTATGGCGATCGGCTGTTATCAAGCAATCTATGAAGCAGGGAAAAAAGTGCCCGAGGATATTTCTGTGATTGGTTTTGACGCATTGAAGCTAACGGAATACATCACACCACCATTGACCACGGTGATGCAGCCAACCTTTGAGATTGGCTTTACGGCAGCGAAATTTTTGGTAGACGCCATCGAGTTTCCTTCTCGAAGAATTCCAAATAAGATTTTTGATACAAAATTAATTCTTCGTGAGAGCGTGAAGGCATTGACAATTGCGAAATAGTGCGGTATATTTCCAATTGTAAGTGTTTTCATAGTTTTGTTTTATATAGTAAACCGTTTTACTAAAGTGGTTTACCTACAAGAAAAATATTGTATAATGTCAGAGGAAGCGAGGGTCATTTTGATGCGAATGGTGGATTTAATTGAAAAAAAGCGTGACGGTAAGTCATTGACAAAGGAAGAGATCGACTACATTGTAACTGCGTATACTGAAGGAAGTATTCCAGATTATCAGATGAGTGCTTTGTTGATGGCTATTTTTTATGTGGATATGTCCGATGAAGAAATCACAAACCTAACTTTAGCTATGGCAAATTCTGGTGAAGTCATTGATCTTTCTTCAATCGAAGGCATCAAAGTAGATAAACATTCAACAGGGGGTGTCGGTGATACTACCACGTTGATTCTAGCACCACTAGTAGCAAGTGTTGGTGTGCCAGTTGCCAAGATGTCTGGTCGTGGACTTGGTTACACAGGCGGTACGCTGGATAAATTAGAATCAATTCCCGGGTTTCAGATTGAGATTGCAGAAGAAGAGTTTATTCGCCTCGTAAACGAAAGCAAAGTGGCGGTTATCGGTCAGTCGGGGGATTTGGCCCCTGCAGACAAAAAATTATATGCGTTGCGGGATGTCACAGCGACCGTAAGCTCGATTCCATTGATCGCTAGCTCGATCATGAGTAAGAAAATCGCAGCAGGTGCGGATGCCATCGTGTTAGATGTGACGACTGGTGACGGTGCTTTCATGAAGAAAATTGAGGATGCCAAACGCTTAGCACAAACGATGGTTCGGATTGGCAAATTAGCGAACCGTCAGACAATGGCTGTGATCTCAGATATGTCACAGCCATTAGGCGAAGCCATTGGAAATAGTTTGGAAGTAGTGGAAGCTATTGAAACATTGCAAGGAAACGGTCCAGCTGATTTAGAAGAAATGTGCTATGCATTAGGCAGCCAAATGGTTGTTTTAGCCCAAAAAGCAGAATCGTTGGAAGAAGCACGCGCATTATTGGAAGAGGCACTGCACTCTGGTAAAGCGTTGGCTAAATTTCGTGAAATGATCCGTAATCAAGGTGGCGATGATTCAGTGATCGATGATCCAAGCCAAATCTTGACTGCCAATTACCAAAGAGCATTACCAGCAAAAACTTCTGGCGTCGTAACTAAGATCGTTGCCAATGAACTAGGCATCGCAGCTATGATGTTAGGTGCCGGCCGCAAAACCAAAGAAGAAGACATCGATCACGCAGTAGGAATCAAACTGCATAAAAAAGTGGGAGAGTCTGTTGAGCAAGGTGAAGCACTGTTAACGATCTACAGCAACACAGAAGCCATCGATGATGTCATCGAATTGATCTATCAAAATATTGAAATCGGAGAAAGCGGCGGTGAGCCACCGTTGATCCATGAAATCATTACAGAATAAGGAGCGAGTGGAATGGAATTAAATCGCATGATCGACCACACTATTTTAAAGGCAGATGCAACAAAAGAAGATGTCTTGCGCATCATTGAAGAGGCAAAAACCTATCACTTTTATTCTGTCTGTATCAATCCTACTTGGGTAGCTTTGGCAGCAGAAGAATTAAAAGGTGAACCGACGGCTGTTTGTACCGTGATCGGCTTTCCTTTAGGTGCCAATACATCAGAAGTCAAAGCTTATGAAACGGCAGATGCCATCAAGAATGGTGCCGATGAAGTGGATATGGTCATTAATATTGGTGCCTTGAAATCAAAACAGTTCAAAAAAGTTCAAGCGGATATCGAAGCGGTTGTTGCAGCAGCTAAAGACAAAGCATTAGTGAAAGTCATTATTGAAACAGCACTTTTAGACAATGAAGAAATCGTAAAGGCCTGTGAATTAGCGAAAGCAGCAGGAGCTGATTTTGTCAAAACATCGACAGGATTCTCTACTGGCGGAGCGGTTGTTGCTGATGTCAAACTGATGCGTGAAACAGTGGGCCCTGAAATGGGTGTGAAAGCATCTGGCGGCATCCATAACGAAGCAGAAGCAGCAGCAATGGTCGAAGCAGGAGCAAATCGTTTAGGAACCAGTGCAAGTGTAGCAATCGTTACAGGGTCAACGGGGGCTGGCTACTAATTCAATAAAGTGAGGTTCATCATGACAAAAGCGAAAAAAGAGTGGATCGAAACGGCAGTTGCCGCATTAGACAAAGCTTACGTTCCTTATTCTAAATTTCCAGTTGGGGCCTGCTTGGTCACCAAAAAAGGAACCATCTATCAAGGCATCAATATCGAAAATGCTTCGTTTGGCTTAACGAATTGCGCGGAACGCACCGCATTTTTCAAAGCAATTTCAGAAGGCGAAAAAGACTTTCAACACTTAGTTGTTGCTGGTCATACGCCAGAGCCTATCTCACCTTGTGGCGCCTGCCGCCAAGTAATGGTTGAGTTCTGTCAGCCGGATATGCCAGTCACTCTTGTGGGAGACGATGGTATAATCAAAGAGACAACTGTCGAAGGGTTGCTGCCATATTATTTTACGAACAAAGATCTATAAACCATGTTCATTCAGTCGAAGCGGCTGTTGAAAAATAAAAACTATTTTATAGGGGGCTTTACAGCAATGAAAAAAGCAAAATTATTTAGTTTAGGAATTGTTGCAGTGGCTGGGTTGACACTACTTGGTGCATGTGGCAATGGAGGAAAGTCAGGTTCGACTGATTCAACAGGCGGCGGTTCTGCAGACGGCAAAACAGATGCAGCACACAGTGTAGCAATCGTTACCGATATCGGTGGTGTAGATGACCGTTCATTCAACCAATCTGCTTGGGAAGGTTTGGAAGCTTGGGGGAAAGAACATAACATCGCTCGCGGTGTTGGTGGATATGACTACGTTCAATCAAATGAAGCTTCAGAATATACAACAAACGTAAATGGTGCTGTCCAAAACGGATTCAAAACGATTTTTGGTGTCGGTTACCTATTGAAAGATTCAATTGAAGCAGCTGCAGCACAAAACCCTGATACTCAATTTGGGATTATCGATGATGTCATCGAAGGCAAAGACAATGTTGTTTCTGCAACCTTCAAAGACAACGAAGCAGCTTACTTAGCTGGTTTTGCAGCAGCTTATACAACAAAAACAAACAAAGTTGGCTTTATCGGCGGTGAAGAAGGTGTCGTAATCGACCGTTTTGAAGCTGGTTTTATCAAAGGTGTCGAAGATGCTTCTAAAGCATTAGGCAAAGAGATTAAAATTGATTCTCAATATGCAGCATCATTTGGTGACCCTGCAAAAGGGAAAGCCCTAGCAGCTTCAATGTACCAAGGCGGCGTTGACGTAATCTTCCATGCTTCAGGTGGTACTGGTGCTGGTGTCTTCCAAGAAGCAAAAGCAATCAATGAACAATTGAACGAAGCTGACCTTGCAGACAAAAAAGTTTGGGTTATCGGTGTAGATAGCGACCAACAAGACGAAGGTGCATACAAAACAAAAGACGGCAAAGAAGACAACTTCACATTGGCTTCAACACTTAAAGGTGTAGGCGCAGCCGTACAAGATATTTCAACACGTGCATTAGAAGATAACTTCCCTGGCGGCGAACACATCGTTTATGGTTTGAAAGACGGCGGTGTAGATATCACTGAAGGTTTCTTATCAGATGATGCAAAAGCAGCGATCGAAACAGCAAAACAAGATGTGATCGATGGCAAAGTTGAAGTGCCAGAAAAACCAGAAAAATAAGCAAGTTTTTTTAAACAATGAAAAAAAAAGACAAGAAATTCTGAACGATAGTAGAGTTGAGCGATTCGCTATCGTTCAGATGCTCGTCTTGCTAATACATCTTTAGTGGTTAATGTCTTGATGAAAGCTGTTGAGTTTTCATGAGGATAATAATCATCCTAAGCAATAGCATTTATTTGTATTAAAAATTGTTGTGTCACTGAGTGTGAGAGCGAATTAGAAAGTAAGGATGTGAGAAACTTGGCTGAAGAAAAATATGTTGTAGAAATGCGCCATATCACCAAAGAGTTTGGAACCTTCAAAGCCAATGACGATGTCAACTTACAAGTAAGGCCGGGAGAAATCCACGCATTGCTTGGGGAAAACGGAGCTGGCAAGTCGACCTTGATGAATATGCTGTCAGGTTTGTTAGAACCGACATCAGGCGATATCTTGATGAATGGGGAGAAAGTGAATATTACTAGCCCTACAGCAGCTAATAAACTTGGCATTGGTATGGTCCATCAGCATTTTATGCTGGTTGACGCGTTTACTGTCACGGAAAATATCATTTTAGGAAGCGAACCAAATAAATTGGGTGTGTTGGACCGTAAAAAAGCCCGCAAAGAAATCAAACGGGTTTCTGAGCAATATGGCTTATCGGTTGACCCAGATGCTTATGTGCGAGACATCTCAGTCGGGATGGAACAGCGTGTGGAGATTCTAAAAACATTATACCGGGGTGCAGATGTACTGATTTTTGATGAACCAACTGCAGTACTGACACCACAAGAAATCGAAGAATTGATTGTCATTATGAGAGGACTTGTTCGGGAAGGAAAATCCATCATTTTGATTACTCATAAGTTGGATGAAATCAAAGCAGTAGCGGACCGTTGTACAGTGATTCGCCGAGGCAAAGGAATAGGTACAGTCAATGTCAAAGACGTAACGTCACAGCAATTGGCAGATATGATGGTTGGTCGTTCTGTTTCCTTCAAAACACCGAAAAAACCTGCAGAACCAAAAGAAGTCGTCCTGTCTATCGAAAACTTAGTTGTAAAAGAAAATCGCGGCCTAGAGGCTGTTAAAGGCTTAAGTTTGGAAGTGCGGGCTGGGGAAGTTCTGGGGATTGCCGGAATCGATGGCAACGGACAGTCGGAATTGCTACAGGCAATCACAGGATTAAGAAAATCCGAAAGCGGCAAAGTCTTATTGAATGGTGACGACATTACAAATTTCAAACCTCGTAAAGTAACGGAGGCAGGTGTCGGGCATGTGCCGGAAGACCGTCATAAATATGGATTGGTTCTAGACATGATGCTTTCAGAAAACATTGCTTTACAAACGTATTATCAAAAACCGCTGAGCAATTATGGCGTGCTGGACTACGGGGAAATGAATGAATTTGCCCGTGGATTGATCCAAGAGTTTGATGTCCGTACAGTCAATGAGATTGTTCCTGCTCGTGCCCTCTCTGGCGGGAATCAGCAAAAGGCGATTATTGCACGGGAAATCAGCCGTGATCCGGATCTTTTGATCGTAGCGAACCCAACACGGGGCTTAGACGTAGGCGCAATTGAGTTTATCCATAAACGTTTGATCGAACAGCGGGACAAATTCAAAGCTGTCTTGTTAGTCAGCTTCGAATTAGATGAGATTTTGAACGTATCAGACCGAATCGCCGTTATCCATGCTGGTGAGATTGTTGGCGTCGTTGATCCGAAAGAGACATCAGAAAAAGAACTCGGATTACTAATGGCGGGTTATTCATTAGAAGAAGCCCGACGCGAGCTACAAATGGAGGAAGTAGGTGGTTCTGTTGAATAACCGCAAAGAAAAAATTCGGAACCTGCTTGTGCCGATCATTGCTGTTCTGCTTGGTTTTATCCTTGGTGGAATCATCATGGCGGCATTTGGCTACAGCCCAATCGATGGGTATCTTCAAATGTTCCGTACCGTATTTATCAATGGTCAAAACGGCGGATTGAATGCTAGAAATATTGGTGAGATTTTCGTTACAGCTGGTCCACTGATTTTTACAGCTTTGGGATTCGCAGTAGCGAATTCTGCAGGATTCTTTAATATCGGTCTTTCTGGACAAGCATTAGCAGGATGGGTAGCAAGTATCTGGGTCGCATTGTCTATGCCAGATGCTCCTCGAATCATTGTGTTGCCTACCGCTATTCTTGTAGGGGCAGCCTGTGGTGCAATTGCTGCAGCTATTCCAGGTATCTTACGTGCCTTCTTTGGTACGAGTGAAGTTATCGTAACTATTATGATGAATTATATTTTATTGTATACAGGAAATCATATCGTCAATAACGTCATGAATGAATCCATGATCACAACAAAAGGTGTGACCAAAATGGTAGGCGACAATGCCTCTTTACAAACACCTTTCTTAGCAAATTTGACCAACAATTCCCGGTTAAACATTGGTATTTTCATGGCACTGATCTTCCTCGTGTTGATTTGGTTCATGATGAAGAAAACAACGTTAGGTTATGAGATTCGAGCAGTTGGTTTGAATCCAACCGCATCTGAGTATGCTGGGATGAGCAGCAAACGGACAATCATTATTTCAATGATCATCTCTGGAACATTAGCTGGATTAGGTGGCGTCGTTCAAGGTTTGGGAACTTTTGAAAACTTCTTCGTTCAAGGTTCGTCATTGAGTATTGGTTTTGATGGGATGGCAGTCTCATTATTAGGCAGCGGGTCTTCGATTGGGATTTTACTTTCTGCATTGCTGTTCAGTGTTCTTAAACTGGGCGGACAAGGAATGCAGTTTGCAGGGATTCCTTCAGAACTTGTTGATGTCGACATTGCGATCATCATCTTCTTCGTTGCGATCAGCTACGTGATTCGTTTTGTATTAGCTAAAATCTTTGATGGCAAAAAGGAAGTCGCTGTTGTCCAAGAAATTGAAGCAAAGCCAAATAATCAAGATCAGGAAGGAGGAACCATCTAATGAATATCAGTTTAATTTCTTCGATCGTCACACAAACGTTGATTTATGCTGCACCATTGATCCTGACTGCACTGGGCGGCGTTTTCTCAGAGCGAAGCGGGATCGTTAACGTAGGTCTTGAAGGAATCATGGTGATGGGTGCCTTCAGTTCGATCGTTTTCAATATTGAATTTGCGTCACAATTTGGTGCATGGACACCTTGGTTAGGAATGCTAGTCGGCGGGTTAGTAGGAATGGCCTTCTCACTGCTGCATGCTGTAGCCACCATCAACTTTAGAGCAGATCACATTATCAGTGGTACCGTAATGAATTTGATGGCGCCAGCGCTGGCTGTCTTCTTAGTTAAAGCCATCTACAACAAAGGGCAAACAGACAATATTCAACAAACATTAGGGTATTTCAATTTTCCTGTGTTGCGTGATATTCCTGTGATTGGTCCAGTCTTCTTTAACCAAACGTTTTTACCTGCTTACTTTGCGATCTTGATTTCTGTGATTGCTTGGTTTGTCATCTTTAAAACACGATTTGGCTTACGGCTACGTTCCGTGGGTGAACACCCTCAGGCAGCAGATACCTTAGGAATCAATGTCTATGTGATGCGCTATTCTGGCGTGTTGATCTCCGGTTTCCTAGGCGGAATGGGTGGCGCGTTATTTGCCCAATCAATCGCTGGACGTTTTGCTGTAACAACGATTGCCGGTCAAGGGTTTATCTCAATGGCAGCAATGATCTTTGGTAAATGGAATCCGTTAGGTGCGATGGGCGCTGCAATTTTCTTCGGCTTTGCGCAAAACATCAGTATCGTTGGCGGACAATTGCCAATCATTTCCTCCATTCCAGCGGTTTATCTACAAGCAGCACCATATGCGTTAACAATTATTGTTCTAGTGCTGTTCCTTGGGAAAGCGGCAGGACCTAAAGCTAACGGTAAGAACTACATCAAATCTAAATAATTTTTTCTGTATGAAAGGGTGGGGCTATGGGACATGTTTGTGTTGCTGTGCCCTGCCCTTTTTTTTGTGTAGCAGCAAGAAACCCAATATCTCAAACATCCTTAAAGGCAAATCTTTCTTATTTCTAGTATGATAAGAAAAGAATAACAATAAAAGAAAGTAGGGAAAAGAATGTTTAAACGTGTACATTTGATCGTAATGGATTCTGTAGGTATCGGTGAAGCGCCCGATGCAGAAAAATTTGGTGACGTTGGTTCTGATACATTAGGACATATCGCCAAAGAAGCTGGATTGACGATTCCTCATTTGGAACAGTTAGGTCTTGGTACGATCCGACCGCTGGATGGTGTCAAAAATGTAGCAGACCATGACGGCTATGCAACGAAACTAGAAGAAATCTCTGTCGGAAAAGATACCATGACTGGACACTGGGAAATCATGGGTTTGAATATTCAAAAACCGTTTCGTGTGTTTCCTGACGGATTTCCTCAAGAATTGCTGCAACAAATCGAAGAATTTTCTGGACGTAAAATCGTCTGCAACAAACCTTATTCCGGTACAGCAGTCATTGATGATTACGGTGAACACCAAATGAAAACAGGCGATTTGATCGTTTATACGTCTGCCGATCCAGTCTTGCAAATTGCAGCTCATGAAGAAATCATTCCGTTGGAAGAATTGTACCGCATTTGCCAATATGTGCGTGATATTACCAAAGATGAACCATATATGATCGGCCGCATCATTGCTCGCCCTTATGTTGGTGAACCAGGAAACTTCACCCGGACAAGCAACCGGCATGACTATGCACTGGATCCTTTTGGACACACAGTGTTGGATTCGTTGAAAGATGCTGGCAAAGACGTCATCGCTGTCGGAAAGATCAATGACATCTTCAATGGTCAAGGAATCACTGATTCAGTAAGAACAAAGAGCAATATGGATGGTGTGGATCAGCTATTGAATGTGATGAAGCAAGACTTTACCGGCCTAAGTTTTACTAATTTAGTTGATTTCGATGCGCTTTACGGCCATCGCCGGGATGTTGTCGGTTATGCTCATGCCATTGAAGATTTCGATTTAAGAATCCCAGAGATTCTGGATGCCATGGCTGACGATGATTTATTAATGATCACAGCCGATCACGGAAATGATCCAACCTTTACTGGGACTGATCATACAAGAGAATATGTACCATTATTGGTTTACAGCAAACAATTTAAAGGACAAGGCCAACTACCCCAAGGCCATTATGCCGATATTTCAGCAACAATTGCAGAAAACTTTGCAGTACCGGCAACAGAAAATGGGGAAAGCTTCTTAAATCATTTAAATTAGAGGTGGAGAAATGACAACATTACATGAGAAATTGCAGGAAACAACGACATTCATCAAGGAAAAAGGGGTAGGATCTATTGATTTTGGTTTGATCTTAGGTTCAGGATTAGGTGAATTAGCAGATGAGATTGAAAATCCAATTGTGCTGCCTTATAACGATATCCCTCATTTTCCAGTTTCAACAGTCGTCGGGCATGCCGGACAACTAGTTTATGGTACATTATCTGGAAAAAAAGTATTGGCGATGCAAGGTCGTTTCCATTACTATGAAGGACATTCCATGCAGACAGTTACTTACCCTGTTCGAGTAATGGCGGCCCTTGAAGCACATTCACTTGTTGTGACGAACGCATGCGGCGGAGTGAATGAAAGTTTCCAACCTGGTGATTTGATGTTGATCACGGATCAAATCAATTTCATGGGGGACAATCCATTGATTGGGGCTAACGAAGAAGAAATGGGACCACGATTCCCTGATATGAGCCAGGCTTATCATCCAAGCTACCGGGAAACAGCAAAACAAATTGCAGAAACAAAAGGTCTCCACTTAAAAGAAGGAGTTTACATGGGCTTTTCTGGGCCGACTTATGAAACACCTGCTGAAATTCGATTTGCTCGTACGATCGGTGCAGATGCTGTGGGTATGTCGACGGTTCCTGAGGTAATCGTAGCTGTTCATAGTGGCTTGAAAGTGTTGGGCGTTTCATGTATCACCAATCTAGCTGCTGGTATGCAAGCAAGCCTGAACCATGAAGAAGTCGTAGAGACAACAGAACGGGTCAAAGCCGAATTTAAAGCGCTGATCAAAGAAACTTTAGCGAATCTGTAAAACAAGCAAACCCTAAAAAAAGAGCATAAAAGAGAAGTAGAAAAGGAGCGAAAAGATGAGCGTTCATATTGAAGCAAAAGCTGGCGAGATTGCTGATAAGATTTTATTACCTGGCGATCCTCTACGCGCAAAATACATTGCAGAAACATTTTTAGAAGACCCGATCTGTTATAACAATGTCCGAGGGATGCTCGGTTATACCGGTGTCTACAAAGGTGAGCGAGTATCAGTACAAGGAACTGGTATGGGGATGCCTTCTGCGACCATTTATGCCCATGAATTGATCAATTCTTATGGCGTAAAAAAATTGATTCGTGTCGGCACTTGTGGCGCGATTTCTAAAGATGTTCATGTTCGGGACTTAGTGATCGCCCAAGCTGCAGCGACAAGTTCTTCCATGGTAGCAAAGAACTTTCAAAGTTTTCATTTTCCGCCAATCGCAGATTTCGACTTGTTGCGTAAAGCGTATGATACAGCGATTGCATCCGGCTTTACCACCCACGTTGGGAACATTTTATCGGAAGATACTTTCTATAAAGATGATATGGCAGAAACAGTGGAATTGGCTGATCTTGGTGTATTAGGTGTTGAGATGGAGGCCGCTGCGCTTTACTATTTAGGAGCAAAATTCCACGTACAGACCTTAGCGATCTGCACAGTCAGTGATCATATCATCACTGGAGAAGAAACAACAGCGGAAGAGAGACAAACAACATTCAATGATATGATCAAAGTTGGCTTAGAAACAGCTATCTCCTAATCCTTTTTCTTATCCTACAGCCTACAAAAAATTTTTTATTCCTGTATCGCTTTCTGATTGACTCCTTAGACAATGGGAGCCAGTCAGAAAGTGATTTTTTGTTAAATGATTGATTGAATCTTTCTAGCTAGTTGGAATAGTTGCACTTTTGGACGAAAATGGTTTAATTAAAGAAAAGGAGGTTGGAGCATGAATAATTTTACTTTTCAGGTGACAACGGATATACGTTTTGGGAAAGATCGGTTAAATGAGTTGCCGGAAGTATTGAATACTTTCGGAAAAAATGTCCTATTGGTCTATGGCGGCGGCAGTATCAAAAAAAGCGGACTTTATGATCAAGTCATGGCGCAATTGCAAAACAATGACAATCAAGTAACAGAATTAGCAGGAGTTGAACCAAACCCTCGGATTGAAACAGTAGCAAAAGGGGCAGAACTCTGCCGCACTGAAAAAATTGATGTGATTCTTGCAGTCGGAGGCGGCTCCGTGATTGATTGCAGCAAAGTGATCGCAGGTGCTGCTTGCAGTGAGGAAGATCCTTGGACTTTAGTGACTAAACGCAGCTACCAAGGGCCAGCATTGCCATTAGTTACGGTTTTGACATTAGCTGCAACTGGTAGTGAAATGAATCGGGGAGCAGTTATCACGAACCTTACAGCGAAACAAAAATTAGGGGTCCACGGTCCTAATTTCTTGCCGAAGGTTTCTTTCTTAGATCCCACCTGGACCTTTAGCGTCAATCGCTATCAAACAGCGGCTGGTTCTGCAGATATTATGAGTCATCTGATCGAAAACTACTTTAGTACAACAGAGAATACGGATGTACAAGACGGCATCGCAGAAGGGCTGTTGAAAGCGGTAATCACAAACTTGCCGATTGCTTTGGATACCCCAGATGACTATGATGCTCGGGCAAACTTGATGTGGGCAAGTACATTGGCGTTAAATGGGTTGACAGGTAGTGGGAAAGCCGGTGCGTGGTCGTGCCATCCAATGGAACATGAGTTGAGTGCTTTTTATGATATTACTCATGGGATCGGCTTAGCCATCTTGACGCCCCGCTGGATGCTTCATGTGTTGAATGAGACAACAGCACCTAAGTTGGCTCGCTTTGCCCGTGAAGTATTCCAAGTAGAAGAAGCGGTCCCAGAAATGGCAGCTCGGATGGGGATTCAAAAGTTATACGATTTCTTCCTTGCTTGTGGGATCCCAATGACTTTACCAGAAGTGGGGATCGAAGATGATCGTCATTTTGAAGAAATGGCCAAACAAGCAGTAGCATTTAGTTCAATTGCGACAAATGCCTACGTACCGTTGACAGAATCTGATGTCATTGCCATTTATCAAGAGGCTTTGACCCCTTCAGAGTATCTCTAAATGAAGAAATCCTGACAGAATAGACAAATAATCGGTAGGGTAATTGGTATCCTACCGATTATTTGTCTGCGTACTTCTATCAAAGAATTATCTTGAATAATGGATACGGCGCAAGATCTCTTGTGCGATCACACCATGTCCGGCGATTGTTGGATGGACACCATCTTCCCCAGTATAATAAGATGAATGTTTTTTGACAGTACGTTCAGCGAATAAGCCGTCTAAAGGAAGGTAGTCACAACCAAATTCAGCAGCTAGTTCACGAATGGAATGGATCTTGGGATCCAAATCCTTCCGCCATTGTTTGCGATCTGCTGGATAAGGAAGAACAAATGGCTCTAAAAGCAGGATTTTCTTGATCCCACTTTCGGTCACTTGCTGCAAAAATTGCCGATAATCACTAGCAAATGTCGCAGTTGCTTCGGGTGTGCCGAAAGAGGAGGTGCCAATATTGCGCCAGGTATCATTGATACCGATCAAGAAAATCAGTAGATCTGGCTTTAAATCAATGCAGTCTTCCTCGATGCGATTTAAGATATCGCGAATTTTATTCCCGCTAATGCCGCGGTTAACAAATGACAAGTTTGCATCTGGGTATTCTGCAGCTAGATGGGCTGCCACAAAGGCGGGAAATCCTTTTCCCAGATCCGTAGCATCGAGTCGATCACGGCCGCAGTCGGTGATGCTATCTCCAAGAAATAGTAGCGTATCATTTTTACAGAGTGTGGTCATCATTCCAAGCTCCTTTCGTATGCGGTTTCAATTATAACGAATATTTCTCAGGAAACCAATCAAAAAAAGACTGTGCCGTCAGTCAGGAAGAATACTCTTGCTCTGACTTGCAGCACAGCCTTGGCTGTTAATGATTATAAGTAATATTTTTTCGCAACTGTTAGATCATCGTTCAATTCATAAACAAGTGGTTGACCTGTTGGAATTTCAAGATCCATGATGTCTTCATCAGAGATACCTTCGATGTGTTTTGCTAACGCACGTAGAGAGTTTCCGTGAGCGGCAACTAAAACAGTTTTGTTGTCTTTCAATGCAGGTGCGATTTCATCTTGCCAGAAAGGTAATGCACGTTCTAGCGTTACTTTCAAGTTTTCGCCGCCAGGTACGTCGCGAGGATCAAGCATTGCATAACGACGATCGTTTGCTGCAGAACCTTCATCAGATGCATCCATCAATGGAGGCAATACATCGTAGGAACGACGCCAGATGTGAACTTGTTCGTCTCCGTATTTTTCAGCAGTTTCTTTTTTGTTCAATCCTTGTAGTTTACCGTAGTGACGTTCGTTCAAACGCCAAGATTTGATTGTTGGCACCCATAGTTGATCAGAATATTCTAAAATGTAGTTACAAGTTTTGATGGCACGAGTTAATACAGATGTGTAGGCAACATCGAATTCGATGCCGGCTTCTTTGATTTTACGTCCGCCCTCGATTGCTTCTTCGACACCTTCTGGCGCTAAATCTACATCGGCCCAACCAGTAAATTGGTTCAATTTATTCCATTCGCTTAGTCCGTGACGAGAAAATACTAATTTTGGCATGTAAAACTCTCCTTTTAGATATTAGATATTTTTCTGAAATTTTCAATTCCCTGTTTATTGTACACTTTTTCGCAAAGAATTTCTACGTATTTAGCGTAAAACCTTGTTTCTTAAAAAAAGAAACAGAAAAAAACGTCTTTCTTCAAGACGTTCTTTTTTATTTCTGAATCATTTTGTCTGACAGGATCGGCGCACAGAAAAAAAGATGAAGCACCGGATTCAGACAAGTGATTAATGACTGTATACTTTATCCAATTCTTCTTCTGAAAGTTTTATGTATTTATAGCAGGTTCCGACAGAAACACCGCATTTTGTGGAGATGAATTGAATCGTCTCTTTTTTATCGTAATAAAGCTGGCGAATTTTTTTGATGGTTTTTGGATCGATTTTTGGACGTCCGCCAATTTTGCCGTTCTTTCGGGCATTGTTCAATCCGACTAATGTCCGTTCTTTGATTAAGGCTTGTTCCATCGCTGCCAAACCTTCCATTAAATTGAAATAAATCGCCCCCATGGGTTCTCTCGTATCGATGTTTTCTGCTAGAGAAACTAGGTGAAGGTTTCTTTTTCTTAGAAGATCTGTCAATTCAGTTAATTGCCGGGTTGTTTTACCTAAACGATGAAGTTCAGAAACAACCAGCGTTTCCCCAGACTGCATACGAGCAATCACAGATTCTAATGAGTGGTTATCACAGTTTTCTTCGTAGGCATAGGTTTCGTGGAACAATTCTGTACAACCAAATTCTTTTAGTTTGTTTAATTGTTCACTTGATTCTTTATCAATAATTGTTGTGCGAGCATAACCGATGACTTTCATAGCCGCTCCTTCCTATTCTTTTTTATTTGAATGTAGCATAAATGAGGCATAAATGATAGAGAAAACTTGCACAAAAATGAATTTAACTCTAGAAAAATGAAGAAAAATACGTAGAACCTCGAACAAAAGGAGCACTTGCTCCTTTTGTTGCTAGAGGCATCAGCGAACGCTGCGGGTCTCAGGTCCATCTTCTTGTCCAATGATGATCGTATGGACCATATCCAAGAAGAGCCCGTGCTCTACAACACCGACGGTTTGATCTAGTTCATGAGCCAATGCAACTGGTTCATTGATGGTTTGTAGATGAAGATCAATGATGTAATGACCGCAATCAGTTTTTAGCGGGGTGCCATCTTCGGCTAGGCGAAGGACAGGGTGATAGTTTTTTTCTGTAAACAATCGCATCAATTGCTGACTGCCATAGGGAATCACTTCTACAGGTAATGGGAATGCGCCTAATTTTTCAACGATCTTTGATTTATCAACAATCCAAAGAACTTTTTTAGAGTAGGTTGCGACGATTTTTTCAAAAAGCAGTGCGGCACCGCCACCTTTGATTCCATGATAGTCTCCGCTGATCTCATCTGCACCATCGATCGTTAAATCGACACTTGCCACTTCATCGATCGTTTTGACCGGGATCCCTAACGATTCTGCTTGTTTTTTTGATGCCCAGGATGTTGGTACACCAACGATCGACAAGTTTTCTTCTTTCACTCTGCGCCCCAATTCTTCGATCATGTAATACGCAGTTGAACCAGTTCCTAAACCGACGACCATACCGTCAGTGACATAGCTGGCCGCTTCAATACCGACCATCTCTTTTAGATTCATTATTGACCCACCTCTAATAAAATACTATTTTCATCTTTATTATATAGTAAGAAGAAGTAAAAAGGAGGCGCAAGGGAGAGTTTTTTTATAAAATTTTGGCAGTTACTCCTTTCATAAAAAATCATTGGAGAGATGGTTGACAGAGTCTTTTTATCATGGTATTCTATCAAAGGTGCTTTATCTACAGGTCTCTCGTTGGAGACGTGCTGACTGTTTATCAAAGCATATTTGATAAGAATGCAGAGAATGCATTATTTTTTATCGCAAAAAAAGAACCACCTGGATGTGTGGAACTATAAAGCGAATCAAGGAAGGAGGAAAACTAGGGATGCCTACAATTAATCAATTAGTACGTAAACCTCGTAAATCCAAGGTTGAAAAATCAAATTCACCAGCATTGAACAAAGGATACAACAGTTTCAAAAAAGCTCAAACGAATGTTAACTCACCTCAAAAGCGTGGGGTAGCTACTCGTGTGGGAACTATGACACCGAAAAAACCGAACTCAGCTCTACGTAAATATGCGCGTGTTCGTTTGTCAAACTTGATTGAAGTGACAGCTTATATTCCAGGTATCGGTCACAACTTGCAAGAACACAGTGTGGTATTGCTACGCGGTGGACGTGTAAAAGACTTACCAGGGGTACGTTACCATATCGTTCGTGGTGCATTGGATACTGCCGGTGTTAACGATCGTAAACAATCTCGTTCTAAATATGGAACAAAACGTCCTAAAGCTTAATTTTGATTCAAACTACAAATGAAACTATTTAATCAGAACTGATATTTCGGAAGGAGGAGTTACGGATGCCTCGTAAAGGTCCTGTTGCAAAACGTGATGTTTTACCAGATCCTATTTATAACTCAAAATTAGTAACTCGTTTGATCAACCGTGTAATGGTTGATGGTAAACGCGGTGTTGCTGCAAATATTATCTACAATGCTTTTGGCATTATCAAAGAATCTACAGGAAATGATCCATTGGAAGTTTTCGAACAAGCAATGAAGAACATTATGCCTGTATTGGAAGTTAAAGCTCGCCGTGTCGGTGGTTCTAACTACCAAGTCCCAGTTGAAGTTCGTCCAGAACGTCGTACAACTCTAGGTCTTCGTTGGGTGGTAAACTACGCTCGTTTGCGTGGCGAACACACAATGGAAGAACGTCTTGCGAAAGAAATCATGGATGCAGCAAACAACACTGGTGCTTCTGTGAAGAAACGCGAAGACACACACAAAATGGCGGAAGCCAACCGCGCATTTGCTCACTATCGTTGGTAAGATCCTCACTGCTTTTTATTGGAAGGTACTGAGACAACCTTAGCTTAGGTTTAAGTAAGAATGAGAGGGGAACAACCTAGAATGGCAAGAGAATTTTCGCTAGAAAAAACTCGTAATATCGGGATCATGGCCCACGTTGACGCTGGTAAAACAACGACAACTGAACGTATCCTTTATTACACAGGTAAAATCCATAAAATTGGGGAAACACATGAAGGTGCTTCTCAAATGGACTGGATGGAACAAGAACAAGAACGTGGGATCACGATCACTTCTGCTGCGACAACTGCGCAATGGAAAGAAAACCGCGTAAATATCATCGACACTCCTGGACACGTGGACTTCACAATTGAAGTACAACGTTCACTACGGGTTCTTGACGGTGCTGTAACAGTATTGGACTCACAATCTGGTGTAGAACCACAAACTGAAACAGTTTGGCGTCAAGCGACAGATTACCGCGTACCACGTATCGTATTCTGTAACAAAATGGATAAAATCGGTGCAGACTTCTTATACTCTGTATCTACTTTACATGATCGCTTGCAAGCAAATGCTCATCCAATCCAATTACCAATTGGTGCGGAAGATGACTTTACTGGTATCATCGATCTAGTAAAAATGAAAGCTGAGATCTATACAAACGATTTAGGAACAGAGATTCAAGAAACTGAAATTCCTGAAGAGTACAAAGAATTAGCTGAAGAATGGCGCGAAAAATTAGTTGAAGCTGTTGCAGATACTGACGAAGAGCTAATGATGAAATTCTTGGAAGGTGAAGAAATCACTGAAGAAGAATTGAAAGCTGGTATCCGTCAAGCGACATTGACTGTTGAATTTTTCCCAGTTCTTTGTGGTTCAGCCTTCAAAAACAAAGGGGTTCAATTGATGTTGGATGCAGTCATCGACTACCTTCCTTCACCACTTGATGTTCCTGCAATCAAAGGGATCAATCCTAAAACTGACGAAGAAACTGATCGTCCTGCTGACGATGAAGCGCCTTTTGCTTCACTAGCATTTAAAGTAATGACTGACCCATTCGTAGGTCGTTTGACATTCTTCCGTGTGTATTCAGGTGTCTTGAACTCTGGATCATATGTCTTGAATGCTTCAAAAGACAAACGCGAACGTATCGGTCGTATCCTGCAAATGCACGCGAACACTCGTGCAGAAATCCAAACAGTTTATTCAGGCGATATCGCTGCAGCTGTTGGTTTGAAAGATACAACAACAGGGGATACATTGTGTGACGAAAAATCACCAGTTATCCTTGAATCAATCGAATTCCCAGAACCAGTTATCGAAGTAGCTGTTGAACCTAAATCAAAAGCTGACCAAGATAAAATGGGTGTGGCTTTACAAAAACTTGCTGAAGAAGATCCTTCATTCCGTGTAGAAACAAACGCTGAAACTGGCGAAACTGTTATCGCAGGGATGGGTGAACTTCACTTGGACGTCCTTGTTGACCGTATGCGTCGCGAATTTAAAGTTGAAGCAAACGTTGGTGCGCCTCAAGTTTCTTACCGCGAAACATTCCGTGCTTCTACGCAAGCCGAAGGTAAATTTGTACGTCAGTCTGGTGGTAAAGGTCAATACGGTCACGTATGGATCGAATTTACACCAAACGAAGAAGGTAAAGGCTTCGAATTCGAAAACGCAATTGTCGGTGGTGTGGTTCCACGTGAATACATCCCAGCAGTTGAAAAAGGACTTGAAGACTCAATGGCTAACGGTGTTCTAGCTGGTTATCCATTGGTTGACATCAAAGCCAAGCTTTACGATGGTTCATACCATGATGTCGATTCAAGTGAAACAGCCTTCCGTGTGGCAGCTTCAATGGCTTTACGTGCTGCAGCGAAGAAAGCTAATCCAGTGATTCTTGAACCAATGATGAAAGTTGTTATCACTGTTCCTGAAGATTACTTAGGTGATATTATGGGACACGTAACTGCTCGTCGTGGACGTGTTGAAGGTATGGAAGCGCATGGTAACTCACAAATCGTTAACGCGATTGTTCCATTGGCTGAAATGTTCGGATATGCAACAACACTTCGTTCATCTACTCAAGGACGCGGTACTTTCATGATGACATTTGATCACTATGAAGATGTACCTAAGTCTGTTCAAGAAGAAATCATCAAGAAAAACGGCGGCAAAGCTGAATAATTGATGCACAAATGCGAAATTCAGTAAAAAGCTATATTTTTTATGAAGTTTCGTGTACAATATTATCGATGATAAGGGATGGGGGGCTTCGCGCCCTCTACCTATCAAATATAAAAAATAAACTGTATTTTTAGGAGGAACATTTTAAAATGGCAAAAGAAAAATTTGACCGTTCTAAACCCCACGTAAACATTGGTACGATCGGACACGTTGACCATGGTAAAACTACACTTACAGCTGCTATCACAACTGTATTATCTAAAAAAGGTTTGGCACAAGCTTCTGCTTACGACCAAATCGATGGTGCTCCAGAAGAACGCGAACGCGGAATCACTATCTCAACTGCTCACGTTGAGTATGAAACTGAAGCTCGCCACTACGCTCACGTAGACTGCCCAGGACACGCGGACTATGTTAAAAACATGATCACTGGTGCTGCGCAAATGGACGGTGCGATCTTAGTAGTATCTGCTGCTGACGGTCCTATGCCTCAAACTCGTGAACACATCTTGTTATCACGTAACGTTGGCGTACCATACATCGTTGTTTTCTTGAACAAAATGGATATGGTTGATGACGAAGAATTGCTAGAATTAGTTGAAATGGAAGTTCGTGACCTATTGTCTGAATATGACTTCCCAGGCGACGATGTTCCTGTAATCGCCGGTTCTGCTTTGAAAGCTCTTGAAGGAGATCCTTCATACGAAGAAAAAATCATGGAATTGATGGCTGCAGTTGACGAATACGTTCCAACTCCAGAACGTGATACTGACAAACCATTCATGATGCCAGTCGAAGACGTATTCTCAATCACTGGACGTGGTACTGTTGCTACAGGCCGTGTTGAACGTGGACAAGTTCGCGTTGGTGATGAAGTAGAAATCGTTGGTATTGCTGACGAAACTGCTAAAACAACTGTAACAGGTGTTGAAATGTTCCGTAAATTGTTAGACTATGCTGAAGCAGGGGATAACATTGGTGCATTGCTACGTGGGGTTGCTCGTGAAGACATCCAACGTGGACAAGTATTGGCTAAAGCTGGTACAATCACACCTCATACAAAATTCAAAGCTGAAGTTTATGTTTTGACAAAAGAAGAAGGTGGACGTCACACTCCATTCTTCACTAACTACCGTCCTCAGTTCTACTTCCGTACAACTGACGTAACTGGTGTTGTTGAATTACCAGAAGGAACTGAAATGGTTATGCCTGGCGATAACGTAACAATCGACGTTGAATTGATCCACCCAATCGCTATCGAAGACGGAACTCGTTTCTCAATTCGTGAAGGCGGACGTACTGTTGGTTCAGGCGTTGTAACTGAAATCAAAGCTTAATTGACTTGATAAATGCAAAAAGCAGAAGCGCTAGCGCTTCTGCTTTTTTTGCTTGAAAATTTTTATTTGATCAATTTTTGATCTTTTAGAAACTGATCAAAGCCTTGGTCAGGGACACGGCCGTAGAAATT
>NZ_BCQE01000026.1 GCF_001544275.1 Enterococcus gallinarum NBRC 100675 | reverse complement strand
CCACTTATTGTAAAGCTTTGAGTAAGCTCCTAATATTTGAATGATTTTCAAGCTATGAATAGGATCAAGGTATTCTGTTGTCAAAGAAGTGAAAAGTCAGAAGATTTTCTAATTCATGCATCAGTCATTTGGCTAGTATAACCTAAACCATAACCTGTCAATCGCCAAGGGTAAAATGCACGCTGCGCGCCCTTGGCAATCGTCAGAACATGGTTTCGAGCCGGTTATGCCAAACGACCGACGCACGAAAAGAAAATCTAATCAGAATTTTCACTTTTGATCTTTGACAACAGAATACCTTTTCTTAATCTTTCAGCTGACTATGAAAGTCACTCAAATCAAAACCTTAGGGGCTTTGCCCCTAACACCCTAGCCAACTCCCTCCACCGAAAAGGTTGGAGGGAAGAACAACTTTCAAAAAAATAAAAAACTTTATTTTTAGGAGGAGTCAACTATGATCACACAAACAAAAAACACACCATATCAAGTCGGAGACATCTTTTATAGCTCCTGGGGCTATGAACAAACCAATGTTACTTTCTGGCAGATCGTGAAATTAACGGAAAAAACCGCCTGGTTTCGACCATTAAAAAAGCAGACTGTCAAAACATATACCTCAATGAGTGGAACGACTGCGCCCATACCAAATGAGTTTATTGATTATCCGCTCGCAAGAACAAAAGACAGCATTGTTAGAAAACGAATCAATTCAGCACTATACCCTAATGAGTTATATGGTAATCGCAGTTGGGACACTTTCTATCGCTATGATGGTCAACCAGTATATGAAAGTAGCTATTATTAAGGGGGATTTTCCCCCTTTCAAAGATTTTAACGGTAGCCTTCAAATAGTAGAGATGATTTTGTTTACTGATGATGAAGTATTGAACCCAAAGAACATTAATACGCGAATCGTTCTATAAAAGGATGGGAGGGAAAAAGATGGGTTTGATAGATATTTACCACGAGTTTACCTATATTGGATCTTTTGAGAATACAAATGAAAATATCATTAATTATGTTGCGAGTATTCCACCTTACAAAAATATTTTGCTCGTTGATTTTACAACAGATGATACAGTGCTTACTACGATCGGCAATTTCCCGGACTATGTGTCAGATCAAAAATGGTTAAAAACAATCTTGCCCAAACTGATCGAAAAACAAACTGGAAAACTACCGATCGAAAAAGTCCATATTTTTGATCGGTATGAAGATGCTATGAAGAAATGAGGGAGAAAGATGTATCAATTTTCAAATCGCGAGTGTTTTAATGGGAGATATTTGATTCCAGTCAATCAGTTTAATCAGCACCATCATTGGCCGCCAAGCCATATAAAATATGATTGTTCCGAGTTGGCAGAACACCAAATAAGAAGAAGTAGAGGAAATTTCTATCCAACCTATATTTGGGAATGTCCCAGCTGTAAAAGTAAGTATCAATTAATACGAGGCACAAGGCAGTTTGAACGCCTTTCTTAGAAAAAAGTCTTTATTTAGAGGTGAAATGATGGAATTGGAGGAGTATGTTGATCGTTATATTGAAATCATTAAAACAGGTGTGACTCGTCTATATCCTGAATGTGATTTGACGAGTCGGCGCTCCTTGAATCTTTTGCATAATGAGTATTTGTTTGCGGTACAAGAATATGATTGTTACGTAGCCAAGCACAAACGTAAACCAGACTATCATGTGTTGATGGAGTATTTTGAAGAATGGGGAATCAATCGTTCAGAGTTGTTTCAGGAAAACGAACGAGTGATCTCAGAACAAGATTTTCTTGAATACTACTTAAATGATGTAAAAAGTAGCGGGTTATTGAAAGCTAGTGAATACACAGAAGAAGATTATCGGTTTATTTTGAAGCGTGAAAGGTACTTAGCAAGCCAAATGTTCAAAAATAATTGCCCTGGCATATATGGATATCAAGAGTTAAATATTCGTCAGTCGAAAAAAAGACAAGACTATTGTTTAAACGTATTAAAAAAACGATTTGAGATAGATTGTGCCGGTTTTTATGCAGGAATGAAAAGAAAATGACCCAAGGGAGGGAAATCGATGGAAAAGAAGTATCGAACAAAATTATCACCGAGTCTATCAAAGGAGTGAAATTTCAAGATGAATAAACGATTAATTGTTGCACTTATTTTAGTAGGGATGGTTACACGATTATTACCTGGCATGATTCAACTAGGACTGTTTGCTAGTTTATTCATTTATTTGTTTTTGTCCTGGGACGAGTATATGTATAAGTATGAAGTAGAAGAAAGAAGGGAGTTTTCTAAATGAAAAAAGATGATTCAAGTCCACATGTGAAGGTAAAAGCTCCACATGTGGAAGAAAAAGTAAGAATTGATTGCTTAGTCTCAAGAGAAGTGAAAGAAATGTGGAAGGAGATTGTCGCAAGAGATCGAGCAGAAAGTAACATGAGGTATTTTCCAGCTCATACACTTGAACGAATGATTCGAGCAGAATATCAAGTGATGAAAACATTTGGTATTCAAGGAAGGAGGATAAAAAATGAGCGATAAACGATTTATGAAAATTCAAAAGCTTTTAGCTTTAGCGAATGATGCAAATGACGAAGAATCCATGAGTGCATTAGCTAAAGCACAAGAGTTAATGCTTGCTTACGGAGTATCTGAAGAACAACTATTTGATTGTGAACAATCTTCTTTTGAAGAGAAAGTGGTTGATTTTGTTGTCTATCAAGGAAAGCCGCAGAAATGGGTATATCTCTTAGCAGGAGTTATTTATTGGAATTTTCGCGTGAAATATTACTATGTAGCAGGTACACCAGTTGAATTGCATTTTTTAGGAACAAAATCAGATGTAGAAATTGCGGATATTACGTTTCATTTTGCGAAAGGTAGTATTGCTTATTGTGCAAGAACGTACATGCAACGGCCAGAAATCAAGCGAAAAAGAAAACGAAAATGGCAGTTAAAGCAAGATTATATTCAAGGATATCTTGCAGGATTGCAGGAACAGTTCTGGGAACAAGTAAAAACAAATGGGTATGAATTGGCATTGCAAGTACCAGAATATGTACAAAAAGAGTATAACGAATTATCGCTAGTACCAGGAAAAGACATATCTCAGAAAATAAAAGATCTGGGAGCATTTCAGGAAGGCGTACGAGAAGGAAAACAATTAAGACAAAAGGAACGCCTAGAATATCAATAATAAAGAGAGGGAAAAACAATGACAAAGTATATTGCAGTAAACAATAAAAAAGGCGGTACAGGAAAAACAAGTGTATCTTGTATGTTAGCAGTATATCTTTCACGATTTGGCCAGACATGCTTGATTGATTCCGACGAAAGCGGAAATGCAACAAAACGGTTTACCGAAGAAATCGAGGAACAAGCAGAATTGACACGATTATTTAGACGTCAAGAAGTGGTCCCAATGGCAGTAAGAGAGCAGTTGGATTTAGTGGCAGGTACAGCTGAATTAGAGCTAGTAAATACGGAATTGATTCAGCGAATCAACAATACCTTGATCTTTAGTAGCTATTTACGCCAATTTGATACATTCAAGAAGTATGCGTATGTTGTAATCGATACACGAAACGATAGCAATATTATCACGAATAATATGTTAGCAGCTTCTGATCTCGTTTTAGGTGTGTCTGATCCAAGCGCAGACGGTTTCGAAGCACTCCTAAACTTAAATGGACATATCGAGTATCTAGCGAATGAATTAACAGATGTGTTTACTGGAAAAAGCTATGTTCATGCGGAGGTACGCTATATAGGAAACCAAATTGCGCATAATACCGACGTTTCTCGGCAATTCAAACAAATTATTTCAGGAAATGATATGTTTTTAGGTTATTTCCAGGATCGTACCGCATTCAACGAAGCTAGTTTACAGCGTATTTCTTTATTAAACTTATTTGAACAAGAAAAGTACCAACAAAAACAATACCAGGAGTTCAAGAAGCAAACGTATGAATTGTTAGATAAGATCAAAACTTGTATTGATGGTGATTAGGAGGCGAGCGAAGCAATGCCTCCTAAATCCCTATGGAAAATCCCTATGGAAAATCCCTATGGAAAATCCCTATGGAAAATCCCTATGGAAAATCCCTATGGAAAATCCCTATGGAAAATCCCTATGGAAAATCCCTATGGAAAATCCCTATGGAAAATCCCTATGGAAAATCCCTATGGAAAATCCCTATGGAAAATCCCTATGGAAAATCCCTATGGAAAATCCCTATGGAAAATAGAAAAGATGAAAAGAGGAAAAAATTTGAAGGAAAAATCATGTAGTTGTGAGATATGCAGACAAAAGGAATATTTAGAAAAAATGTATCCAGATAAAATAATAGGTATGCAATATGCTTATTGGGAGATGATGGAAGGTGTTAATCTTTTGATTAGTGCAGAAGAGTTAGAGTTTTTAGAAGAAAAGAGTACAAGAATCAGCTTAACTAGTGAACAATCAGAAAAAATTTTGACGATTGCTTATGGTGTATTTGATAGTCGATGTGGATGGTATGATTGCTTATATGAATTAGAAATGAACAAAGGAACAGCTTATTACTATTTTGATTTAAAACGAATGACTTTAATTTCTGTTTGTTTTAAAGATTATTTTGTATTAGAACAAGAAGGAAATCAGGTGAAAGTTGCTGTTCTAATCAGTAGTTCAGAATCCCTTCCATTTCCCAAAAATCAATCTGAACGATCATTAACATTTACTAAGTTAATTACTAGTTTAGGAAAGCATTTGGATGAATTAATTTTTTCTAGACTAGAATATGGAATTTTTCGATTAGATTATGGGGAGCTTATTGGGACAAAACAGGATTGGAAGAAACAAATAAAAAGAGAAAAACTTTTTTCCATCTATTACAGAAGGTTCTTATTTGTAGATAAATAGATAAAAAATAAAATGAACTTGTTAAAAAAATGATTAAACAGATTACAATGACTATAAAGAGAAAGGAATTGATCGCATGAATCACTTTGAAGTCATTCAACAAAAAGTTACTACAAGAAAGCAAGAAATGACCAAAAATATTGTTCAGCCCTCCAATGCGATAAAAAAGATGGCGAATCAAGAAAAAGAGCAGAAGAAAGATTATATGTTTTCTTTGTATCCTTCTGATCGAGAAAAATTAAATGAATTAGCAAAACAAGCAGGTTATGTTACTCCCCAAGGGCGCCCGAATGCTTCCGCATTTTTTACAGCGTTGATTCGTCAATTATAGGAGGTAGGAAAAATGAATGAGGTCTTTGTGTTTACCGGAACATTGGACTGTTTTACGCGCAAACAAGCACAACAGTTAGTGCTTGCTTTAGGTAGTCGCGTTCAACAGTCAGTCACGAAAGAAACAACTTACTTAGTTGCTGGCAAACAACCAGTAACGCTGTTTGATTTTGGAGAATCACTGAAAAGAAAACAAGCCCTGAAAAAACAGGTGAAAATCATATCAGAAGAGACGTTTTTGCGGTTGTGTATCGAACAGCTTTCAAAATACCAGAAGATCGAATCAGAAAGGAAATTTACCCATGACAAATGAAAGTTTTTTATCACATATCAACAATGTATTAACACAGTCTGAGTTATCTCGAACAGAACGTAGGCAATTAGAAGAGATGTTAAAAAGCTTACTTGAAAATTATACGCCGGAAGAACTTTTACAAGTATTACTTGAAATGATCGGGCCGATGCACAAAACAACCTGCCAGGTCTAAGTTTTACCTGGTAATACATAAGTAATGAATACAGAAAGGACAAGAAGAATATGTTTGCCGCTTTTTTGACAGACTTACATGAAATTTTACGCACCAACAACGATGGTTTAGAGAAAGAGAAACAATTAATGAATTACTCTTCTAATCTCATGAATCGTGTTATTCAATCATGGATCAATTGGCAAGAGCCACAATTGATTCAAAGTTATCAAGTGAAAGGATATACCGTTGGAAAAGCTGTCGAACGTAGTGTGCAGTTCTTGTTTGGCGTGCTTACGTATACAAGAAAATCGGTTGAAAGAAACGGACACATTATTTACCCGATTGATAATTTGCTTGGTTTAGAGAGATATGATCGCTATTCTTTACGAACAAAATACGCCTTGGCAGAGTTAAGTATGGTAACTTCTTACCGGAAGGCGTCAGAATTGATTGAGGTGGTTGGTAATGTTCAAGCCTCAAAAGATACCGTCATGAAAGTTGTTCATGAATACGAGACAAAATACAAAGAACATGAAGCGTATCTAGAAGAATATGGCACAGAAGGAAAGTGTAAAGTGGACTATCTTTATATCGAAGGTGATGGTGTGTTTGTAGGTGGCAAAGATGGAACAAACAAAGAATTGGCACATTTTATCGTTCACGAAGGAATAGAGACAAACGGTCAACGGAAAATGGCTAAAAACCTCAAACAATTTGTCGGTTTAGGTCATCAGAAAACATTGAATCATGTAGAAAATTATTTGTATCGTACCTATGATTTGAAAAACACCGTTATTGTGACCAATTCAGACGGTGGAAAAGGGTATAGCCAAAAAACGTTTAAAAGTCTTTTGCCAGTAGTAAAAGGACATGAACACTTTTTAGATCGTTATCATATCTCATTAAAATTAGAGCAATGTGTCTTTGTACCAGAATTAATTCCTGTTTTTCAGAATTCAATCAATAATTATTCTACTAGAGATTTGCAATGTGCCTTAGATACACTAGAATCGCATGTAGAAACCAAAGAACAAGAAACTCATGTCAAAAAGTTAAGAGCGTATTTGCGGCGAAATTGGAAAATTATCAAGCCGTATCACTTGCGCGAGTTATCAGGTGAAAAACAAGGAATCGGTATTATGGAGAGTCTACACCGAATCTTGACCTTCCGGATGAAACGCAATAGTAAGTATTGGGGAAAAGGTTTAGAGGCAATGGCTTGGTTATTGACCACAAAACGCAATGGTACACTAAAAGAAATCTTTTTAGAGAAGTGGAAAGAAGCGTTTGCGTTGGATGATCGATTGGTGGCAGAGTTAGGAAAGTGCCCAAATCACTTTTTCGAGGATGAACGGCAAAAAGTAGACAATATAAAAAACTATGCCATAAACTATCATAAACCTTCAAAACAAACTAAAGAGCGATTGGATTGGTATAAAGGAAATGAAAACTAAAAAAAGACTCTTTGTAAAGAAACAAAGAGCCACGCAGACTAGTCATGCACTGCGACTAATCTAAATCTAAAATTAATTTTTACAGATTAATTTTACCTTGTTTTTGAGCTATTTTCAAGACTAAATGTCAATTATTGTTTATAAAATAAAACAGTTAGAGATTTTTTTCTAACTTCTCTCTTGCAAAAAGAGTGAAATATGTTAAAGTAAAAGGGAAGAAATCGATAAAGAAAATAATCAAAAGTAAATAAAATAACAATAGATACAAAGTGCACACACAGTGCATTTTTAATCTAAAATTAATTTTTACGGGAGAAAAGAGCTTCCGGGAAAATTACAGACACATACATTGTGCAATCAACGATTGACAAACGGTCAAAATCCAAGTAGATTTAATCAGGATGCTAAATTCTTTTATCAAAGTGATTTGTTTTATCAGATAAGAGAGGGTCTGGGGAAAACGAGGTGGAAATAGTGAACCAAAAAGAAAAAATGCTTGAACTGATCAAAAAGAAACAAGGTGGTGGCCGTTCGAAACAAATGGACACACCAAAAAATGATCGCAAGAATATGCGTAAAGGACCAAAGATTTACAATAAGTAATAAATGAGCGCGACTCATTGAGTATAACTGCGTAAGGAAATCCTCCTTACGCAGTTTTTTGTCTCTTTTAGAGAGGGGTACCGACTGATTTTCTCAACACAAAATACTCCTCGACTTCGCCGCTTTCCTTTTGTATGATTAAGGAAAAGAGAATAGGAACGGAGTGAGAAAATGAATGTGAAAGAGGCATTGATGGCTGGAGCAGAAAAAAGTATCTTTTTGAATGATATTGAAGTCGATCCGAAAACCATTAAAGCAGTATTGATCAATGAAGTCGTTCCCCTAGATCCAACAGATGATTTTTATGGGGCAACAGATGGCGCTTATCTTTCTACGACGTTGCCGTTGTTTCAACAAGCTGGGATCTATGTAGATTCTGCCCATGACTTATTGGATTTAGGGATTTATTTGACCAATGCGATCAAAACGCCAAAACACGCGACGACAATTGAAACACAAACTATCACTGAGAATCTACCGCTATTAGAAAAAGAGTTGTCGTTATTTCCAAATATTGAAGTGATTATGCTAATGGGGGATGTCGCCAAAAAAGCCTTCAATCAAATCGCCAAAAAGCAGCAAAAAAAGAATGCGATTCCCTCCGTTGCAACTTACAAAATACGCCAGACTGAAATCTATTATGGAAAGATCCGCTTATTGCCTTCTTATATTATGACAGGGAAGAACGTATTGATCGAAAAATCTAAAGTTACGATGGCAGCCGAGGATATCGCGAAAATGTATCAAGTGATTACGAAGGAATGATTTGATTAGCAGACGATCCCATGAGCTCGCAGGATGACAGATCTTCCGCTGAAATTATAGGACACACTGGTGTAAGGGACTTCCAGCGAACTCATGCGAACCTTTCTGTACAAGTATTTTCGGATCTGCTATACTTAAGGAAATCATTTACTGAAGGAGGAAAAGTCATGACAGCGGCAATGAAATTGTGGATCGATCTTTTGAATCGTTAATTTAATACTATTCAAAAGTCTAGGTGATCGCGATTTCAAGGGATGAGTGTCTACTTTTCCAATTATTTATGAAGGGATAGCGCCAGGCTATGCCTTTTTTGTGTTTTCCTTTTTCCTAGACGAGAGAGGGAGATCATTCATGGAAACATTAACAGTCCAATTCAAACAGATCAAAAAACAATATGGCGCTAAAGAAGTCTTGTCAATTGAGGCGTTATCCGCCTATCATGGAGAACGAATCGGGATCATTGGTAGAAATGGGGAAGGAAAGTCAACACTGTTAAAATTAATTACTGGAGAAATCCAGCCTGATAGTGGCACGATTCAGACAACCACGACCTTTAATTATTTTGCCCAAATTGGAGGGATCGAGGATTCTTACGATTTTTCATCCGTTGACTGGGAAATCATGAGCCGCTTTTCGTTACCAAAACATTCAATGGATAGCTGGAGCGGTGGGGAAGCCGCAAAGTCACGATTGGTTCGAACACTATCGAACTATGAAATGGGTCTTTTGTTGGATGAACCTACCACCCATCTGGATCAGAAAAGTATTTCATTGCTTATTGAGGAGTTGAGGCATTACTATGGTACATTGCTTTTTGTCAGTCATGATCGGTTTTTCTTGAACCAATTAGCAACGAAAATTTGGGAAATTGATCAGGGGTGTGTACGGGAATATCACGGAAACTTTGATGCGTATAAACAGCAAAAGGAAATGGAATTACTGCATCAAAAACATGCGCTTGAAAGTCACTTGAAAGAAAAGAAGCGCTTGGAAGCGACGATTGAAAGTAAACTTCAGCAAGCTGAAAAGATTAGTAAAGTCTCTAAAAAAATGCAGCAGAAAAATAGTCGTCCTGATCGATTGGCATCATCCAAACAAAAGGATACAATTCAAAAGAATCTTCATAAAACAGCAAAGGCAATGAAAAGCCGTTTGGATCATTTAGGTGAGCATCATTCATTGACTGAGCCGAGACAAATTATTTTTCCAGCACCAAAAGGCATAGAAATTCATAATCCTTATCCGATAAAAGGAGACAACGTTTCAATTCAATATGAACAGAGAGTTTTGTTTGATGATTGTGATTTTCAATTTGGATTAGGAAAGCGTATCGCGATTGTAGGTGCAAATGGTTGTGGAAAAACGACTTTATTGAATCATATTTTAAATGATGGTAAAGGAATTGTCTTATCTCCTAAGGTAGTTTTTGCTAGTTACCAACAATTGTCCTATAAAATGACTGAATCGGAATCAATTCTTGTTTATTTAATGAAACAAACCGATTATTCTGAATCATTTGTCAGAAGTATTTTGCATAACCTTGGTTTTTATCAAACAGAAATTTTAAAGCCCGTAAAAAATTTGAGCGGAGGAGAAGCGACACGAGTTCAAATTGCGCTGCTTTTTGTTAAACCAGCAAATGTTCTCATTTTGGATGAACCAACTAATTTTATTGATCTTCCTACGATTGAAGCCCTGGAAAAACTAATGAGGGATTATCTTGGAACAGTTATATTTACTTCTCATGATCAATTATTTGTTGATCAAGTTGCTAATGAGGTCTATCAAGTCGTTGATCAAAAACTTAAAAAAATCACTTAAACGTATGGCCATTTTCTTAATCGCATATGCTCGTAACGTTGAACGCAAAATCGTGAAAGGGTTTGCTGCAACTGCTTTAATGTGGTAAAGTATAGTCATAATTGAATGAACAGGTGATGAAGTTCGGCATAGCTGATAGTACACAATCAGTGCTATAGGTATGACTGGAAAAGAGTAAATAAAATCAATTGAACAGGCTAAAAATAACCGCTTTTGTAGGTTTATTTAAGTTGCCTAGCTATTGATTTTATCTTACTCTAACTTCTCTTTTCACGGAAGCGATGGGTAACCATCGCTTTTTTTTATTCTTTTATAGTAATCACGCAAAAGGAGGACTAAAGAAAACTATTCAGTTACACAAATAATCAATCAAAGGAGCAGAAAAATGCGAAACAAAATGAAAGACTTCATCAAACAGCCAAAAATCTATCAACAAACCGATACACCATTCTGGACAGATGACTATATTTCTCAGAAAATGCTAGAAAATCATTTGGATCCGAGTATAGATGGGGCCAGTCGAAATCGGTCCTTTATCAAAAAATCTGCTAGCTGGATCTGTCAAAAAGTTCCACCAGCAGATTATCCAACCCTTCTTGATCTAGGGTGTGGACCAGGGCTCTATTCAGAATTGTTTGCTGAATCTGGCTATCAAGTAACAGGGGTAGATTTCTCAAAGCGATCGATCGACTATGCAAAAGAGTCTGCACGAAAAAAACAGTTGCCTATTTCCTACCTAAAACAAGACTACCTTGAGATGGAATTGACAGAAACTTTTGATTTGATCGTGATGATCTATTGCGACTTTGGTGCATTATCTGCAAACGATCGACATCTGCTGGCAGCAAACATTTATCGCTGGTTGAAGCCTGGCGGAAAATTCTTGCTAGATGTCTTTAGTGCAACGAAATATGATCAGACTGTAGTGCAGCAATCATGGGACTACTCAGAAGGAGCTGGCTTTTGGAGCGAGAACTCCTATCTTGCATTGAATAAGACCAGTAAATATCCCAACTTTGTTTGGCTAGATCAAACAATGGTGATCACTCAAGAGGATCAGATAACTTACAATGTGTGGACTAGTTGTTTTACAGAGCACTCATTGGCTGCCGAACTGGCTGCGGTTGGATTTAAAGAGTATCAGCTTTATAGCAACGTTTGTGGCGAAAGCTATACGAAAGAGAGTGAAACAATTGCGATGTTGCTAAAGAAGTAAACGGTAGGGTTACATTTTAGGGGACAATTCGCTAAAATAAAGAGGAGGGATAAAATGAAAAAAGTCTTATTGTTTCTGATGAAGCTTCCTTTTTCTGCCCATCAAAATTAATGCAGATTTGTGAAGGAATATAGGGTAACAATCAAACAAGATTTGTGCAATAAATATAAAACTGCAGAAACATCGTTGAGAGGAGGAGTATCATGGAAGAATTACAAAAAATACCGAATGTAGGAAAGGTTCTTGCCGAACACTTGCATGCGATTGGCATCGATTCGGTGGAGAAAATGAAGTCTGCAACAGCAGAAACCATTTTTATGCGTATTCGTACCCAACGGGATCCCGGGGCTTGTCTACACATGCTCTATGGGATTGAGGGAGCAATACAAGGAATTCCTAAAACGCAGATTTCAGCTGCAAGAAAGCAAGAATTGCGAACGTTTTTCCAGACTGTTTCTTGATTGATTTGCAAAGGGAGTCAAACCAATCAGATTTGTGATCTAAAACACAAAAAAGAAAGACCAAACAATGCCTGACAACTTCCGCGAAAAACATTGGAAGTGTCAGATTGATTGTTCGGTCTTTTTTGTTTCTTAGGGCATAGCTTTATGCTAATTACCTTTAAGCAGTTCTCTCAAAGTAGGCATTTCTTGGACTTGGTATTTTTCTTTAAAGGCGGCGATTTCAGCTGCCGAAAATTTTTCTGGATCCAATTTCAATTCCTCTACAGGAAGTGGACGAGCATTTTCGATCTTGATATCAATAACTACAGGGCCGTTGCTGGTTTTTGCTGCATCAAAAGCAGGTGTTAGGTCTTCGTAACGAGTGATAGTATATCCTTTTGCACCAAGTGCTTCCCCAACTTTCCCAAAGTCTGCGCCTTCTAGAAAGACTCCAAATTTCTTTTGTTCGGTATCCTCTTGTTCTGCTTCAATAAATCCAAAAGAATCATTAGAGAAGACGATATTGATGATTGGTAATTGGTATTTGACTTGGGTCAAAATATCCTGCATTTGCATGGCGAAACCGCCATCCCCACTCAATGTAAAGACTTGGCGATCGGGGAAACTCAATTGGGCGGCAATTCCTCCTGGAACACCGTTCCCCATCGTAGCGAACCAGCCAGAAGTGGTAAAACGCTGTTCTCCTGTCATGTCTAAATGTCGAATACTGTTGATCGTCACATTTCCGACATCACTGACGAAAATCGCATTCGGCTCGGCAATGCGGTTAATTTCTTTGAAGATCGGTTCTGGACGAAGAGGAGCTTGTTGATTGGTGTCAAAGTGATGGCGCCAAGCATGCCAGCGAACAATGTTTTCTTGATTTGCTGCCAGCCATTGGTCTGCTGGTCGTTCGGTTCCTAGGGTGACCCATTGATTCAACGCAGTGATCCCATCGCCTAACACCGAGACATCTGTGTTGTGCCGACGCCCAAATTTCGAGGAGTCAATGTCAACTTGAACAAAATTGGCTTTCGGATTAAAGAAACGACGACCAAATGGAAAATCGCTCCCCACGAAGACAATCAGATCCGCTTCGGCTAGTGCTTCGTTCGCAGGTTTCGTGGCAACTCTTCCGGCAAAGCCAAGAAAATTCTTATACATATCAGGAACGATTCCTTTCGCCAAAACAGAAGCCGCAACTGGCATTGAAAAGAACTCGGAAAATTTTTTGATCGCTGGAAATCCGCCGAACACCCCTTGTCCAATATAAAGAACGGGTTTTTTTGCTTGTTCAAAATAGGGGAGGGCAGCTTTTAAGTCTGCTTCATTAGGTAGGATAACCTCAGTTTTATGGTTTTTGGCTGTGGCGATCTCTTGGGCTTCAATCTCTTTAAAGCCAAAATCAACGGGAATCGTCACGACAGCGACGCCCCGAAATTTATAGGCAGCCTTGATAGCTTCATCTACCACGTGTGGTAGACTTTCAGGGGACATGACCGTTCGATTGTAGATGCTGACATCCGCAAACATCGGATTTTCATTCATTTCTTGGAAATCATTGTAATTCATTGAACTTGATGCCACTTGACCGAGTAATGCTACTACGGGCACATTATCCATTTGAGCATCATACAATCCATTGATTAGGTGGGTAGCTCCAGGGCCTGCTGAACCAAAGACAGCCCCGACTTTACCAGTTAGTTTGGCATCAGCAGCGGCGGCGAGAGCGCCTGCTTCTTCATGGCGAACTTGGATATAGCGAACGGATTCGCGTTCTTGGTATAGTGCATCCATTGTGGAATTAAATGAACCGCCGGGAATGCCATAAATGTGATCGATCCCCCAAGCCTCAAAGACTTTTACCATGGCGACACCTGCATTGATTTTTGTCATTTTCTTCACTCACTTTCTCCTCTTTCTTTCAGTATAAAGTATTCTAAAAAAGACAACAAAAAATGTGACTCGACTCACAAGGGAAACTCCCGGTTATCAGCAATCAAATTCAACAGAGGAAAAATAGTACAAAGAATAGAATACCTGCAAAAAAAGATGCACCTGTGTCAGATGCATCTAAAATCATGGTACCCTTATTCAGCCATCAGAGGCTTGTTCGCTAGAAGCCCTAGAAGTATGCGATTCTTTATGAAACTAATTGGATAATTCTGTGATAAAACGAGCCGCGATTTCTTTGGGGCGGGTAATCGCACCGCCTACAACGATACCTGCAACCCCTAGACGCTGAACTTGTTTGGCTTGTTCAGGAGAATGAATTCTTCCTTCAGCGATGACGGGCAACTGTTCAGCGACAAGTTGTTGGATCAGTTCGAGGTCGGGTCCATCTGTTGGCTCACGGTCTTTGGTATAACCCGCTAATGTTGTGCCAACAAAATCGACCCCAGCTTGGTAAGCATTGCGGCCTTCTTCAAAAGTCGCAATATCTGCCATCAGCAGCTGGTCAGGATACTTTTCTTTGATTTTTTTGATAAATGCATTGATGGTTAGACCATCGTGCCTTTTTCGCAAAGTACAATCCAGCGCAATGACTTCGACACCGGTTGCAACTAATTCATCTACTTCGCGCATCGTAGCAGTGATGAACGGTTCTTCAGGTAGGTAGTCTCTTTTTATGATACCGATGATTGGCAAGGACACTTTTTCTTTGATTTGCTGGATGTCTCGTACAGAGTTGGCACGAATTCCGACCGCACCTGCTTCTTGAGCTGCCACCGCAAAAAGAGGGATCACGCCACCTTCTTCGGTATAAAAGGGTTCCCCTGGCAGAGCTTGACAAGAAACGATCAAGCCACCAGATATTGCTTGTAAAAATTCTGTTTTGTTCATGGATACAGACTCCTTTTCTCGATTTGGTAGCTAGCGCTACGAATGCTACTAAGTTAATTTTGTCAATTTTGTCAATTTTTCAATTAAGTCAGCTATTCAAAGCGGCTTCTACCTTTGACTTCTTCAAAGGGACTATAGCATGGAAAAATGGCTTTTGTAAATGATTTCTCTCGGAAGCAGTCAAATGGACAATGACTGCGAGGGCTGTGAAGATCCTTCTCGTTTTACTGAAAACCGCCGCTCATTCTCAAAAGGAACACTTCAAGCAAGAAACAAAATAAGTTTAGGGCTTTTTCTCATCAAAAAAGCTTTCCCAGAATTCAGATTCTGCACTGAGACAGAAATGATTCTGGGAAAGCGCTCTTCAGTTGCAATTATTTTGTAGCGGCTCGTTTGAAAACAGGAATTTCATTATTAGAGCCATAATCATTCATAGTGATTTCTTTTAATTGAGTCAGATCTTCTTCTGAAATTGTAAAAGCAACATCGGCGTTGTTTTTCATATGTTCAATAGATGCTGTTTTCGGTAAAGGAAGGAGATCTAATTGGAGGCAATAGCGAATCGCTAGCTGTGGCGCTGATACATAATATTTTTTAGCCAAAGAACGAAAGAGGCCCGCAAACAATTACTAGTCGAAGAACGAGAAAATTTGCGGCAACGTTTTGAGGAACTAAAAGGGACTTTGAATCGTTTAGATAACAAAATCAAGTATTATGACGAGCTATGGCAAGAGTAAGGATTGCTGCATTCCCGAAAGACGAAGGGCGTGCAGCAGTCCTTTTTTAACTATTGTTTGTTTTCTCAGAGATTACGGTATTTATCAATGTCCAATGGCTGGTTTTCCGGTAATAATTCGTAGTCAAGCTGATTCGATTCATCATCATGGATAATGTGCAGCCATTGGTTTGAATCCTTGATGGGTCCTAGGCTGATAATAGTAAATCGGTCATTGATTACTTCCAAATTCTGGAGTGCCCCTGTAAAAACTTTACGTATATGGTGTGCAGTTTTTATTTTTTCCTCTGCTTTTTCTACCGCTTTTGTTAAAGTAAAGCCTTCATCAAGGAAACGTTTGATCAACTCAACTTTGATCACCGTGGGCAGTCGATATTTACGTGGCGCATTTTCTTCTTGAGGAACGGATTGGATAAGGCCTTTTTGTTCCCAGTAACGCAATTGACGCGGAGAGACTTCACACATTTGGCTCAGCTCGCTGATTCCTACCAGCAAATTGTCATTTTCTAATAATTTACGAAAGGTTTGAGACATGCTTTCTCCATTCTTGTAAAGGTATTTGTTTATATTGTAACTTGTTTTACTTTTGTGTCAAGTAGGTTGACAAATAAGTGAGAAAGTTTTAAAGTGTATAGTGCTGTTGAAAAATTTTGTGAAAAGAGTGTGAAATATGACAAATAATCGTCCTTTAGATATATACGGTAAACCGTACAATCGTTCTTTATTGGTTGTCGTTTTGCTGATCGGTACGTTTTGTACAGTATTGAATCAAACATTACTGACGACTGCCTTTCCAACCTTGATGAATGCCTTCGATATTACGGCTTCTGATGTTCAATGGTTGACGACCGGATTCTTGCTTGTTAATGGGATCATGATTCCAATTACCGCTTGGCTGATTAATAAATTCAATTCGAAAAATTTGTATTTAACTGCCATGACGATTTTCTTAATTGGTACAATTGCTTGTTTTGCAGCACCTAATTTTTCGATCTTACTATTAGGTCGTTTGATTCAAGCTGCCGGTGTTGGTATCTCCATGCCGTTGTTGCAAAATATCATGTTATCGATCTTTCCGCCAGAAAAACGCGGTTCTGCAATGGGAATGTCGGGGATCGTTATTGGGTTGGCACCAGCTTTAGGCCCAACACTATCCGGCTGGATCATTGACCACTATACTTGGCGCTATTTGTTTGGAATGGTCATTCCAATCGTTATTTTAGTATTGATCTTAGCTGTCTTCTTGATGAAGAGTGTTATCGAGCTGTCTCATCCGAAAATTGATATTTTTTCTGCCATTCTTTCAACCATCGGTTTCGGAACATTGTTGTATGGTTTTTCCAGTGTCGGAGACAAGGGCTGGGGAAGCGTGGAGGTCATTAGTTTCTTAGTAGTTGGGGTCTTGTTTATCGCCTTTTTTGCTTGGCGACAATTGCACATCGAGCATCCATTTTTGGAATTACGCGTCTTTTCATCGAAAACATTCACATTAGCGGCCATTCTTTCTGGTGTGACCAATATGGCCATGGTGGGCGCAGAAATGGTCTTGCCTTTATATATCCAAAATATTCGGGGAGAATCTGCCTTTCATTCTGGTTTGATGCTTTTACCTGGGGCATTGGTAATGGGGGCGATGATGCCGATCACTGGGGCAATTTTTGATAAGTATGGGGCAAAGCGTTTAGCTATTACCGGTATGTTCATTTTGACTGCTGCAACATTGCCTTTTGCCTTTTTAACAAAAGACACACCGATCTTGCATATCGTCATTCTTTATGCGATTCGTATGTTTGGGATTTCCATGGTTATGATGCCAGTTACTACTTCTGGTATGAATGCTTTGCCAGGAAACTTGATCAGTCATGGTACAGCAGTTAATAATACTTTCCGTCAAGTTGCCAGCTCAATTGGAACGGCGATTTTGATCAGTGTCTTATCAAATGTAACCAAAGGAAATCTTCCAAGTGATGGCTTGTTGAAGGCAACACCGCTTGCTTACAAAGAAAAAGCGATCGAAGCAACGCTTTCTGGTTATCATGCTGCTTTTTATGTCGCTGTTGTCTTTGGCTTTTTAGGCTTTTTGATTGCCTTTGCATTGAAGAAAAAAGAGCCTCAGTTGACTGTTCTTAAAGGAGGTGACGGCAAATGATGTTAGTGATTGTCGTCATCAGTGTAATTGCCTTTGCGTTATTAAATGTTTTTGCCAAAAATAAAGTCCAAACTGTTATTTCACTTCTCTTTGGTTTGGTTTTTGTCTTAAGCTTAACAGCAATGATGGCCAATCTATCCGCACATTTTGGGATGGAAAAAACCACCACAACGACTACACAGCCGTTAGTTTCAAGCAGTGACAATGATCAGTTGCCAATGCTGTTGTATCAACCTTTGGGTGATGGAACTGAGAAAATCTATTTGTACCGCACAGATGAGTCGCAAAAGAAACCAAAACAAACAAGAATGGACCATGTGACGAATCATGTCGTCGAAGATGCCAAATCGGCACAAAAAGAAACGAAAACGACCCGTTGGACGTATAAAAATGATTTTTATCGTTTCTTGTTTGGAATAGCTGGGAATGATGAAGAGTTTATTCGTGAAAAGAATACGTTCTCTCTTCCAGATTCTTGGACTCTCTTAACTGTTGATCAAGCGAAAAAACTAGCCAGTCTTGTTGAAAACCAACAAGAAGCGATGAAAACAGAAGCAAAAACTTTTGTTCAAGAGAAGATGCAAGCCGCTTTGATGGCTGACCCAACAATGGATGCGGCGGAACAAAAAGCAAAAATCAGTCAATTCACTGCAGAATATCAAAAAGAAGCAATAGCAAAACTGATTGAAGAAGCAAAAAAAGAATAAAAAATCCCTCTGCAACTAGAGTGATTGAACCATTCGCCAAAAGTTAGCCATAAAAGCTAACTTTTGGGAGTGATTCACTCTCTTGGAGCAGAGGGATTTTTTGTTGATTAAAAAGTGAACTGCTCAATGCGATCAAAGGCTTCTCTTAGCATTGGCATTGATTGCGTAGCAGCTAAACGGACATAATGATCACCAGTCGTCTCACCAAAAGCTTTACCGGGAATCATTAGCACGCTAGTATCTTTTAAAAGTTTTTCAACGAAAGTAACAGAATCCAAGCCAGTTTTTTCTATGTTGATGAAGGCATACATACTTCCTTTGACAGGAGACAAAGAAAGAAAAGGAATAGTAGCGACTCGTTGTTGAATGTAACTTAGCCGTTTTTTGAAGGTTTCCACGACTGCTGGAACAAGTTCGTCGTAGTGATTCAACGCATAGATTCCCGCTCGTTGTGAGGGGGTAGGAGCAGAATAAGCAATACTTTCATTAATCAACTTGGCTGTCTGATTGATGGATAAAGGAGCGATCATGTAACCAATCCGCCAGCCAGTCATAGCAAAAGCTTTTGAAAAACTGCTAAAAGTAATCGTCCGCTCAGGCGCAAAAGTTGCCATAGGAACAAACTCTTCCATAAAACAAAAGGCTTCGTACACTTCATCTGACAAGATCAACAAATCATTTTCTTCGGCAACTTCAGCAATTGCTTTAAAAGTTGTCGGCGAAAAGACAGCACCAGTGGGATTGTTGGGAGAATTAATGATAATGGCTTTTGTTTTGTCGGTAATCGCTGCTTTTAATACATCAATAGCGATCTGAAAACCATCTTTTTCAAAGGTAGGGATGAAAACCGGGCTTCCGCCAGCCATTTCAACTTGCTGCTTATAAGGAGAAAAGTAAGGCTCATGGATAATTACTTCATCTCCAGGATCTAAGATCGCGCACAAGGCAAGATACATGCCGTGTAACGCACCAACTGAGGCCCGTACTTGATCGTTGGCGAAAGTCAATCCATAATGGTTCTGATAAAAATCGACAACAGCTTGAATAAAGTCGGCACTGCCATCAGAAGCCGTGTATTTTGTATGTCCATTTTTGACGTCCGTAAAAGCGGCAGCAATGATCGACTGATCAGTAATCAAATCAGGATCGCCGATGGACAGATCTATCAAATTTGGTGTTTTCTTGGCAATCGTTGCAATGTCCATTAGTAGATTTTCTTCGGGTGTTTGAAATCGTTGTGCAATCATCGACTGTTTCATAGGTTCATCTCCATTTTTTATAGTACTTTTCTTAAAAAATCTTGTGTGCGGCTATTTTGCGGATGGTCAAAGATCGCTTCAGGTGTTCCTTGTTCTTGAATGACACCGTCAGCCATAAAGATCACGCGATCCGCTACTTGCTTGGCAAAGCCCATCTCATGAGTCACAACGACCATCGTCATGCCTTTCTCGGCGAGTGCCTGCATCACCGCTAATACTTCACCAACCATCTCCGGATCTAGTGCAGAAGTCGGCTCATCAAAAAGCATCACATCTGGATCCATAGCCAACGCACGAGCAATAGCTACTCGCTGCTGTTGCCCACCAGATAAACTTGCAGGATAGCTAGTCGCTTTGTCTGCTAATCCAACTTGTTCCAAAAGTGCGTAGGCTTTTTTCTCAGCGGTCTCTTGATCTTGTTTTTTTACTTTTATGGGGCTGATGGTGATGTTCTCCAAAACTGTTTTATGAGGAAACAGATTAAAGTTTTGGAATACCATACCCATTTTTTGACGAATTTGATCGATCACAATCTCTTTAGCCAAAAGATCGTTTCCTTCAAATTCGATTTGACCACTGGTAGGTTGTTCTAAAAGATTCAAACAACGCAGAAAAGTACTTTTGCCGCTTCCAGAAGGTCCAATGATCACAACGACTTCACCCGTGGAGATTTCAAGATCGATCTCTTTCAGAACTTCTGTCGCACCAAAATTTTTTAAAAGTTTTTTTACGCTAATCACTTGTTTTCATTCTCCTTTCTGCAACTCCTAGTAATCGTGAAAGAGCAAAAGTCAAGACAAAATAAATCAAGGAAACAATCACGTATGGTAGGAAAGGTTTGAAACTGGCACCTTGGACGACCCCTGTTTGGAAGATCAATTCGGAGACACCAATGACAGAGACAACAGAAGACTCTTTGATGACTGTCACAAATTCATTGCCGAGAGCAGGTAAAATGTTCTTGATGGCTTGCGGAAAAATAATGAAGCGCATCGCTTGAACTTGATTCATTCCTAATGAACGGGCTGCCTCCAACTGACCTTTGTTGACCGCATTGATCCCCGCACGAATGATTTCAGCCACATAGGCGGCACTATTAAGTGCAAGAGCGATACAACCTGCCGTTAATTTGGATAAATCCAGACCTAGTACGCCAGTCCCAAAATAAACGATAAAGATCTGTACTAAGAGCGGGGTACCTCTCACGTATTCAATATAAACAATCGCAATCCAACGCAAAATTTTTGACGCAGAAAGTTTCATAAATGCCAGTAGACTACCAGCAATCGAGCCAAAGAGTACACCGACAAAGGCTAAAAAAATAGTATAACCGGCTCCTGAGAGATAAAAGGGCAGATATTTGCTAAAGAAGCCTTCTTCAGGTGCTCCTGTTTCTTCATTGAACATTAGAGCATAGGCTTCATCTTGATATTGACTCAATAGATCGTTATCGACAATCGTCTTGATGGAAGCATTGATTTTTTCCAGGAGCAGCGGCGCCTCTTTTGAAATAGCAATCGCTGTTTCTTTCGTACCTTTCTCAAAGACCACATCGTCGGCAATTGCTAAGTTATCATTTGATTGAACATAGGCTTCCGCCACAGGACCTTCCATCACAATAGCATCCACTTTTTTTGAGTTTAAATTTGTGATCAGATCCGGAACTTTTTGCAAAGAGGTTACAAGTGAGCCGGACAACTCATTCTTAGCTAATTCTTCTTGTGTGGTTTGTTTTTGAGCACCGACAGCTACACCGTTGAAATCTGCTGTTGATTGAAACCGGTTCTGATCTTCTTTTCGAACAATCACTTTTTGTTGGACTTCCATATAAGTGTCAGAAAAGTTGACTTCCTTTTTACGTTCATCGGTAGCAGCCATCCCCGAAATGACAAGATCGATTTTTCCAGTTTTTAATGCTCCTAACAGCGCATCGAAACCTAATTCTTCAATTTTAAGATCGACACCTAGATCATCAGCGATTTTTTTGGCAATTGATAGATCAAAGCCGACAATTTCGTCTTTGCCATTAATCGTGGTATGAAATTCATAGGGGGCATAATCCGCAGATAAGCCAACGATCAATGCGCCATTTTGTTTTATTTTTTCATAGACGGGATCTGTTGTTTCAGCGTGTACCAGTTTTGTGGTAACACAAAAGAACAGGACGATCAGTATCATTGTTGAAGCGAACCATTTACACATCTTTTTCATTCAATTACTCCTTTTTGTTTTAAAATACAATAATAGCTTGAATTATGTATAAAAATACAACAAACGTTAGAAATATCGTATCATACCTTTGTGGGAAGTCAATCCCTTTCTTGGAAAAATCACGAAATATATTTGAGTTTTCAGAAAAAACAGTGTTTTCTATAAGTTTACAGGTTGAATTGTTTTTTACAAATTTGTAATATAAGAAAATTTGTTTCAGAAAATTTCCGGAAATTATGAAAATATTTAAGATTCATTCGGCTTTTTTGATTAGCTTAAAAGAAACTTGTAACAGTTAATTGATCTTCTGTTTATTATTAAAGCCTTATTTAGCAAGGTTTTTAGTATTTCTATTTTTTATTTGGTACGTTATTTAATTTCTTTTATCAAAGTGAAATATTTCGTCATCGAACTGTTACCAAGGACTTAACGTATCTTGCTATTATTTATCAAGTCGTTACGACGAAAACTTACATAGAGCGAGGGAAATAAAATTTATGAAATCAATTAAAACATTCGTATTAACTACAGCCACAATTGCTGGTTTTGCTGCATTAAGTACAACTGCTAACGCAGACGAAATCAAACATGTGGTGAAATCTGATGACACATTATCTGGTCTTTCTTTAAAATACTTTGGTAATTTAGATCATATTGATCAAATTGCAAAAGACAACAAACTGAAAGATCCTAACATCATCTACGATGGTACAACTCTGATTATTGACACCGACAAAAAAGTATCATCAGATAACCAAGCAAGTGAACAACCTGCAAAAGAAACCACACAAGCAGAAGACCAATCTGACAACGAAAACCAATCTGAATCTGCAGCAAGCAGCTATTCTGGAACAACGATGACGATGGAAGCAACAGCATATAGTTCTGATCCAGCAGATGTTTTAGGCGGCGGAACTGTGACAGCTACCGGCCAAAACTTGTTGGAAAATCCGATGGCAGTTGCGGTGGACCCATCTGTGATCCCTCTAGGCACAAGACTTTATGTTGAAGGTTATGGAGAAGCCATCGCCAGCGATACCGGTGGTGCGATCAAGGGAAATATCATCGACGTGCATTTCCCAACAAACGCACAATGCGAACAATGGGGCCGTCGGACCGTTCAAGTAACGATTCTTGATTAATTTCTCCAAATTTTAAGAACAGACCCATGCACGTATGAGGCTAGGGCATAAGTAAAAACAGTCAGAAAGATTTACGAGAGGACAGTTGTTCCTTAAAGATCGGGTCTGGCTCAACTTATGCCTAGCCTTTTTGTATACTCAGATAAAAAAGGATGTCTCTGTGAACTTTGCCCAAGACATTTTGCTTTTTTCTTGAGATAATGAATCAAAGAGGAGGCGTTCAAGTGAAGGTAGTATTGATACGGCATGGCGAAAGCGAAGCAAATTTTGAAAACTATTGGACGGGCTGGCTGGATGTGGCCTTGACAGCAAAGGGTCGGGAACAGGCTTGGCAAGCGGGAGAAAAAATCAAAGAATTGGGTATTTCTTTTGATGTAGCATTTGCTTCTTATCTTCAGCGAACCATCATCACCTGCAACACTGTTTTGGAAGCAAGCGCTCAATTGTGGGTACCTACCTATAAGACATGGCGGTTGAATGAACGACATTACGGACAGTTAGTCGGTGTCAATAAAGATGAAATGGTTGCTCGTTATGGAAAAGGTCAAGTCCAAAAGTGGCGACGAGGGTATAATGAACCGCCGCTGTATGTTTCAGAAAATCATTTTGATCGTCGTTATGACGACTTAGATCCACGCTTGATTCCTAAAGGAGAAAACCTAGGAATGGTCGTTGAAAGGATCACCCCTTTTTGGTCGGATGATGTTGTTCCCTTCATTCGATCAGGAAAAAATGTCTTGATCACAGGCCATGGCAATAGTTTGCGGGCTTTAGTGAAGTATTTGGAGAGTGTACCTGAAGAAGAAGTCGACAAAATCGATGTCCCCAATGCAGAGCCAATCATTTATACCTTTGATTCACAAGCTGTTTTACAAGAACGGCTGGGATAAAGACGAACATTATTACTAAAAACCGCGCTTTCGTATGAAGTTTCATCGAAAGTGCGGTTTTCTTATGCTATAATAAGAAAAATTTTATGAAAGGCGGGCTCTTATGAAAGCAGTATTGACCGTTATTGGAAAAGACAAGGTAGGGATCATCGCAGGCGTCAGCCAACTATTGGCAGAATTAGACATCAATATCCTCGATGTTTCACAAACCATCATGGAAGAATACTTTACGATGATGATGTTATTATCGATGGAGGCAAATGCAGATTTTGAAACGATTCGTGAGCAATTGCATACCAAAGGCGAAACACTAGGTGTTAAAATCAGTATTCAAAACCAAGAAATTTTTGATACCATGCATAAATTATAGGAGGGCTTCTATGGAAATCAATCAAATACTAGAAACCATTCGCATGGTTGAAGAAGAAAATCTTGATATTCGTACCATTACAATGGGAATCTCTCTTTTAGACTGTATCGATGCCGATATCGATCAGATGTGCGAAAAAATCTATCAAAAAATTACGACAAAAGCCAAGAACTTGGTGCGAGTTGGCGAACAAATCGAAACAGAATATGGTATTCCAATCATCAACAAGCGAATCTCTGTTACCCCGATTGCCATTGTTGTGGCAGCCAGTCAACCGACGCCACAAGACTGTGTGAAGGTAGCTAAAACATTGGATCGGGCAGCTGAGACAGTAGGGGTCAATTTCATCGGTGGCTACAGTGCTCTGGTTGAAAAAGGGTATCAAGGCGGTGATTTAGCATTAATCCAATCGATTCCAGAAGCGCTGGCAGCAACGAACTTTGTCTGTTCTTCGGTCAATATTGGATCAACCAAAGCTGGAATCAATATGGATGCTGTTCGGTTAATGGGGGAAACAGTCAAACAAACGGCTGAAACCTCAGACATGGGGTGTGCAAAATTAGTTGTTTTTGCTAACGCAGTGGAAGACAACCCGTTTATGGCCGGTGCTTTTCACGGTGTCGGAGAAGCAGATGTCGAGATTAATGTAGGCGTCAGCGGTCCTGGAGTGGTCAAGCGTGCGCTTGAAAAAGTCAAAGGAGAATCTTTTGACGTCGTTGCAGAAACAGTCAAAAAAACGGCTTTCAAAATAACCCGTATGGGGCAACTCGTAGGACGTGTAGCTTCAGAGCGTTTAGGGGTTCCTTTTGGGATCGTCGATCTTTCTTTAGCACCTACTCCGGCTGTAGGGGATAGTGTGGCGCTCATCTTGGAAGAAATGGGTCTGGAATCCGTTGGAACTCACGGGACAACGGCTGCATTGGCGTTGTTGAACGACGCCGTCAAAAAAGGCGGCGTCATGGCCTGCAATCATGTTGGTGGTTTATCGGGTGCTTTCATCCCGGTTTCAGAAGATGCAGGCATGATCAAAGCAGTTGAAAGTGGTTTGTTGAATCTAGAAAAGTTAGAAGCGATGACAGCAATTTGCTCGGTGGGCTTAGACATGATCGCAATTCCTGGAGATACTACTGCAGAAACGATTGCTGCGATGATTGCTGATGAAGCAGCAATCGGCGTCATCAACCATAAAACAACGGCGGTACGTATCATTCCGGCTAAAGAAAAACAAGTAGGAGACCGCATCGAATTTGGTGGTTTACTAGGCACAGCACCTGTTATGAAAGTTAATCCAGCTAAATCTGCTGACTTTATTCAGCGAGGCGGCCGAATTCCTGCGCCGATTCATTCTTTCAAAAACTGATCATCTTCTGAAACTGCGATATAAGGAACACACAAATCAAATGCTCTCGATTGGACGAAAAGGTGATTACTTTTCGAACATTCGCTCATAAAGACCTAATGGTATTTTGGAGGGGATGCTAGTAAAAAAATCGGACATTTTGTTTAGTGTAGCACTTAGTTCGCAGTTTCTTCTTTGTGATCTAAGGCTTTAGCCCTATGCTGATCATCTGGAAGTAATATACAATTAACGTAATTTTATACAGATAGGGGTGTCAAGAATGAAAAAGAGGGTAGTGGGCAGCTCCATACTGATAGTGATCGTCATGTTCGTGCTACTTGTTCCCCAAAAAGTATTTGGTCAAAGTTTTGTGAAGGATAATGCAGGGGTCCTCTCAGCAGAGACAATCGCAAAAATCAATCAATTAAACCAAGAGAGGTTCCAAACGTTGCCAGGAAGTCCAGAATACGCTGTTGTCACGCTTAAAAACTTAGACGGCCAATCGATCGAGACAGTAACCAATCAGTTATTTGATGAATACAGTTTTGGTCAATCCGCGTATAACAATGGCTTAGTTTTTGTGTTTGCCATCGAGGACCGGGAATTTCGTTTAGGCTATGGGGATGGCTTAACGTATATTTTTTCTGATTTGTCAGATGATGACCTGATCGATGAAGATACAAAAGATCTTTTGCGTGATGAAGACTATGATCAAGCTGTTTTAAATGCTTCTGATCGCGTCTATGAGGAAATGAAAACAGCGGACGAAACGGTTGGTCTGAACAAAATTTATGCGGATGGGCAACAGCTACTGGCAGAAAAAAAGGCCCGAGAAGCCGCAGAGTCAAAGAAATTCTGGTTGCTGTTTTGGCAACTTGTTAGTTCAGTTAGTGCATTGGTTATTGCAGCTATTAGCGGAGTGATAGGCTGGCGCAAGCGCCAAACGAAGAAAAGTTTTCAAGCAGCCAATGTGATTCCTCCTCATATTCATTCGGATCCAGCGTTTGATGAAAAGGCTTTTTACAGATGGGCAAGTAAAAGAAGGAATTATCAGACCTTCAATCACTATATTGTTGCTGGAGAGTGTTTGAAGGCGTTAAAAATGTACCTGCTTAGTGAAGTTATTCCGAGGCAATTAGCTGAGTTTGAAAGAATCAGTCCGCAACCAGCTAGAAACCAAATGATTCAACAAGCATTGAAAAATCCGCAGTTGGCCGATCAATTCGTGCAAGAATATATGAAAGATCATAAAAATTTGAAGATCTTTGGGCAAGAGTTAGCCCAAGGCCATGACACATTGCGAACCTATGAAACACAATTGCAGCGGCAACTCAAGGAACAATTACGAGATTATGATTTAACTGGAGATATTCTTGCAGAAAATGCTTATTTGATTCCACAGTATAAAAAAGAGATTCAGCAGTTGGCGGAAGAAGAAATTCAGCGGCGTAGTCTCAACAACGATTATTTGGCTATGCTGCTTACGAAGGAAAAGACGTATCCTGAAATGGTGCAGACGAGTTCTCAGGAAATAGCTAGCTTGATTGATTCTGTTAAAACGGATGCTTTGTTTACTATCGATCTCCATGAAGTATATAAAAATCATCCAGATCTACAAAAACAAGTAGGTGATTTTTCGGGGGAAGATCGTTCAGAACTATTGAATAATGCTCGTCGTGAATACAATCCAACCACTATGGATCAATCTTTAGTTTATTTGTTACTCATCAATCATGTCACGCGACAAGAACAGGTCATCGCAGAGAGTAAAAGCTCGGATAGTGATTTCGGTGGCTTTGGCGGTGGGTCCAGTAGTGGGGGCGGAATTTCCGGAAGCTGGTAATTTTTAAGGGCTGTGACAAAAGGTTGTCATAGCTCTTTTTTCGAACGCACGGTAAGCGGTCGCTTTTGCAGTAATAAGCCGTAATTTCTTGCAACTAATCACTTCTGTCTCAACCACTTTGCCTTTTGATCTAAAGACAAAGGCGGACTTTTGTGATAAACTTTGTAAAGTTGCTGAAAAAACATTTTTTTCACGGAAACATTTCAGCTTATTTTTAGAAAATGAGGGTTGTACATGTATCATTCGTATATTTGGGACTTTGACGGCACATTGTTTGACAGTTACCCAATCATGTTAGAGGCGTTTCTTAAAACATTGAAAGACGCTGGATTTGATCCCGATTCGAGAGAAATTTATCGCATCTTGAAAGCATCGTCATCAAAACAAGTAGCTGAGAAATATCAATTGGATTTCATTGATTTTAGCGCTCGTTTTAAAGCATATGAAGCACTAGATGAGCGGCTACCCGTTTCATTTCCGGGAACGAAAGAAGCTTTACAAGCAGTAGTAGACCATGGCGGAAAGAATTATATTTTGACCCATCGTGACGTTGTTTCAACGAAAGAACTTTTAATGAAAGAAAATCTTGACCATTTGATCGTAGAGATCGTGGGACCGGAGAATAATTTTCCCCGCAAGCCGGACCCAACGTCTTTGAATTATTTAGTGGAAAAATATCAATTGGACAAAACAACGACTGTAATGATCGGTGATCGTGCGATGGATGTGCTGGCTGGACGAGGGGCAGGGGTGCAAACGATGTTCTATGATATTGAAGGATTGCTAACTGATTTGGATGCAGACCATGTCGTTCATTCCATGAAAGAAATCGAAGAAATTATCAAGTCTTGAGCAATCAAGACTTTTTTTGCGTACTTCTTTTTGAGGTGATTCATTATGGACAAGTGGGTGGATTTTGGGAAAAAATATTGGCATTTATCCTTGAGCGCGCTGTTGGTCATTCTTTTTCTATTTGGTTTGTTTTTTACCCCGAATGAGCCAGAATGGCCCGAAGCAGAAGAATCTTCACCAATTTTCGAATCAGAGAGTAGGAAAGAGTCATTGGACCAGATCGTTGTAGATATCAAAGGAGAAATCCGAAATCCGGGTATTTACACCTTACCTAGTGGAGCTCGACTGTATGAGCTGATCCAATTAGCGGGCGGGGTCACTGATGAAGGAAATGAAGAAGTCATGAATTTTGCCCAAGAATTGTCAGATCAACAATTAGTAATCGTTCCTCATTTAGATGATCCGGTAGTTTACGCTGACAACGGAGCAGAAGGAACACTTGCTCAGAACCAGATCGATTTAAATACAGCAGATAGCAGCCAGTTACAAGAGCTTCCAGGCATTGGCGCGAAAAAGGCAGAGGCAATCATCGCTTACCGTGAAGAAAAGGGTTTTTTTAAAACCGTGGAAGAAGTGAAAGAAGTTTCTGGTATTGGCCCTAAAACTTATGAGGCTTTGGAGGGGTTGATCAAGGTGCGATGAAAAATAAGAGAAAGAATAAGAGAATAAGCTCGCGATTCAGTGGCTTTTCTGTTTCGTTGTTGTAGGGGGTATAGGGAGTATAGGGGTATAAGGGGTATAAGGTAAGTAGAGAAGTCATTTTTATTTAGTAGAGCGATCGGGTGAAACAAGTCAGTATCGCGACGTATTATGCTAACAAAAACACACTCTGTCGCAGGCGGCCGGTGGTTGTAAAAATTAATCTTTTGCTCAAAAAGAGTCAATCGATACAACTATATGTTGTATCGAATGCTAGGGGATCTAAGGAATTTATCGTGTGAATACAAAGTAGACCTTTTCTCACTGTGTAATCCATTTGTTTATTTCAGCAGGAAAAGATTTGCTAAAGGTAAGCTATACCGATTACATGAAAAATTCTTCATTTTTCCCAAGATAAAATTAAAAATAATTTTGAAAACAATTTTTTTGCCTAAACTTTTCCTCAGAATGCTATCAATTTCATTTCTTCCTATTTCCTGATAGTTTATAATAACGGACGTAATAAATTCGGGAAAGGAGCGAGCCTATGCTGGAAAGGTATATAGAAAAATGCGTGATTCGTCAAGTCTATCTTTGCGAGCAGTTGTATGAGAAGGAAAGCGTGCTTATTGACCGTTTAGCCGAACAGCTGGATGTCTGTCCTGCGACCATTATCAATGACATTGATAAAATTCTGCTTTTACTAAAAGAACGCATTGCTACCGCCACTCACGAGAAGCATACATATCAAGTGGTTTTTACTGCCGGATCTTCCTTATCAGAGCTTACTCAAACCATTTATCAAGGATCCTATTTTTTACAAGTTCTCTATCAATTTTTGATTGGAGAGAGAAGTTGGCAAAAAATATCGGAAGAGGTGTTTATTTCATTAAGCAAGGTTTATACCATTCGGACAGACTTATGGAGATTTTTTGAGGAAATGGGCTATTTAAATGAAGAGCAAGAGGAGGTCGAGATCCCCGAGAAAGACTTCCGCTATCTTCTATTGGCTGTAATGAACTATTTAGGAAAACGTCCTGAAAAAAATCAGTCTTTTATTGAGCAGGCTTGTGAAGAACTGATCCAATTCGTGGAACAACGTTTTTTTCTGCGTTCTTATCCTGAAGACGAACGTCAAATCATTCATTTAGGGATCCACATCGGATTAGCAAGAAGCCGAATAGCTCCTATTTGTTTTGCATCAAGGGACAAGGAGATGGCACGACAGACACCGCTATTTCAATTATTACAGCAAGGTCTTAAAGAACTTGTAGTTTCTTTGTGTAGCAATGAGGACGAAGAATTTTACATCTATTCACTTTTTAATTCACGCAAGTATCAGTGCAATAATCTGGAGCTGTTGCAAAGAGATTTTGAAGTCGTTTATCGTAATCACATTCATCGCTGTCCGGAGATGTTGGAACTCACGCATTTATTACAAAACCGATTAGGAATCTCCGAGAAAAATCATTTGTTGTTCGAAAAAGCGTTACTACCGTTTCTTCGTTCCGCTTGGGGGGACATGCAGATCTTTCAAACGGATCGTCTATTCTTTCTCTACCCAAGTGAGAGGGAAATGTTTGATCAAATAATGGAGAGCCTTGGGTTATGGGCAAACCAAAACCAGCAGATGATTCGATGGAATGACAATCTGGTTCGTAAATTGACGATTTTACTAAGTTTGCTTCCTGATGCTGAAAAAACTGAACATTTGGAAGTGTATATTGTTGCACCTTCTGATTTTAAATACTTGTATTATCGCCAACAGTTAGAAGAAATGTTAGATGAGCACTTTACCATAAGCAATATGATCTATCACCAATTAACTGATGTGGTGGATGATGTCTTTTTTTGTACCAAACGAATGATTTTATGTGATGCTTCTCTTTATCAAGAAACACTTCAAACGAAAAATACTAAAATTTATCCGGTGACTTTCAACACTGTTTCCTCTGTTATCTTAGCTATCAATCAGACACTATATCAACGAGTCGAGGAAATCTTTGCAACAAAGAGTAATTGAAAAGACTGAAAAAGATAATTATTGATACAAAGAGAGGGATTGCGCACAGCCGTGCGCAATCCCTCTCTTTGAACTAAAGTAGTGCAAGCGAATGGCACTACTTGGGACAGTTCCGCAATAGAAGTAACGTTGAGAGCTCTAATGATTTTGGGGAAGTTTCTTGCTAGAACGTGTTGGCCTTTTTAATGAGTAAAGCCGTAGGTTTTGATTTCTTGTTTTTTATGATAGACCAGATGAGCCTGATCAAGTGCCAGCAGAGCTTCTTTCATGTCTTGAATATAATCGTGGGCCATATTCATACCAAAGTCTGCACGAATGACCAATCGTTGGATGATTTGGTCGTCTAAATTGGCTGGTAATGGATAAGCTGGAACTTGCCAACCTTTCATGAGTAAACGGTCTGCTAAGTCATACAACGTCCATTCCCGTTTTGGATCGTCTTTCAATTTGTAGCAGACGATCGGAAGTTGAGCGCCATCATTGATCATTTCGAATAGATCGGTTTTTTCGATTTCTTTTGCCAAATAAAGAGCAACTTTATGGGTCTTGTCATGAATCGCTTTGTAACCATCAAAACCATAGCGCACAAAATTATAGTATTGTCCGATCAACTGAGCAGCACTATGGGAGAAGTTGATGGCCATGGTTGGTAACTCACCGCCTAAATAGCTGACTTTAAATACAAGTTCTTGAGGCAAGTAAGATTGATCGCGCCAAAGTACCCAACCCACACCCGGATAAACGAGACCGTATTTATGACCCGATGTGTTGATTGATATGACATTTGGTAATTGAAAGTCCCAGACGAGATCCGGTTCAGTAAAAGGGGTATAGAGACCACCAGAAGCAGCATCCACATGAATGTAGACTTTATAGTCCGTTGTTTGGTTGTATTGTTCAACAAGTTCATTCAATCCTTTAATGTCGTCATAGCGTCCTGTATAGGTGATTCCTAGAATGCCAACGATGCCGATCGTATATTCATCAACATAGTCCATCACTTTATCAAGATTGATCGACAAATGGTTTTCATCCATAGGGACTTCTCTCATCTCGATATCCCAGTAGACACAAAATTTTTCCCAACAAACTTGATAACCGCTTGAAATCACTAAATTAGGTTTATGAGCATTTAGATCGAGACCGAGTTTTTCCGCCCGATTACGCCAAGCAAATTTCATTGCCATCCCACCTAACATACAGGCTTCTGAAGAACCAATGGTAGAAGTGCCCATGAATTTTTCTTCTTTGCTTGCATGCCACAAATCTGCAATGATATTCACACAGCGATTTTCAATTTCTGCTGTTCGTGGATACTCGGATTTGTCGATGGCATTTTTTTCTAGAGTTTGTGTCATCAGCTTAACTGCTTCCGGTTCCATGTAGGTTTGACAGAATGTAGCTAAATTCAAACGGGCATTTCCTTCATCAAGTAGCTGATCTTGTACGAGCTGATAGGCCATTCTAGGTTCAACAGATTGTGGATTTAGTTTGTATTTCGGTAAATCTTCTCCTTCACAAACAGCTCCAAAAATTGGTTCCAAATAGTCTGCTTCTTCGCGGTTTTCTTTTCCATATAACATGATAATTCCTCCTAATAGATAAAAAATACGGTTAATGTTTGATTGTATACTTCTCGTTTTGAACGATGTGGTGTTCTCCTCGAGCGCTTGGATAAGTGGCAGGGTTCACATCTCCTGTTTTCATATGAACCGGTTCGTCGATTTGAGCTTCTTTGCCACGTTTGTCATGAAGTTCATAGAGAATGAATGGTAACAATAAAGTAACGATGAAACTAATCAACAAGATGACTTGGTAAGTTCTGTCTTCACTGGCAGGAATCGAAGAAGGTGGGAAGAACGAAACGAATAATGCGAGCAGCGACATGATGAGCCCTAATCCTGCGATTATTGTTTTTCCGATTGTTTTTCCTGGAACATTATAGGTACGAGGAAGATCTTTTTTCTTAAAAAGCAGAACAAAATAGCCCAAGAAAAACAGCAAATAACCAATCAAATAAATCACTACTGTCAGCGAAATAGCTACCAAGAAAGATAAGTTGTTTCCACCGCCGCCAAACGTTAGAACAGCACCCCATATTGAAACGATGATTCCTTGAATCATGATTAGCGGAACAGGGACGCCATGTTTATTGTGCTTTCGCAAAAAAGTCGGCAGTAATCCTCGTTGTGCCGCTGCAAACATACCTCTTGATGGGCCAACGACCCATGAGCTGACCTCACCCATGACACCAAAGGCAATCATTAGTGCGATTAACTTCACTAGCCAACCAAGATGCGGATTGAAGTGAAGCAACAACGATTCAAAGGTTTGAATCACTCCGGCACTGAGAGATAATTCTTTTTGCGGAATGACCGCAGCAACAGAGAAGCCGCCAATAGCGTCTAATGCAATGGCAAGAATGACTAGCAAAATCATTGCTAGTGGATAATTTTTTTGCGGATTTTTTAGTTCATTAATGTGGGAAGCAGAGGCCTCCACACCCATATAAGCCAAAATAAAAGAAACAAATACCACGAGAGTAGAAACTTTTGAAAAGTCAGGGATAAATGCTTTTTCACTCAGGGGTATTTGAATAGGATTTCCACCGATGAAATAAGCTGCTGCTAGCACAAATAAGAGGATAGAGGGAATGACGATCCCGATAACAAATCCTGCTTTTGCAATTTTTGCTGTTCTTTTGGTTCCACCTAACTGAGAAAACGTTAAGAGCCAAAAAATAATCAGCAAACCGATGTACTTCATCAATGGATCATTGTTGAGGGCGGGAAAATTCAGCACATAAGAAAGTGCTCCTAAGATGAAGTAAATCATCGTAACAAACCCGACAGTAATCTGAAACCACTGAAAGAAGATCGCTGCAAAGCCAAACCGTTCGCCTAATGTTTCACTAACCCAACTAAATATCCCACCGTTCTGCCAGCCTTTTACCGTCGACATTTCTGCCGCGCAGAGTGCAACAGGCAAAAACCAGAGGATACCTCCTAATAATAAGAAGAAAACCAAATGAAGTTGTGACGTGGCAAAAGTTGGGTACTCGTACACAGTCAGGACCATCGAGGCTGTTAGTGCGAAAAAACCAAATAAAGATAATTTTTTCTCGTTCATCAAATCGCTTCTTTCTAAGTCTAATATCTTTTTGGCGCTGTTATCTCGGAGGAGAAAGCTGATGTATGCTTCTGTTCATTGTGTGTCCACCTCTTTTCTTACAAAACGAAGTATAAAACTTTTTGGGTAAGAAAATTTCCAAGTTTTTTCTGAAAACAAAAGTGAAAAAGAAAAAAAGCTGGAAATAAAAAAGAAGCGTGTATTTTGCTGTTAAAAAAAAGCAAGAGCACTCGAAAGGCGTATTATTTTATGTACCCCTGAAAAACTAGAAATAGGCAGATGGTGTTGCTACAAAGGTTTTATGAAAAATTTGCGTTAGGCAAGTGTTTCAATGAAAGGGAGGAATCGGAAGAAGAAAGAGAGAAAAGGCGAAAAAACTATTATACCTGGGAAGAGTAAAGTGAGGATCTTTCGTTCCATCCGTTAATAGCATCAAATATTAGTAGCATCAAAGAAAATAACAAGCAGTTTTATTCCCAGTCCCTTAATCAAAAACAATACCCAGCAGGTAGTGGAGTCATTTTGAGAACTGTTTGACTGACGGTAGCAGTAGGAAAAACAAGCAGAAGTGAATGGAGAAAAAGACACTAAAATTCATTAGCCCCTAGATTAATCAGTGGGGGTATAGTATATTATAAAAAATTGTGTACTATTATTTCGCAATCGGAAAAATAGAAAAAGGAGGTACGCAGATGACAAGCGATCTGAATAAAAAGAATCAATGGGTTAATTCTCAAAACCGATCGATAGAAGGAAATAAACGAATCCCTTGGGACCAGTATTTTATGGCTCAAGCTGTTTTACTTTCTCTTAGAAGTACATGCTCTCGGTTAGAGGTGGGGGCGACACTAGTCAAGGACCGACGGATTATTGCCGGCGGCTACAATGGCTCAGTTAGTGGAGACGTTCATTGTATTGATGAAGGCTGCTATGTGGTTGACGGACATTGTATCCGCACGATCCATGCAGAAATGAACGCATTACTGCAATGCGCCAAGCTAGGTGTTTCAACCGACAATGCCGAGATTTATGTGACACACTTTCCATGTTTGCCTTGTACGAAGGCGATTTTGCAGGCAGGCGTCAAGAAAATTCATTATCTGAATGACTACCGCAATAATCAATATGCTCTAGATTTGATTCAACAAGTTGGTGCTACCGTCCACCAAGTTGAACTTGATCCAGCATATTTTGAAAAATTATCTTTTGGTGCCTTGAATGGGGCTACACATACAAACATGCCGTGACCATTTCCTTTTTGTTGGAGTGATCATTGGTTGCTGGGTAACAGGTTTCTATTTGAAATCTGTTCTTTTATTTATTATCGCAAGTTATCTTCTTCTGGGACTACTGATAAAAAAACAAGTTGCTTTATTGGCACTTTGTTGTCTTGGCAGTGTATTGATAGGGGGACGTATGGTCAGTTTTCAAAATCGTCAGTTGGAAGAAGGATCGTTAACTGCTGAGGTTCTTATCTATTCTGATACGATCAAAGTTAATGGTGATTTAGTGACATTTGAAGGGAAACTGCCTGAAGGTAAAGTGATGGGGCGTTACCAAGTTTCTTCTCTTTCCGAAAAAGACCAATGGCTCAGCCGACAAAATTGGCAGAAATCACTAAGAGTACATGGAAATTTCAAGATAGCAGAGCCAATCCGAAACAAACATGCCTTTGATTACTCATTTTATTTGGCTAGCAGGAACTTCTTAGGCACATTGACGATTACTGAGATTCTCGCAAGCAAACAAACTGCCGGGATTTCTTCGATCTACAGGTGGCGAGCAGCTGCAGTGACTCACGTGAAGCAGTTTTTCCCTGAGAAGCTGGCATCTTATATAAACGCATTGTTATTTGGGTATAAAGATCATGAGTTTCAAGAGATCCGTCAATTATTCAGTAGCAGTGGCTTGCTGCACTTTTTTACTGTGTCCGGACTGCATGTGTCTTTCTTTTTCTACTGGTTAGAACGAGGTCTGAGACGAGGAAAGCTCACCAGAGAGGAGATGCTGCTTCCTCTTTTGCCAATTATCCTGATAGCCGCCATTTTATTTGGTGGTTCTATCAGCGTGATTCGAGCTGTTCTCGCTTATGGGATGACCGTTCTTTTGCGACTGTTTTCCTGTCACCTTTCAGCCTGTGATCGTTACGGTATCGTGCTTTTTCTAACACTTATGATCGACCCAAAAGTTTTTCTGCAAACGTCCGGGCAGCTATGTTTTTTGATGACTTTTTTATTGCTCATGCAAAGAAACGTACAGGTTTCCTCAGTGATCCGTTCTCAGTTTTTGCCGTTATTGGCAGCGCCGCTGCTGATGCACTTATTCTATGAATTTCCTTTGTTGGTTGGGATTTTTACTCTTCTTTTGCTTCCGTTGTTTCAACGTTTTATCTTACCTAGCTGTTTTGCTCTTTTTGCCGTAAGTCTTTTGATACCAAAAATACCCTATCTGGATAGTTGGAGTGAAACACTTTTGCATGGAATAGAGGAAATCGTCTTTTTTCTTGGAAGATTTGCCCTCACGACTGGAAGGATTCCCATAGAACTTGCTATTTTCTGTAGTCTTCTTGGTTTATTTTTGTATCAGCGACATCAGTTCTTTTTTTGTTTCTTAGTCAGTTTGTTTTTACCGCTACTTTTACAGCGTCTTTTTGTCCCTGCTGCCGTTACATTTGTCGATGTTGGGCAAGGTGATAGTATTGTCCTACAAACAGCCTTTAACCGGGAAGTGTATGTGATTGATACCGGCGGCAGTTTATCTTTTCCTAAAGAGGCGTGGCAGCAACGCGCGTATCAAGAAAATGCACACGCCTCATTGATTCCATTTTTAAAAGGCGAGGGAGTCAGGCAAATCGATGGGCTTTTTTTGACTCATGGAGACACGGACCATCTAGGTGATGCACTGGCATTAATGACAGCAATCCCTGTCAAAAAAATATACCTAGTTCCTGGAAGTGAACACCATCCTCAGATTGCCGCGTTAATCAAGCAGCTTCCGCAAGGAACTGTTCACTGGACAAAAGTGGGTGAAACCATTGGTCGCGACCTTGCTATCACTGTTTTAGCTCCTGAGTCTGGGCAAGGTGAAAATGAAGATTCTTTAGTTTTGAAGGCTGAAATTGAGAAGTGGCGATTTTTATTTACCGGTGATTTAGATCAAAAAGGGGAAGAAAAGTTGATTCAACAGTACCCTCATCTCCAGGCAGAAGTGGTAAAGCTAGGGCATCATGGCAGTCGTACCTCCACTTCTGCTCGTTTTATCGAGAGCCTTTCACCCAAAATCGGCATCATTTCTTGTGGCAAAGACAATCGCTATGGACATCCACATTCTGAAGTTTTGGAAGTGATGGAAGGAAGAAGCATCTTGAGAACAGATCAGCAGGGGATGATCCGCTTCAGCTGGTCAAATTGGCATCGTGTCCAACAGCTAGAAACATGGCTAGACTATCGATTAGAATGATGATAGGATGGAAAAGAAAGCGGGGGAATCTATGGAACTGCAAAAAGCGTTGCAAGAGATTCGGACGAAATCTCTGCAACCTATCTATTTAGTGACAGGCACAGAAAAATTTTTACAAGAACAAGTACGTCAAGCATTTTTGACGCGTTTTGAAGTTTCAAAAGATGACTTGAATTTTGCTTCTTTTGATATGGAAAGAGAGCCTTTGGATTTGGTGATTCAAGAAGCGCAATCGTTGCCGTTTTTCGGTGATCAGCGATTGATCTTTGTGGAGCGGCCTTTTTTTCTAACAGCAGAAAAAAAAGCCAATGTTCCAGAACATGACCTTGATGATTTTTTGCTGTATTTAAAAAATCCAATGGACACGGCTGTTTTGGTGATTTTTGCCGAATATGATAAGCTGGATGAACGAAAGAAAATCACGAAGCAGTTGAAAAAAGCAGGGATCATCATCGATGTGGCACCAATGAAAGAAGCGGATGTTCGTCGGTACTTGCAACAGACATTGACAAACGATGGTATTGAAATGACTAGAGAAGCTTTTGAACTGTTCCTGCGGTTGACTGATCTCCATTTATCAAAAGCGATGCAGGAGCTGCAAAAATTACGCTTGTATGCAGGAAAAGATGCGAAGATCACAAAAGAAATCGTTCAGCAATTGATTCCTAAAACCTTAGAACACAATGTTTTTGAATTGACTAATGATGTGTTACAAGGAAAAGTAGCGGATGCCTGGCGGTTGTATGATGACTTGTTGTTACAAGGGGAAGAGACCATTAAAATCAATGCAATTTTGATTGGACAAGTACGCTTGCTTTTACAAGCGTCGATTCTGATGAAGGTGGGCTATCAACAGGCAAATATTGCTGAGACACTAAAAATCCATCCCTATCGGGTCAAGTTAGCGATGCAGCAGGCAAGAAAGTTCAATGAAAAGCAATTAGCAGCCCTTTATCATGAATTGATTGAGAATGATTATTTGGTGAAAAGTGGTCAAATCGATAAAGAATTTCTGTTTCAATTGTTCGTTTTAAAGCATGGTAAAAGACAAGGGTAAAAGAAAGCCGAAGCAATCATTTGATTGCTTCGGCTTTAATTTGCTTATTTCGCAATTTTTTTACTTAAACGAGATTTGTCACGACTAGCTTTGTTCTTGTGGATCAATCCTTTAGTCTCAGCCATATCGATTGCTTTAACAGCATCTTTATATAACGCATCTACGTTATCAGCACCAGCTTCAACAGCTAGATCAAATTTTTTGATTGCTGTGCGCATTGTGCTTACTTGAGATGAATTCTTAGCATTAGCCGCTTCGCTTGTGCGAACACGTTTGATTGCAGATTCAATGTTTGGCATGTATTTCACCTCCAAAAATAAGTTCTTATACGTTTGAAACGTATAAATCAACACTAGTCATTATACCTAATGCAAGTTTCATTTGCAATAAAAGTTGTAAAGAAATTTTACTTAACACAAAAAAAGGTGCTTTTGCCAGCTATTTTTTCTTGTTCTATATTATTATTTTAATCCTTTACATATTTTTTAATGAATACTTACAAAAAGTTTACACTTTGTTCACTTTCTATGCTATGATTACTTCGGAATTTTTAAATGAGGTGTATAAATGTGAATATGGCTTTAGTTATAACCATCGTGCTCTCGTTAGGCGTTATTTTCGTCAATGGGTGGACGGATGCTCCAAATGCAATTGCCACCGCAGTCTCTACGAGGGTCCTACGTCCAAATGTCGCTATTGGAATGGCGGTAGTGATGAATTTCCTTGGGGTCTTAGTGATGACGTATTTCAATGCGCAAGTTGCTGAAACCATCAGTAACATTGTCAGCTTTGATACTGCTGGCGGCTTTCATGTTGCACATGTTGCACAAATTGCTTTAGCTGCTGCACTTTTTTCAATCGTCGTCTGGACGGTTGCGGCTTGGTACTTCGGTATTCCAACTAGTGAATCCCATGCATTGATTGCTGGACTTACAGGAGCAGCAATGGCACTGGGCGGATTACATGCAGTAAACGGACAAGAATGGGTCAAAGTACTGATAGGGCTGGTGGTCTCAACATTGATGGGGTTCATTGGTGGGTTTATCATCACCAAATTGATCGTTTGGCTCTTCCGGGGAACTTCTCGTCGTAAAGCAAATAAAGTTTTTACGATCGGGCAAGCGGTCGCAGCTGGAGCAAACGCTTTTTTGCATGGCGCACAAGACGGTCAAAAGTTTATGGGGGTCTTTATGCTAGGTCTTTACTACAATAACCTTGTAGAAAAAAGCGGCAACGGCTTTACGATCCCTTTGTGGGTAATGGCGTTATGTTCTCTTACTATGGGAATCGGAACCTCTGTCGGTGGGATGAAAATCATTAAATCTGTCGGCATGGACATGGTCAAACTGGATAAATATCAAGGTTTTTCGGCTGACTTAACAGCGGCAATCTGCTTGTTCTTATCTTCCGTGTTTGGGATTCCCGTTTCGACGACACATACAAAAACAACTGCCATCATGGGTGTTGGCGCATCACGTCGCTTTTCCAGCGTTGACTGGCGCATCGTGAAAGAAATGATTTATGCTTGGATCTTGACTTTCCCAGGCTGTGGCTTGATTGCCTATGTAATGGTAAAAGTATTACTTGTGATTTTGTAAGGAGAGAGAAGAATGGCACGAAAAAAAAGTTTTGATTATTTTGCAGCGATGGAGCAGCTGGCAACCAATGGTCATTTAGCGGCAAAACGTTTCTCAGTTCTGATAAATGATTATTCAGAAGCAGCGTTAACTGAAGCAGCAGCAGAAATTCACGCATTAGAAAAAGAAGGCGATCAAGTGATCGCAGAATTGACCAATGAATTATATGATTCTTTTATCACACCGATCGATCGTGAAGATATTTTGATCATTTCTGAACGCTTGGACGATATTTTAGATGGCATCATGGGATTGACTTATTTATTTGAAAATCTTGTGATCAAGTCATTACGTCCGGAAACAGCTGATTTCGCTGTCATGATCGAACAGGCCACACAAGGTGTGCAGACGGCATTAAAAGAGTTTCCTAAGTTCAAAAATTCAAAGACGCTACGTCAAATGATCAATGATGTCAATCGTATCGAGTCTGAAGCGGACCTTTTGTACTCTAAATTGAAAAAGGCCCTTTTCACCGATGAAAAAGATGTCTTAGAAATCATTAAATGGAAAGATATTTATGACCGCTTTGAAACAATCATCAACGACACAGAAGGTGCTGTCGATATTATTGACGGCATGGTCATCAAAAATACGTAATTTAGCTAAAAACACTGCGATGTCCAAAAGGACATCGCAGTGTTTTTATTATAAAGATACTAACCAGTAAACGATCAAAACCGCACCAAGTACGATACGATACCAACCAAAGAAAGTGAAATCGTTTCGTTTGATATAATTCATCAAGAAGCGGATGGCTAACACGGAAACGATAAAGGAAACGATCGTTCCAGTTAATAAGATAACTGTTCCTTGCAAGTCAAAAGCATTTCCATCTTTCAGAAATTTAAATATTTTTAAGGCACTTGCACCGAACATGGTAGGGATACCTAAGAAGAATGAAAATTCTGTTGCGACAAAGCGGGAGGCACCAATCATGATTCCTCCAAGAATCGTAGCGCCAGAGCGTGATGTTCCGGGAATCAATGCTAATACTTGAAACATCCCGACAATTAGTGCTGCTTTATAAGTGAACTTGTTCAAATCGGTACATTTTGGTTCTTTGTTTTTGTTTCTTTTCTCAACGACGATGAAGCCGATCCCGTAGATGATCAGAACGATCGAAACAGAGAGGAAATTATAGAAGTGAGCGTCTAACCAATCGTCCAGTGGCAAACCAATGATGACAGATGGTAAGACAGCAATGATCACTTTCGACCAGAGTGTCCAAGTGTCTCTCTTTTCCAATGCATTTTTGGTGGGTGAAAAAGGGTTTAATTTATGGAAATAGAGGTAAACAACCGCCAGAATCGCTCCTAACTGGATCACGACGTTGAACATCGCCATAAATTCCGGGCTTACTTTCAACCCAATAAATTCATCAGCAAGGATCAAGTGACCGGTACTACTGATGGGAAGCCATTCGGTAATGCCTTCAATGATCCCGAAAAGGATGGCTTTAATAAAATTCGCAAAAAACATTTGTTCAGTCCTTTCTTGTATGGTGAAATACATTACATAGTATACCTGTTCTAGGAAAAAATACCAAACACTTCCTAAAAAAGAGCAGTTTTTCTTGCTGAAAAAATCGTCAAGCCGAGGATCTTTTCAGCAAAAAACTACTCTAACTTTTGTTGATTCATTATTGCAAGAAAATCAAGCGAGGAGATCTTGTGAAAGGGCAAGTCCTTTCTTGATATATTCAGTGTTGCCCACTTCCGCAATTGTGAATTCACCATTTTCATAAATCAGTCGGGTAACCGAACCATTATCGATGTCCATACGCACGTTGTTTTCGTTATTGATCAAATGCAGCAAGAAGGCGATCGTTAGACCATGGGACACAACTAACGCATTGCCGCCGCCTTTTTTCTCAACCCGATACGCGATGTCTTCAAAGCCGGTTTTGACCCGTTCAGTCAATTCATCGAAGGATTCGGCCCAATTCGCTGTGTCCGCACGATGAATCGCATTGGCAACAGCCTCAAAGCTGACATGGCTAGCAATCATATTGTCATAATCAGGGAAATCCAACACACGAGGAATGACGCCCCACATTTCTGCATCATAAGCCCCTTCTAAAGACCCAAAACACCATTCTCTGATTCGTTTATCAATATGATAAGGAATCTGAGGCCCACGTAAATGCTCGCCCAAGATCAAGCGCATGGTTTCGATAGCACGACCACTATCACTGGATACTGCTTCCACAAAATCGATCTCCCGGAGACCAAGCCCAAGATAATGGATTCCTTGTTCACCTGTGCGGGTCAATGGAGTATCACACCATCCCTGAACGCGCTGTAATGTATTGAACATTGTCTTACCGTGTCGCACGACATATAATTCTGTTCTTGCCATATCGTTTCCTCCTTTTACATTTATCTAAAAAATGGATTTGTCCGTTTTTCGTTTTCAATCGTCGTTGGCTCACCATGCCCTGGATAAACAGTTAATTGGTTGGGCAGAATAAACAACTCAGATTGGATACTCGTTAATAATTGTTCCAAATTACCAGTTGGTAGATCCGTACGTCCAATACTGCCTTTAAAAAGGGCATCTCCTGAAACGACAAAATCATCAAAAATAAAGCTGACACTCCCAATGGAATGTCCCGGAGTTGCCACAACGCGAAAAGAGATGCCGTCAATTTGATAATCTTTTAACGCCAATTCATGCTCTGCAGGACGTGCAGTAATACCGCCTAAGTCAGGATGGCGACCAGAAAGATTTTTTAGAGGATCTCCTAACCAATCTTGTTCTAATGGACTGACATAAACTGGGATACTGTAATAGTCTCTTAAGTGATCCACTGCACCGATATGGTCATAATGAGTATGGGTCAATAAGATTGCACTAGGCTTTGCTTCTGTTTTTTCGATTTCAGCAATGATTCGTTCAGCCTCTGCTCCCGGATCAATGATTAATAAATGCCCATCTTGCCAAACCAAGTAACAATTCTCTTGAACAGGGCCGGTGACTAAGCCAATGATTTTCATATTTTAACCTCCTCTGTTTCTTCTTTTAGTATAGCCTAAAGTATTCAAGGAAACAAAAAAAGCTTTTTAAAGATTCACAGTTTTGCTCTTTATTTAGGAAAAAGCAAAAGAGCGTAAAATGGCTCTTCTTGCGCTGGTGGAAGAAACCAAAGAGAAAATGAGATTAAAAAAATCTGCAAAAAACGGCAGTTTGATTAAAAATAGGGTCGTTTTTAAAAAACTATCCCGAAAAATTTTCTAAGAAACCTCCGTAAAAAAAATACACTGTTATACTGTAATTAATTTAAAAAACCTTAATTATGGAAATAGTGGAGGCGGTAACATGAATAAGAAAGTATGTCTAGTTTTATGCTCATTCTTTTGCAGCTTGTTACTCGCAAGCTGTGGGCAAGAAAATCAAGCAATCAAAACGAGCGAACCTACGACAGCTACTGCGACCAAGCTCAGCTCCACAAATGCCGAGAATGTCGACTTGATGCTGATTCAAGAAGAAAGCAGTCAATTTCCGCAAAGCCAAGGTGTCTATGATCTGCAAGGAGAAGAATTGACCATCGTCAAACAATACTTGCCTATGACAGAAAGTAGCAGTGATGAAACGTTGAGTGGTTCGGCACTCAAAAAAAGAAATGAAACGATCCAAGCAGACTTTGAAAAAAATTTTGCTTCCGCGAATCTTCGCTTAAAAGATGATCCCTTTGAAATCTACGAGACGACCTTACATGGGGCTTCGTTTTCCATCGATGGAAAATATTTATTTTTACGAGCCCATGGGTTGGAATTAAAATTTCAGTATGATGAAGCAACCAATCGTGCCTACGATGAGAACAATGTGCGCTATGAAGTTCAAGTGGATCAGTGACGGATACTAATGAGAAATGCCTGAAAATCAGAACAGTATGAGAAGTTTAAGAGAAATAGATGCCACAAGAAAGTGACAAGTCGATTGAGACAACTTTCGATTGCGATGATGCCAAGAATTAAAACACATCATTAGGCAAGAAGAGAGGTTGTTTTTGATATGCTGTAACCATTGTAGGCATTTTTTAAGAAAATGTGAAAAAGACTGCAAATCCTGCAGGCTTTTTTTGTTCGCTTTAAAATCAGTGAAGCTTCCGATATAATAGCTCCGAGAAGGTGATCACGTGTATAAAGGAAAAATTGCTGTCCGAAAAATCGTTGAATTTATTTTGCGCCGTGGCGATATCGATAGCCGCAAAGTCAGTAACCATACTGCTCAAGAAGGCGCTCGTATCCATCGACGATTGCAAAAAGAAGCCGGCGATGTCTATCAAAAGGAAGTCTTCTTCAAAATAGAAAGCGAGATCGAAAAGGATAAGTTGACTATCGAAGGACGTGCAGACGGCTTATTCTATGACGAAGAGAAACAATGTTGGGTAATCGATGAGATCAAGACGTCAGAACCCTACTTTGAAGATCTTCCTGAGGATCAAATCGATTTATTTTTTGCTCAAGGGATGGTTTATGCTTATATTTACCTTCAAGAAGAAAAGTTGACGGAAATTGAAGTCCAACTAACCTATTACCAGACGACGGAGCAGCTGATCACCCGCGTCCGTCGCCATTTTACAGTGGAAGAACTTACTGAATTTTATACCCACTTGATCAATGAATATCATAAATGGCTGGTTTTTCAGGAAAATTGGCGCCGTGTTAGAAATACTTCACTACAACTGTTAAAATTTCCTTTCGAAACGTATCGAAAAGGGCAACGGGAATTGGCTGCTGCCGCTTATAAGACGTTAAAAAACGGCAAGCGATTGTTTGCTGAAGCGCCAACAGGTACTGGAAAAACCATATCGACTCTTTTTCCTGCACTAAAAGTATTAGGAGAAGGGGATGGCGATCGTTTGTTTTATTTGACGGCAAAAACGATCACTCGCCAAGTAGCTGAAGATGCTTTAATCAAGTTGGCGGATAACGGCAGTGAAACAAAAAGTGTGACCCTCACTGCCAAGGATAAGATTTGCTTTTTAGATGAACGGAATTGTACGCCGGAACATTGCCCATATGCGAATGGCTATTATAACCGAATCAATGAAGCGCTATGGGATCTGCTTCATCATGAAAATCAAATCACACGAGAAGTGATTGAAACGTATGGAAAAAAGCATACCGTCTGTCCCTTCGAACTTTCGCTGGATGTCAGTGTGTTTTGTGATGTCATTATTGGTGATTATAACTATCTGTTTGACCCGACTGTTTATCTCCGACGCTTTTTTGAGGAACCAGAAGAAGATTACTTTTTCTTGATCGATGAAGCCCATAATCTCGTCAATCGTTCAAAAGAGATGTATTCAGCAGAGATTCGTCGCAGCACGTTTAAAGATCTTAGAAAGCAATTGCCAATGGATCAACAAAAGCTTCGTCGAGCATTGAATAAAGTGGAGAAAGAATTCTCTGCGATTGAAAAAATCGCTGAGACGGATCATTGGGAGTACCATCATCAAAAAGAACCCCATGAAACGATGAACAAGCAATTAGCAAAGCTAGCTGAGCTTATGAAAGAATGGCTGCCAGCTAACCCTGAACATACGGCTCAGGAAGCGGTGCTGCAAAGTTATTTTGAAGTGAATCACTTTTTGAAAATTGCTGAATTCTATGACGATCATTATGAAACAACAGTAGAGGTCACTCGATATGAGCTGACTCTTCGTCAATTTTGCATTGAACCGGCTCCTTTTCTACAGCAAGTGTTAGACAAAGGAAAAGCCAGCTTGTTGTTTTCAGCCAGTTTCACGCCTCTTGATTATTACCAGGAAGTGCTGGGAGGCGGAGAAAAAGCATTACGCTATCGACTGCCAAGTCCATTTGATCCTGCAAATCAAAAAATCCTGATCGCAAATTACATCCAGACGACTTACCGGCAACGGACAGCCAGTCTGCCAGCGATCGTAGATGCCCTTTATCGAATGGTTCACGCAAAGTCAGGCAATTATATGGTTTTCTTTCCTTCTTACCAGTATTTGGACGAAGTAGCAGAAGCATTTCATCACGCGTATCCGACTATTAAGATGCTCGTACAGGATACAGCTATGAATGAAACGGAACGAGAAAATTTTTTAGCGGAATTCAAATACGACACGGCGGACGCTGAAGAAAAAACTTCGTTGATAGGATTTTGCGTATTGGGCGGAATTTTTTCGGAAGGCATCGACTTGAAGGGAACTCGTCTGATCGGAACGGCGATTGTTGGTGTCGGATTGCCGCAAATCAATCACGAACAAGAACTGATTCGGGACTATTATGAAGAAAAAAAACATGCTGGTTTTGCCTATGCCTATCGGCTGCCTGGAATGAACAAAGTTCTGCAAGCAGCGGGACGTGTCATTCGTGATTCTACGGATCAAGGCGTGATCCTGTTGCTGGATCAGCGTTTTCATACAACGGCTTACCAGCAACTGTTTCCATTGCATTGGCAACACGCCCAAACCTGCTTTCGACCAGAGCAGCTTAGCAAAGCAATGGACCATTTCTGGCAAAAACAAAAAGACTCTCAGCACCGATCGTAGACCGTACATGCGGTTTGCGATCGGTACAGAGAGAAGTCAACGATAATTTGTGAATTGTAAATCGATCGGTAATTCAAGCTTGCGCAGCAGCTGGATGACTTCTTGTAAATCGTCACGGCTTTTACCAGTGACACGAATCTGATTGTCTTGAATCTGCGTTTTAACTTTCAATTTTGCATTTTTGATGGCGGTCGTAATTTTTTTCGCCTGTTCTTTATCAATGCCGTTGATCAATTCTGCAGTCTGACGGGCTTTGGCGCCAAGTGCATGTTCAGTCTGTGAGAATTGGATATTTTTTGTCGGAACACTTCGTTTGATGAGTTTGCTGCTTAACACATCTTTGATTTGTTCAAGTTTGAATTCATCGTCTCCCACGATTGTTAATTTATTGCCATCCATTTTAATTTCAACTGTCGAACCTTTAAAGTCAAATCGATTCTTTAATTCTTTTTCTGCTAGTTGGATGGCATTTTTTACTTCTTCTGTATTGATTTCAGATACAACATCGAAACTTGCTTCTTTTGCCACAAAGATCATCCTTTCTATTTTTCTTTGATTTTACCATGAGTCAGAAAAAAGAGGGGAGAGAAACTAAATTTTTGCAAATAATAGTTTCAATTTTAGACACAAACTGCTATTCTTTGGAAGGAGATTTTTTGTGAAGGAGAAATGGCATTGTGAGTAAATTATGGACGAAACATCAGCAGTCGGAAAGACTGAAAAAAATCGGGGTTATTTTGTTGTCAGGATTGACTGCAGCGATCGCGTTGAATTTCTTTTTGATTCCTGCAAAAGTACTTTCTGCAGGGATGAATGGTGTTGCCCAGTTGATCGTAGCAGTCGGGTGGGAACAATTCGGCTTGCATCTTAGTACCGGTCTCTTTATTTTGCTTTTGAATGTGCCAATCTTTATTTTAGGCTTTATCAAACTAGGCAAAGCTTCCACTTGGATGAGTTTTATTAACGTTGTAGTGGTCTCTTTAATAACGATGATTTTGCCTCAAGGAGAAATCACAAACAATATCCTCGTGAATTCGTTGATTGGCGGCGTATTACTTGGTGTTGGAGTCGCTTATTCGTTAAAAATGGGTTTCACAACGGGAGGAATGGACATCCTCTCATTGATCTTATCAAAAACGACAGGTAAGACTGTCGGCAAATATATGTTTATGCTTAATGGCATCATTGTTATGCTATCAGGGTTTATTTTCTCATGGGAGAGCGCCTTGTACACGATCATTTCCATTTTTGCTATGAGTTATGTGGTGGATATGCTTCATACAAGCCATCAAAAAGTTACGGCATTGATCATCACCACCAAAGCGGAATCTGTCGGCAAGAATATTTCGAAACATGTGTTTCGCGGTATGACATTGTTGCCATCTGTAGGAGGATATTCTGGTGTTCCTGGAAATATGATTATGATGGTAGTTACTCGTTATGAAATCTATGATTTGGAACAAGCTGTTTTAGAAGCGGATGAGAATGCATTTATCAACTTTGTTCCCACTCAATCGATCACAGGACGTTTTGCAACAGACGATGAACAGCGTACATTCAAAACAACCGGAGTCTTTCCAGAATTGAAAGTTAACAAAAAGAATCGTCCCTAAGGAAAACGAAAGCGAAAGTGCCATTTACAAAGGGATTAAAACAAGTTATGATTTGAACAGATCATCAAAGGAGGTTTCGACTATGCCTTATACTGAAGCAGAAAGCGAAGCAATCAAAGAACGTGTCTTAGCAGCGTTAGAAACAGTTATTGACCCAGAATTAGGGATTGACATTGTCAATCTTGGTTTAATATATGAAATCGAATTTGACGGGGAAACAGGCGATACAGTTATTAAAATGACATTGACCACTATGGGTTGCCCATTAGCCGACGTTTTGACCGAACAAATTCATGAAGCATTAAGCGACATTCCAGAAGTCAAAAATCCAGAAGTAAAATTAGTCTGGTATCCCGCTTGGACGACCGATAAAATGAGCCGTTATGCACGGATTGCTTTGGGGATTCGCTAGGGGATTTGCTGATTCCAATGCAGCGGCTGTTAGTTTCGTAAGTCGTTTGAAATAGTATGGATGTATAAGTACATTTCATTCTCTAAATAATCCGTAGAAATTTTGGAACTCTTTTATTAACTTTTAAGATAAGTTAATAAAGGAGTTTTTTAGTTAAACAATTTTTTATTAGTATCTGTTGCATTTTCAATAAGGAAACGCGACCCCATACCCCTGTTAAACAGGAAGCTTTATAGTAAAAGAAAAGTGAGTCTGAATTTAGCGAAATGAACGATTTTCGTGCGACGACTGCTTGTCGTTTCAGAGACCATTTTTGTAAAAAATGATAAAATAATGATCGATAACTAAAGAAAAGGAATCCGGCCTATGCTATTAACAAAGAAAAAACTCTCTCGCCTAGCGGCTCCCTATAATGAAGGAGATATGAGTATTGGTTTTGCCGAATCACAAAGTATAGAAAGTATAAGCAGCAAAACGATTTTACTTGTGAATGATCGCCAAGTAATCATTTTATTTTTGAACTTTTTTCAAACAAAAGTCATTGATCACATGGCTTACGCCAGAAAAGATCTAGTCAATGAGCAATTAAGTCAAGGGTTCAATGGGTTAGACGTTGTTTGGCGTTTTACAGTCCAAAATAAAAAATGGCGTTTTCGCATACTAAAGAAAATAGTCACACTAGGAAAAATGCAAAGAGAATTGATCGAGCGGCTCTAAAAGAGGGTACGTACCTAAATTGTAAAAGAATTTTGATCGGTAATTTGATGAAGACTGATTGTCTTTTTTTCAAGGATCTCAGCGAATAGAGAATTGCTACAAATAAAATAATGACGAAACCTAAAACGGCAATTGCATTTTGTAAACTAGAAAGGTAAACTATTTTCAATGAAGAAAGGAGACGAACAATGTTAACGACTAAATTTGGTGAATTCACCTACGACAATCCCTTTATGAATGCTTCCGGCGTTCACTGTATGACCACTACGGATTTGGAGGAACTTGCAGCATCAGAAGCCGGTTCTTTTGTTACAAAAAGTGCCACTTTAGCACCGCGAGAAGGAAATCCCGAACCGAGATATGTGGATCTCGCTTTAGGAAGTATCAATTCAATGGGATTACCAAATAAAGGCTTAGACTATTATTTGAATTTTGCTTTAGAGAAACAAGAAGCAATCGCTCCTGAAGCACCTTTCTTCTTTTCTGTTGCAGGCATGAGTGTTGAAGAAAATATTGAACTTCTAAGAAAGATTGAAGCTAGCAACTTTCGTGGTATCACAGAGTTGAATCTTTCTTGCCCGAATGTCCCAGGAAAGCCACAAGTTGCTTATGATTTTCCATTGACAGAACAAATTTTAGAGCAAGTTTTTAGTTTCTTCACGAAGCCTTTAGGCGTGAAATTACCGCCTTATTTTGACCTGGCGCACTTTGATCAAATGGCTGAAATTTTGAATAAATTCTCTTTAACATACATCAATTCTATCAATAGTATTGGTAATGGTCTATATATAGACCCAGAAACAGAAGCAGTAGTGATCAAGCCTAAAGAAGGCTTTGGCGGTATCGGTGGCGAGTATGTCAAACCAACAGCACTCGCCAATGTTCGGGCTTTCGCGACCCGACTAAAACCAGAAATCAATGTAATCGGAACTGGCGGCATTCGTTCTGGACAAGATGCATTTGAGCATTTGTTATGCGGAGCGACGATGTTACAAATCGGAACGGAATTACAAAAAGAGGGACCAGCGATTTTTGCCCGTCTGAAAAAAGAATTGACAGAAATTATGACTGCCAAAGGCTACACATCGATCGATGAATTCCGCGGTAAACTTCGCTCATTGTAGCCGATTAGCAAATTGCTGCTGAAGGAGGAATGGCATGATCCAGTTTAGAAAAGCGACGCTCTCTGATTTGCCGGAAATGATGGCTCTCTTTGAGATGGGCATACAATCCTTAAAAAAACAAGGCTCACCTCAATGGCAAAATGGCTATGGTCCCACTCGTGAAAAAATCAAAGAAGATATCAATAAACAAGAAAGTTATCTCTTGTTATATGACGATCAAATTGCTGCTTCTGCCGCTTTAGTCAAAGGGGTCGATCCCGTTTATACTGCGATAATCGAAGGTAGTTGGTCAGGGGATGGGCCTTATGCATCAATCCATCGTGTCGTAGTCAGTGACCATTTTAGAGGCAAACAATTGAGTGCACATTTACTAAAAGCGCTAGAGGAAGAAGCGGTAGCAAATGGGATCCATGATTTACGGATTGATACCTATCAAGCAAATATTGGAATGCAGAAAGTGATAGAAACCTGTGGTTATCAATATCGTGGGCAAGTTATTTTCCCTATTCCACACGGTGAACGACTGGCCTATCAGAAATTAATCTAATTGATTGGGTGAATATAGTAATATCTGCTGTAATTGCCAGACCATAAGCGGAATGGCTGAGCCATACTAATTCCTTAATTTCCTTAGCGGGTTCAGGTCGAATTTGGGCAGCGTGTTTAGCTCATAAATAAGATGTTTTTTGAAAGATTGATCATGACGGAAAGAAAGATAGCAAGTTTTGCGTAGCTTTATTATGCAGGGCTTGCTATCTTTTTGTTTATTTTTATTCCGAATAGACGAAATTAATTAAATGTATAAAAATAGAGAGTTATCACTTTATTTTAATATTGTGCATATGGTAAAGTTGATTTGAGTAAACAATGGAGGAGAATCCAATGAAAAAAAGAAAAAGTATGCGTAAGGCGTTGGCAATGCTAGCGGCTCTATTGATCACCCTTGGACAAGGGGTGCCTGCGGTTGAAGCATTGACTGTCTTAGAGAATAACGCAGAATCAGCAATAGTCGATTCAGGCTCATCAATCTCAGCCGAATCAAATGAATCCTCAGAACCATCTGAAGACCGAACGGCCGATTCTTTCGAAACGACATCAAGCAGTCAAAGTATGGAAACAGAAGAATCCATTGATGAAAGTCATTCTACTGAACCATCGTCTTCTAGTGAAACGACTGAGGAAACAAGTGAAAGTACAAGTACGTCTGAAAGTGAGACATCTTCCTCAAGTAGCAGTGCGTCGACAACGGATTCAACTAAGGATTCTACAACGCCTAGTATGTCTTCTACTACCGAAAGGCCATCAGGAACCAGTCATTCATCAAAGCCAAATGATACGACAGCAAATTCCACCCAAAGTTCTTCGGAACCAAAGACATTCGACACAGGTTCTTCAGTCAGCCAATTGCCGCCATCCAATCAGCCTATAGCAGATTCTTCCCAGACAGTTGATTTATCAGATAAATTGGTTACCACCCCAACTGATTCTAATTTGAATGGCTATATCTTGCCGTTGTTGAATCAGTTAGCAAATGAACGATCCGCAGCGCTGATTTCAGAAGCGCTGAATCAACTAGGCAAACCATATGAAAAAGATGCGCAGGGTACTGGATTTAATAATCTTTCGTTGCCTATTGCTGTTTATCGTGGCGTTTTTGATATAAAAGGGATCGAAACTTATGATCAGCTCAGCCGGGTAGGAAAGCAAACATCACTTGAAAAAGCCGTACCTGGAGATCTTTTGTTTTGGAAAGACGGTCAGCAATTAGTCAAAGCAGCAATTTACCTTGGACAGGATAAACTGATCATGGCAGATCAACCCCAAGCGGAACAAATAGTCAAGGAAGAAAAAGCGGCGACAGAAAACAATGGCGTACGCATTTATACTATTACTGATAAACAGAATAGTACTGCGGAAACAAAACAATTGATCCAAGAAGATCAGGTAAACAAACCAGATGTAGTGGTTCATTTTTCTGACTCGCAAAAAGTAACACCTCATGGACAATCACTAATCGCTAAGTATGCGGCTAGCTATGATTTTCGCAAGAATCCGCAAACAGAAGCATTTGTTGCGGCAATTGCAGAAGATGCTCGGGAACTAGGCTTAACTTATGGTGTGTATGCGTCGGTTATGATTGCACAGGCAATTTTGGAAAGCGGATCTGGTCAGAGTGGCCTTGCTTCTCCCCCGTATTATAATTTGTTTGGAATCAAAGGAACTTCCGGTAGTCGTTCCGTTTCTATGATGACAGCTGAGGATAATGGGGCCGGAGAATTTTATACGATCCAAGCTGCTTTTCGTGCCTATACAGGATACAAGGAGTCGTTAAAGGATTACGTTCATTTACTGCGGACAGGAATTAGTGGGAATGCTGATTTTTACAAAAAGGTTTGGCGTTCTGAAGCAAAAAACTACCTGCAAGCGACTGAATATTTAACGGGGCGTTATGCAACGGATACGAGCTACAACAATAAACTGAATTCATTGATTGCTGTCTATGAATTAACGAAATATGATGAAGCCAAAGCTGGCAGCGGCGTTGTCCTGCAATCAAAAGAAGCGATTCCCAAAGAGTATCGGCAGCTGTTGGTGTTTCCTGATTATAACGGTGTAAATTATAATACCTCAGGTTCTTATCCAGTCGGACAATGTACTTGGTATGCTTACAATCGGGTCAAGCAATTGGGCGGCAGTGTGGATGAATACATGGGGAATGGTGGAGAATGGGGAGCAACCGCAAAACGTTTAGGCTATAAAACGGCGGCTACTCCAAAAGCAGGCTATCTGATCAGTTTTAGCCCAGGCACTGCTGGCTCTAGCACACAATATGGACATGTCGCCTTTGTGGAAGCGGTTGGCAAAGATGGCATTTTAATATCAGAGGGCAACGTTATTGATGGCAAAACGATTTCTTATCGAATCATTCCCAATGAGCTTGCTTATTCGCAAAGTGTCAGTTATATTGCCCCAAAATAAAATTTCGACCAAAAACTCTAGCGAATCGTAAAAATTCGGTTGTCAACTTCTGCCACAATTGCTAAGATAGAGCACGTAAAGGACGGTGCCGAATGAAAAAACGTATCAAAAAGAAAAAAGCCTATAAAAAGTATATCCAAGACATATTCACAGGATATGAAGAAATGTTGGAAAATCCTGAGCTCAAGGAGAGATCCTTTAGTTATTTGAAAGAAGAAACAGTCTTGAGACGTGATGAAAACGATCAGATTCGTTTTCGGACTCGGGACATTGATTAAACTGCCTATTTTAGGCAGTTTTTCTTTTTCAAAAATAATTGAAAGTATTTCAGAAAAACACTTGCTCTTTCATACGCTTAATGATAAAGTAGTGAACGTTGGCAAAACACGCCGACAGTCAAAACCTTTCAAAAAAACTTTTTGGAAAAAGGGCTTGACCAAAACAGAAACAGATGATATTATAACGAAGTCGCAAATTTAAGAAATCAATTTGATGCTGATGCAGCAACAAAAAAGATTGAAAAAAGTTGTTGACAAATAACAATTCATTTGTTATTCTAATGGAGTCGCTGATGACGCACAGGAAGTTGTTGAATAAACACTTTCG
>NZ_BCQE01000025.1 GCF_001544275.1 Enterococcus gallinarum NBRC 100675 | reverse complement strand
TTTTCTAGTTGCGGTCATTAAATTAGTCATCGTTATATTAACATTTGCAAACGTTATATCTATTAGTTTAGGTGGATTAGTCGCGTTGGTTACTTATGTCGATAGAGTTTATACACCAATTGCTATCTTCAATGTAGTTTTTGTCCAATATCATTTGGATAAAGTTACATATCAACGATTACAAGATTTTTATGATACTTCAAATGATGAAGGCCTCTTCATCGAAGGAGCACCTATACAATCCATAGCAACTATCAGTCTGACCAATTTAAATTTAACCATTCAAAACAAACGAATATTGAAAGATTTCAATTTAGACTTAGAGAAAGATAAAATTTTGGACTTGTTGGAGAAAGTGGAGCTGGGAAATCTTCTTTGATGAAAGTTATATTGGGATTATTCAAACCCACTAGTGGAGATATTTTTGTGAATCATAAGAATTTATCTTCGTATAATTTAAATGAATACTACAATCATATTTTCTATCTCTCACAAGATGCTCCTATTTTTCAGGGAACATTAAAAGAAAATATTGTTTTTGACAAAAATATACCAGATATTCAAGTAATAGAGGCACTAGAGAAATGTCAATTAGGACATTTTTATCATTCACTTGAAGAAGGATTAGATACACGAATTGGTGAAAAAGGTTCTAATATTTCTGGTGGAGAGAAGCAGCGTATTGCGTTTGCGAGAATGTTCTTTTCTACTGCAGAGATAATAGTGATAGATGAGGCCACTTCGGCATTGGATGAATCAACCGAAGAAAAGTTGCTCAAAGAAGTAATGAAAATATTTAAGAATAGGATCGTCCTTATGATTACCCATCGTCCGAAAAACCTTGAAATTGTTGATGAAGTAATCGTACTTAGTAATGGTTATAAAATCAGATAAGTGATTTCACCGTATACGGAGTAAATAGACTAACTACGACTAACTGGAGAGCAGCAAGGTCTGAATACGAAATAAGCTGGGAATGTTTATGCTAGTTTATTTTTTCTGCAATAACTCTCCATTTTCCTGTTTTCCGTAACTATTTAATTTCCCACTTCCAACTAATTTCCCACACGTACTATTTAAATAGTTTGTAGTTGCTTTATTCAAGGCAGGTGTTCGTATATTTTCTAATTGAAGTGTCGTTTTGTTTTTTCGTATTTTTTCCTAATTTAAGGGAAATAATTGACTTTTATAAATGATAAAGAGTACAATTATGAAAAATAAAACGAAAAAGAGGAAAAAATATGAAAAATGTTCTAAAAGAAAATAAGCAATTTGTATTAATAACCAGTCTATTAGTTGTTATTGGCTCTTTAACATCAATGATTACTCCTCTATTCATACAATATTTTAATGAAAATAAGATCAAACTAACCTATGAGATAATGCTCTTTATAGTTATAGTTATGTTGTTTTCTTTCTTATTGCAGACTTTCATGCTCGTGTATAGAGAAAATTTTGCAGCAAAGTTTAATTCGAATTATTTGTTCAAACTGATAAGTAAGCTGACTAAAATTTCTTATGATGGTTTTATTGAAAAAGAACCCACGTATTTAATTAATCGTATATTTACTTCAGTGGATTCTTTATATTTATTTTTGATTAATAGTGTATCGACTATAGTAAAGTCATGTTTTGTAATTTTGTTATCTCTAGGAATTGTTGGATTTATATCATGGAAAATTTTTTTGCTCTTATTGATATTACTTCCTTTAAATTTAGTTGGCTTTAAGCATATTAACAAGCAATTATCTATTAGAATGGAAAAAATGCAAAAAGATGCTGCAAGTGCAAATAAAGATTTAATTGTGACATTATCAAATGTGGATAATATAAAATCCCAAGCTAATGTATCTGCATTAGAACATCTGCTTAAACCAAAGTTGATTGCAATGTATGATTCATTAGCAAATAATAATAAATATGCACAAGTTACTAGTAATGCTATTGTCTTTATTAATCAATTGGTTCAAAATATGACTTATATTTGGGCGAGTATATTAATTGTTCAAAATGAATTTCCTGTGGGAAATTTAATTATTCTAAGTATTGTTATTCCAATGTATTATTCCGCTTTAAGTGATTTATCTAAGGCAAATGTAGATTATAAATCTTTAACTATTTCTAATGAGTTCATTAAGAATAATCTTGACTTATTACGTGAAGAAAATGGGGAAATAAAAATACAAAATATAAACAATATTGAGTTTAATTTCCCATCATTTTTAATAAATAAACAAATTTTTAATTATAATTTAAAAGAAGTAGTGAATAAAGGGGATATAGTTTATATAGAAGGAGATTCTGGTAGTGGAAAAACTTCTCTATTGAGACTGATGTTGAAATTTAGAAAATCTAAAGGAATAAAGATCAATGGATTAGAAATTAACAGCTTGGAAAATTCAAGTTTAAGGAATAAAATTGCTTATATTTCACAAGATCCAACGATTTTGTCTACGTCATTAGAAAACAATATAGGAATGGGAAGAAAACTAACCAGAGATGAAAAATATTTGATTGAAACATCTGGTATTTTAAGTCCGATATTTAAAGAAAAGCATTGGGATAGTGTATTATTAGAAAATGGTGCGAATTTATCTGGAGGAGAAAAACAAAGAATTGCAGTATGTAGATTAATTATATCTGATGCAGAATTATATATTTTAGATGAAAGCATTAGTAATATAGATAAAGAATCTGCAAATGCAATATTGAATTTCATTACAATCAAATCACAAGAGAAAATTATTTTATATACAACCCATGATAAATCATTCAAGAAATACGCGAACAAAATTATTAATGTAAGGAGATAAACTATGAATCACGATTTGCTAAGTGTATCTGAAGTTGCGGATGCATTGGGAGTAACTACAAGAACTATTAGAAACTACTTGTCTGATGGTAAATTAAAAGGGCAAAAGATTGGTGGACAATGGAAATTTTTGAAATCCGAAGTGTATCGTTTTATAGGTCAGTCAGTTGAGAACCCTGTTACTAACTTTTTTGAAAACGAGAATCATTTTAAAACGGGTTCAATACTCGTCATTAATATTCCAATCTCTAGTATGAGGTTAGTTGAAAATTTAAAAAATGATTTGTTGAATCAATATAACAATGTATACGATGGAGAAAACCGACAGTTCTTTTATCAGGCAATTTCTAAAGAACAAGCCAGAGTAATAATACAAGGCCCTATAGAATACGTAGCTAGTTTTGGTGACTGGATAAATAATAGGCTAAGAAGTTATTCTTGAGAATCATTGATATTTATGATTGTTCAAATGAACATAATGAACAGTGTGAAATAGTGATGCAATGCATGGACCGTTTATCATTTTCGTTGTTGAAATAAGGAGCAACTGAAAATCATCGGTGCTAACTGCAAACAAAAAAACAACGTCCCAAGAACGTTGTTTTGAGAAAGCCACTTGACGGGCTTGAACCGTCGACCTCATCCTTACCATGGATGCGCTCTACCAACTGAGCTAAAGCGGCTTGTTATTTAACACAAGATATAGAATACCTGAAAGCCTGCTGTTTGTCAATTCCATTTTTTCAAGAGTACTGGGATTTTTTGTCAAAAAAGGTGAACAACAAGACAAAGAAGCAAAAATTTCTTTTTTCACTTGCCAACTTATCTGAATATTTGCTATATTACAGGTAGATTCTTCCGGCATAGCTCAGTTGGTAGTAGCGCATGACTGTTAATCATGATGTCGTAGGTTCGAGTCCTACTGCCGGAGTCATAAATAAAACGTCCCCATTGATGAAAAGATGATGGATGGGTAAAGCAAACCCCCCTGAAATTCAGGGGGGTTGCTTTATAGATAGATTCAACAGTTTATCTCCTTGCGGCTACTTGTTTTTTGGATAAGCAAAGCAGTCGACATAGGGAAGTCACTTTATTTCAGAGACTCGATAGTTGTCTGCTGCTTTACGATGCTTATATGTTGACCTACCCCACAGTGATTTATTGGAAAATGACTCATTCGACTATTGCGCAAGTCAAGACCCAGTTTCCTTAAAAAGGTGTCCAAAGTGGATAAAGAAGATGAGAGGGATTCTATGGACAACAGCATTACATTTACAAATAGAAATGAATTTCGTGACTGGCTTCAAGAGTATGGTGTATCAAGTGAAGGGGTTTGGCTTTTGATCGGAAAAGCTGGCGGTCCTAAGACGATAAAGGCTCACGAGGCACTTGAAGAAGCGCTTTGTTTTGGCTGGATCGATGGCGTCATGCAAAAGATTGATGATAAAACATACAAGAAATACTTTGCGAGGCGCAGAAAGAACAGCAAGTGGTCAGAAAAAAACAAAGCACTAGCTGAAACATTGGAAAGCCAAGGACTAATGACTGATTATGGTCGAAGAAAAATAGAAGAGGCCAAGAAAAACGGTCAATGGGATGCGGTTCAGTCTCCAAAGATTTCGGAGGAACAAATCTATACCGTAGCAAGCTTATTAAAGAAACATGAGGCAGCTTATACAAATTTCCAAGCAATGTCTCTCTCTGTCAAAAAGACCTACACGCGGGCATACTATGATGCAAAAACCGACACTGGACGCGAAAAGCGTTTGTCTTGGATGATTGAACGGCTAGCGAAGAATCTGAAACCAATGTAGCGATTTTTGGGACTGTGCCATAAGTCTCCTACAAGTAACACTATCCGAACATTAATGATTATTGCTCCTGCGGTGCAGGGACTCCTCGTCGCAAAAGTCAGAGGAATCTATCCTAGCAACAGACTATTATTCGGTTTAACTTGTTGGATGATGACATATGGCACAGTCCTGATAGCTAAGAAGCATGAAAAATCAAGCGAAGCGACTCGGGCAATTTTTACTAATTGCAGGTGTCGCTTCGCTTGTTTGTCTTGCTTGCTAAATATCTTCTTATTGCCTACTGAAGCTTTTGCTCCAGAGTCTCATACAGTTTGACGGTCTCAGAGGCGTCTTTGTTCGTATAGTAGATCGTGATATCGGCTGTCGAGAGCCGAAGAATGGGTTGCGATCGTTTGTCCATGAATAGTTTCGCAGATTGACCAGCAACGTTAAAGTTGCCTGTCAGGTAATGATCTGTCGCCATCCCCATTGTGCGAACCGTTGGCTCTGGAAGTGTATCAACAAGCGTGACTGTTCTGATTTCATCCAACGGAATCGTTTGTCGGCTAGCTAATGGGGCATCAAACTGTACGGATTGATCTGTCATCTCTCCACTTATTGCATCAGGATTAAAATCTAATTGATACAAAGGAACGATAGTGACAACCATGATCGCGATCATCAGAATGCCGGTGCCGATTGCTAAACCTTTTCCGGTCTTTTTGCCTAAATTGATACCGATATTCAACCCCACGCGGTCAGGGACAAATAATCGAGGATCTGTTGGATTAATGTACACGCCATAACGCCAATAACGGTCTTCATCATAATACCGTTGTTCCGTAGAAGCCAACAATTGATCTTGTTTTTTTCGTAATCGCAGCAATAGCCCAAAAGGAACGACCATCAAGAAGACCAGTAACAAGACGAAAAGAACAGCGGATAACTCTCCAACTACCCCCGTCAACTGGGTCGAGAGCAGTGGAACAAAAAACAATAGCAGTGTGCCCGTGCTCATTAAGACGACCAGAAGGGACCAATAGAATTTCGTTAAATCATTGAACTGTTGATTGATTTGAAAATCCTTCGTCAATGGACGTACTGGTAAGCGGCGAATCACTTGCCATAAATAGAGGAAAAGCAAAAAGATCAAGCAGTTGATGAGGCTGAATAGCCAACCGGGTCCGTTCTCCGCGGTAGGGAAATAAATTACACCAGCAATGACTAATAACAATGATGGAAGAAAACTGACTAATGGCAACAGTTTTCTATTTTTTTGCTGGATCAATTTGGTGTCTACTAAAACAGGATCGATAGGGAGTCCCCAGTTCTTATGCTCAATTAGTTCGTGCATTTTTCCAATATAATGAATTTGTAAGACGTAGCTTGCCCCCAGAAGCAAAAACAAGAGCAGCCAGAAAAAGGTCATGAGGATAGAGCCATATAAATTGAACAAAAAAATCAGACTTGCTACACTTAAGATACCGACAAACTGCATAATACGGCGGCGGTATTCAGCAACTAACGCCAAAACGTCCGGATGCTGCAAGTGATCAGGAGATAATGTATTTTCCAATAATATGTTTTTGTGGGGCTTACTGAGCAGATTCATTGTAAAAGCGATAGAAAAAATGACGATCAGATTTATGCCAAAGAAAATGTAATTCATTTCAATTCGGTCCTTTCAGAAAACTGTTCTAAACATTGCTGAATATCGGCAATGATCGCTGCTTCGCTTTTTCCGTGAATCAATGCAGAGGCTACTTGCAGCTGCAGCTGTTGTTGATAATATTCTTCTTCGGAGAAGGTAAAGCTGCGAGGCGCTGCGACAGCAGTTCCTTTGCGCCGATCGGTAATCAGCAGCCCGTCTTCTTTCAGTGAATTATAGGCTTTAGAAATAGTCATCGTGTTGATGCCAATCTCTTCTGCAAGTTGACGGACAGAGGGAAGTAGTTCGCCGACAGCTAATTCGCCTGTTGCGATCCCAAGAATGATTTGATCGCGTAATTGTTGATAGATGGGTGTATTGCTTTGAGGTTTGATTTCGAATTGCACTGGCGCTCTCTCCTTTGTATTATCTATATTAATACAAATAGATGGAACATGCAATCAATAATCATCCTCTCTATAAGGAACTCACTTCGCAGCATTAGGAGTAATAAACTGAAATTTTTCGTTGCTGTTTTGCAATCACTTTGTTATCGCAGTGACTGAATATTACGGTATGCTTTTAGTTAGAAAAAATAAAGGAGGAGACATTATGAGCCACTCCCCGAGGACGGCTTACTTCGATAATGCAAAATTTTTATTAATGATTTTAGTGGTTTTCAGCCACTTATTGCAACCATTCATTGGTGATCACAAGTTTTATCATGATCTGTACTATTTTATTTTTACCTTTCATATGCCAGCCTTTGTTTTTTTAGCAGGTTATTTTGCCAAACCGCTCACAAAAGGTTCAAAAGTTCGAGATCTGGTCAAAAAGTTTCTACTTCCTTATGTGTTTTTTCAACTTTTTTATACAGTTTATTACTGGGTGATTGGACTTGACGCGTCGTTGAATATTCAGCTGCTCAACCCTCAATGGGCATTGTGGTTCTTACTCAGCATGTTCTTTTGGCAGCTTTCTCTCGTCTTTTTTCAGAAAATGACTGCCAGAAAAGCCATCTTGCTTAGTGTGCTGCTGAGCATTTTTGCTGGTTACCTCCCTTTTATTAATCAAGTTCTGACACTGCAGCGGACATTTGTCTTTCTACCATTTTTTATCATCGGTTTTTATTTTCCTAAAAATGAGATGCAGTTTTTACAAGGAACACGAATAAAAAAAATCAGTCTGGTTTTCTTGCCGATTATCTACTTGTTTATTGCGCTTTTCCATGGGATGAATAAGTACATGGTCTTTGGCTCGAAACCTTATGAAGACTATCTGAGCTATCCATTGTTCGGAGGACCATTACGAGGGGTGTTCTTTGTGATTGGACTGCTGGGGATCATTGGTTTTCTGCGACTCGTCCCACGGCAACAGCTGTTTTTTACCAAATGGGGCAAGAACACACTGTTAGTCTATTTGCTGCAAGGGATCTTTATTAAAGGATTGAGAGCACTGGCAATCACTGAACTAAACTTGTCACTGCTCGGATTTATGGCGTTGATCGTCGTCAGTGTTTTACTGACGATCCTATTAGCCAGCAGACCTGTTCGGCAGTTCTACGCCCGTTTTGAAGAAGGGATTTCTTTTGTCCTATTGGGCTTGGGTATCTTCATGATTGCGAACTGAATCTAAATGGAAACACCGCCTTCGCAAGTTTGGATCTGCCAGACTTTTGCTCAGGCGGTTGTTATTTGATTTGGACAAGAGTAAAATGAAGAGAATAAAGTGAAAGGATGGAGAAATATGTCAGAAATTTCCAAAAATACTACTGAAAAATTTGCTGAAGCGTATCAGCAAAATAACAAGCAAAATGCACTGCAAAGAGGCGTGGTCAAAAACGGGATCACTGCTTCAGCAGAAACGATTCAAGGCCATGTCAACAATGTACCAGTCTTTTCAGTTGATGTGACGACTGGCAAAGTGTCAAACCAAAAACAATCAGGTCGCTGCTGGATGTTTGCAGCATTGAACACATTCCGTCACAAAATGTTGAATGCCTTTAATTTGAAGGACTTTGAATTGTCACAGAACCATACTTTTTTCTGGGATAAATATGAAAAAGCCAACTATTTTTATGAAAATGTCTTGGCAACAGCACAAGAGCCTTTATCTAGCCGCAAGGTTGCTTTCTTGCTGCAAACACCCCAACAAGATGGCGGACAATGGGATATGATCGTGTCGATCTTTCAAAAATATGGTGTCGTGCCAAAAGCAGTGATGCCAGAAAGCAGTAATTCATCGAATTCCCGTGACTTGAACAACTACTTGAACAAAAAATTGCGCAAAGATGCTGGGACATTGCGCCAATTAGTGGCGGATGGACAATCCGAAGCAGCTATTCAAGAAGCAAAAGAAGGGATGCTACAAGAAATCTACAATTTCTTAGCGACTTCTTTGGGGACTCCACCAGAAACGTTTGACTTTGAATACCGTGATGAAGAGAAAAATTATCATATTGATCGCGGACTGACGCCGCAAACATTTTATGACAAATATGTAGGGGTAGATCTGGATGATTATGTAAGCATCATCAACGCCCCTACTGCTGACAAACCTTATAACAAGTCCTATACAGTGGAAATGTTGGGGAACGTTGTTGGAGGTAAAGAAGTGAAATATTTGAATGTGGATATGGAAACATTCAAAAAATTGGCGATTGCCCAATTAGAACAAGGAGAATCTGTCTGGTTTGGCTGTGATGTTGGGCAATCTTCTACCCGTGATTCTGGAATCATGGCATTGGATGCGTATGATATGAACGACTTATTCGATATCGATTTCACGATGACGAAAGCTCAACGTTTAGATTATGGTGAAAGTCTGATGACCCATGCGATGGTCTTGACTGGTGTGGACATCGTTGATGGCAAATCAACAAAATGGAAAGTCGAAAACAGCTGGGGAGAAAAAGTCGGTACCAATGGATTTTTTGTAATGAGTGATGAATGGATGGATGAGTACACCTATCAAATCGTTGTTCGCAAGGAATTTTTGACGGCCGAACAACTCGCTGCTTTTGAAGCAGAGCCGCAAGTCTTAGCTCCTTGGGACCCTATGGGAGCTTTAGCATAATGAAGAAATGAAAAGCTGTGGGCGTATGTTAAGAGACGATCGAACAAATTTTACGAGGACTGAGATAGAAACGGTTCATTTTCTATCAGGTAGACCAATTTGTTTGATGGACCGTTTATTAGCTGCGCTGTCACAGCTTTTTTTGTCCATTTTTATGATCTTTAGCAGAAAAATGTGAAACTTATTAATTGTAAGATCGCCATTCTTTCTATAAAATAAAACAGTCACTAATGATGCCACACGTCTCATTAGAGTGAACTGTTGAAGAATGGTCACTGGGAACCTTTACTTCCACTGACAGACTTTGTCATTTTACTTAATGTTAAAGGAGGAGACTAATGACAAATCTGTTTATAGTTATTGTTGTACTTATTTTTGCTGCCCTTATTTATGGGTTCTACCTGATGCAAAAGCGTCATCTGAAATTCTCTACACGAGTGTTTACAGCGTTGTTTGTCGGGATACTTTTTGGTGGTATCTTACAGGCGATCTTTGGAACTGGCTCGGAAGTGATCACCCAATCACTAGAGTGGATCACAATGGTGGGGAACGGCTATGTAGCACTGCTGCAAATGTTGATCATGCCATTGGTTTTTGTTTCGATCGTCGGGGCATTTACCAAGATGAAAGAAAGCGAAAAAATCAAAAAAATCAGCTTTACTGTGTTGGCTACTTTGTTGGGCACGACAGCAATCGCTGCACTGATCGGAATCGTGATGGTTATGTTGTTTGGTTTAGACGGTGCGAGTTTTACTGAAGGCGCAGCGGAGACCGCACGGATCGCTGAGTTGGCAGAACGTTCTACCCAAGTCCAAGACTTGTCAATTCCTCAACAGATCGTATCCTTTATTCCGAATAATGTTTTTGCCGATCTAGCTGGGACACGTTCAACGAGTACGATTGGAGTGGTAATTTTTTCTGCTTTTGTAGGGATTGCCTACTTAGGGGTGAAGAAAAAAGCCCCGAAAGAGGCGCAAACGTTTGCTGATCTAATGGATAGCTTGTACAAGATCGTGATGCGAATCGTCACACTTGTGTTGCGGTTGACTCCTTATGGTGTATTGGCGTTGATGACAAATGTTCTAGCATCAAGTGATTTCGAAGCGATCCTAAATCTTGGGAAATTTATTTTAGCTTCTTATGCAGCATTGATCATTGTCTTGCTCGTTCATTCCTTGTTGTTAGCGAGTGTAAAAGTCAATCCAATTACTTATTTCAAGAAAGCTTTTCCAGTGTTAAGTTTTGCATTTACTTCACGCTCAAGTGCCGGTGCGTTGCCATTGAATATCGAAACGCAAACAAAAGCGCTAGGTGTCGACGAAGCAACCGCCAATTTTGCTGGTAGCTTTGGCTTGTCAATTGGACAAAATGGCTGTGCTGGTGTGTATCCGGCGATGTTAGCCACGATCGTAGCGCCTACGGTAGGAATCAATGTCTTTGATTGGCAGTTTATCCTGCTTTTGGTGGCGGTCGTAACCATCAGTTCTTTTGGTGTTGCTGGTGTCGGTGGTGGGGCAACCTTTGCTTCATTGATCGTTTTAGGATCAATGAACTTGCCGATCGCAATCGTTGGTCTAGTCATTTCTGTTGAACCACTGATCGATATGGCTCGAACACTGGTTAATGTCAGTGACAGCATGGTTGCCGGTGTGGTGACTAGCAGTCGTATCCATGAACTAGATCGTGCAACACTTGAAAGTCAAACTGCTGTGATTGATGCCGATTGATTCAAGTAGAAGCCGCTACTAAAATCAAGTGATAACAAAAGAGTGTTTATTAAGAAAGACTGCGTGTGGTCTTTCTTTTTTTGTGACCAAAAATCAGAGTCACTATTGTTATTATGTGTCATTATGGCTTACTCTGACCGCTATCTTTAGTAGATGAGAGAATAATAAAGAAATATTCACCGCTTTTTTTATGGGTTTCTGCTATACTTTTTGTATACAGGCGCAGGAGGGATCAAGATGACACAACTGATTCAGTTAGAAAATGCAGCAAATGTCAGAGAATTAGGCGGTTATAAAACGACATCAGGGAAGACCATTAAGCGGAAAAAACTGATTCGTAGTGCCGCGATCAATGAGCTGTCTGAGACAGATCAAGCAACATTGAGCAACTATGGCATCAATCAAATCATTGATTTTCGTTCCTATGAAGAAGCCAAAGCACAGCCAGATCAGCCAATCCGTTATGCCCAGCAGTTCTTTTTGCCGATTTTTAGCGAAGATGAAACGATGGTTTCCTTATCACCAGAGACATTGAAGCAAAAGCTGGCAGATGGGGATGATGCAGAAGATCAGATGAAGAAGGTATATCGCCACTTTGTCGAAAGTCCGCATGCTCGAAAGCAATACCGTCATTTTTTTGACTTGGTATTAGAAAATGCGGAAGCAGGAGCAACCCTATTTCATTGTACAGCAGGGAAAGATCGAACAGGCTTCGGGGCATTTCTGCTCTTATCTTTATTAGAGGTGGATCAATCAACTATCAAACAAGACTATCTGGCAACGAATCGCTATCTGGGGCCTTTTTTAAAAGAGAAATTTGCCCCTATGGCGCAGCAAATGCCGCCTGAAGTTCTTGAAGCCATCACCACATTGATGAGTGCAAAAGAAAGTTTTCTTGATGAAAGTTTAGCAGCGATCAAAAAAGAATTTGGCACGGTGGATCAGTATTTAAAAGAAGGACTGGCAATCACAAAAGACGAAAAAGAGTATTTTCACGCCCACTTTACCGAGTAAAGGATGTGTCCAACATGAATCAGGAATTGCTTGCCCAGTTTGGGTTATCCGGAACATTAACGCCGATCAGCGGGGGTGACGTGAATCAGACGTTCCGGTTGCGGTCAGAAGAAAGACAGTATTTCTTGAAGTATCATCCAGGAGTATCCCAGCAGTTTTTTCAAGCAGAAGCAGCAGGATTGGCACAATTACGTCCCTATGTTCGCGTACCCGCCGTTTATCAATATGGAGATAACGAACATGGCGCCTACCTTTTGCTAGAATGGATCGATGTTGGTGAAGGTGATCAAGAGTCGATCGCCACTGCTTTAGCTGAGATCCATCGGCAAACAAGCCCAACGTTTGGATTTGAACAGGACAACTTTATTGGCTTATTGCCGCAGGTGAATCCCGCGGCAGAGGATTGGGTGAGTTTTTATACCACGTGCCGCTTAGACGTTCAGGTGGAATTGGCCAAGTTAGGAAATCATTGGAATCCTCGCCGAGAAGATAAGTACCTAAATCTGAAAGAAACGCTGTATCAAGAGTGGTCAGGTCGACAGGTTCAACCTTCTTTACTGCATGGTGACTTTTGGCGCGGCAATGTGCTGTTTGATCAGAAGGGTGATCCAGTTTTCATTGATCCGGCTGTATCCTTTGGTGATCGCGAACTTGATCTGGCGATGGCGCAATTATTCGGCGGATTTCGTCCGGAATTTTTCCAACGCTATCAGCAAGTCTTCCCGCTGGAAAAAAATTGGCAAGAGCGGGTTCCTGTGTATCAGTTGTACTATTTATTGGTTCATTTGAATCTATTCGGTGAAAGTTACGGCAATAATGTAGATGAGATTTTGAGTAGATATTAGGAGGCATTTGGCAAGATGGTAGCAAAGTATCAAAAAGAACATGAAGTCGCTTATTATGAGTGCGATATCAATCAGACAATGACGTTTCCAGCAATGTTGGGAGTGGCAATCAAAGTATCCGAAGAGCAAAGTGCAGTATTGGAGCGTGGGCCAGAATACATTCGCTCTTTTGGACTGACATGGATCATTACTACTTACCATATCACGGTCAATCGGTTGCCGATGGTCGGGGAACAGATCATGGTCTCAACACAAGCAAAAGAATACAATAAATATTTTTGCTACCGCTATTTCTGGCTGCACGACGCCCAAGGAAATGAATTAGTGAAGATCGAGTCGGTTTTTGCATTGATGGATTTGGCAACACGCAAAGTCAGCAGTGTTCCAGATGAGATCGTCGCTCCTTTTGAAAGTGAGAAAATCAAGCGCATCAAGCGCTATCCTAAAATCAATTCCCCAGAAAAAGGACATTTTTTACCTTATCGGGTTCGGTTTTATGATATCGACAGCAATCAGCACGTCAACAATGCAATGTATTTTAATTGGCTGCTGGATGTTTTAGGCTATGAATTTTTGACGACGCATCAAGTGAAGGAAATAACGATTCGTTTTGACCGAGAAGTTGAGTACGGGAACTTGGTAGAAAGTCATTTTGAAACGATTCGGGATGAGAACCATTTGGAAACATTACATGAGATCAGAATCGGAGAGACGACGTACTGCGAAGCCGCAATGAAGTGGCATGAACGAACAAAAAATAATGAAAACAACTAACCGCACTGACAATCGTCTGTTCTTAGCGATTGACCTTCTCTTAAAAAAGGTCAGTTGCTAAGAACAAGCGAAGGTGCGGTTTTTTGTCAGTTTAGTTTCTAAAAAAGTCAACAATCAGTTTTCCATAAAGTCGTGTAATTCAACTAATGGCAGCCAACGATTTTTGGCGATCAGCAATTTGATTCGGGCTTTTTGACTGTTGATGCTATTGCAAAAGATGACTCCCATCTCCTGCAGTTCTTTTCCGCCTCCAGAATAACCATAGACAGGTTCGGCAATACCGTTGAAACAGCGGGAGACTAGTACGACTGGGATTTGTTTCGCCAGTAATTTTTTTAACGGCGGTAATGTTTGGGGTGGTAGATTGCCAGCTCCGAGGGCTTCAATGACCAATCCATCGATATTGGATTCTGCTAAGGCCTCAAAAAGTTCTCCATGCATGCCGGCATAGGCTTTAACGATCGGAATCAAGCCATCGACCCGATCAACATCCAATTGGCGACTCTCTAATAGTTCCTGCATGAATAATATTCGATTTTTTGTGACCAGCCCAATGGGACCTAGTGTTGGCGTGCGAAAAGTTGCAACATTCGTTGTATGCGTCTTTGTGACATAACGAGCAGAGTGGATTTCGTCATTCATAACGACTAGAACACCCTTTTTTTGAGCATCATCACATTTTGCTACGCGAATGGCACTTTCAAAATTATATAAACCGTCACTGCCGACTTCATTACTGGAGCGCATGGCACCTGTAATGACGATAGGCAGCTGATTGCCGATCGTTGTATCTAGAAAAAAGGCAGTTTCTTCTAATGTATCTGTTCCGTGAGTGACAACTACGCCATCGATTCCACTTAAATGAGCCAACTGGATGCGTTCTTTGATTTGCAGCATTTGCTCAGGTGCAATGTGAGGACTAGGTAGATTAAAGATATCTTCAACGATCAGTTCAACATCGTCATCGATATGGATAGGGGCGTCCATCAATGGGTTTGTGACGTCTGGACTGACACCACCGGTCAACACATCTTCTTTCATGGCAATGGTGCCACCTGTATGCAAAACGAGGATTTTTTTCATTTTTGTCACCTCAAAGATTATTTTACTCATAACTCCAAAACTATTGTATACTAATCAAATAAGAAAACAAGCAAGGTGAGGAAAAATGATTCGAATTGGTTGTACGACATTTAGTGAACATGGTTCTCTTGTTCAGAGAAAAACATCAAAACTTTTTGAATATGCCAGTGTCTTTCCTGTGGTTGAACTGGATACGTCTTATCATTATTTACCCAAAGAGAAGGATGTGCGGAATTGGTTGACGCAGGTACCGGATAACTTCCGTTTTATTCTTAAAGTGCATCAAAGCGTAACGACACAAGGTGATTTGCCGGAAGGTATGTCTATGGCAGAAGCACTAACAGCTTTCAAGCAGGCGATTCAACCTATGGTGGATGCTGGCCGGCTTTATTGTTTGCTGGCACAATTTCCCAACCGGTTTAAGTGTACGAAAGAAAGTGTGGCGTATTTAGATGAAGTACGTCAGTGGTTTGCAGCGTATCCGGTGGCAATCGAGTTGCGGGATAATAGTTGGTATCAGCCAGAGTTCCGCTCTTCGATGCAAGCCTATATGCGCAAGCAAAAGTTCTCGTTGGTTATTGTTGATGAGCCCAAGAAACTCTCCACTACGGTTCCTTTAGAACCGCTAGTGACTAACCCGGCATTTGCCGTATGTCGTTTTCATGGCAGAAATGATGTTGGTTGGACAGCTACCGGACCTGACGCCAAAAAGAATCGGACGCTCTATCGCTACAATGAGAAAGAATTAAGTGAACTACGTCAAGCAGTCGAAGAAACAGCGGCTCACGCACAAGAAGTTGCTGTTATTTTTAACAATAATGCTGGCGGTGATGCGGCGGACAATGCCCGCGCGTTGATCGAAGCCATGCAAATCGATTACCAACAACTGAATCCTAGCCAATTGGAGCTATTTTGAGGAGTTATATGATTAAAGCAATTTTTTTTGACATCGATGGTACATTGATCGCAGATAACGGGAAAGCGATGGCAAGTACCCGAGCAGCGATCAAAGAAGCCAGAAAACAAGGTGTTTTATGTGGCGTGGCGACAGGCCGCGGACCTGTAGAATTAGAGAAAGTCATCGATTATTTAGATTTGGATATGTTCATCACCTATAATGGGCAGTTTGTCTACACCAAACAAAATTTGATTTATGCCAAACCTTTCTCGAAGAACATCCTTGAAGAAATTGTTGCATATGCAGATGAAAATTATCGGCAGGTAATGTTTGGCGGAGAAACCAAAGTGGCTGGCAGCTTGACGATTCGTTTGAGTCAATCACCAGTGATGCAACGTTATTTGCGATTCGTCCCAAAGAAGTTTCCCGTTGGGGTGCTAAAAAAATTGCTGCAGCGATTCAGTCCAAATCGAAATGCCAAACGGTATCAGTCTCTGGATATTTTGCGGGAACCAATTTATCAGTGCATTATGCTGAGTCCCGAATCAGAGAAAGAAAAGCTAAAGCAAAAACTGCCTTCCTGTGATTTCAAACGCTCCAATGCCTATTCAGTGGATATCGTCCCCAAGAAAGGCTCGAAAATGAAGGGAATCCATGAGTTTTTGGCTTATGAAGGGATCGCGATCGAGGAAGCCATGGCTTTTGGGGATCACGAAAATGATATCGAGATGTTGAAAGGTGTTGGTATTGGGGTGGCTATGGGGAATGCGCAGCAAGTGGCAAAGACAGCGGCCAATTATGTAACAGCATCTAATAATGAAGATGGTATCGCTCAGGCTCTGAAACACTATGGCATCATCGAATAACACATAACTAGAGGAATAAATGGAATACACGAATTGATTGAGTGAGATCAACGGAGGAGGAAAGAAGATGAGTCCTTTTGAAATGACAGAAGAATTTCATCAAACCTTTGACCCGACACGTCCGGAGCAACCACGGCCATTCACACCAGAAAAGGCCAGTTTCCGTGCAGGGTTCAAAGTAGAAGAATTAGTTGAGTTTTTGTATGCAGCGGCCAACAATGATCCCGAGCAGTTCGCACAGTCAGTGGCGGATCTGCATCAGGGAATCGAGCAAGCAAAAGAAAAGATCACTAGCAAACAAAAACCAGTGACGGATACGTTAGTCGAGCAAGTCGATGCCTTATGCGATCTTTTGTATTTCACCTATGGCTCTTTTTCACTATTGGGTGTCGATCCGGCACCAATTTTGAAAATCGTTCATGAAGCCAATATGGGGAAACTTTTTCCAGATGGCATGCCCCATTACCATCCTGTGACTCATAAAGTCATGAAACCTGCGGATTGGGAAGAACGTTTTGCTCCAGAGCCCCGCATCAAAGCTGAAATTGAACGTCAGATCGTAGCAAAAATGAAGAGTTGACTTGAAACGAGTGAACACCCATAAAAATAAGATGACCTTTGCAAAATCATTCGCAAGGGTCATCTTGTTTTTTTGTTCTAAGTGTATTTGAGGGGCGGCTTTGTTGGGAAAGGCCACTGACTATCAATCAAAAAAGGTATAATACAAAGTTCGAACAGCGGCTTTCTCTTGTTCTTTATGGATACCAAACATAATACTGACCTCGGAAGAACCTTGGTTGATCATTTCCAAGTTGATGTTCTTGCGGGCCAATGCAGCTGTGCTGTCTGCAGTGATCCCCACTCGTTGGCGCATCCCTTCGCCGACGACTACGACCATGGATAAGTCGTGGGTCATTCGTAATTCATCTGGATCGATCTCATAAGCGATCTTGCGCAGCAATTCTTCTTCCAACACCGGATTTAATTGATTGGCTCTCATAATGATCGAGATATCATCGATTCCGGACGGCATATGCTCATAGTTTAAATCAAATTCTTTGAAAATCTCAAGGACGCGTAAAGTAAAACCAACTTCTCGGTTCATCAAGTATTTACGGATGTAGATCATACAGAAGCCTTCATCACTAGCAACACCGACAACTGGTTGTGTCAAGTTGTTCCGTTGGTTGGTAATCATGGTTCCTGGATGTGTGGGATTATTCGTATTTTTGATAACGACGGGAATCTTTGCCCGATAAGAAGGCATCAACGCTTCATCGTGCAGCACCGTGAATCCGGCATACGAAAGTTCCCGCATTTCTCGATAAGTCAGTTCTTTGATGGGTTCTGGGTGATGGACATAACCTGGATGAGCCGAAAAAATACCATCGACGTCTGTAAAGTTCTCATAAAGCGTCGCGTTGACACCAGCAGCTACCAATGCACCAGAAATATCTGATCCGCCTCGAGAGAAAGTACAGATTTCTCCATCCTCCGTATACCCAAAAAATCCTGGGATCACTAAAATTTCTTCTGTTTCTGCCCAGGCATTGATTTTTGTGTAAGATGCTGGCAAGATCCGGGCGTTTTGGGGTTCATCAGTGACTAAGATCCCTAGCTCCTCTGGGTTTAAGTAACGTGCTGCTAGACCGGATGCTTGTAAAATTCCGGCAATCAAACGAGCGTTATTGTCTTCTCCACTAGCTAAGATCTTGTCATGAAAATGTGGGTCATCATTAGGCGACAATGTCAGAAACTGCTGTAAAGCACTTTGGATCTCTGCCAATAATTCAGGCGCCACTTGAAAAGGGGCAGCGATGGCAGCATAACGCGCATAAATTTCTGTTAATAAGGGACGGACATCTTTTGATGCAGCTAGTCCTTCACAAGTGGCTAATAAAAGATCAGTCACTTTGGTATCGTCTGCATGGCGTTTACCGGGGGCAGAAACAACAACAAAACGGCGTTGTGGATCTGCTTGGATAATATCAACTACTTTTTGCACTTGCTCGGCTGAAGCGAGCGAACTACCACCAAATTTTGCTACTTTCATCTTGCATTACTCCTGTTCAAGCTTTTTTCTAGAGTACAGTGTCAAAAGTGAGAAATCAAGGCATTTCTTAAAAAAGGCACCAAAAAACAGGAAAAAGCTTTTTTGATTTCGGCTTTTCCAAGGAAATTTAGAGAGAGCTTGTTAAAAAAAGAATGAAAAATTGGAGGAAGTCGCAAAAAAGTCAATCTTTTTTGCCGCAATTTAATGCTTGATTTTTTTCTTTATGCTATAATCTAGCGTAGATGCTTTTTTTGAAAAGGGACAAGTGGGTCCTTTTATTTGAGATACCTTACATACCCAAAAACGGATCTGTGAAAACGCGGATTTCATACGAAAAGTGTAGATTTGAAAATTGGAGGAACCATAAAATGGGAACTAATATCATCTTTGGAATCGTTATTGCCATTGTCGTCATCGCGGCGATCTTATATGCGATCGGTTACTTTATGCGAAAGAAAAATCAGGAGAAACTGGATGTCTTAGAGAAACGTAAAGAAAACCTGTTTGATCTGCCGGTCATTGAAGAAGTCGATGAAGTGAAAAAAATGCATTTGGTGGGTCAAAGCCAAAACACATTCCGAGAATGGAACCAGCAATGGACAGATATTTCCACCTCCTCATTTGCGGAACTGGAAAGCCAAATCTTTGAAGTCGAAGAGTTGAATGAACGGATTCGCTTTTTCAAAGCTAAAACAGCGATCGAACAAGCGGAAGCAACCATGGATGATATGGAACGTCAAGTCGAAGAGATTCGTGCCGGCTTGAAAGAACTTCGTGAAAGTGAAGAACGCAATTCCCTAGAAGTCCAAAAAGCATTGGATGTTTATGAAGATTTGAAGAAAAACTTGCGGGAGCATGGAGAGGAATTTGGTCCAGCTTATAACGAACTGCAAAAGCAAATCAAAAATATCGAGATTGAATTCACTCAATTTGTTACGCTGAATACTTCCGGTGATCCGGTCGAAGCTCGGGAAGTTTTAGAACAAGCAGAGCAACACACCTATGAAGTCGAAGATTTGATGAAACGAATCCCAGCTGCTTATGAAGAGCTGAATCGTACGTTCCCTGATCAATTAAAAGAAATCCAAGATGGATACAAAAAATTATTGGATCAAAAATACGTCTTTCCTGAAGCTAACTTCCAAGAAGATATCAACCGCGTGAAAAAACGGGTTGAAAATTCTATGAATGATTTAGCCAAAACAGAAGTTGCTTCTGTGGAGGTAGCTAATCGGGATACAGCTAGTGACATCGATGCTTTGTATACGGTAATGGAACGTGAAATCAATGCGAAGAAATATGTTCTTAAAAATCGTCAAGTGATTGTTGACTACATCGATCATGCGACGAAAAACAATCGTCAATTATTGATTGAGTTGGATCATACCGCTCAAAGCTATACATTGAATCATAATGAATTAGGTCGGGTTCGTGGCTTCCAAACAGAAGTCGATGAATTGGCTCGCCGCAACAATGAATACTTGCCGCAGTTGGAAAACCATGAGATCCCTTATTCAGAAGTACAAAGTTTTTATAAAGATGCTTACAAAATTTTAGATGATGTCGAAGCGCAACAAGTTGAAATCGATGAAGCGCTAAGTGATCTACGCCGTGGTGAAAAGGTCGCACAAGAGAAAGTAGAGAACTTCGAATTTCGTTTACGTAACCTCAAACGTTTTGTTGAGAAACAGCGTTTGCCAGGCTTACCAGGGGAATACTTAGAATTCTTCTTTGTCGCAACTGACCGAGTGGAAGAATTAGGCAAAGAATTGAATAAAATTCGGATCAACATGCAAGAAATCAATAAATTGGTTTCAGTTTGTGAAGAAGATTTAGACATGCTTGATGAACAAACGAAAGATTTAGTGGATGCAGCTGCATTGACAGAACAAATGATGCAATATGCAAACCGTTACCGTCATTCACATGCCGACATCAAAGCAGCGATTGATAAGAGTTTGTATCTGTTTACGAAAGAGTATCGTTATCAAGATGCATTAGATGAGATCGGGACAGCTTTGGAACGCGTCGAACCAGGTGCTTTCAAGCGGATCGAGAACTTCTATTTCAAGAATCGTGATTTAGTATAAAGCAAAAGCCAGCAGTGAAAAACTGTCTGGCTTTTTTAGTGAATTGGCGGATTCTCTACCGACAAATCGATCCAAGAAGAGGAACTTCTTGAAAGAGCAGGAAAGAGCAGTTATAATGGGAAAGAATTTTTCAAAGAAAGGGTCCTAGCATTGATTTATTTTGATAACAGCGCCACAACCGCAATTTATCCGCAAGCATTAGATACATATGTAAAAGTTAGTCAGCGTATTATCGGCAACCCTTCAAGTCTTCACGATCTTGGCAGTCAAGCCAGCCGTCTTTTGGAACAGTCTCGGGCGCAAATTGCTGAGCTGCTGCAAGTTTCTGCTTCAGAGATTTGGTTTACCAGTGGGGGGACGGAAGGAGACAATTGGGTCTTAAAAGGCACCGCGATCGCCAAAAAAGCTTATGGCAATCACTTGATTATTTCTGGCATCGAACATCCAGCGGTCAGTGAGACCGCAGAACAGTTGAAAGAACTAGGGTTTGACGTGAGTATCGCACCCGTTACTTCTACTGGATTTGTAGATGTCGCTGCTTTGCAGCAACTGATCCGAAAGGAAACGATTCTTGTTTCTGTGATGGCAGTCAACAACGAAATTGGTTCGATCCAGCCAATCAATCAAATCGCTGAAATTCTAGAAGCTCATCCTCGCATCCACTTCCATGTGGATGCTGTTCAAGCAATTGCGAAGGTTGATCAGCAGCAATGGTTGCCACAACGGGTAGACTTTGCCACATTTTCTGCCCACAAGTTTCATGGACCTAGGGGCGTCGGTTTTATTTATTGGAAAAAAGGCCGTAAGCTAACACCATTGATGACCGGTGGCGGGCAAGAACAAAATCAGCGCAGCGGGACTGAGAATTTACCGGCAATTGTTGCAATGGCTAAAGCGTTGCGACTAGCACTTGAACAAAAAGCTGCCCGGCCTAACCATGTGGGCTTATTGAAAAGTTACCTTTCAGAAGCATTATCTGAGTATGAGAAAGTGACGGTGTTTTCTGGAGCCGAACATTTTGCGCCGCATATTCTTTGTTTCTCATTGGAAGGGATCAGAGGAGAAGTGCTTGTCCATGCCTTTGAAGAAAAACAGATTTATCTCTCAACGACTAGTGCCTGCTCTTCCCGCAAGAAAATGGCTAGCAGCACATTGCATGCGATGCATGTCCCTAGTCGCTTAGCTACTTCAGCAGTTCGGGTCAGCTTGGATGAAAGTAATACGATGGCCGAAGTAGAACAATTTTTGATTGTATTTAATCAGCTTTATCAAAAGTTCTCAAAATTAAGCCAATAAGAGCATGTTGCGAACATACCAACGACAAACAAAGGAGTTTTACTCGTGAATTATACAGAGATCATGGTTCGCTACGGCGAATTATCAACCAAAGGAAAAAACCGCCGCAGTTTCATTATGCAGTTGGCGGAGAATGTGAAGCGAACACTTGCCGACTTTCCTAAAGTCAAAGTTCATGCAGAACGTGATCGGATGCATTTGCTTCTGAATGGGGAAGACAGTCAGGCAATTATATTGAAATTGCAAAAAGTGTTTGGGATTCAAAATTTTTCTCCCAGCATTCGGGTAGAAAAAGACGTCGAAGTGTTAAAAGAAGCCGTACAAACAGTGATGAGTGAAATCTATACAGGGACTGAGACCTTCAAAATCACTGCCAAACGCAGTGACCATCAATTCATCCAAGACAGTAATCAGTTGAATTTGACGTTAGGAAATGCTGTAATTGATCGCTTTCCAGAAATCAAAGTTCAAATGAAAAAGCCAGATATCAATCTACGGGTAGAGATCCGTATGGATGGAGCCTACCTTTCTTACGAGACGATCCAAGGAGCTGGTGGGTTACCGGTTGGAACGAGTGGGAAAGGGATGCTGATGCTTTCAGGCGGGATCGATTCCCCCGTTGCCGGTTATTTTGCGATGAAACGCGGGGTAGAGATCGAAGCGGTCCATTTTGCCAGCCCGCCTTATACTAGCGAACAGGCACTACAAAAAGCCAAAGATCTGACAAAGAAACTAACCCCTTATGTTGGCGGTATTCAGTTTATTGAAGTCCCATTCACTGAAGTTCAAGAAGAAATCAAGAAGCATGTGCCTCAAGGCTATTGGATGACGATCACTCGCCGGATGATGCTGCGACTCACAGATGCGATCCGTGAAGCTCGTCATGGATTGATTATTTTGAACGGAGAATCACTAGGCCAAGTGGCTTCACAAACATTGCAAAGTATGGTGGCGATCAATGAAGTAACGAATACGCCAATCATTCGTCCGGTGGCAACGATGGATAAATTAGAAATCATTGATGTAGCTCAAGAGATCGATACGTTTGAACTGGCGATCCAGCCATTTGAAGACTGCTGCACGATTTTTGCTCCGCCACAGCCTAAGACAAGACCGAAGTTGGAGAAAGTGCATTTATATGAAGAGCGCTTAGATATAGCAGGCATGATGGAGCGGGCATTAGCTGGGTTGAAAATCGAAGAGATCCAAGCTTCCGAAAAAGCAGAATTCGCTGATTTTCTTTGATCTTCACATCAGAAAAAATTTTGATATCAGGGGATAAAAACCAGCTGTTGACTGTTGGCAATTAAAGAAAAAAGATGGTTACAAAGGGTGTGCCCAAGTAGCCGTCTTTTTTCGTTTATGCTGGACCTGTGAGAGATTTCTCACAGTCGTTTGACTGGAATCTAGGAAGCATTAAAAGTTTGTGAAAATTGCTTGCTATTCAATGACGAGCATGCTAAACTCGGTATGTGAACTATTTAACAAGGAGGACGGAAACCATGGAAGCATTAAGAGAAAAAAAACTTCCTAAAGCAACAGCGAAACGTCTGCCTGCTTATTTAAGGCATTTAAAATTTTTGGATGCATCAGGTGTCCATCGAATCAAATCAAAAGAGTTTGCTGAGATCACACAAGTTCCTTCCGCAACGATTCGTCGGGACTTTTCCCACTTAGGGGAATTAGGACGAAGCGGGTATGGTTATGAAGTTCCTTACTTGATTGAAGTTTTTAGCCATATATTAGAAACGAACGAAGCAAAGAACATTGCATTAGTGGGCTTTGGCAATCTAGGTAAAGCTCTTGCAAATAACAACTTTCGCCGCAATGAGAATCTTTCGATCGTTGCTGTATTTGATAATGATCCGCAATTGATCGGTAAGACCATCGACGGTCACTATGTTTATGGAATGGATCAGCTAGCTGAGATCGTTCAGGAGAAAGGAATCACTGTAGCTATCTCGACAGTACCTAGTCAATATTCTCAGGCGGCAATCGATACGATCGTAGAATCTGGCATTACAGCGATTTTAAATTTTGCCCCTGATCGCGTCAATGTACCTAAAAATGTTCATATCCAATACATCGATCTGACGACAGAATTACAGACGTTGATCTTTTTTGACAATACCTATTCTCAGAAATCGTAGGTTTTGAGCAAAATCTTTTGGCTTTCGCGGGTTCTCTCCTATACTGGAGAAAACTGTAATAGGAGAGATGACATGCAAGTAACACGTAAAGGAACCATTTTTGAAGTACCAGGCATTCAGCCAAAAGTAGGGGATCAAGCCAAAGAATTTGAACTGAAAAGTTTAGATGACAAAGTTTATCGCTTGGCTGATTTCTTAGGTAAACCGACGATCTTAAGCATTGTTCCCGACATTGACACGCGGGTCTGTGCATTGCAGACGAAGCGCTTCAATGAAGAAGCAAGTAAGATTGATGAGGTTAATTTTGTGACAATCTCGAACAATACGAAAGAAGAACAAGCAAATTGGTGTGGACAAGAAGGGATCGATATGCTGATGCTGCATGATCCAGAAAATACGTTTGGAGAAACCTATCAAATTATGATCCCAGAGTTTGGACATTTTGCCCGCGCGATTTTTGTCTTAGATGAAAAAGGGGTGATCCGCTACGAAGAGATCGTGCCTGAAATCTCTCAAGAACCGGACTATCAATCGGCTTTGGCCGCTGCCAGATCAATCGCTGTTTGACTTTCAAAAAAGTTCATTGTAGAATGAACAAGATCAATTGAAAGAAGACGAGGATCAAGAGGAGTATCAGACGGACTGTTTTTACAGAGAGAAGACCAATTGGTGCAAGGTTTTCAGCAGGAATCTGAGAAGGTAGCTTGTGAGTCTTTGATTGGAACAGCAAGGAACACCTTGTTCAGTAGAATCAAACGCTTCGTGACCGTTAACTCACGCCCAAGAGGTAGAGAAATCTACAATTTAGGTGGTACCGCGTATTTACGTCCTAAAATGCTTCGGCATTTTAGGACTTTTTTTATTCCCAAAAGCCGAGCGGTCTTGAAGGAACTGATCAAAAAAAGTAGGAGGTAAAACAATGTCCGATAACTTATCAACAAAGTACAACCCGCAAGAAGTCGAAGCGGGACGCTACCAGGAATGGTTAGCCAAAGATCTATTCAAACCAAGTGGTGATCAAAAAGCCAAGCCTTATTCAATCGTTATTCCTCCGCCAAATGTTACTGGTAAACTACACTTAGGCCATGCGTGGGATACAACCCTTCAAGATATCATCATTCGCCAAAAACGGATGCAAGGGTTTGATACATTGTGGTTACCAGGTATGGATCACGCTGGAATTGCGACACAAGCAAAAGTCGAAGAAAAACTAAGAGAACAAGGGATCTCCCGCTATGACCTTGGTCGGGAAAAATTTGTCGACCAAGTGTGGGAATGGAAAGAAGAATATGCAGGCCATATTCGTGAGCAGTGGGCAAAGCTAGGATTGTCTCTTGACTATAGTCGAGAACGATTCACATTAGACGAGGGTCTGTCAGATGCTGTCCGTAAAGTCTTCGTAACTCTTTACGAAAAAGACTTGATCTATCGCGGCGAATATATCATCAACTGGGATCCGCAAGCACGTACGGCCTTATCTGATATTGAAGTCATCCATAAAGAGATCGAAGGAGCTTTTTACCACATGACTTATGAACTGGCAGATGGTTCTGGTACCGTAGAGATTGCCACCACTCGTCCAGAAACGATGCTAGGAGACACTGCGATCGCTGTCCATCCAGAGGATGAACGCTACCAAGAATTGATCGGCAAAAAGGTTATTTTGCCATTAGTTAATAAAGAGATCCCAATCATTGCGGATACTTACGTGGATCAAGAATTTGGAACCGGCGTAGTAAAAATCACCCCTGCCCATGATCCGAATGACTTTGAAGTCGGTAACCGCCATAACTTGCCACGGGTCAATGTTATGAACGATGACGGAACCATGAATGATTTAGCCGGTAAATATGCTGGCATGGATCGTTTTGCAGCTCGTAAAGCGATCGTCAAAGATTTGGAAGATATCGGACGTTTGTTAAAGATTGAAAAAATGATTCACAGTGTTGGCCATTCAGAACGAACCGGTGTCGTTGTTGAACCTCGTTTATCTACGCAATGGTTTGTCAAAATGGGGCCATTGGCTAAAGAAGCGATCGACAACCAATCGACGGATCAGGCAGTCGAGTTTTTCCCACCGCGCTTCAATCAAACTTTCTTGCGCTGGATGGAAAATATTCACGACTGGGTTATTTCCCGACAATTGTGGTGGGGACATCAAATTCCTGCTTGGTACCACAATGAAACTGGTGAAATGTATGTGGGCTTAGAAGCACCGGCAGATGCCGAAAACTGGACACAGGATCCTGATGTACTGGATACTTGGTTCAGCTCCGCATTATGGCCATTTTCAACCATGGGCTGGCCAGATGAAAATAGTGCTGATTATCAGCGTTATTTCCCAACCAACACGCTAGTCACAGGCTACGACATCATTGCTTTCTGGGTAAGCCGCATGATTTTCCAAAGCTTGGAATTCACAGGCAAACGTCCTTTTGAAAATGTGCTGATCCATGGACTGATTCGTGATGAACAGGGACGTAAAATGAGTAAGTCATTAGGGAACGGGATCGATCCGATGGAAGTCATCGAAAAATATGGCGCCGATGCATTGCGCTGGTTCTTATCAAATGGCTCTGCACCAGGACAAGATGTTCGCTTCAGCTATGAAAAAATGGATGCTGCTTGGAACTTCATCAACAAGATTTGGAATGCGTCCCGTTTTGTCTTGATGAATGTTGAAGGAATGACGGTGACAGATATTGATTTTTCTGGCGAGAAATCCGTAGCGGACCGTTGGATCTTAACTCGTTTAAATGAAACGATCGAGAAAGTGACTGAGTTGTTTGATCGTTTTGAATTCGGTGAAGCAGGTCGCCAGTTATACAACTTTATTTGGGATGACTTTTGTGACTGGTATATCGAAATGAGCAAAGAAACCTTATATGGTGAAAATGAAGCAGCTAAACAAGTCAATAAGAGCATTTTGGTTCATGTGTTGGATCAAATATTACGCTTGCTGCACCCAATCATGCCGTTTGTCACAGAAGAAATTTGGAGTAAACTGCCTCATACAGGCGATTCGCTTGTAGTAGCTGCTTATCCAGAAGTTCAGCCAGAGTGGTCGGATGAGAAAGCAGCACAAGGAATGGAAGTGTTAAAAGAGTTGATTCGTTCTGTCCGCAACATTCGGGCGGAAGTCAACACGCCGCTTTCTAAGCCAATTACATTGCTGATCCAAACCAACGATGTTGAGATCGAGAGCTTCCTGATCACCAACAAAAACTCTATCGAACGATTCTGCAATCCAGAAGAGCTAGTGATTTCCAATACACTGGAAGCACCGGAATTGGCGATGTCAGCTATCTTATCCGGAGCAACGATCTATTTGCCATTAGCCGGCTTGATCAATATCGAAGAAGAAATCAGCCGTTTAGAAAAAGAATTGGCGAAATTCAATCAAGAGGTCAAACGCGTGCAAGGGAAATTAGCAAACGAACGTTTCGTTGCCAATGCCCCTGAAGAAGTTGTGGCGCAAGAGCGAGCGAAAGAAGCCGATTATTTGGATAAACAAAAAGCAGTTCAAGAACGGATCGAGCAATTGCGTACGATTCAATAATCTATTTATTGAATCGAGGCAGCAAGCTAATCATCGATATTCCTATGGAACACTAGCTGTTGCAAATTACCGATCTAACTATTTACTCTCTAATTACCCGATCTCTAGCTACCCGATCTATAGAGGAAAGAATTCCTAACCGCTATAGATCGGGTAGTTTTCCTATCGATTTTTGTTGGGAACGCTCTGAGAGAAAGAGCAGTAGAATTAGGAAAAAAAGGGAAGATTTGCTAAAATGATTTTGAGGTGAAGAACATGACAAGTGAAGAAGCAATTGCATGGATCCACGGAAGAAAGACCTTCGGGATGCGTCCAGGATTGATGCGAGTAGAAGCATTGCTACAACGATTAGGCAATCCAGAAAAAAATCTGACATTGATCCATGTTGCCGGAACGAACGGCAAGGGTTCGACTGTCAGCTATTTACGAAGTCTTCTAGAAGAAAGTGGGCTGCAAGTTGGAACGTTCACATCGCCCCATATCGAGTCTTTCAATGAACGGATCGAGATTGATGGGCGTTTTATACCAGATGACTCGCTGATTGAATGGGTCGAAACACTTCAACCACTCGTCATGCAACTGGATCAGGAAGAAGAATTGACCGGAATCACCCAATTTGAGATTTTGACTGCACTGGCATTCGGCTACTTTGCCCAGCAACAAGTCGATGTGGCTATCATAGAAGTTGGCTTAGGCGGCCGTTTGGATAGTACAAATGTGATCACACCAATCTTGACGGCCATCACGACTATTGGAATGGACCATATGGATATGCTTGGTGACACGATTGAGGCCATTGCTGCCCATAAAGCCGGGATCATCAAACCCAAGGTGCCACTAGTGACTGGGAAGATCCCTGAAAGTGCGCTATCCGTAATCGACCTTGAAGCTGCAGAATCTGAGGCTCCTGTATCCCACTTGGGAGAAGACTATCGAGTCACGTATCATCGTCCGGATGAAATCTGGGGAGAGTGGTTCGATTTTGAGAATGACCGCGGAAAAATCAAAGGACTGAAAACGCCGATGATTGGTCGACACCAACCAGAAAACGCCGGTGTCGCTATTCAATTATATTATTTATTCTGTGAGTTAAAAAAACTGCCATTTTCGGAAAAAGTAGTCCGCAATGGCTTAAAGAAAGCTTATTGGCCCGCGCGAATGGAGAAAATCAGCAATGAACCGCTGATCATTATAGATGGTGCGCATAACACGCACGCCATGGAACGCTTGGTTGAGACAGTTAGAGAAGAATTCACCAACTATCGCATCCATATCTTGTTTTCAGCATTGGAGACAAAAAATGTCGATGAGATGCTGCAACAGCTGTTAACGATCCCGAAAGCTGAAATCTATTTGACCACATTTGATTTTCCAAAAGCGATCCATTTAAGTGATGATTACCAGCAATTGAATGAAGCGCGCATCTCGATCGTTTCACTATGGCAGTTTGGCTTAGCAGAATTATTAGAAAAAATGACCAATGAAGACTTGCTTCTGATCACTGGTTCGCTTTATTTTGTATCAGAAGTTCGGGAACTTTTGTTGGGAATGGGAGGAAGAAATGGCTGAATTATATGGTGTGATTTTTGATATGGACGGACTGATTTTTGATACGGAGCTTCTTTACTATCAGGCAACACAGATCGTGGCCGATCAGATGGAGATCCCCTATACAAAAGATGTCTATCTAGCATACGTTGGTGTTTCAGATGAAGAAGTCTGGGCGGCTTATCATGAACGATATGATGCGGCCTTCGGTCCAGAGACTGTTGATCGTTTCATCCAAGCCGCTTTTGATCAAACTCTGCTGCTCTTTGAGCAAGGTCAAGCAGCATTAAAACCGGGGGTCCATGACTTGCTGCGCTATTTGGATGAAAAAGGGATTCCGCGGATCCTTGCTTCTAGCAACCAACGACGAGTCATCGATACATTGCTGGATTCCGCAGGTCTGACGCAAGAATTTCCAGAAATCGTTTGTTTCGATGATGTTGTGCGGGCGAAACCGGATCCTGAAATTTTCGAAAAAGCCCATAATCGCTTAGGGGTTCCGAAAAATCAATTAGTCATTCTTGAAGATTCCGCTAACGGTATTCATGCTGCGCATGCAGCTGGCATTCCGGTGATCATGGTACCTGATCTGGTTGCTCCGACGTCAGTGATCGAAGAAAAAGTGCTGCATATCTTGCCTTCACTGGTAGAAGTGCCGGATTATTTTGAGCAGGCCTATACTTGGTAGTGTCGCATCAACCATGAACTCTTTTGCGTAGTTTTATTTTAGACTAACGCAAAGGAGTTTTTTTTATGAAAGACAATGGAATTCCTCAAAGTTCCTATCCTCGGGAACGACTATTGCATTATGGCGCTGAAGCTTTATCCAATCAAGAATTGTTAGCGATTCTTTTACGAACGGGTTCTCATCCTTTCAATGTCATCGAACTAGCTGGTCAGATCCTCAACGAGTTTGAAGACTTGTATGAGCTAAAGCACGTGACATTGGACGAACTGCAGGCCATTCGTGGGGTAGGCCAGATCAAAGCGATCGAACTCAAAGCTACCGTAGAACTTGGCGCCCGCATCCAACGAGCAGCACAGCCAAAATATGGCAGAGTTCATTCCAGTGTGGATATTGCCAATCAGATGATGGAGGAATTAAAAGATTACCAGCAAGAACATTTGCTGTGTCTCTACCTAAATACCAAAAATGAGATCATCCAAAAAAAGACGTTATTCATCGGCAGTCTCAATCAGTCGATTGCTCATCCTAGAGAAATTTATCACGGAGCAGTTCGTTGCTGTGCCGCCCGAGTGATCTGCGTGCACAATCATCCCAGCGGCAGTCCCCAACCTTCGCAGGCGGATATTACCTTTACCAAACGATTGATGAAGTGTGGGGAATTGATGGGTATCGACTTGCTGGACCACTTGATTATCGGTAATAATTCATATATCAGCTTGCGAGAAGAAGGACTCTGGGAAGGCTGATCGTCTACCTTGCAAAAAAATAGTAGCAAGTGTAAAATATTAGTGTAATTTTGTTTGCTGAATAGATGTTGAAACGCTTGTTACACCTCTATCGGACACGAGCAATGTTACACATAATTAAGTGCTTATGCACGAGGAGGTTTTTTATAATGGAACAAGGTACAGTTAAATGGTTCAATGCTGAAAAAGGATTTGGCTTCATTTCACGTGAAGACGGTACAGACGTATTTGTACATTTCTCAGCAATCCAAGGTGAAGGCTTCAAGACTTTAGAAGAAGGCCAAGCAGTGACTTTTGATGTTGAAGAATCAGATCGTGGACCTCAAGCAGTAAACGTAAACAAAGCGTAAGCTTATTTACAAGACTGCATTCATGGGATTAGTGAAGGCACAGTCAAAAAAGACCATCATTCAGATGGTCTTTTTTTTTTGCTCGCGTTCTTTGACAAAATCAATGAACGTGAGGATTTCTTTGATTCCTTCTTCTGAGATTGATTCATCGACATGGGAACTGATCAAGTCACTTTCTACTTTAGGATAGAGGTGTCTCTTATCAGATCGGCCTAAGAGATAGTCGGTCGACACACCAAATAGATCGGCTAACACTTGCAGCATGCTAAAGTCGGGCTCTCTTTTTCCTGATTCATAGGCAGTATAAGCTGGACGTGTGATCCCGATTTTGTCTGCCACTTCTTGCTGAGTTAACTTCTTTTCCAGACGTAATTTTTTTATGATTTGCGGAAACATAATGACACCTGCCTCTCTCGTGATAGTAACACACCGTTACTTAGAAAAAAAGAGTCGGTTGGTGTCTATTTGTTACTAAATGTCGTTGACAAGTGTCATAAGGAAACATATAATGAGTGTGTGTCGAAACGTTACATTCCGAAGAAGGAGGGAACTGTATGCGGGAGTGGCTCATTAGGCAACGTGAAAAAAATGGACTCACTCAGGATCAAGTAGCTAAGGAATCCGAAATTGAGCGAACATATTACAATATGATTGAACGAGGAAAACGCCGACCAAGTGTAGAAGTAGCGAAGCGGATCGGTAAAGTGCTCCAATTTGATTGGACGTATTTTTTTAGCATCGAAGGTAACATAACGACACAAAAAGACAAACCTAGTTAAATGGAGGAGGGGACTCAAGATGCCTGTAAAAGGTACAGTTGCAAAAAGCGGCTATCTGGGTAAAAACAAAAGAAATTTCCAGGATCTAAAAAAAGATTTAAAGAAACACAAGTGGCTCTACGTCATGCTGATCATTCCAGTTATTTTTGTCGTGATCTGGAATTATTGGCCAATGTATGGCGTGATTATCGCATTCAAAGATTATTCTCCCGCATTTGGGATCTTAGGTAGCCCTTGGGTGGGATTGAAGCACTTTGAGCGTTTTTTTGCTTCCTATTTTTTTCTCGAGATCATTGTTAATACCTTGCGCTTGAGTCTTTACAGTTTGTTGGTCAGTGTACCATTACCGATCATTTTGGCGTTATTATTCAATGAATTGAATCGGAAATGGTTCAAATCAACCGCTCAAACGATTTCATACATCCCAAATTTTATTTCGGTGGTTGTCGTGATCGGGATGGTTCAATTCTTTTTTTCAAGTCAAGATGGCATGATTAATATGTTGCTGAATACATTTGGGTTTCCATCGATCGATTTTCTCGGAAGTCCTAAATGGTTTCCGCATATCTATGTGTGGTCGGGTGTCTGGCAAGGTGTGGGGTGGGGAACGTTGATTTATACGGCAGCGATGTCCGGGATCTCTCCCGATCAATATGAAGCCGCTTACTTGGATGGTGCCTCTCGCTTGCAATGTATTCGTCATATCACGATTCCTTCCATCATGCCGACCATCGTGATCTCCACGATATTGGCGACAGGAAGCATTTTATCCGTGGGCTTTGAGAAGACTTTTCTCTTACAGAACGCTGCGAATCTCGCTTCCTCTGAGGTGCTTTCGACATATACCTATAAAATGGGGATCATAAATGGGGAGTATAGTTTCTCTGCTGCAGTCGGTCTTTTTAATAACGTGATTAATTTTATTGTTTTATTTATTGTTAATAAACTAGCACAAAAGACAAATGAATCGAGTCTTTGGTAGGAGGAAAACGAATGAAAGTATCAGCAACGAAAGGGGATAAACTGTTTAATACTATCAATATCTTACTGGTCAGTCTGATTGCCCTGATTATCTTATATCCGCTTATCTTTGTGGTCAATGCTTCCTTCAGTGATCCCACTAGGATCTATGAGGTCCCGTTGCTTTTGTATCCCCGTGGATTAAATGTTGAAGGGTACAAGGAAGTGCTCAAGAGCAGTGATATCTGGACGGGTTTTCGCAACGCAGTGATCTACACGGGTTTAGGGACAGTGATCAACTTAATCGTCACGACGATTGCTGCCTACCCATTGTCTCGTTCCGGCTTACGAGGCAAGCGTTTCTTTACTTTATTTTTTACGATTACAATGTTTTTTAGCGGAGGGTTGATCCCCACTTATTTAGTCAATCAGCAGTTAGGGATCGTTAACACACTTTGGGTCATGATCTTGCCTGGAGCGTTGGGTGTTTATAATATGATTTTGATGCGTACGTATTTCAGTCAAAATATTCCTAATGATTTGATTGAAAGCGCTTATATCGATGGTGCCAACGATTTATGGTTATTATGGAAAGTCGTCTTGCCTCTGGCTACCCCGATCATCGCAGTGATGGCAATGTTCTATGGTGTCGGTCGCTGGAATGCCTACTTTGACGCGTTGATTTATTTACAGGATCGTGCCAAGTATCCTCTGCAGATTATTCTGCGAGAAATACTGGTTCAGGGACAGTTTGGCCAAGATATGAACCAAATCATTGCCGGTAGTGCGGAATCCGAACTGCTTATGCTGAAAATGACCCTCAAATACAGCGTAGTGATCGTTTCAAGTCTGCCTGTGCTCCTATTTTATCCTGTGGTAGCCAAATACTTTGAAAAAGGCATCCTAGTAGGATCCATCAAGGGATGAGGAGGTGTTTCGATGCTAAAAGCGATCGCTGCATTTTGTGAATTAGTGTACGATATGATGCTTTTGAATGTGTATTGGTGGCGCTACATGCTTCTGGGCGGTGTGCTGTTTAGTCTGATACCGGCAACGATTACTGTCTACGATTGCATTCGAAAAAGGATTCTGCAGAAAAATGAAGCTCCTCTCAAAGAAATTTTTTCAGATCAATATCGGCACAACAAACAAAAAAATCGCTGGTTTCATGTTGCGGCTATTGTTCTGACTGGTTTTGTTATTGGGGTTCATCACACATTAGCGAGTGATTATCCCACCAATTTCTTGTTTGAGTTTACGATGCGGACGAATCTCCTGATTATTTTATTGCTGGCGATCACATTTTTCCCTGTGCATGCTTATTTTTCATTAGACAAAGTCCATCGTTGGTTACAGCCGTTACTGTTTGTGTTCATTTGTCCCGTTCAGCTGTTAATAAGTATGGGACTTCTTGGATTGGTTAGTCTTCTTTATTGTTACTATCCATTTTTAGGGATCTGTTTAGGGATCGGATTGCCTGCTTATGGGATAGGTTTCTTGTTTTTCAATAAATTTAACAAAATGAAAGGAGTCTATTTTTGATGTCGCCCGTTGTTCGATTGTATAAAAAGGAGAGAACTGTATGAAAAAAGGAGTGCTATTGTTTTTGTTGTCCTTCGTCTGGCTGTTGTCGGCTTGCCAATCTAGTCCAAGTGAAAAAGTAGCAGATGACGTAAAGTCGATTCATTTAATGAGGAATGATTTTACAGACGTGAGGCCGAAAAGCGAAGACCTGTGGATGTGGCAAGAGTACGAGAAGAAGTCTGGAGTCAAAGTACAGTGGGAAGAAGTAAAAGAGTTTGGGGAAAAGAAGAATTTGATTCTATCAGGAAAGCTGCCTGATGCCTTTTATCAGACCGGCTGGAGCAATGATGAGATCGTGAAATACGGACAGCAAGGATTGTTCATTCCATTAGAAGATCTGATTGCCGAACATGCACCGAATCTGCAAAAAATCTTAGATGAAAATCCGATTGTCAAAAAGACGTTAACAGCACCGGATGGTCATATGTACTCGCTGCCGTATATGTCTTTGGATCCAATGAGCGGCGGGCGAACGGTTCGACTGTATATCAATCAAAATTGGCTGGATGAATTGTCCTTGGATGTGCCTCGTACAACAGATGAACTGAAAGAGGTTCTAGCTGCTTTTGTAGCGAGCGGGGAAGGACGAGAAGGGTATTATATGCCAAGTGGCTGGTTAGCCGGCGGACTGGAAAAGGTCTTCATGGCTTCCTATGGATTGGGGACAGGCGGCAGACAGGCGATGGGGAATATGCTGTTTGTGGATGAAGCGGGGCAATTACAGTTGACCATCAACCATGAACGGATGCGGGAAGTCTGGATGTACCTAAGAGAGTTGTATGCAGAAGGATTAGTTGCAAAACAATCCTTTGCCGGCGTGGATGATGACAAATGGCGAGCGGATGCTGCCCAAGACAAAGTTGGTCTCTTCCAGTGGGTCGATCCTGATTTCATTGGCCCATTTGGACCAGAAACGTATACGCCGATCAATGTCATTGAAGGACCTTATGGCGACAAGACACTTTATACGGAACCGCCTGTTTCTGGTACTTCAGCATTTATCATTACGAAGGATGCAGCAGATCCAGGATTACTTCTTGAGTGGGTGGATTACTTCTATAGTCCTGAAGGGCAGATTTTTGCTTATTTAGGAGAAGAAGGAGTGACCTATGAAGTTGACGAAGATGGGCACATGGTCTATATTGACGAAATCTTAAACTATCAAAACGGGCCGCAACTCGGTGCTTTCCAGTGGGTCGATAATGTGTATGGAGGCTATTTCCCTTATGCGGAATTGGATCAAGAAATCAGAGATCGAGCGTTTGGCAAAGAACCGGCTGTCTATGATGATGTCAAAGAAGAATATATGCCGGAATACATGCTGCCGACATTTATGGCAACCGAAGCAGAAGCAGCAGAATTGTCAACGATCGTTACAGATATCTCAACCCATGTGGAACAATCGCGGGTAAAGTTCATTACAGGTGAATGGAATTTTGAAAAGGATTGGACCAACTATGTGCAGCAATTGGATCGTATCGGTGCTCAACGCTTATTGGAGATCCGTCGGCAACAATTTGAACGCTTTAATCAAGACTAACTTAAGGGCGAATAAGCAGTAGGAAAACCAAGTGAATGCCAAAGGAGCAGAACAAAATGGATTATTTTATGCAAGAAGCAAAAATCAAGCGCCGCATTCAAGAAATCGAGGCATTGAGGTATCGAAACAAGCGTCAGATCCAGCAATGGTTTGTCACAGAGGATCAGACAAAGTGTCAGAAATATCCGCCACTCTTTTCGACTGAACAAGTCATGCACATAGGGGAAACGTGGCAAGGAAGGGATCGCTATTTATGGCTTCAAGCGAAAGTCACCATTCCCCCGAAGATGAATATATTGTTTTTTGATTTTGGAAAAACTGGTGGCGGCAATAACTCTGGTTTTGAATCACTTTTATTTATTGATGGTGTCCCTGTTCAGGGAATCGACGCCAACCACAAAGAATTTCTATTAGAACCTGCAAATTTAGGAAAAGAAGTGATCGTTGCGCTGAAGCTATGGTCTGGATTAGAAGGCGGTGGCGAGGAACGACAGCTGATTCATGAACTGAAAGCTGCATTTATCGGTTGTTTGGATGAAGAAGCCAACGATTATTTTTATCTTTCTAAAATGATTTTAGAAACGATCCAGCAATTAGCAGAGGATCATGACCGGAAGGTTCGGCTGCTCAAGATGTTGAATGGTTCGTTTCAACGGATCGATTGGCGAGAAAAAGGATCACCGCAGTTTTATGATAGTTTGCGGGAAGCACATCTTTTTCTAAAAGAGGCGCTGCAAGCACTTCCCAAAAGTGACTTGGTTCAAGTCACAGCGATTGGACACACCCACATTGATCTTGCGTGGCTTTGGCAGTTGAAGCACACGCGTGAAAAGGCGGCCCGCAGCTTTTCTACAGTCTTGAAATTGATGAAAGAATACCCAGAATATGTGTTCCTTCAAACTCAGCCGCAAATTTACCAATATATCAAAGAGGACTATCCTGAATTGTATGTGCAAATCAAACAACGAATCGCAGAAGGCCGCTGGGAAGTTGATGGCGCCATGTGGGTCGAAGCAGATTGTAATCTGCCTAGTGGCGAATCCCTTATTCGCCAGATTCTCTACGGAAAAAAGTTTATTCGCGAGGAATTCGGGCGGGAAAGCACCTATCTCTGGCTGCCGGATGTTTTTGGGTATTCATGGGCGTTGCCGCAGATTCTGAAAAAAAGTGGAATCAATACCTTTATGACGACGAAAATAAGTTGGAATCAATACAATCGCATGCCAAACGACACCTTTCTATGGAAGGGGATCGATGGCTCTGAAATTTTGACGCATTTCATCACGACACCCGTTCCAGGTGGTGGCAGCTGGACAGAAAAATCCAATTGGTTTTACACGTATAATGGGTTGCTGACCCCGGAGACGGTTTTAGGAGTATATCGCAGCTATCAAAATAAAGCATTGAATCAACATCTATTGATTTCCTATGGACATGGAGATGGCGGCGGTGGTGTCACCCGAGAAATGTTGGAAAACCGCAGAAAGATGGCTGAAATTCCGGGATTACCGATGCTTAAAACGGGTCGGGCTGCTGACTTTTTTGAAGAGTTACATGAAACTGTCGACCAAAATTCGAACGATCTACCAATCTGGGATGGGGAACTGTATTTGGAGTACCATCGCGGTACCTATACTTCGCAGGCCTTTATCAAGAAAATGAATCGCTGGTTTGAAATACGCTTGCGGGAACTTGAATGTTTGTACAGTCTTCAGTCTATGACAGCAGGAACGGCTTATCCTGCTGCAGTATTCGAAAAGCTTTGGAAAAGCGTCTTGAAGAATCAATTTCATGACATTATCCCGGGCTCTTCCATCAAAGAAGTCTATCAAGATTATCGGAACGAAGCACTTGCTTGTCAAAAGCAGCTTCATGCTCTGACAACTGCTCTTGAGACAGAAGAACAACAATTACGTATCATCAATACAGCCGCTTGGCAGCGAACAAGCATCATTGCAGTAGCACCGGGCACGGTACCTGAACAGCAGCAAGTTTTCTTCGACGGTTCCTGTTACGCTCTGGTACATTTGCCAGCATTCCAAGCGAGTCTTTTGCCGGATTGTATCTGTGCGTTGCCATTGGAAGCAGTGTCCGTTAGTGAAAAAGACCGACTCGAGACTCCGTTTTATCAAGTCCGATGGAATGAGGCGGGGCATTTGACCCAGATCTATGACAAAACCGCACAACGAGAAGTGCTTGCTGGGACAGGGAATGTCTTTCAATTATTTGAAGACAAACCATTGAATTTCGATGCGTGGGATATCGATCTTTTTTATCAAGAAAAAGGCACGGAGCTAAGCAGTGCAGGCATTCAAGTCATCGAGAACAATCCTTTGTTTACTGTCTTAGAACAGCAAGTCACTTTTGGGCAGTCAACTATTTTACAAAAAATCTATTTCTATGCTCATACGAAGCGAATTGATTTTGTTACCACGGTGGATTGGCAAGAACGCCAGCAATTGTTGAAAGTGAAATTTGATGTCAATATTCGCGCGACAGAAGCTATTTTTGATATTCAGCATGGGAATGTGAAGCGTCCAACTCACTGGAACACGAGCTGGGATATCGCCAAATTTGAGACAGTAGGTCATCAGTGGGCGGATGTTGCACAAATGGATTACGGGGTGGCCCTTTTGAACGACTGCAAATACGGCTACGATATCAAAGGCAATCAGCTGCGATTATCTTTATTAAAAGGAGCAACATACCCGGATCCTCAGGCAGATCTTGGTTCCCACACGCTTACCTACAGCCTATTTCCGCATCAAGGAGATTTTGCAACTGGTCAGGTGATGGAAGAAGCTTGGGAGATCAATGCACCATTGAGTCAACTTCAAACAGAGATTGCAAGTATTCCTCTTGAAATCGAGGCTGATGAAAGTTTGATAATCGACGCATTGAAGTTAGCGGAAGATCAAAGCGGGTGGATTTTGCGTTGCTATGACCATTTAGGGAGCGATCGCGACGTCACCATTCACTGTCATGGAACTGGCAAAATTCGCTGGCAAGAGACGAACATGATGGAAGAAGCTAGCGAAGAGTTAAAAGCGGAGCCGATCGCATTTTCATTGCATCCATATGAAGTTAAAACCATTAAACTGGTGCTTAGCGAAAAGTAGATAGTTCTCCTGAAGAGATGTATCGGTGAGATCACTTCTTAGATCGTTTTTAAGACAGTTTTTAATATAGCCTCCAATATAGCTAAGTTTCCAAAGTAGTTTTAAATAGCTGTGGCAAGAGACAGTACCGATAATCCTGCGTCCAATTTCGAAAGAAGAGAGTCTTAAACCTAAGGAAGTCAGTAGGATGAAAAATAAAAAACTCGACCACTTCCATTGAGGGTTTGGTCGAGTTTTTTTGTTAGTGGTCGTCAGGTGTCATGATCATCGAAAGAATCATTGGGTGACGTTCTGTTTTTTCAAATAAGAAGGGTTGCAAAGCAGCTGACATGGCTTCTCGCATTTTATGTTCGCTAGGATCTGGCTGGTTCAAGACTTCTCTGAGGGCACGGAACAGGATCTGTTGTGCTTCATTGATCATCTCGCCAGATTCCCGCATATAGACGAATCCGCGGGAAAGAATGTCTGGTCCTGCTAAGACTTCTTTTTTCGTCAAGTCGACGGTGGCTACGGCTAGCACTAAGCCTTCTTCTGATAAGATACGACGGTCTCGTAAGACAACGTTACCGATGTCGCCAATTCCACTACCATCAACATAGACATCACCCGCATTGAAATGACCTGCTCGACGAGCAGAATCTGCAGTTAACGCCAGCATATCACCGTTTTCCATAATAAAACAGTTCTCTTTTGGAACGCCGACATCTTGTGCCAGTTGGGTATGGATATTCAACATTCTGAACTCTCCATGGACCGGCATAAAGAACTTAGGCTTCATCAAACGAAGCATCAATTTTTGTTCTTCTTGACCACCATGTCCCGAGGTATGGATATTATTCAATTTCCCGTGGATCACATGTGCACCTGCTTCTAACAGCAAGTTGATCAAGTGGTTGACACTAGTCGTATTTCCAGGGATCGGTGAACTAGAGAAAATGACCGTATCGTCTGGATGGATCTGAATTTGTCGATGAGTACCATTGGCGATCCGACTAAGGGCTGCCATTGGTTCCCCTTGAGAGCCAGTACATAGGATCATGGTTTCATTAGCTGGTAAGCGATTGATCTCATGAGATTCGACAAATGTACCGTCAGGGACTTTGATATAACCTAAGCGCTGCCCATTAACGATCGCATTTTCCATACTTCGACCGAAGACAGCGATCTTACGACCTGTGGCAACCGCAGCATCTGCTGCTTGTTGCAAACGGAAAATATTGGAAGCGAAGCTGGCAAAGATGATCCGGCCTTCGATTTTTTCGAAAATCTTGCGGATCGAACTACCAATCGTTTTTTCTGACTTGGTAAAGGTCGGAATCTCAGCATTGGTACTGTCAGAAAGGAGGCATAGCACACCTTCTTCTCCGATTCTGGCCATTTTGTGTAGGTTTGCTGGTTCGCCCACGGGTGTGAAATCGAACTTAAAGTCACCAGTTGCTACGATATTTCCCGAAGGTGTTTTCACCACAACGCCTAGCGCATCAGGAATACTGTGGGTCGTTCGGAAAAAGCTGACCGATGTTTTGCGGAAGCGAATCACGGTATCTTCATTGATCTCATGTAATGTAGCATCTCGCAGTAACCCGTGTTCATCCAACTTGTTGGTAATCAAAGCCAATGCTAATGGACCAGCATAGATTGGGATATTTGCTTCACGCAGAAGGTAAGGAATACCACCAATATGATCTTCATGACCATGAGTGATGACTAACCCTTTGACTTTCGTGATGTTTTGGACAATGTAGCTATAATCGGAAATCACATAGTCGATTCCAAGTAGTTCATCTTCCGGGAATTTGATCCCGGCATCAATCAAGATGATCTCGTCTTGGAATTGAACCCCATAACAGTTTTTTCCGATCTCGCCTAGTCCGCCGACGCCGAATACGCCAGTTTCATTATTTTTTAGAGAAACTTTCATTATTAAAACTCCGCTAATTTGAAATCAGCGTTCTCTTTTTCATACGCAAGATGTTTTTCATCAAGTTCTTGAATAAACTCGATGTTATATGGGGTGTTTTGTTCGACTGTACGGCGTGCAGCAACCGCGCTTTCTGCGTCAATGTACAGGGAATGGGTTTGTTCTCTTTTTGGGTTGCGGTCTTTTGTTTCTTGATAGTAAACTTTGTAAATCATACAAATTCTCCTTTATCTGCTAATGCAGTAGTTTATCGTTTTGTTCGATTCGGTGCATCACAAAATCAAGGCCCTAGATAAGTGACCTGAAAAGTGGGGGTCGTCAGTGGACCGCTACATGCTTTTTCCAGACAATCGTTGTGAGAAAAAAGAGAAAGCCTCGTCTTTGCTTTCCAAATGTTGTCATAAAAAATTCACCGGTTTTTGTAAATCGTTCCATTACAAGTAGTATTAGTTTATCATAGAAAAGTAAATAAGTATAGAAACTAGTTGGTTTGAAAGGGCTTCCCTTGGTCATCCTTAAAAAAATACTTTAAAATATCTCCTTTTTTTCTTCGGGAAGTGGGTTACTTGAAATTGGGACTATGATATAGTAAAAATAATGTGTAAAAAAAGGAGGGGCTTTTTTGAAATTAATGTGGCATTACACAATGCGCAATAAAAAACTGTTGGTTTTTAATTTCATCTGTGTGTTTGGATTTATTTTGATTGAACTAGGATTACCCACATTGCTGGCTCGAATGATCGATGTCGGTATTCGAAATGGTGACCGAGAGTATATCTGGAAGATGGGAATGGCAATGATTGCTATTACTTTGACAGGGATCGCAATGAATATTATGTTAGGGTACTTTACCTCAAGAATCACAACGAATATCGTAGCAGATGTTCGAGATGATCTTTTTGAAAAGGTGCAAGGTTATTCACATACGGAATATGAAAAAATCGGTGTTTCATCCTTGATTACTCGGGTGACCAATGATGCATATCAAATCATGTTGTTCTTGCAGAATATTCTGCGGATTGGATTGATGACGCCGATGATGTTTGCGGTCAGTTTGTATATGGTCATGCGGACAAGTACAAAATTAGGGATGTATGTGTTAGGGGCACTGCCGATCTTGTTGATTGCTGTGATAGCCATCGCAAAGATTTCCGAGCCGTTGTCTAACAAGCAGCAAGCCAATTTGGATAAGATCAATGGTATTTTGCGGGAAAACTTGTCTGGTTTACGGGTCATCCGTGCGTTCGTAAATGAGAAATTTGAAGAGAAACGCTTTAGCAAAGTCAATCAAGCGTATGCATCCAGCTCTCGCAGCTTGTTCCGTTTGATGGCGACAGCACAGCCGGGCTTTTTCTTCTTATTCAATATCGTGATGGTACTGATCATTTGGTCAGGAAGTATTCAAATCGAAAATGGGCAACTGCAAGTCGGTGACTTGATTGCTTTTATCGAATACATCTTCCATGCTCTATTCTCATTCATGTTGTTTGCGACTATATTTACGATGTATCCACGTGCAGCGGTCTCAGCCCGACGGATTCAGGAGGCATTGGATATGACTTCAGAAATCGTGGAAGCCGAACAGCCAGTGACAGAAGGCAAGACCAAAGGATATGTGGAATTTAAGAATGTGACATTTGCCTATCCGGGACATGCTGAGAGTCCTGTGATCCGCAATGTTAGTTTTACTGCTTCTCCTGGTGAAACAGTTGCTTTCATCGGCAGTACTGGAAGCGGGAAATCAACATTGATCCAATTGATCCCTCGTTTTTATGATGTCACAAAAGGACAGGTTTTGATTGATGGGATCGATGTTCGCGAGTACAGCTTGTCCGCTTTGAGAAATAAGATCGGATTTATTCCCCAAAAAGCGTTGCTGTTCACTGGAACGATCGCAGAAAATCTGCGCTATGGGAAAGAAGATGCGACACAAGCGGACTTAGAACGTGCGGTTGAGATCGCACAAGCAGCTGATTTTATTGCTAAAACACCGGATGGCTTTGATGCACGTCTAGCAGAAGGAGGCACGAACTTTTCTGGTGGTCAGAAACAACGGCTGGCGATCGCTCGTGCGGTGATCCGTCGTCCCGAGATCTATATTTTTGATGATAGTTTTTCTGCACTGGATTATCAAACCGATGCCAAATTACGGGCGCGTTTGAAAAAAGAAACGACCGAATCAACTGTTTTGATCGTGGCGCAACGTGTGGGGACGATCATGCACGCGGATAAAATCATTGTGTTGAATGAAGGCGATGTAGTTGGTATCGGCACCCACAAAGAACTGTTGGAAAACTGCTCGGTTTATTACGACATTGCAGCATCACAATTATCAGAGGAGGAGTTGGCACAATGAAAGCATTCTCTTCTTTAAAACGTTTAGGGCGCTACATCAAACCCTACAAAGTCTCCTTTATTTTAGTCTTACTTTTTACTGTCGCTACAGTTGGCTTTAACGCGGCATTGCCGTATGTGTCCGGATTGCCTACAACAGAGATCAGTCGGAATATTGCAGCGGGAGAGCCGCTGAATTTTGATTACATCATCGTTTGTTTGATCTGGATCACCGTTGTCGGTGTAGGGTATTGTTTCTCACAATTAATGTCAGGGCTTTTGATCACAAATGTCGTTCAATCTGCGATGCGTGATTTACGTCAAGACATTGAAGAAAAGATCAACCGCTTGCCTGTTTCATATTTTGACAAAAATCAGCAAGGAAATATCTTGTCACGGGTAACGAACGATGTGGATGCAGTCAGTGGTGCGATGCAGCAAGCCTTGATCGGGATCGTCAATGCCTTTCTAGGAATCATCATGGCGGTAGCGATGATGTTTTATATCAATTCGTTTATGGCGTTGATCGCATTGATCATGATTCCAACGTCATTGATCATTTCAAGAACGATCGTCAAGAAATCGCAAAAAGACTTCCAAGGCATGCAAAATGCATTAGGAGACTTGAACGGTTATGTTCAGGAAAATATGACTGGTTTCAGTGTATTGAAAGTCTATGGACGAGAAAAACAAACACTTGACGGCTTTAAAAAAGTCAATCACCAACTGCGCTATTACGGCTTCCGTTCGGCCTTCGTCTCGGGATTGATGATGCCGTTAGTTCAAATGACTGCCTACTTTACGTATATTGCTATGGCAGTTATGGGAAGTTTCTATGTAATTGGCGGTGTGATCGTGGTAGGGCAACTGCAAGCCTTTATCCAATACATTTGGCAAGTGAGTCAGCCAATGGGGAATATTACCCAGCTTTCCTCTGTCTTACAAAGTGCTTCGGCAGCTGCAAAACGGGTTTTTGAGATTTTGGATGAACCGGAAGAACCAGTCAACCAAACAGATATTCCATTGCCAGCGGAATTTCATGGGGATGTTCAATTTGAACATGTCGGTTTTGCCTATGATCCGAAGAAACCGCTGATCAAAGATTTGAACTTTGAAGTGAAAGCTGGTCAGACGGTAGCGATCGTCGGACCAACTGGAGCCGGAAAGACCACATTGATCAATTTGTTGATGCGTTTCTACGATGTCAACGAAGGGGCGATCAAGATTGATGGTATTGATACGAAGAAAATGGCCCGCAGCGATGTCCGTTCGTTATTCGGCATGGTTCTGCAAGATGCTTGGTTGTATGAAGGAACGATCGGAGACAATATTCGTTTTGGTAAGTTAGATGCGACCGATTATGAAGTGGTCGATGCAGCTAAAACAGCCAATGTGGATCATTTCATCCGGACGATGCCGGACGGTTATGAGATGTTTATCAATTCCGAAGGGGATAATATCTCGCTTGGTCAAAAACAACTCTTGACGATTGCTCGAGCAGTCATTTCTAATCCGAAAATCTTGATCTTAGATGAAGCAACAAGCTCTGTGGACACACGGCTCGAAGCGTTGATCCAAAAAGCGATGGACAAAGTGATGGAAGGACGAACCAGTTTCGTCATTGCTCACCGGTTGTCTACGATTCGGGAAGCCGATTTGATCTTAGTCATGGATCAAGGAGCAATCATAGAAAAAGGCAATCATGAAACACTACTGGCAGCTGGGGGATTTTACAGTCAGCTTTATCAGAGTCAGTTTTCAGAAGAAGCAGAATAGGTCAAAAGAGTGTGGTGTCAGCCGCACTCTTTTTTTTGTATGAAGTGTGAAGATATCCGCATATAGTCGCTGTTCTCTTACGGACTGATTCGTGGTTTTCATAGTTATTCATGGTATCATGGGTACAGGAATAGAGTAGTATAGTAGTAAAGTATAGTAGTAAAGTGTAGTAGTAAAGTGTAGTGGAGAAAGAAAAATCCTAAAGGAGTTTAACAATGGATCGGAAAAAAGAGACAAATAGCCAAAAACGAAATCAACTAAACGCAGAAACTGCTAGTACGCAAAACTTTATCGCGCCAAATGCGACTGTCGTCGGAGATGTCACCATCGGCAGTGAGGCGACTGTCTGGTTCCAAGCAGTTTTGCGGGGAGATGCAAATTATATTCGAGTAGGTGAGCGGACCAATATTCAAGATGGGACGATCATTCATGTGGATCATGATGCACCCACGATCATTGCAGAAGATGTGACTGTCGGTCATCAGTGCATGCTTCATGGCTGTAAGATTGAAAAAGGGGCCTTAATCGGCATGAGTTCCATTGTTTTGAACCATGCAGTTATCGGTGAAAACAGTTTGATTGGTGCCGGTTCTTTAGTTACTCAAGGAACGATCATTCCGCCCAATGTGCTGGCTTTTGGACGTCCTGCTAAAGTGATTCGTCCGTTGACAGAGGAAGAAATTGCCAAAAACAAAGCCAATATCGCCCATTATGTTTCCTTGGGAAAAGACTACTTGCAAGGGAAATATGTTTATTAATGGCAAGCGAAGTCAATCGGATCTCGTTTAATGACGCAAAAAAACCAGCGTGCTTCAGCACAGCTGGTTTTTTGATGGATGAATTATTTTAAGCTGTTTGATTCCATGATCTCGTCGATCAAGCCGTAATCTTTTGCTTCTTGAGCAGTCATGAAGTTATCACGGTCTGTGTCTTTTTCGATGACTTCGATTGGTTGACCTGTTCGCTCAGACAAGATTTTGTTTAGGCGTTCGCGAGTTTGCAAAATGTGACGAGCTGCGATTTCGATCTCTGTTGCTTGTCCTTGTGCGCCACCTAATGGTTGGTGGATCATGATCTCAGCATTTGGCAAAGCAAAGCGTTTGCCTTTTTCACCAGCTGTCAATAAGAATGAACCCATTGAGGCAGCCATCCCCATAACGATCGTTTGCACGTCTGCTTTGATGAAGTTCATGGTATCAAAGATTGCTAGTCCGGCTGTGACGCTTCCGCCTGGTGAGTTGATGTACAAGTAGATATCTTTTTCAGAATCTTGTGCATCCAAGAATAAAAGTTGGGCGATGATCGAATTGGCTAAATCATCTGTTACTTGACCACTTAACATAATGATGCGGTCTTTTAATAGACGAGAATAGATATCATAGGCTCTTTCGCCACGAGATGATTGTTCAATGACTGTAGGAATTAAATTCATTTTTTAGTCCTCCTAAAAATCGATATAGATATAGTTTAGCACAAAGTTTTTGCAATATCTAAAAGTAAGTATACCCATTAGGTCAATAAAGGTCAAATAAAAAGTTCGTTATCTTTTTTGCCTCTCTTTTAAATTATGATACAATAAAAAGAAAGTAAGCATGAAAGGGTCAGAAGAAAATGGCAGTAGCGATTGCAGGTTTTATCGGCGTATTAGTAGGCGCCTTATTAGTAACGATCATCTTCAATCTCAGAATTCGTTACGATGAACAAAAAGAAAAACGGCGACGGCTGTTGGAGCATAAAGTCAAAGAAATCGAGACACTTCTCCAATTGAACAGGAAAATCAGCGAAATTTTACAAAAACGGGTGATCCTGATGGACGAATATGTCAGTTTCGATGCTTTCGATGACTGTTATATAACGATCGATGATTTTGCTTATTTACAGTCTTTTGCCGCACAGAATAACTTTTATTTGCCGAATTATTTTTTAGAAGAATTTTTCAAGAAAATCGGTACCCGCAGAGTGATCCTTTCACCAGAAGAAACGGTGAAGATCGGCGGTTATACGTATAAAGGCGGTCGTGTCATCATGGAGAATTTCTTGGATACACTGACTGAAATGGTCAATGAGCGCAAAACGCAAATGAAAAATTTGACCAATGAACCATTAACTTATTTTTCTAAACCATTATAGTCGAGTCAATCGAGAATGGGGCTATAACATTGAGTCTGTGACAGAAGTTGCAACGAGATGATCCGAAGGACGTGAACGGAATTGCGCTCTCCATCGTGTATTTGATGAAGACCTGCTGCAGAGTAGGAGCAATTTCATGATTGTTGGGAGGATCATTTTGTGGAAAAACTTCTGTCATAGCCTCTTTTTTTGTCGATTCTCTGATATATACAAATCCTAGCGATGCCTTTAGAAAATGAGGATGGCACAAGGAGTAGGAGTTTGGTTCTATGGGGTTCCGTGGTAAAATAGAAAAAGATTGGAGTGAAACAAATGGTACAAATCGTTGCCCATCGTGGCAGTAGTGGAGACCGTCCAGAGAACACGTTACCAGCCTTTGCAGAAGCAGTTCGGGTCAAAGCCGATATCATTGAACTAGATGTTCATCTATCAAAGGATGGTCACCTGATCGTAATGCATGATGAAACAGTCGATCGCACTACGAACGGCAAAGGCCGAATTTGTGATAAAACGCTGACAGAACTAAAAGAATTGAATGCCGGCAGCTGGTTCTCAGAAGATTATGCCGCCACAAAAGTGCCGACGTTGAAGGAAGTCCTCGATCTTTTAGCAGCAAAGAATTATCGTGGTATTTTAACGATTGAATTGAAAACAGACCATTACGAGTATCAAGGGATCGAAAAGAAAGTATCTGAATTGTTAGCCAGTCAAAGCTGGCCCTTTACTCATTGGTATTGTTCATTCAATGTTGACACATTGGATCGATTGTATGCGATTGAACCGCAAGCAACCTTTGACTTTATTATGGGAAAATCGGAGGCGAAACCTCCGTTAGCATTGTCGCGCCCTTACATTGAAGGGATTCATCCTGCCTATGAGTGGGTCAAGAAACATGAGGAACAGATCGCGGATTATCCGATTGCCATTCGTCCTTGGACAGTCGATACAGAAGCAGAAATTCGTCACTGTCTTGCAGTAGGGGTCACGGGAATTATTACCAATTTTCCTGAGCGAGTCCGGGAAGTCCAAAGGAAGGTTCAGGAGGAAGCTCATTGATGGAAAAAGTGATTGTGGTAGTCGGACCGACTGCGGTTGGAAAAACGGCCTTAAGCATCGAACTGGCGAAAAAGTATCAGGGAGAAGTGATCAGCGGCGACTCCATGCAGATCTATCGTGGCTTAGATATTGGGACAGCCAAGGTAACAGCTGCAGAAATGCAAGGAATCCCTCATCATCTGATCGATATTCGCGACAGCCATGAATCCTATTCTGTGGCAGAATTTCAAAAAGAAGCCCGTGAGTTGATCACGGCCACCCATCAACGAGGTCATCTGCCTATCGTAGCAGGGGGAACCGGATTGTACATCCAGGCTTTACTCTATGACTATCAATTAGGAGCCGCTGAGGAAAGTGATCCTTCCGTTCGGCAGCGCTACCAGCAAGAAGCAGCAAGAATTGGCAAAGAAGCGCTATGGCAAAAGTTGCAGGTATTAGATCCTTTAGCCGCAGCAAAGATCCATTACAACAATGAACGTAAAGTGATCCGCGCGTTGGAAGTCTTGGAAACAACGGGAATAAGCATTGCAGCCCCGACTACTGCACCGGAAGCGGTATACGATTATTTTATGATTGGGCTTTCCACAGACCGACAGTTGTTGTATCAGCGTATTGATCAGCGAGTCGATCAAATGGTGGAAGCAGGTTTGGTTGCGGAAGCACAACAGGTGCTGATCCATCCTGAGACCCAAGCAGCAAAAGGAATCGGGTACAAAGAATTTGCCCCTTATTTTGCCGGTACATGTTCATTAGAAGAAACGGTCGCACAAATCAAACAACAGTCTCGCAGGTACGCCAAACGGCAACTGACTTGGTTCAAGAATCGTCTCGCTCCTAGATGGGTCGATCTTGTCCAGCATCCTGAGGACGTATCTTCGATCGAAAAAGCGATCGACCAATGGTTGGAGGAGAAGGAATGACACAAGAACGCGTAATCCTTGTTGGCGTAGAAACAGAACGAAATTATTCGACCTTTGCGTCCTCAATGAATGAATTGAAAAGTTTGACCAAAACAGCAAACGGAGAGGTGATTTTTTCACTGATCCAAAAACGGCCGCAAGTTGATCGGCAAACAGTGATCGGAAAAGGAAAATTGGCGGAACTGCAACAGTTAGTGGATGCCCATGAAGCTGATTTGGTGATTTTCAATCATGAATTGACACCCCGACAAAGCCAGTTGATTGGTGAAGAATTAGGGGCGCCAGTTATTGATCGTGTCCAATTGATTTTAGATATCTTTGCTATGCGCGCTCGTTCAAAAGAAGGAAAACTGCAAGTAGAGCTGGCACAATTAGATTATTTGCTGCCTCGATTGATCGGACAAGGGAAAAATATGTCCCGTCTGGGGGGCGGTATTGGAACGAGAGGACCAGGAGAAACCAAACTGGAGACGGATCGACGCCATATCCGTAATCGGATCACGATCATTAAACGAGAGTTGAAGGAAGTCGCTGCTCATCGTGATCGTACCCGTCAGAAACGCCGCGACAGTCAAGTCTTTCAGATCGGTTTGATCGGGTATACCAATGCTGGGAAATCAACGATTTTGAATTTATTGACTAGTGCGGATACCTATGAGCAAGACCAACTGTTTGCGACGTTAGATCCTTTGACAAAGCGTTGGCGGTTGCCGGAAGGATTGGAAGTGACCGTTACCGATACTGTCGGCTTTATTCAAGAACTGCCGACACAATTGATCGATGCCTTTCATTCTACATTAGAAGAGAGTCAAAATATGGATCTGCTGCTGCATGTGGTTGATGCTGGTTCTCATGATCGGCAACAGCAAGAAAAAACAGTTTTAGCATTGATGGAAGAACTATCATTGACGCAAGTCCCAGTTCTGACGATCTATAATAAAGCTGATCGCATTGATCCAGAACAATTTGTGCCGACGCTGTTCCCCAATGTTTTGATTTCTGCCAAGAGCAGTAAAGGGAAAGAACAACTGATCCAAGCAATTAAAATGGAACTCATGCAAATCATGCAGCCTTATCAAACCGTTTTAGCTGCCAATGAAGGCAAGCGATTGAGCCGTTTGAAGCGGGAAACACTCTTGCTTACCAATGACTTTGACGAGGAAGATCAAACCTATCACCTAAAAGGTTTTGCATTGCCAGGTTCTGCCGGGATCTATCCAACAATTGAAGAGTAACGCTCAGGAAATGAAGTGGTCGAGCTGTGTGTAGGGAATTCTAATACCTGCACGCAGTTTTTTTTTCAGTTATTACCACTGGAAATTTTTTTCATTCGACCAGTAAAAGGATGGTTTTCTAGTGATTGTTCTGCCAAACAGAAAAAAATAAATGTCTATGTCACTTTTTCTTACATGAAGGGTTGACAGTGGAAAAAACAATTGGTATAGTTTCAATTAAGTTATGCAGGATCATCTAAATGAGGGAGGCGCCACGTTATGCGGGAAAAAGAGTTGCGGCGTTCGATGTCTGTCTTTCCGATTGGAACAGTGATGAAACTAACGGATCTGACGGCTCGTCAAATTCGTTACTATGAAGAACAAGAACTGATCCATCCAGAACGCAGTGATGGTAATCGACGCATGTATTCATTAAATGATATCGATACGCTATTAGAAATCAAAGACTATCTGTCAGATGGTTTGAATATGGCTGGGATCAAACGTGTGTACGAGATGAAAATTGCCAAAGAACAAGAAGCAAAGAACAAACCGCCACTGACTGACGAAGATGTTCGTCGAATCTTTTATGACGAACTCCTAGCGCAAGGTGGTCTGAATCAACAACAGCCATTCCAACAAAAAGGTCCGCTAATGTAGATCAATGTTGTGGCACGAAAGAATAAAGGTCAAAGGAAGGGATATTATGCCGAAAATTGAAAGAACAGCCGAAGATATCAAACAAATCGTTAAAGACGAGAATGTACGTTTCTTGCGCTTGATGTTTACTGACATCTTGGGAACGATCAAAAATGTAGAAGTACCAGTTAGCCAATTGGAAAAAGTACTTGAGAACAAAATGATGTTCGATGGCTCCTCCATTGAAGGATTCGTACGGATTGAAGAAAGTGATATGTACCTTTACCCAGATTTATCTACTTGGATGATTTTCCCATGGGAAAGTGAGCATGGCAAAGTCGCTCGTTTGATTTGTGATATCTACAACCCTGATGGCACGCCATTTGCTGGCGATCCTCGCGGCAATTTAAAACGGTCACTATCAGATATGGAATCTCTAGGTTTTACTTCTTTCAATCTTGGGCCTGAACCGGAATTTTTCCTTTTCAAATTAGATGAAGATGGCGAAATCACAACAGACCTAAATGACAAAGGCGGCTATTTTGATTTTGCACCGACTGACTTAGGTGAGAACTGCCGCCGCGATATCGTATTAGAATTAGAAAGCCTTGGTTTTGAAGTAGAAGCCTCCCACCACGAAGTAGCACCAGGCCAGCACGAAATCGACTTTAAATATGCCGATGCGGTAGAAGCGTGCGATAACATCCAAACTTTCAAATTAGTTGTCAAAACGATTGCCCGCAAACACGGTTTGCATGCGACATTTATGCCAAAACCATTATATGGCATCAATGGGTCAGGTATGCACTGCAATATGTCCTTGTTCAATGGAAAAGAAAATGTCTTCTTTGATGAAGAAGGACCAATGCAGTTGAGCCAAACGGCGTATCATTTCCTAGCCGGTTTGATTGAACATGCCCGTGCTTATACAGCAGTCTGCAACCCAACAGTCAATTCTTACAAACGTCTGGTCCCAGGTTACGAAGCACCGGTTTATGTTGCTTGGTCAGGACGCAACCGTTCACCACTGATTCGTGTTCCTGAATCTCGCGGCTTGTCCACCCGGTTAGAATTGCGCTCCGTTGATCCATCCGCTAATCCGTATTTGGCAATGGCTGTCTTGCTGCAAGCCGGTTTAGATGGTATCCGTCGTGAGTTGACACCGCCGCCTGCAGTGGACCGCAACATTTATGTGATGAATGAAGAAGAACGTGCAGAAGCACAAATCGAAGACCTGCCATCAACGATCCACAATGCGATCAAAGAATTGCGTAAAGATGACGTGATGATCGATGCATTGGGCAAACACATTTTTGCGAACTTTGTGGAAGCCAAACGTTTGGAATGGGCCGCTTTCCGTCAAACAGTTTCTGAGTGGGAACGCGAGCAGTACCTTGAATTGTACTAATCAATTACTAGTCGTTCGATCTGCAGAGGCAACAAACGAATAAGTCATTGGAAGATGGTCCTTAGAATCTATTGAAGCGTCTGTGACAACCGATACAAAAAAAGAAACCGCTAGAGAAAACCAATCTAGCGGTTTTGTTCTGTTATCTATTCAAAGTAGAAGACAGGAATCGAACCTGCACCTTGTTTTCGCAAAAATGATAAGAAAACGATTTCTGATCATTTGTAACAAAACAAGTAAAGCACCGAGCTTCCTCTACAAGAATCATTATGACAAGCAGACCCAAAGAATCCATTAAGAAAGTAAGAAAGAAGTTTAGCGATTGAATGTTCATCGAAATCAGCGATTTTTCGATGTATCCGCATCCAGAAAGGATTCGAGAAAAGTTTGCTTGACTTTTGCTAGGCAAGATTGTATCATTCTGTTTGGGCACTCTTGAAAAAGAGTCAGAAAGTGATTTAGAATTTTCGCTCCCTATTCATTTATGGATAGGGAGCTTTTCTTATTTTCTAAGTACTTTTCCTGCAAAATAGTTTAAAAGGAGTTTTTCAGTTTATGACAAAATATATTTTTGTAACCGGCGGTGTGGTTTCTTCGATCGGTAAAGGTATTGTGGCAGCATCACTAGGACGCTTATTGAAGAATCGTGGCTTAAAAGTAACGATCCAAAAGTTTGATCCTTACATCAATGTTGATCCAGGAACGATGAGCCCATACCAACATGGTGAGGTATTCGTGACCGATGATGGTGCAGAAACAGATTTGGACTTAGGCCATTATGAACGTTTCATCGACATCAACTTGAACAAATACTCAAATGTAACGACTGGAAAAATCTATTCAGAAGTTTTGCGCAAAGAACGTAAAGGGGAATACTTAGGAGCAACTGTCCAAGTAATTCCGCACATCACCAATGAAATCAAAGAAAAAATCATGCGGGCAGCAAAAATGACCGATTCAGATGTCATCATCACTGAAGTCGGCGGAACCGTTGGCGACATCGAGTCGTTGCCGTTTCTAGAAGCGTTGCGCCAAATGAAAGCTGACGTTGGTTCGGACAATGTGATGTACATTCATACAACGTTGATTCCTTACTTAAAGGCAGCGGGTGAAATGAAAACCAAACCAACGCAACACAGTGTAAAAGAGTTGCGAGGATTGGGTATCCAACCAAATATCCTAGTGGTTCGGACTGAACAACCTGTGTCCCAATCAACAAAAAACAAATTGGCCCAATTTTGTGATGTTGCACCTGAAGCGGTTATCGAATCCCGAGATGTAGAAACACTCTATTCGATCCCATTGGCTTTACAAGCACAAGGAATGGATCAAATCGTTTGTGATCACTTGAAATTGAATGCGCCAGTAGCTGATATGACAGAATGGCAAGCATTAGAGGAAAAAGTATTGAACTTGAAAAAGAAAGTCCGCATTGCATTGGTAGGGAAATATGTGGAATTGCCAGATGCGTATCTGTCTGTTGTTGAAGCATTGAAACATTCTGGTTTTGCTTATGATGCCGACATTACGATCGATTGGATCAAAGCCCATGAATTAACGAAAGACAATGTTGCCGAATACTTACAGGATGCAGACGGTATCTTAGTTCCCGGCGGTTTTGGCGATCGTGGAATCGAAGGCAAGATCGAAGCGATTCGGTATGCTCGTGAAAATGATGTCCCATTCCTAGGGATTTGTCTGGGAATGCAAATGGCCTGCGTGGAATTTGCCCGCAATGTCGTTGGGTTAGAAAATGCGAATTCGGCAGAAACTGATCCCGATACAGCAAACAACATCATTGATTTGATGGCAGATCAAGAAAATATTGAAAACTTAGGCGGTACGCTACGTTTAGGCTTGTATCCATGTAAAGTCAAAAAAGGAACGAAAACAGCTGCAGCCTATGAAGGAGAAGAAGTCGTACAAGAACGTCATCGTCACCGTTATGAATTCAATAATAAATACCGCGAAATCTTTGAAGCAGAAGGTATGGTCTTCTCAGGTGTCTCACCAGACAATCGCTTAGTTGAAATCGTTGAGATTCCAGAAAATAAATTCTTTGTGGGTTGCCAATTCCATCCCGAATTGATTTCACGACCAACACGTCCACAACGATTGATCAAAGCATTTGTTGGTGCATCATTAGACAATCGTGGGTAACACATATAGTACCAGATTAAAAACCAGCTGTTGAGCTGGTTTCAGGTTGTAGGCAATGTCCCGGAAAAGGGAGGCCTACAGCCTTTTTTTAAGCATAAGAGTACGCTCTAAATAAATGTGGGGGAAATATAGTCAGGATCACTCGACCCATTTATAAAGGAACGTTCTCATAAAACACCCTTCAAAAGTTAGTTTTTTGGGTTAACTTTTGAAGGGTGTTTCCGTTCTAGCCAGTGCTAGTGCTTTTTTTAGTAGCATCCGAAGTGATACGCCTTTTCAGCTACTCCTAACTATTAAAGATAAAACTTCTTGTAGAAATTGACCCTAATAAAAGGGACCATATACCTATGGAGGTTGACTACAATAGACTCTAAACTAATTAATGAGGGAGAGAAAGATGGAAAAAATAAGCTTATTGTTGATCAGGGCTCTTTCAGAGCAAGACGGGTTTATGACAACCAAAGAGATCGCTGCAAAAGTAGGTGTCAGTACGAAAACAGTTCGTAGATATGTGGAGAAAATCAATCAAAGCCAATCGCTTTATGGCTGTGTGATTCAAGGGAAGAAAGGAAGTGGCTTGTTTTTACAAATAATCAATCATGAATTATTTCAACGTAGCTTAGAAAACACACCTCAAGAAGATTTTGTGACACAAATCATTGAGTACTTCGTCCAAGAAGACGAATACATCAAGTCAGAATTATTATGTGAACGCTTATTTATCTCACAAAGCAAGTTATCTCAAGAACTCAAAAAACTGCGACGGATTTTAAGCCATTATAATTTATCCATCCAAACAAAGCCTTACTACGGCATGAAGCTTTGCGGCAGTGAATTCGACTTACGTCGCTTTATGGCAAGCAATTATCTGCAAAAGACACACCTTAAACAACTGCATCAATTACCTTCTAGTGAAGGGACGCCATCGCAGTTGCATCGACAGATTCAAGCAATCATTTTAGCTGAGTTTTCTCAAAAAGCCTATCCGATTTCAGAAGCTATAGTGACGAACTTAGTCAATCACCTAGCAATCGCTGTAATGCGAATGCAAAGCGGCCGCTACTTGGATCGCAATCTGCCTATTGGAGGAAGAACCAATGCTGAACAATCATTATTAGGCAAGCGAATCGTCAAGCGGATCGAAGAAGAATGCGGTGTTCTTTTTACAGAATGTGAGCGAAATTATGTGCTTGGTCAGATCGTGGGGAAACGGGTCATTCCCAAAAATGAAAAAAACGTTGTCTCAGAGGAAGTTTCGGACTTAGTGAGGCAAGTTCTAAAAAAAATCAAAAACCGAAGACAAATTGACTTCAGTCAAGATTTGGACTTACAGACGATGCTGATGCTTCACTTTGTTCCTTTGATTGATCGAATCGAATTAGGAATTGAGCTGAAAAACCCGCTGTTAGATGACGTAAAAGTCCATTGCAATGTAGGATACGATTTAGCTATTATTGCTGGTCAAGTAATCGTTGCGCATTTCAATAAGCGTATCAGCGATCATGAACTTAGCTATTTAGCCATGCACTTTGATGTCGCCCTGAATAAGAAGAGTTCACAAACGCAGCGTAAGTATATTTTAGTTGTAAACGATCTGGGGAGAGCAGCCAATGCATTTTTAAAAGAAAAGTTTGAATTCTATTTCCGAAATTACATTAAAGAAGTAACGGTTTGTAATCAATATGAATTTGCTCAGTTCCTAAAAGAACAAGACTTTGATTTTATCTTTTCATCAATCGATCTACCTTATGAAGGAACCATTCCTGTAATGAGTTTTGACTATTTTATGCGGCCTGAAATGATCAAAAAAATAGCTGATGCACTGTCGACTGTTTTTACCGTTGAAAAACTTTTGACCTTCTTTAAGGAACCGCTGTTTATTTGTGACCAAGACTTTGAAACAAAAGAAGAAGTGCTGCATTTTTTATGTCATTGCATTAACGAACAATATCAGATGCCAAATAATTTTGAAGCTTTGGTATTTGAACGAGAAGCTTTTTTTGGAACCGATTTCTTGCCGATGGTTGCTTTTCCACACCCCAATGTATTGATTGGATCGGAAACAGTGATTGCTGTTGCCCATTTGAAGAAACCAATATTTTGGTATAAACAATCGGTTCGTTTGGTCTTCTTACTAGTCATTGCTGAGCAAGACCATTTAAAGGCTAAGTCGCTAAACGATCATTTGATCAAAATATGTACATCATCTGAGAAAGTGAACGAACTGATTGCGACGAATGACTTCATCACATTTATCCATCACTTAAAGGAGTAGATTATGACAGACAAAAAAATCAAACTATCAGGAGCATACAATTTTCGCGATTTTGGCGGCTACCGTAACAAAGAAGGAAAGCGTCTCATACGTGGGCGACTCTATCGTTCTGATGAATTAAGCAAGATTACAGCTGCAGATCAAGAAAAGTTAGTACAACTTGGAATCAGTAAGATCATTGATTATCGAAATAAAAAGGAAAGACTGAATAATGAAGATCGGCCGATCGGTAATGCAGAGATTCTTTATTTGACACCCATTGCGGATATTGCTGCCCTAGCTTCTTCTGAACATGATGAAGAAAGTGCACTTTCTCCCCAAAAAATGACGGCGGCTCTGGCAAAAGAATTAATGATCCGTCAGAATGAAGAATTTGTTGAAAATAAACAGTGTCAAGACGTTTATAGAGAAGTCTTAGAAATTCACTTAGCTGAAGAGGGGGCAATCGTCCAACATTGCCGTGGAGGGAAAGATCGCACTGGTTATGGCGTCGCTCTCATTCAATTACTACTTGGCGTCAGTGAAGCAGATGTGATGCATGACTATCTCTTAACCAATGTATACAAAAAAGAAAAAAATGAGAAAAGCCTGCAGCTGTTGCTTCAAGAGACCGATAATCCCGATTTTGTTCAGGCGATGCGCTATTTTAAAGAAGCTGATCGTCATTTTTTGCAGAATGCATTGGCGCGAATCGGAGCTTATGGTGGAGTTGAGGGCTATGTGGTCAACAAACTTGGTTTTTCCCAACAAAAAATCCGCTTGTTAAGAGAAAAATACTTACAAAATTAAGGATAGGAGGATATTATGAATACGTTTAAGAATAAGGTGTTGGCGGGAGCAATTAAGGTGCAAAATAATGTTTATATGAAAGCGATCTCTAATGCCATGATGGGGTTAATGCCGATTATGATGATCAGTTCGATTGCTTCTTTAATCAATGCCATCGATATTGGCAATACACAACAAATAATGGATCAAATAGGTCTTAAATCATTGTTGACACAAATCAATGCGATGACCATTGATGTCATTTCCGTCTATGTTGCCTTCTTAGTTGGCTATAAACTGGCGGAACATTTGAATGCAGATCAATTAAACGCTGGCATTATGAGTTTAGTTTCATTCTTGATTTTAAGTCCCATCGCAACATTCGAAGAGACCAAAGTGATCGAGTTTTCGACGCTGGGTTCTAGTGGAATGTTCGTTGCAATGTTCGGCGGGATACTAGGTGCAAGGATTTATATTCTATGTGTGGAAAAGAATCTGACAATCAAAATGCCAGACTCAGTCCCACCAATTGTCAATAAGTCCTTTGCTGCAATCGTTCCTGGAGTGATTGTTTCCACGATCATGGGGATTATTTATGTTGTAATAGCAGCTACTCCATATGGAACGTTAACAGATATGATCTACACGTGGGTTCAAGCACCGCTAACCTTATTGGGTGCCAATGTGTTTGCTTGCATGATTATTGTGGCATTTATTGAATTCCTATGGTTTTTCGGG
>NZ_BCQE01000024.1 GCF_001544275.1 Enterococcus gallinarum NBRC 100675 | reverse complement strand
TCTTTCTCTCGTTGCTCTTCTACTAAATCACAAAAAAAGGCTTCTTCTAGTTGCCCAGCCATCTCATTAAACCGATCTTGAAAGGGGCCTAAATCTAACGGCAATCGAACATGAATCAAGCCATTTTTATAGTGATAAAAAATTTTAGGATAGTACACCACTTTCCGACGACCATTTTTCAATACTCTTTCAAGAATCAATCGTCGACTATGTACCATCCCTGCTAATTTTCCTTTATGAATCAATCGTTGATAAATATTATAGAACCAAAAATACAAACACATATATGAAAATAGACCAGCTAAACCAAATGCGATTATCCAATAAACACAGCACCATTCCCATGTGATCGTTGTGTAAAAGAGAGAAAAGAATCCACTCATTAGCAACAGAACCGGCAACATAAGATAAAAAATAAATCGTTCAGAGGCATGTTTATGCCTGTTTCGAATCCGAATACCTTTATATTGAAACACGAATCATTTCTCCCATCATATTCAGTTTTAAAAATTAGAAAGAGCAGTGGATGGAACCCACTACTCTTTCTTTACACCTTCTTTATTTGATTCTTGTTTCTCCTTTGGAGAACCAGCATGATTAGAAGCTGGCGTTTGAAAAACATTTTTTCCTGTTTTCTTATAGCGAAGCGCAGATACTTTCAAGTCGTTTTCCGCTCGATTACTCATTGATTCACGATCAATAGAAATCCAAAAACGAAATTCTACTTCTTCTAATTCCACTACATCACCAAATTTTAATCCATCTAAATGGGTTTCTGGTGGAAAATTCACCACAAACGTTGTTTGTTGGGCAGCACTTGAAAATTCCACTGGACGTTCTTTAATTTCTCCGGTATTTTCATTATCTTCATACAACATCCGTGGACGTTGTGCCTTGACAAAATAGACTTCTCCTAATGTTTCTTTTACCAATCCTGGGACAATTCCTTGATCAAATTCTAATGCCATTAGTCATTTCCTCCTTTTACTTCTACACGATCGACTAACAAATAAAATCTATTACGCGCTACTTTATTCATTTCCCCGTCATTTCCAATATTTCGTACATCTGCTCGACGAGAAATTCTAGGATTTATCAGTAATACTTCTGCATTGTATCTCATGGCTTTAGGCGCACCACCAACAGCTACACGTACTTCAATTTCTCCCATCTTTTCAGAACTCATCTGAAAAATCTCCCACTCGATCTTCTTCATATTTCCTCGGCGATCTCGCTCACCTATCGAGCCAACATGTTTTTGATTAAAACACTTTCCTAATACTTCTTTCTGACTAATTGCAACATAAGTTAAAGCCATTTTTTTCTCTCCTTCACTAAATAAATTTTTTAAACAATGGACACCATTTGAACCATTGTTTTTTACGATAAAAGATGAACCAAGCTACCGCTGTTAAAAGGGAACCAAGAATAGACAAACCGATTTGAAGGTCTTCCCCTGTATGTGGCAATACTTTTGTTTGTCCATCGGCTGTTTTAACTTCAATATTTCCACTTGGTAGTTTTTTGACTGGAATAGACAAATCTTTTACAACATTTCCTTGAGTATCTTGGACTAGAGACACTCCATCCTGCATCCCTACAATTGTTTGACCATTTTCAGCTTTTACTGGCGTCGCAGGCGTTGGAATTGCCGTTAACTCATTTACATTCCCTGTAACAATCGGAACAGCTGTCCCTTGATTAGGGTCCGTACTTATTTGTCCATTGGGTGTCACTGTGACTGTTGTCTCTTTTTCTGGCTCACTAGGTTGTTCAGATGTTCCATCTGTTTTTGACGAATTTGTTTTTTCTTCTGTATGTCCCGTTTGTTTATCTGTTGGATCGGTAGGAGTTTCAGATGTTCCTGTCTTTCCAGCATCTCCAGAAGAAATTATCCCCGAAGTTCCTGACTGACCGGAATCCGTTGTTCCAGTCGGATTCGTTGGTTCAGTCGGAGTCTCTGGATCGACTGGTTTTTCAGGATCAGTAGGTATAATCGGATCTGTTGGCGGCTCAGGGTCTACTGGTGGATTTATAGGAGTAACAGGATCAGTAGGCTTCTCTGTTTCAGCATCTCCCGGATTAATCACCACTGGGTTATCTGGTTTTGATTCTTCTGTATCTGGTACCTCCGGTATTAAAACTGATGGTTTCGTTCCTTCTGTTACTGAAGGTGTTGTTGGTATTTCTTCATCCGCAAAAGCAATTGTTCCACTTGTTAAAAACAACGTACTAAATAAACTAATAAACAAAAATTTCTTCATTTTTTATTTCTCCTTCCTACTCAAACTTAGGCTTGATCATCACTACACAAGAAAACATCATTACTCACTTCCATAAAATTTTTTCTTTCATCTCCTTTTTCTTTGTTATAATTATTCTAAATAAAGAAAAGGAGCGATAAACATGCAGCTTTCACTGACACAAGACGAACTCAATCACATTGTAAGAAAAGCGATTGAGTGAAATAATGGCGCTGAACATGATGTTATGCGTGATACTTTAGTGGGATACTTGATTTCATTATTCCCGACAAAGATTTTACGCTAGATGAAGCAGCTACGGTTGAAAAAACTATTGATTTACTCATCCAATTTTCAGTCACTTCCGCTGCAAGAGCTTCAGTAGAAGTGCTGGACGTACTAAGTCAAAAAGCATTAGCCGCACAAACACAATGAGCAAGGGAAGTCTTTTCCTTGTTCATTTTTATTTATAAAAAAGACAGCACAAACATGAGCTGTCTTTTTCAGAAGAATAAACGATAAGGAAATTAGCCTCTTTCAGTAATTGAAATAGTGTAATTAGCTTAATATACAAATTCAACTGTATATTTTCCAATTAAATCCAAATTTTTACTAATTCTAAAGTTACAAAACTATAGTCGCGTCCATATTTCTCTGGACTAGTGACTTCCCATTTTATTAATTTTTTCCATAATAAAACACGTCGATAGCTTAATAAGTATCGGCGCTTTTTTGTTATTTTTGTAATAATTTGTCAAAATTTTTGCCAACATTTTTTCCTAGTTTTTCTATATTTTTTCTTTGCTTATCTTTTTCAATTAATATTATTTGGTGTTAATATATCTCTGCTAATACTTAATAACATTGATTTATCATAGGATAAAGAGTGATAGCTTAATACTAAAAGAGGCATATTAATTTTATTTAAAAATTGACATTAATGACTCTTAATCAGCGGGTCGCGGGTTCGAGCCCCTCACGGCCCATTGGGTGCCAAACCCACGAGACTAGTACATTCTTGGCGCTTTCGAGCGTTTAGAAAAGAATGTGCGTAGTCTCATTTTTTTGTTTCTTTTTTATACTCGCGTAAAAAGGCATTGAATGTTTGTCCTTTCTTTATTACTAGCAGAATGATTACATCGGTATCCTTACAGTAGTCGTGGTTTTGCTAAAAATTGGATACTTGCGTCATATTCTGAGTGACTCTTTCTTCAAAATACATCCCTTTATCTTCCTCAAGTTGTTTATTTTCTTGTCATTTAGAACTAGAAAATGAAGTCAATTTCCCTAAATCTAGTTCTCTAAATCAATTCTTTTTTCATTATCTCAACAATGAATCGCTGTTTTAAATTCATCCACAAAAAAAGTACGTTCTCAAAATAAGAAAACGCACTTCTATTCTTTATTATCACGAACAATTCTTCTCGTTCTTCACTTCCATCTACCCATTGTTTTTGAATCATACACTGATACTAGCAAACTTAAAAAAATACGCAAAAAATGCTATCTCTCTCAGTGAATTAAGACAATTCATTGTTAGAAGTCAATTTCTAAGAAATTGCGTTAGTAGCTATTCTTTTCTCAAGCAGCTAACCACTCAGATACCATGATTTTAATGATGGCAGCAATAGGTACTGCTAAAAACATTCCAACAATACCAAAATAAGCTCCACCAATCGTTATGGAAACGATAATGATGATCGGATTGATATTTAATGCGCCCCCCATGATCCTTGGACCAATCACATTTCCATCAATTTGCTGTAAAATCAATAGAGCCAGCAGAATTGTGATTGCTTTACTGAGTCCTCCTGTAAATAATGTAACTACCCCAGTGACCAACGATGCAAAAATCGCACCAAAATATGGAATCATGTTACAAATGCCTAAAAGCAGCCCTAACGTGATGGCATACTTTACTTGAAAAAGAGACAGGATGATGGTGGATAAAATCCAAATGACACATGCATCTATAAATTGCGAGCTGATAAATTTATAAAAAACCACATGTGTCGTATGGATCCATCTTTTCGAATTTTCAAATACTGTTTTTGACATTAATTTCTGAGATACCAAAGAAACAAAGTTCACTATCGAATCTTTGTAAATTAAAACATAGATAGAAACCACAATCGATAAAAAACTATTCAAGACGAAGCTTGACAAATTTATTGTAAGTCCGCCTAATGACGAAACAACTTGTAGCCAGTTTGCAGAAAGATTCTCCGTGGAAAACTTCTTCGTGAGCTCTGATAAAAAACGCTCAAACGGAATTTGTCTTAATATTCCCCTTTCCTCAAGTTCTTGTACATACCTAATCACTGATTCTTGAATTTGCGGCATGGCAGCGATCAAATCGTTGATATTTTTAATGATTAATGGAATCAAGTAACTTAACATGATAAATAAAAGAAAAAGAATCGATAGATACAACACAACAATACTCAAGGGATGGCTAGCTGATTGGATAGCTGGAAGCGGAATTTTTTCCAATAATATTTTAAAACGATTTTGTAATCCACTCAGCAAGTAAGCAAAAATAAATCCTATAACAAATGGAGCCAAAATATGCAAAAATCTTCCTAAGTGATTGAGCACTATTTGATAGTTTAGAATGATCAATGTTGCAATGATAATACTCATCCAAAAAATGAATCTACTTCCCCACTGATTCCAATTGACATTTAACTTTTTCATCAAGTCACCTCAAATTTCTGTTCTTTTATTGTCTTATCTTCTTATGAGATTTTTTCAAGAGTTCCTATCAATAGAACGATAGGATAAAAATAATTTCATAGTTGGTAGATAAATCAAATTCAATGACTCGGCTCTTTTCAATGATCTTCACCTGTCACTTCTTATTGTATGTGCTTTTAACCAAGTATCTGTTTTTTTCGATCAACTCTAGGAGAAATATTCTTCGCTGACAGTTTGCTATTCTTACCAACCTTTCTAGGGTTTATTTCGTAATAAGGTATAGCTAGAATGGCTGCTGTGGTGGCAGCCCTAGTATTCGTTTCCTTTATCTGTTTGACGATATTCAACCAGCTCAGATGTCCGCTTTTGCGCATTCATTTATAGATAGTTAATATTTATGTGATTATTTCTATCTGCAATTAATCATACTAAAGAATCAGTTCTTTAAATAGCCCTTTCTCATAATAAAAAATCTGGGGCTGTGCCATAAGTCTCCTACAAGTAACAATATCCGAACAGTATATAGTATTGCTCCTGCGGTGCAGTGGCTCCTCGTCGCAAAAGTCCGAAGAGTCCATCCTAGCAATCGTATATTATTCGGTTTAACTTGTTGGATGATGACTTATGTCACAGTCCCAGATTTTTTGCAAAACGACACGTCATTCCTTATTGATGAAGGGCCTGCCGATGGTATAACCAATTTTTTTTGCTGTTCTTTGCCTCGAAAGATGTCCCTCTTTTACAAACACGCTGTGAAATCTTCAATTTGTCCTTCTACCCTTTTTTTCTCTGTTTTTTAAGTACCACATCACAAAGACAATGACTACGCCTAGCATTCCTATATAAGAAAAGGTGCTTCCAGTTTGTGGGAGTGTTCTTGGATCATTCAGGTCTGGTTGGGTGGGTTCTTCCTCTTGGTAAAAGCTCACAACCGCACGATTCTCATTTGTTGTCGCATGTCCAATCACTGTGCTCCTTGAAAAGACGGGGATAAAAAAGCATAGACCGACCAAAAACACGACCACTCTCTTTCTCATCGAATGCCTCCTATCGTCGGATCCCCGACTAGTTCCCAAGTAATTGTTGCTTGATACTCTCCCTTGTCCACAGGTGTATTGGCAGGCAAATGAAGTGACACACCGGTTAATGTCTGGTCTTTTACTTCTCCAATTTGAATGATTGTTCTTCCGTATTCATCTCTTGTTCCTGATCCATCTCTTGCCGCAATCATTTGAGGGGTGGTTCCCAACAGGATAGTATTTTGGGGAATGGAAGTACCTGTATGAACAGATTCGATCACTTTCAACTCCTTCAAAGCAATGACTGCTTCTCTTAACTCCTGATTTCTTTCATTTATAAAAGGGCTCATCGACGCATAAAGGCTCCACTGGGCAGTATCACTGTAATCACTGACCATAATCGTTGGAGCAGACTCTCCTTGCGCTGGAATATTTTGTCTACGGCTCGTTTTTAGGACGTCGCCAAAATCAAAATTGCCATGAGCAATTCCCGCAAATTCCAGTCGTCCAAGTCCAACTGCAAAGGATACCTCGTACGTCATTGAAAAACGGTACCCATTTTCTTTTGTTTGTGTCACTTGTACAACTGCTTTGCCTTCTTTGCCTGGTAATAGTGCATCAGAACGGATCAAATCAAACGAAAGCTCTTCTTTTTCCTGTTCCGTAAATTCTTCATGGAAATTGAAAAATTCTGTCATTCTCTGAAGGATTTCTTCTGTTGAACCACTAGCTGCAAAAGTTAATTTATTCGTCGTTAATTGATTCACTCGCAACAATTGGAAGCCGCTTGGTGTCATCATATACAGAGCCTCTGGCCAGCCAATCGCCTCTCGAACAGGTTCTTCATTTCTCGTGACCCATGTATTGGCTCCATTGTAATTCTGATTGGCTACTGCGAACCTATTTACGCTTAATCCGATCACATCACCAAAGTCAATCGGACTATTGTTTAACACATTGTTCCAAGCTTGTACGACACTGCTTCTTGATTGGTTTACTGTAAAAAAAGGAAGCAGCGTTTGGTTGGTGTAATCGTTGCGATAAATCGTATAACGTGGTCTTGATGTAACTTGATTCGGCCAAGAATTGCCAAATCCTTCTGATGCAACAAGAGATGGTCCGTTATCATTGATATGAAGACTGATTACTCCAGTGCTAGCACTGATTGCTGCTTCTCGTGAAAATATCGAGTGGCCCCATATCACTTCCACCGGTACATTTATCTGAGTCGCTGCTTGTGTTTCTACATGTACGACGGTGATTGGAACTTGCAGATTTCCCAGGAAAGTGGTATTCGGTTGATTCAAAAGAGTAACTTTAAAGTCCTCACCTGCGACTTCATCTCCATTCAGCCTGACGTTTGTCACTAACTCATTCAGTCGTTCCTCGACAAATTTCCCACCTAGTCCTATCTTTTGAGGGACTGCTTCGGCTGTGAGCACAGTTTCGTCAGAATAACCGCTATGTTCACTTGGTTGAATCGTTTTAGACTCTTCCGTTCTGTCTGGAATCGTGCTTAATTCAGGATCAATGTTCTCTTCATCCAACCCTGAATCAAGCAAATCTAAGTTTCCCTCTGATTCATCAGCCGCATGATCTTCTGCATCTACAGGTTCAAAAAATTGATGTTCATCTGAATCAAGAGTGGAACTTTGGTCTTCTGCCCTTTGCCTCTCTGACGCATCAACGGTTTCCGCAAATAGGATTGTCGAGGGAAGCAAGTGCCCTGTAACGAGTAAACTTGCTATGGTGATAAGGACATTTCTTTTCATTTGATCGCGCCTTTCCCTTCAAATTAATCCAGAAGAATTTAGGGTGATTTATCCACCTATTCCTGTAGTCGGATCCGCAACCAGCTCCCAAACAATCGCAGTAGAATATTCAGTATTGTTTGCTGTGGTATTGGCTGGTATACGCAATACAACACCGTCAGTATGCCCTTCTCCATTTGATTGTCCTAATGCTAATGCCCAAGCACCTGACCCTTGCGCGGCATCTGCTGTGGCTAGTGTTTGTGCCGCTGCTCCGAGGACGATCTCATTTTGATTGACTATTGGTGTAGCAGCCGTTGCATTCACATAACGCAGCCCGGATAAAGTAATCGTTGCCCCAATCAATTCATGACCACTCGCATCTGCCAATTGATTCGGCTGTGATACTTGTAATTCCCATCCTAGCCGTTCACTTCCTCGGCGATCTTCTGTCGCGACAAAAGGCACACGCGAGACTTCTTCACCGTTTACCCACACATGATCGAGCCGCGCTTTTTGTTCAATCGCACGCGAGACATTTTGAATCTGACCAAAATCAAAGTTTGAAACATAGTTGATCCGTAAAAGTCCCGGATAAGGATTGGTTGGTTCTTCGGGAGTAACCTCATTTCCTGGATTCTCCGGGTCAGGAACGACTGGGTTTGAAGAGTCATTTTCCAAGATTTTCACTTTTCCTTCAGTCGTAATATTCGCTGCGTCATCATAAGTTGCCGCATCCCCCATTTTGCTACCCAATCCAAGACTAGCTGCTAAAAGTACAATTGATAATGTTCGTGTCGTTTTTTTCATTTTCTTTCCTCCGTTATCCTTTTGAAGTTCATTTTACAGGGTGTTCCTTCATAGTTTCACAAGATCCTGCTCATTCATTTCATTACGATTAAGCATTTTATGCTCTTTAATTTGCTGGATGACTCCGATAAGCCAGTCCTTTTTATATCATGGGTCGTTTTCTTCTCTTTTTTCTCCGAGTCCGTCTTCGAGTCCACCACATCACCAAAAGAACGAGGATCACGCCAATTCCGACAAATATCCCATATGACATGTAGGATGTCGTCCGCTCTAGATTGACCGCACTTTGATTTAATTGCCGGGCATCTGCATTCGTAATGGAAAAAGATTGTTCAAAGCGATACTCTTTTTCATCAGCTGTTACTTGCATCTTTAGAACATAATTCCCTGCTTCAATTGGCTGATTTCCAGCAGGGATGCCAAAGTTGAAATTAGAATTTGGTGCCATTCGCAACTCGTATGCGTCATATGTATAGATAGGGGTTCCACTTCCTTCTCTATAAATACTTGACTGAATAGACATGTTGCGAACAATCACAGCAGCTCTATTTTGTAGATTTGCTTCAATGTGATTCCGATAATTACGCTGACTCGCGGTCACCTCATTTAAAGACAATTCATTTTCAACTGCTGACCCGCCTACTCGATTTAAAAGAATGCCTACCGTATAGGCGACTTCATGAGTCACAGTTTGTTCACTCTGCTGATTCTTTTTTTCAGTAAAACGAATGCCTCCAAGGATATCCCCTTCCCATTCTTCTTGTGGTAAGGAGATAATCAGTGTTGTGAGTACCGAAGAACCTGCAGGAATCAGGAGTTCACTCTCTTCAATTGCGACCAGTTGATCCATTCGATGAATGAGAGAAGCATCATACGATTCTTCCCCTAAATAACTGGGGATTCCATTTTGATTCGTAGAAGCTGGATTTACGGTCACATTCACGCTGATTTCTTCTTCAGAAAGGTTATACACTCGAATTGAAACAGTGCGTTGCTTTCCTGGCTCGTCAATGATATGGTAATAGCCATTCTCATTCACATTTCCATTCTCATCTAGTGGTTGGATTGAGAACGTATTGACGTTTTCTGCAAAAACTTCTTTTTGGAAGAGACCAATAGTCAATAGCGCCAAAACTGCTATCATGACAAATCGTCTAATTTTTTTTCTTAAATTGTTGTTTTCCACCACACCCCTCCTCAGTCTAATCTTTTGATAGTATAACTTGACGGTAAAGGCTGTCCCAAATTCATATCGACCTTCATTATGACTAAAAAAAGGATTGAATCTAAAAAAAAGCAAGAGCAATCAATAATACGCAATGATTGCTCTCGCTCTTTTTATATGAAAAATGTTAATTTAATTATTAAAAATGCTCCTTCTGGATGTTATAAGCGGGTTTACTGCATGATTCAGCGGAATAACTTAAATAGTGCCTCATTCAATAAGGATAGGATTCCCATGTCCTTATTAGATGTAAATAACCTACCTCAAGCGTATACGTCTGATTAAAAGCACGATCGATTTATTGCATGATCTCTCATCAAGTAACCTAAATGCTCTTTGACTGTTCAGTGGTATTATCTTATCTACATCTTCGTGTGTCAGTTGTAGTGGAAAGAGTCACAAATAACACTGATTATTGAAGCAACCCAATAAGTTAGATTTTGGGGGGTTGATCACTCTGGTGTAGTTATTCAGTCCAATTACATCGGAACCATATGCTTATTTTTCAAGAGAAAAGATGCGATCCAGTCAAAGATTTGTTGAGGATCGGCTTCTTGTTCGAGTAAGTTGAAAAAACTTTCTTGTTCCAACAAAGCGACGAGCTCGGCAATGGCAGATAGATGTTTGCTGTGATCAATTGCTGAGAGGGTGAAGATGTATTTAATCGACGCTTTTTTGTTGATTATCACTGGTTCTTGTAAGACTGTGATGCCTAGGCCTAGCTTTAACGCGCCTTCTTCTGGCCGTGCGTGAGGCAATGCTACTTGATCCATGATAATGAAAAAAGGTCCTTCTTTGCGAACGTTTTGGATGATCGTATCAATATAACCACGTGAGATCACTTGATCCTTGATCAGTGGCGTTGCTGCCAAATAGAATGCCTCTTCCCAAGAGCGTACTTTTATATTAGTCAAAATGTACTGTGGGTTAAGCATATCAATCAACGCAACGGGCTTTCTCTCCTCGCCTAGGGTTGCTGAATAAGCTGGATTGACTTCTCTTCTGGTAAGGAGCAATTGCAATTCTTTCTTCAAACTTTTATCGTCTTCGATTGTCGCATGCTTTTTGATAACAGCCATAAGTTCTTCCACCCCAATCAGAGAAATAGCTTCGCTGGGCTGATGGTAAACTTCTTGAATCAATTGGTTTCTTTCTTCATTGGTCATTATTGGATTTACCACATAAACTGGCTTTTTCAGTGTATAAAGACTGACATTGGGTACCGTAGTAAAGATCAGGTCACATTCAGGGCGCTCAAGCAATAGTTCTTTGGTCTCAATGGGTCCAATAAAAATAATGTCCGGAAAGATCATTTTTAATTCATTATAGATCATGGCAGAGCTGCCGATTCCATTCGGACAAACAATCACACCAATTTTTTGATTGACTTGATATTCATCAAAGTCATTAATCAAAGAAGCAAAGTGAATGGTTAAAAAAGAGATTTCATCTTCTGGGATTCCGCGTTCAAAAAGATTTCCGATGGGACGTAATGTTTCTTGAACAATCTGATACAAATCTTCATATTCTTTAATAATCTTTTTATGTAAGGGATTGATGATCGGCAATTGAAAAAACAAGCGATAATAGGCTGGTCGAAAGTGACTATACAATTGATTGATGACCTTTTGCTGGTCTTTAAAGCGGATACCAGACAACAGTTCAAAGCGTTTGATGATGCGCTCGACCAATTCATGAATAATCGAAAAATCCGCTGATGGGTAGGTAGTATCCCCTAGCGCCATCCCCAGCAGCCACCCACAGACATACAATTGGGCTGATTTATTTGTGATGGAAAATTCTGCTAATAATTCTTTTGCAAACAAATATTCTTTCATCTGAAAAAATGTTTGGTAATTATAGGTTTCATAAAAAACTAACCACTGCTTGTTTAAGCGAGGAAGCATCATCGTAAATAAATAAGAAAACTCATTCAAGCGATTTTCTACTAACTCTAACGAAAAAGTTTTTAGTTTTTCCCTTGCAGCAGCTTCAATCTGCGAGAAGCCATCAATTTTTTCATTGACCAAGAAATAGTGATAGACAAACTCCTCCTGATTATCCCCAAAATCATGAAACATCATCTTCATAAAAAAATTGCGCAGATTTTCTTCATTCCCCATCAACCCATAGCCGTTTTTTCGCGTATAACCAATGGTGATCATTGACAGAGCCAGTTCTTTTTCTAATTTTTTTATATCTGCCATAAAGGTGGTCTTGCCGACACGCAGCGCAGATAAGAAATGATTCACAGAGAGATAGTCTGATTCATAATAAAACAACATCAGAAAAATATATTTTTTCCGTTCTTCACTATTCATCTCATACTGAGTATAAACAGCACTGTTTAGGAAATCATTCAGAAAAAAAGCTTTTGCTTTTGGTGCTAATTGAATAAAATAAGGATCTGATCGAATCAACGGTTGTTTGTTGGCTTTTAATAGTTCATTGATTTTTCTAATTGCATAATCCAGTTGATTTTTTGACAGAGAAAAGAAGCGCATCATCTCCTCTTGCTCCATCAATGGTTTTTGAATCATTTTCTGTATCAGCTGTAATGTGCGTTGATCGATCATGATCCTCACTCCCCTCTTTGTTAATCCATAAATGTGTCAATCTCCTTGCGCAAACGTGTCGCATTCTTCGCGATTTCTGCTTGCGAGCCTTTTGTCAATAATGTTCCAACTCCCATACATTCTACACCAGCATTCAACCACTCTGTAACATTTGTCAAAGAAACGCCACCTGAAGATAAGATCGGGACAAACGGCAATGGTGTTTTGATCGTTGAGACGATCCCAGGCCCATGTAAAGAAGACGTTGGAAATGCTTTGATCATATCCGCCCCTGCTTCAAGAGCTTCTAAAACCTCAGAAATCGAGCTACAGCCTGGCATATAGCTGATCTGATAGCGATTGCTTATCTGTGCGACTTCCTTGGAAAAAGCTGGTGAGATAATGAATTCAGCATCATGTATAATCGCATCCCGGGCGGTTTCGCTATCCAATACGGTTCCAGCACCGACAACGATTTCATCTTGATAGATTTCCTTTAACTGCTTGATGATTTCTCCGGCATTGTTATTCGTATAACTGATTTCCAAGCAAGTTATACCACCGGCTTTACAGCCTTCAACAATTTCAACGGCTCGTTCCACTGTTTCGACCCGTACGATGGCCATGATTTTTTCTTTATGGATCCGGTTGAGGATCGCGAGCTTCTTATTCATTGAATCCCTCCACTTTTCGATATTCCGCTAAAACTTGATGAATCTCTGGATAGTCCTGTTCACCTACTGGCAGCACCGGCAGCTTAGGATCACCAACAGGAATCCCCATCCAACCTACGCTGTATTTGAGGACACTGGGTACTGTACCGAACTTTAAGATACGGCGAAAGTCTTCAATACTTAATTGATAGTTTCTTGCCTGCTGGATCTTCCCCATTTTAAATGCGTGATAAATAGATAAGTCAGTTGTCGTTAAGACATTTGAAGTCGCTGCGACTGCCCCATCAGCTCCACATTCCAATGCTTGCAAGATCAAAGAGTCAGAACCTACTAAAATAGAAAAGTCATCTCGTCCATTCAAGTTGAGATAGCTTTTGAGGTTTTCAATATCCCCGCTGCTATCTTTGATACCAATAATAGTGGGTATTTTCAGCAATGCTTTAAAAATGGTTTCATTGATCGAAATGCCAGTATTCTTAGGAATGTTGTAGAGAATCAATGGGAGCTTTGTCTTTGCAGCAATCATTTTGTAATGTTGGATCACTTCTTGATCCGTAAGCTTGATCAAATAAGGAGTGATAATGGAAGCCGCTGTGACTCCAATGGTTTGAAATTCATTCACTAAATCAATGACAGCTTCTGTCGAAATCCCGCCTGCTCCTGCAAATACTGGTACCCGACCTGCAGTCTCTTCCACAACGATCGTTGCCAATTCGAGCTTTTCAGCATGAGACAATGCATAAAACTCCCCGTTGGTCCCTAAAATAAATAACCCATGGATCCCTTTCGCAATCAATTGATTGACTAGCCTTCTAGTGGCTGCTCGATCGATTCCCTGCTCGTCTAAAGGAGTGACCATGGCTGTAATGATTCCTTCGATCTTCATTCTTCGACACTTCTTTCTTGCATGATAGCACTCCCTAAGCTTCCTCCAGGATGCCAGGCATAATAATCATCAATATCAATGGCAGCTTCTTGCTGCAGTAAAATCGACAAGCTTTGTAAAACGATGATTTCTGCCAATATCGAGATTCGTGGGGGCTTGTTCAACGGATCTCCTTCATTCGTGATGCCAGCAAACAAGAAGGCATCGGAATGTTTTTGCAGCCATGAGTCGATACCTCCACTCACTCCGATGACTTTTATTCCTAAAGCTTTCAGAGTAAGAAGCGATTTTTTCAATTCTTCTGTTTCGCCGCTATTGGAAATAGCAATCACGACATCCCCTTTTTCGGCTTGTCCGGCAGAGCCGTGGATCGTTTCAGTTCCATCTAAAAAATAGGTAGGAGTGCCTGTGGAAGAAAGCAAAGCTGCTATATATTCCGCAACATGACTTGGCTTACCGATGCCAGTCACATGCACACGCCCCTTCTTTTTTTTTGCAGCAACGATCAGTTCAGCTGCATCGATCAACTGTTGTTGATTGATCTCATTCAAATAAGCTGTAAGCTCATCTTTGGTTGTTTGCAAAAAATAAGCTAAATTCGTTGTTTCCATAGAAAATCCTTTCTGTCACTGATTCGTTTTCACTGAATCTTTGCACACTTTGAGCTAGTTCTTTTTGCGTGCAAAGATTCAGAAGTTCAGCTGATGACAAATGTCTTAGCGATCGATTACTGACCAAACAAACTTAATAGTTTATCTAATAAGATTCCCATGACGTTGTAGTCGATATTTGGGAATGTCGATCCCTCGATGCCTAAGCTACCATACACCGGGTAAAGAACTGTTGGTAAAAAGGCGAGTAACAGCCCGATGACAAAGGACCCTGCAATCGCTCCCCGCCAACCGCCAGTAGAGTTTCCAAAAACGCCGGCTGTTCCTCCGGAGAAAAAACAAATATGGGCTGCTGGAATGATCACGACTGGAAACTTGAAGACTACCATAACCAGCACCCCCAATAAGCCAGCGACATAAGAGGATAAGAACCCTACAATGACTGCTGTTGGTGCAAACGGGAAAACAGTTGGCACATCCAATGCCGGACGAGAATTTGGAATGAATTTTTCCGAGATCGAAACAAATGCCGCCGTAATTTCGGACAAGAACATGCGAACACCAGTCATCAAGATCGACATCCCCGCAGTAAAGGTAAATGCCTGCACGAAAGGAAAGACCAGCCAATGAGTCGTTCCTGCTAATTCTTGAGTGACATCTCGCCCCGCTTTCAATGCGGAGATATAGAATAGCACTAGCATAACTGCCGCAACGCCCATCAAGAAGTCTCTAAAAAAGGATAACCATTTCGGAAAATTGATGTGTTCCGTTGTTTTATCTTTGTGTTTACCAAATAGCATCCCAATGTAACCAGACAATGCATACCCCACCATGTTAAAGTGTCCAATGGCGGTCTCATCACTGCCAGTAATGCGCCGCATAAATGGTTGGCACAGCTGAGGTAACGCAGCAGAGAAAAAGCCGAGTAATGTTCCGCCAATTAATATCGCTGGAATATCAGCAAACTGATGAGCCTTTAGAATCAATGACAACACACAAGCGAAAAACAAACTATGTCCTGTGGTAAAGAAAATATTTTTAAATGGTGTGATTCGAGCAATGACTAAGTTCATCAAAAAGCCGAGAATCAATGTACAACTGGTCACAAATGCAAATTCTGTTTGGGCTAGTGCAGTGGCGGCCTCTGGCGATGCAACGACCCCTACGATGTTGAACCCTTTTTGGAATAGGGTATTGAAATTCTGTAGTGCGCCAGTCATGATCGAACCGCCGGAACTGAATACTAAGAAACCGATGATGGTTTTAAAGGTTCCAGTCAACACTTCGGTCATTGATTTTTTTTGGGCCAATAACCCAATCATTGCAACTAAACCTAAAAGTACGGCTGGCGTACTAAGAAAACTGATAATTAAATCCATGAGCGTTTCTCCTTCATTGATTTTTAGACTAATGCGGCTGCGATTTTTTCTTTGATTTCTTTCTTATCAACGATGTTGTTGATCCCAATAATGGTTTGCTGTAAATTTTTTTCTCTTAATTCATTGGCAACATCTGTCAAAGTAATGATCAAATCTCCCGTAAAGCCGGAGACAGCATCTAAAGACGCATGTTCCACCTCGATTGGAAAGTCGTTTTCCCGGATGACTTCATTCACTTTGATTTTTAACATCAGACTTGAGCCTACGCCTGCTCGACAGGCAATCAATGCTTTATGCATAGTTATTCTCTCCTTCAAATTTTTTTAGAAATGCGATTAGCTCTTTTTTTTCGGTCATCCTTCCTAATAATTCCAGAAAGTCTTTGTTGCCCAGCAACTCAGCCAGTTCGGATAACAATGAAATATGGGATTCATTGTCTGGTGCGCTAAGAGGAAACAAAAACTTGACGGGGTCATTTGATTCATGACCAGAAATGACGGGTCGTTCTAATCGAGTGAATCCTAATGCTAATTTCTTTGCACCCTTCTCTATGGGTGCATGAGGCAGCGCAATTTGTTTCGTAATAACAATGTAAGGCCCAATCTCATGATAAATGGAAAGGATGGATGAAATGTATTCATTCTCGATGACATCGGCAGTCAATAGCGGCTGTGCGGATGCTTTGATTGCTTCGTCAAAATTTTCTACTGAGATATCCAATTGGATATAGTCTTCTTTTAATAATTCGCTTAACAAAGTTAACCACCTCTCGTACAAAGAATTCTCGAGTCTTCTTGTATGCGTTTACTATAAGCAATATCACTGGTACCGGCAATAGTGATTGCGTTCATCTCTTCTAGAAAAAAGCTTGAAAAACTGAACTGTAGCCAATGAAATTTGCTGAATTTTGCTGTTTTACCAACTTACAACAGCTATCCCTCTCTCAGTTTTTGTCATTCTGTTCAACTTATAGGTGCCATTACTAGAAAAATTGGACTAAATGCTTCTTAAGATCTGCTGCACATTGATCTAAACACTGAATAAAACAGAAAAAAGCAGACATCTTGATTCAAAAGATGTCTGCTTAATACATGTCATAGGTTAGTGAGACAGATTCAGCTGCTTATTTCCATTTTAAATTTAGCAGCTCCATCATTTCATGATACGCGGTTTCGATTCGCTGGCGTTTGTCTTCGGGTACTTTATCCGCATACTTCCCCCCAGGAAGATATTCTTCTGCCAGTACAACTTGAAAATCATAGGCTTCGGTAGTGCCAAACTCTGGATCGTCATATCTACGATCAGGGATCGGCTCTTTAGAGACCCATGTTGGATGCAGCTTGATATCACTCAAAAATGTACGATCACCTTCTTTTGTGAGCTCGACTTCTGGAATGACCCCTCGCTCGGTCCAATAGTTGTTGACTGTTTCGTAGCGTTGATTGGATAGCAAATTTCCCATTGAATAGAGAATAAATTTTTTCTCGCCGTCTTTTTCGATGATTTCTGTTGGTTCAGCGACATGTGGATGACCGCCAAAAATGATGTCCGCTCCGAGGTCGATCATTTGTCGATAAATCTTCTGCTGTTCTTCTGTAGGTTCTAAGGAATATTCTACACCGAGTTGCGGCATAACAACGGTGATGTCGGCTACTTTCTCTGCCTCTTTGATTTCAGCTGCTACTTTTTCCATGGATAAATCTTTTAAATAGGTCGTATATTCTTCCGGTGCCAAGCTAGCTTCATTGCCATTGAATCCGTAAGCATAAGCCAGCATCGCTACTTTGATGCCATTGGCTTCTTTGACGAATATCCCTTGATCATTTACATTGATACCAATCGGCTCCAATCCAATCTCCTGAAAAGCATTAGCAGTCGTTTTAAGCCCTTCGATTCCAGTATCCAAAATATGATTATGGGCTAGATCAATCACATCAAAACCAGCTGCTTTGATACTTTCTACTACATTCGGAGGCGCATTAAAGGTAGGATAACCGCCTAGTTCTTTGTTGGGATTGATGGTGCCTTCAAAGTCACCAAAAGCAATATCGGCAGAAGCGATCAACGGTTGCACCTGCTCAAAGTCATTGTCAAAATCATAGCGTTTCCCATCAAATGCACTCATATAAACTGGTCTGTGATAGAGCATATCGCCACTTGCTGTCAGAGTAATTTTCGACGATTGAGAGGCCGTTGTTGTTTCTTGGCTGGAAGTAGAAAGTGACACTTGGTTATCTGGGGAGCTTGTTGACGAATCAGTCCCAGTACGCATGGTGTGAATCAGCCAATAACTAACGGCAATCGTAACAAGCAGTAAACTTATGCTCAATGCCCATAGAAGCTGTCTTTTCCGTTGTTCAATCCTTCGTTGTTGCCTCATTGCTGCTCTCCGCCTTCCCAATATTAGCCTTCTTTGTCAACATTTTCTCATTACCTATCACGTTATGCATTGCACGGTTTCTTGCTTTTCTGCTTTGAATGAGCTAAAATCGCTAATTTCCTTTCGATAAAAGAACTATATATAGCAAATAAATATTATATATATAATTAATCATACTAAAGAAACAGTTCTTTTGATAGCCTTTTCTCATAAAAAGAGCAGCTAGGCATTTCTGCCTAACTGCTTTACTCATACTCGCTAGTTACCTAATAAAACTGGCGTTAGATTCATGGATGATTTTAGATTTTCTCTTCATGCTTTACCGGACAGCTTTGGTGGCAATCAGAACAACTGCCTTTTTTGACCATTCGATAAAGCACTTTTCCTGCATAGCCAAAGATCACTAGACTTAAAAGAATCGTTGCAATCATTTTTCGCCTCCTACTACTTCTCCGACTACTTGTAATAGTGGTGAATTTTTTTGTTGGGGTCTCTTTATCAGAGCAAACAGCAACAAACCAAGAACAATCAACGCTGCCAAGGTTCCTACTGTCAGTTGCCCTCCTTCAAAGAAGATATGCCCGAATTGGTAAACAATCAGACTTGCACAATAAGCCAGTCCACACTGGTAACTAATAGCCAACCAAGTCCACTTGCTATCCCCCATTTCACGATGGATCGCGCCGATGGCCGCAAAACAAGGGGCACACAATAAGTTAAAAATCAAAAAGGAGTAGGCGGCTACTGGGGTGTAATCGCCTCGCAGCACTTGCCAGATCTCTGTACCGGTTTCAGAAACCCCACTTTGGCCGTACAAAATCCCAAAAGTCCCGATGACATTTTCTTTTGCCACCAATCCTGTAATGGTCGCCACGGCACCTCGCCAAGTGCCCCAGCCTAGTGGCGCAAAAATCGGTGCTAACAAACGGCCGAAAAAGGCTAAGATGCTTTCTTCTTCCCCCACTCGATCAAAGGTAAAGTTGTAGCTAGAAGTAAACCAGATAAAGATACATGCAACGAAGATGATCGTTCCGGCTTTTTTGATGAAAGCTACGGCCCGATCAATCGCACTTTTCAACACGGTTCCTAGTTGCGGCAAATGATAGGCAGGCAATTCCATGATAAAAGGCGCTGGATCGCCGGCAAAGAGAGCGGTCTTTTTCAATGCAATGCCTGATAAAACAATGGCTCCCATCCCAATGAAGTAAGCCGATGGTGCGACCCATGAGCTTTCGGGAAAGAACGCCCCGGAAATCAGTGCAATGATTGGCAGTTTGGCAGAACAAGGCATAAAAGTCGTAACCATAACGGTCAAACGACGATCTTTTTCATTTTCGATGGTTCGGCTCGCCATGACTCCTGGAACCCCACAGCCAGTAGCGATCAGCATCGGAATGAAGGATTTCCCAGATAAGCCAAACTTCCGGAACAAACGATCCATCACAAAAGCGATTCGTGCCATGTAGCCACAATCTTCTAATAAAGCCAAACAAAAAAAGAGCACAAAAATTTGAGGGACAAATCCAAGGACAGCCCCGACACCTGCCACGATCCCATCTTGGATCAATTCCTGCAGCCATTGTGCCACCTGCCATTGGTTCATCAACTGCTGCAGAATATCCGGGACTAAGCTGCCAAACAGGACATCATTGACCCAGTCGGTGCCCATCGTACCGATCGATTGGATGGATAAGAAGTAGATTCCCCACATGAAAAGGGCAAAAATCGGTAGTGCCAGTAGGCGGTGGGTCAACACACGGTCGATTTTGTCGCTTAAGGACAAGCGGTACTCTTCTTCCTTGACTGTTGCTAAAGCTAACAATTGTTGAATGAATCCATACCGTTCGTTTACTATAATTGCATCGCTTTGCTCATCAAAAATCATTTCCGTGATTTTAATGATTTCCGCTAATTCTTTTTCATCGCTCGGAGTCAAAGCGACTTGTTGACGAATCAATTCGTCACCTTCAAACAGCTTGACAGCAATCCAGCGTCGTTTGCTCTCGGGAATTTCAGTTGGCAATAGACCAATGATCTCTGCTAAAGCCGCCTCTAAACGTGAATCGTAGATGACGCTTGACTGACCATTTCCTGCTCTTTTCTTTGCAGCATCGATCAGCTTATTCAGTCCCTGTTGTTTCAAGGCACTGATTCCCACAACCGGTACGCCTAAGCCATAGGCTAGCTTCTCAAAGTTGATCTGGATCCCTTTGCGCTTTAAAAGATCGATCATATTGATTCCCACTATTGTAGGCAGACCCATTTCCAACAATTGTAAAGTGAGGTAGAGATTCCGCTCCAAGTTCGTTCCATCAACGATATCTAAAACCGCATCGATGGGGGCTTCTGCCAAATAATTTCTCGAGATCACTTCTTCAGGAGTATAAGGAGACAATGAATAGATACCCGGCAAATCCTGGATCGTGATTTCTTTGGCTTTACGGAGCTTTCCTGATTTTCGTTCGACTGTCACTCCCGGCCAGTTCCCAACGGTTTGCTTGGCCCCCGTCAGTTGGTTGAAGGTGCTAGTTTTGCCGCTATTGGGATTGCCGACTAATGCGAATTGATAGGTCATTCCTCTACTCCTTTTTCAACAAAGACGAAAGCTGCTTCTTGTTTTCTCAGCGACAATTCATACCCTCTTAAGCGAATCTCGATCGGATCACCTAGTGGCGCTAGTTTCACGATATGAATCGGCACATTCTTGGTGATCCCCATATCCATCAATCGCCGCCGCAAAGCACCAGTCGTTGCAATTTTTACCACCTTGCCCTGCTCTCCTACATGTAATTGATCTAGAGAAGTCAAAACCGTCTGCTGTTGTCTTTCGGACACGTCAATCTGCTCCATGACGCTGGCATCCAATGCGATCCGGTTGTCCCGATGCAAGATGATGCCGCTTTTACAGTTTTTTTGAACCATGAGAATGTCAACGCCTACCCGAAGACCCAAATCATTTAAATGCGCCGTGACGTTCTTTGGTGTCGTGATCGCTTCGATTTGGTATATTCTGGAAGCCTCTGTTTGCGCCATTTTCATGATTTCTTCCTCCTCTTGTGAAAGATTCCTATTATTTATTCGTTCAATTGAGAATGATTATCATTATAATAGAGCGATTTAGGACTAAAGTCAATCTGTTTCACAGAGGAACTTGAAAGTTCGTTCACAATTCGATTTTTTTTTACTCACATCCATTGCATATTCTCGGATCTTTTTGGCTATAAATCGCGATTTTCTAGGAAAAATCAGCTTTTTTTGGCTGTATAAAAACTGGCTAAACACTATAAATTGTGTATGTAATTTTCACAAGCACTAGATATAGTGTTTTTCCGTTGACTTTCTCCAAGACTTATTTATACTAGATTTATAACTACTACTGACTCGGAGGAAATCATTATGAATATTAAACTATTTTCAAAAAACAACTGTATGCAATGTAAAATGGCAAAACGCTTTTTAAGCGATAATCATATTTCTTTTGAAGAAATCAATATTGACAACCAGCCTGAAGCAATTGAGTTTTTGAAAGAACAAGGATTCCAAAGCGTTCCGATCATCACTTCTGATGCACAAACAATCATTGGCTTCCGTCCGGATCAATTACGTCAATTGGCCAGCTAAGCAGTAACTTAACCAATGTGTTTTTGGAGGATTTGTCAGTCGTCAAGACCTGCAGATCCTTTTTTATACGATCAAAACAAGGAAAGAGGTTGCTTTTTATGAGCTTGAAAGAAATCAAAGATGTAAGCTATTTTAAATTGAACAATGAAATCAACCGCCCCGTTGATGGACAGATCCCTCTACACAAAGATAAAGAAGCCCTGGCGGCTTTTTTCAAAGAAAATGTTGAGCCAAATACGATGACTTTCGATTCAGTCACTGACAAAATCGATTACTTGATTGAACATGACTACTTAGAAGAAGCTTTCATTCGTAAGTATCGTCCTGCGTTTATCGAAGAACTTTATCAGTTTCTGTCGGAACAGCATTTTACCTTCAAGTCCTTCATGGCAGCGTACAAATTTTATTCTCAATATGCATTGAAAACTAATGATGGAACAGCCTATTTGGAAAGCTATGAGGACCGTGTAGCATTCAATGCCCTCTATTTTGCAGATGGAGATGAAGAATTAGCTTTGGCTTTGGCTGATGAAATGATCTATCAGCGTTATCAGCCGGCAACACCTTCTTTTTTGAATGCTGGCCGCAAACGTCGAGGCGAATTGGTTTCTTGTTTCCTGATCCAGTTGACCGACGATATGAACGCAATCGGTCGGGGGATCAATTCCGCATTGCAACTTTCTCGAATCGGCGGCGGCGTGGGAATCACGTTGTCTAACCTACGGGAAGCTGGTGCGCCAATCAAAGGCTACGAAGGCGCTGCCAGTGGTGTGATGCCGGTCATGAAATTGTTCGAAGATAGCTTTAGCTACTCCAATCAACTCGGGCAGCGGCAAGGTGCTGGTGTCGTTTATCTCAACGTGTTCCATCCAGACATCATCAGTTTCCTATCTGCCAAAAAAGAAAATGCGGATGAAAAAATCCGGGTCAAGACTCTTTCTCTTGGTGTGATCGTTCCTGATAAATTCTATGAATTGACCCGTAAAAATGAAGACATGTATTTATTCAGCCCATATAGTGTCGAAAAAGAATACGGTATTCCGTTCTCTTACATCGACATCACAAAAGAATACGACAATTTAGTCATGAATCCTAACATTCGTAAAACAAAAATCAAAGCTCGGGACCTTGAAAATGAAATTTCGAAATTGCAGCAAGAATCTGGCTATCCTTACATCATCAATATTGATACCGCCAATCGTTCCAACCCAATCGATGGCAAAATCATTATGAGTAACCTTTGTTCAGAGATCCTGCAAGTTCAAGAACCTTCTGTAATCAACGGCAAACAAGAATATGAAGTGCTTGGCACCGACATTAGTTGCAATCTTGGTTCAACAAACATCGTCAATTTGATGGACAGTCCTGATTTTGGAAAATCCGTCCGTGCCATGACTCGCGCATTGACTTTTGTTACAGATGCTTCTGACATCGACGTTGTTCCTTCTATTCAAAATGGAAATGCGTTGAACCATACGATTGGTTTAGGTGCAATGGGCTTGCATACCTATTTTGCGAAGAATCAAATGGAATATGGTTCTCCTGAATCATTAGAATTCACAGACTTATACTTTATGTTGCTCAACTACTGGACACTTGTAGAAAGCAATAACATCGCCAAAGAACGGGGCGAAGTGTTCCATAACTTTGAGAAATCAGCTTATGCGGATGGCAGCTATTTCACAGACTATATCACAGGGGATTACCAACCAAAATCAGACAAAATCAAAGCGTTGTTCGACGGTGTCTTTATTCCTTCTGGAGAAGATTGGGCCGCATTGGCAGAAGCAGTCAAAAAAGACGGCTTGTACCACCAAAACCGTTTAGCCGTTGCGCCAAATGGTTCTATCTCTTATATCAATGATACAAGTGCGAGTATCCATCCAATCACACGAATGATCGAAGAACGGCAAGAAAAGAAAATTGGGAAGATTTACTATCCTGCACCTTACTTGAGCAATGATACGATTGGTTACTATCGCTCAGCCTATGATATGGATATGCGTAAAGTTATCGATGTTTATGCAACTGCACAAAAACACGTGGATCAAGGAATGAGTATGACCCTCTTCATGCGCTCAGATATTCCAGAAGGGCTCTATGAATGGAAAGAAACCAGTAAACAGACAACCCGTGACTTGAACATTCTGCGTCATTATGCGTTCCATAAAGGGATCAAATCGATTTATTATGTACGGACCTTTACGGATGACGCAGAAGAAATCGGCAGCAATCAATGCGAAAGCTGTGTGATTTAATCACGCACGCTAAGCTAAGCACTGACTAAGAACAAAAAAACTACCTGATTGAATCAAATGTCTTCACCAAAGCATGATCGAGATGGATTAGAGATCCTCCCGAAAGGTTGAAGGCATTTGCGACTGACAATCAGGTAGGCTCCTTTTGTTCTTGTCTCTGGTATCAAGACTACTATTGGAGGAACCTAAGATGGGCAAAACTTATTATGAAGCAATCAACTGGAATGCGATTGAAGACATCATCGATAAATCAACTTGGGAAAAGCTGACAGAACAATTCTGGCTAGATACGCGTATTCCATTATCCAATGATTTAGATGATTGGCGGACACTTTCAGATCTAGAAAAAACAACGGTTGGTTATGTATTTGGCGGGCTAACACTGCTCGATACGGTTCAATCAGAAAGCGGAATGGATCAGCTGCGTAAAGACGTACGCACGCCCCATGAAGAAGCTGTTTTGAACAATATTCAATTCATGGAATCTGTCCATGCCAAAAGTTATTCTTCTATCTTTAGCACATTGAATACAAAAGCCGAGATCGATGAAATCTTTGAATGGACCAATACGAATCCCTATCTGCAAAAAAAAGCAGAACGTATCAATGAGATCTATAAGAACGGGACTCCCCTTGAAAAGAAAATTGCGAGTGTTTTTCTAGAAACGTTTCTTTTTTATTCCGGTTTTTATACACCGCTCTATTATTTAGGCAATAATAAATTGGCTAACGTTGCAGAGATCATTAAACTGATTATCCGTGATGAATCGGTACATGGAACGTATATCGGCTACAAATTCCAATTAGGTTTCAATGAGCTTCCTGAAGAAGAACAACAGCGTTTGAAGGACTGGATGTACGATTTGTTGTATGAATTGTATGAAAATGAAGAACGGTACACCGAAGAATTGTATGACGCGATCGGCTGGACGGAAGAAGTCAAAACCTTCTTGCGCTACAATGCAAACAAAGCATTGATGAACTTAGGCCAAGATCCCCTGTTTCCAGATACGGCCAATGATGTCAATCCGATCGTAATGAATGGTATCTCTACCGGAACCAGCAATCACGATTTCTTCTCTCAAGTGGGGAATGGCTATCTATTAGGAACGGTAGAAGCAATGAAAGATGATGACTATTTCATCGGTCTAGGAGATTAAAAAAAGTTGACCTTTTATTAGGTCAACTTTTTTTCGCGTTTTGAAGCCTTACAGCATCACATTTTTAAGGAAGTCGAGGGTTTCATCCAAACATTTCTTTGATTCTTCTAGCGAATAATCAAATTGGTATTCATGATTGACTGCCTCAGGAACATCTTTGTAAAAGAGAGATTTAACTGGCACATCTAGCTCTTGAAGCTTCTGATCAAAAGCGATTCCTTGATCCTGGAAAGAATAGGCATTGCCATCCGTGATATAGGTTGGCGGAAATTCTTTGGTCAATTTATTGACTAATGACACTTGCTGCAATTCCTTACTGTTTTTCCAATCTTTGGTTCCTAATAAAGACCACGCGACTGTTTTAACAAAGAATTTCATGAAGCGATCATCAGAAGTTTGATGAGCCATTTGCTTCAAGTCAACAGGTCCGCAATAAGAAATGAATCCTTTTATATCTCCTGATGGGATCACTTGCGTCATCTTCATATCTTTGGCGTAATCCGAATTGGTTTGGATCGCTAAGAATTGCCCAGCAATCTGTGAGCCGGCAGAGTCTCCACCAAAAATGACTTTTTTAAAGTCTAACATTGGATATTGCGCTGCCTCTTTCTTGATCGATTGATAGGCTTGATTGATTTGTTTGACTTGCCCTGGGTATTCTAGACTAGGAGCCCACTCATAGTTCAATGAAACCACTGCCACTTGTCCGCGATCTGCTAAGTAGGTCGCAAATTCTTTGGCCCCTTCCTTATCACCACCGACGTAACCACCACCATGCACCCAGAAAACAACTGGTACTTTCGAAGCACCTTGGGGATGATAGAGGTCAAATGTACTACGATCATAGTCAGAAGTATAGGTCAGATCATTTTTTACCGTCACATGAGGCAAACTTTTTTGATACGCGGTTTCATCTGTGATCTTCACCTCGTCATTAAACATTTTTCCAATCAGATAGGCCCCTGGACGAGGCGACACTTGAAAAGCAATCAGTACGACTAGTGCTAGTGTTACTAGAATACCGACAAGCCATAAACAAACACGCAAAATTTTTTTCACATACATGCTCCTTTGCTCTTTTTTCAGCTTCTTTATTTAACCACTTTCGCTGGAAGAATTCAATCAAACGAAGGAATTTATCAAAAAAAAGAAACGATAGCCATCTAGCAGATCGCTATCGTTTAAAAGATCAATGAGTCAATTAGAGCGGTAAAATCATGAATAGTCCGGCTGCCAATGCTGCACCGATAAAAGGTCCAATGATTGGTACAAACGCATATCCCCAGTCAGATGTTCCTTTATTTTTGATGGGCAAAATTTGATGGGCGATCCGCGGACCTAAATCTCGAGCTGGGTTGATGGCATATCCTGTCGGTCCGCCTAAAGAAAGACCGATCGCCAAAATCAAGATTCCGACTACGATTGGGTTCAAGCCATCCGTAAAGGTATTTGCACCAAATGCCAACAAGCCAAATACTAAAACAAACGTACCGATCACTTCGGTCATCGTATTCGCGGCTAAGTTACGAACGGCAGGTCCAGTGGCAAATGTCCCTAAAATAGCGCCTTGATCTTCTGTTTCATCCCATAACGGCAAGTAATTGAGCCAAACAAGAATTGCACCGACGATCCCGCCTGCTAACTGTGCTAACATGAAAGGTACCGCCAATCCCCAAGAAAAATTACCCGTCATTGCCATTCCCAACGTTACAGCAGGGTTCAAATGGGCAGGTCCCATGAAACCAGAGGCATAAACAGCAATCGTCACAGCTGTTGCCCAGCCTGTCGCGATCACGATCCAGCCGGAAGCTTCTGCTTTACTCTTTTTAAGGTTGACTGCCGCACAAACACCATCCCCCAGTAAAACTAAAATTGCCGTTCCCAGAAATTCACTAAAGATTTGTGTTGCATCACTCATATCATTCTCCTCCTTTTAAGGCACTCAAATCTGATTCCGCAATTACTTGATCCAATTCTTCGGCATACATTTGCTTGTCTGCAGCTGTCCATTCAAAATAATCCGCCATTGCATCGATCACACCAACTTTGATCTGATCCAACGTATCTCGCATAAAGAGAACATGATTGGTTCGTCGCAATAAATAATCCACAGGGGTCAGAACCAGTTCTTCTTGCAAGGCATAATTCAATGCCGTGCTTTCTTTTTCGTCCAGCCCCGCAAACGTGGTTTTATAGGTAAGGACTATCGGTAAGTTTGAACCGTAAAGATCGGCCAAGTATCGCGCATCTTCAGGGGAAAAACCGGCAGCTTCGGCGGTTTTCGCCAATTGCGCCAGTTCGTCCTCGACATTGGTCGGATCAATTTCGCCGCCAGACACCGGATAACGCGTGGAATCCACTAATTCAAACTGCTGCCCTTTTGCAGCCAGTAATTCATTGATTCGTTTGACGGCGCCTTCAGCCATTAACCGATAATCTGTAATCTTGCCCCCGGCCAGTGTCAACAGTCCGTCTTGAGACATTTCCAAGCTGCTGCCCCGAGAAACTTGTGAAGGATCCACACTGCTGGCTTCTAGACGTTCCTCTGCTTGTTTGATCGCCCTTTCGACTTGCGGGCGTTTGCGGTGATCGTCCAAATACGCTTCTACAGTTTGCACGATTTGATCAAAGCTTTCATCCGAAAGTTTGCTCTTAGCTCCGCCGTTGTAATCAGAACCGCCATTAGCCGTGATCAGCGGGCGTAACCCCGCCCAGCTAGCTTCAATATCATCCAGTTGGATCGCAGCTTCTGGAAAGCGATGGTTGATGATCTCTAAAAGATAATCGACGTCTTCTTGCGTAACAGTCGGATGGGAAAAATCGCCCGTGTAATCCGTATCTGTCGTACCAAAATACGTCTTGTTCTCCCTAGGAACCACAAAAACCATCCGACCATCATTCTTGCCAGTATCAAAATAAGTTGGCTGAGGTACTTTCAGCTTTTCACGATCCACCACTAAATGGACACCTTTGGTTGGGCGCATTTGCGGCGGTAAGTTATCATTGCTATCTAATTCTCTAACGATATCAGACCATGGTCCAGTGGTATTGATCACAACTTTCGCATGGATGGCGAATTGTTCTTTCGTTAATTGATCTTCTACTTGAACACCATTGATTTTTCCTTGTTCATCATGAAGCATACCGACAACTTTGGCTTTGCTGATCATTGCAGCACCATCTTGATGGGCCCGTTTGATATTTTCGATCACTAAACGGGCATCGTTGTTGCGGAAATCCAGATAGACTCCGCCTCCGGTCAAGTTCTCATGTTGCAGTTGCGGTTCTCGTTCCAATACTTCTTCTTTCGTCAACGTATAATTGGCATATTTACTATCTGTTACATTTGCCAGACGATCATACAAATCCATGGCAATCTTGACAGAAAAAAGATTGAAGGTTGCACCGGGCTCATCGTAGATAGGTAAAAGCATGGGATCTGGTTTAGGAATATGGGGAGCGATCTGTTGCACGATCGCTCGTTCCCTCACTGTATCTGCCACAACTTCGACATCAAATGTTTTCAAATAGCGGATGCCCCCATGAACCAGTTTCGTCGAACGAGAGGAGGTTCCTTCAGCAAAATCCTGCATTTCTACCAAAATCGTTTTCATGCCGGCAGCTGCCGTTTGCACGGCGACTCCAGCACCAGTGATTCCGCCACCAATGATCAATACATCATAGGTCGTATTTTTTGCTTCTGCTAGGGCGTGTTGCCGATCTTTATAAGAAAAAGTCATGGCTTACTCGCCTTCTTTCTTCACTTTGAATTTAAACATCTGAGTCGCTGCCACTGCTTGTTTCCATCCTTCATAAAGGTTCTCACGTTCATCAGCTGGCATTTCTGGTGTAAAGAGTTGACCATCTTCTGCCATTGCTTTCAATTCGTCGAGGTCTTTCCAGAAGCCGACGGCCAAGCCAGCTAAATAAGCCGCCCCCAGTGCTGTCGTTTCAAGATTGGCTGCCCGTTGTACTTCAATATCTAAGATATCTGCTTGGAATTGCATCAAAAGATCATTTTTAGCAGCCCCGCCATCCACTTTCAACAATGGGATATCGATCCCTGAATCTTTTTTCATGGTATCGATGACATCCTTCGATTGATAAGCGACAGCCTGCAAGGTCGCCCGCACGAAGTCTTCTTTCGTTGTCCCGCGGGTCAAGCCAAAAACTGCTCCCCGAGCATCAGAATCCCAATAAGGTGCACCTAATCCCGTAAAGGCTGGTACGACATAGACTTCATTGTCGCCAGTCGCTTTTGCCGCTAATTCTTCAGATTGCGGAGACGTCTCGATCATACGTAAGCCATCCCGCAACCATTGGATCGCTGAGCCGGCAACAAAAATACTACCTTCCAATGCGTAGTATACTTTACCATTGATTCCATAGCCGATCGTGGTCAACAGATCATTGTCGGATAATTGTGGTTCCTCTCCGGTATTCATAACGATAAACGCCCCTGTACCGTACGTATTTTTGATCATGCCTTTTTCAAAAGCCATTTGCCCAAAGAGAGCAGCCTGTTGGTCCCCTGCCATCCCAGCAATCGGTACTTCACTGCCATAAAAATGATAGCTGCGAGTATGGCCGTAAACTTCGGAGTTGCTTTTGACTTCCGGCAACATGGATGCTGGAATATTTAACAAATCCAAAATTTCTTGATCCCATTCTAAACGATGGATGTTATAAAGCATGGTCCGACTCGCATTGGAGTAATCCGTCACATGGACTTGCCCATCTGTCAGTTTCCAGACAAGCCACGAATCAATGGTACCGAATAGTAGATCCCCATTCTCTGCTTTTTCTTGTGCACCTTCCACATTATCAAGCAGCCAGCGGATTTTCGTAGCAGAGAAGTAAGCATCGATCACTAACCCTGTCTTTTCATGGATCATGTCTGTATGTCCGTCGGCTTTCAATTGGTCAGCAATCGGAGAAGATTGGCGCGATTGCCAAACGATCGCATTGGCGATCGGTTGACCGGTATTTTTATCCCAAACAACTGTTGTTTCCCGTTGGTTGGTAATCCCGATTCCGGCGATTGCTTCAGGTCGAATCCCAGATTCGATAAAGGCTCCCGCGATAACTGATTGAACAGAGTTCCAGATTTCATTGGCATTGTGTTCTACCCAACCAGATTTTGGAAAATATTGGGGAAATTCCTTTTGCGAACTACCGACATTTTGTCCGTTGCGGTCAAAAATAATTGCTCTTGAGCTTGTAGTTCCTTGATCGATTGCCATAATATAGTTTTTCTCTGCCATGTTTCTCTCTCCTTTTAAATGGTTGATTTATTCTTTTGATACCGTTTTCTTACATTTATCTTACTCGAATTACCTGTAGTGATCTCGTCAACTTTTTAGAGATTTTCTAAGAAATTGACGAAATCTGGAAAAACGCCATTAGTTGAAGCGTTCGCGAATCATCTTTTTGATTTTTTCTCGATCGTAAGTCGTCCCTAACTCACTGATCCGATATGTAGGAATCGATGTTTCAATCGGATAATTCGTCAAGATCAGATCATAGTCTTGTTCTTTAGCATAGCGCTCAACGACGACCCCATTCAAATTTTTTAAGTACAGCAGCCACATATAAAAGACTGCCTCTTTGAAAAGTGCATCCATATTCAACGCGATGCCTACCCGAAATTCCCGATTGATTTGGTAATCAATGATCGTCAGGACACTCAAATATTTGACCATGGTCATCATATACAATGTATTTTCTTCTGATGCTTCCAGCTTCATTTCTTGTACAGCAGTATTCAATAAACGTTCACTGATCTGGCGAATATTACGACTTGAGAGTTTTGCTTCTAATTGCCAAATATTTTCTCGATCAAAAACTTCGACATCTCCTTTGAAAAAATACAAACGACTATGGATCTGAGAAAGATGAAAATAACAATTGGCTTCGATTTCTTGCGGGACAGCCGGTCGATACAAATGCAGGATATGTTCCAAGATCAGCGTATCGGTAAGTGCTGTCGGCGTAAATCGGGAGCGTTGCAGCATGTACTGGCGAAAATCTTGTTCAGAGAAAACGGAAAAGGAAAGCAAGAAAACAAAATGGAGCATCGCCTCTTCTTCACGAACTTCCAGTGCATAATGCCCAAAACTGCGAAAGACAAGTTCCCGCAGTTGCTGATACAATGGATCTTTCTCATAAAATGCCATGTTTTCCCGTAGTCTTTGAAACGATTGTCCGGGCGCTTTTAAACGATACTTCATGATCTTCAGCCACAAACTGACCCGTTGCTGTGCTTCCTCGGTAAAGGTCAGATTGAGCCCACGAGCGATCAGTCCCACAAATTTTGTATCAATCGGTAATGGCTGACTCTTGAAAGAATTTAAGTACCAAAGCAGCTGAAAATAAAAATAGCGAATCTGAGCTTCTTCCCCCATGAGTTTCCCCTGCCAAATCTCTAATCCGAATTCTGCCAACACTTGATTCAATTCTTTGATTTTGCGAAACAGGGAGGATTCACTAATCATTAATTTTTGCGCTAACGGAATCGTGGCGATTTCTTGATTGATCAATACATGTTCCAGCACTTGAAATTTGATCGACGAGTGGTAGAACACATATTCAATCTGATTCAACGAGAACTCTGGGCTCGTTTCTAGAACTAATGATGAACCTTGATAAAAAAGATGGCATTGATCAGAATAAGGAGCTAAATATAGAAATAACTCATCAACATATTTTTCTAAGGATGGTTTGCTGATCCTAAGGTAAGCAGCCATCTCATGAAGCTCTAGTTCACCTCCAACTAGAAGCAGCTTTTTCAGTAGCTGTAATTGCTTGGCTTCTTTTTTTTCTAATAATTGTTCAAATTTCATTGGCAGCACTTCCTAAAGCAATCGCATTGGACAGTTCAAAGACATCAGTAAAATGAGGATGAAAAAAGAAATCTTTTTGCGCTAACTCTGACAATGTGCTCTCCTTTTCAATGGCAAATGCCAGCAGGTTGATTTTTTCTAAGAGATTGTACTTTGACAGTAACTGAGCGCCCAATACTTGCCCGCTTGTCTTGGCAATGATCAGTTTCCCGTGGATCGGTGTGTCATCTACTAATGAAGCTTTAGCGGTAAATTTTTTGACGGTAATTTCTTGTTCATAAAAGAAGCGATCTGATTCAGTCATTCCTGTACTAGCCAGATACCAGCCAAACAGATGGGTTCCCACTGTCCGTAAGCCGCCGCGAAAAGGTTCTTTTTTCTCTTGCAAATTATGCGCAGCAGCGATTCCGGAACGAACTGCATTGTTTACTAATGGCATATAAGCCGTATCCCGTGTAATTGGACTGTAGATCTGAATCAAGTCACCGACAGCAAAAATACCCTTTTCGGAAGTTTCCAAATAAGCATCCGTCCAAATCGTATGATCACTGTGCAAGCGCAGCTGCTGAAATGCTGGGTGCGGCCGCGGTCGGACATTGACGGTCGTCAATGCAAGCGCGCTGAGCAATGTCCGATTGGCGGTCTCCACTCGGAAGCCTGTTTCCGTGGATTCAATGGCAATGGTAGGTTCTGCCAGATAAAGCTGCAGATTTTTTATTTGTGCTAATTCATCTAAAAAAGGAGCCAGAAACGATTGATCAAAATATTTGAATAAAGGATACGTCATTGATTCCACTAGTTGGACTTGTTTTCCTAGCGTCGTTAATGTGTTGGCTGCTTCCATACCTGCTTGTCCAGCCCCAACGATCGTAATCGTTTCTGCCTGATCTAATTCCTGAATAAATTGCTTGGCAGCGCCGTAATCTTTATAGGTCAATGCGGCTTCATTCATCGGTAAGAGAATTTCTGATTCTTGTGCAGATCCTGCTGCTAAGATCAACCGATCATAAGCGATTCTGCGCTGATCTGTTTGAACGAAATGGTTCTTAGGATCAAGTTTCAACATTGTTTCTTGCAATGCTACTTGAATGTCCAACTGCTCAAGCTGTTCCTTGGAGCAAAAGAATGCGTCTTGCAACGAAGGAATCTTGCCTTCTAAATACAGGAGCATCCCGCTGGGAATAAACCCGATATGGGCTTTTTTTTCAATCAATACGATTTCAGATTCTGGATAGATTTTGCGTGCTTCGATGGCGCAGCTGATCCCTCCGAATGAACCGCCGATGATCACGATTTTCATACACTCACCTCTTAGTCTAAGCTTAAATGAAACGCTCTCATTTGACGAGCAAAATGCTGTCAGTAACGAAAAAAAGCTACATACAAGTTTGCTTTATGCTAAACTGATGAAAAAAGCGAGGTGGAAGCTGTGGTCTTTTTCTATCAATTTTTACTGGGACTGATCTGTAGTGCATTTGTAGCAGGATCCGCTTTTATTTTGCAGTGGTTGTCTTTATCCGGTGCTTTAGCAGCTGCCTTAAGTGGGACGATCATCATTGCTTTGGGACCTTGGTTCAGTATCTTTTTAGTTGGTTTCTTTTTTGCCAGCTCTGGGATCATCAATCACTTAAAGAAAAAAAACTCAGCCGATGATCTGGTGATCAAAGGTGCGCGCCGCGAAGCCATCCAAGTGCTGGCTAATTTATCGCCTAGTTTATTGGCATTGATCGGTTACGCCTCTTTCAACAATGAGAACTATCTCTGGGCATTTATTGTCGGGATCGCTAGCTGTACCGCCGACACTTGGGGATCAGAGATCGGTGTTTTGAGCAAAAAGGCACCCCGAAATCTCTTAACGGGAAAAAAATTACCTGCGGGTCTTTCTGGCGGTGTCAGCCTCCTAGGTACCATTGCTTCTTTTGCGGGCAGCGGCGGTATCGTTTTACTTCTGGCGATCTGTCTCTGGCTCAGCGGCCAACCGCTCTCTTTGACAGCATTGATTTGGGTACTCTTGTTAGGATTTAGCGGTAGTATAATCGATAGTTTATTGGGAGCAACGATTCAAGTACGTTACCAATGCACGGTTTGTCATCAATTTACCGAACAAAAAAGCCATCACCAGCAGCCAACGAAAAAAGTGCATGGCTATGCTTTGATCACAAATGAAGCAGTCAACTTTCTTAGCAATCTAGCGATTGTCGGGATCGCATGTTTCTTTCCTAACTAAAAAAGTACTGCCAAAGGTGTGACCTTTGGCAGTACTTTTTTAACTAACATCAACCAACCGCAGCTTAGTGATATTTTTATAAACTGATAATTCTTCGATAACATCAGAGAAACTCAGCCCCCACGGTAAGTTGATCGTATAAATATTGGTATAGATCCGATAGTCTTCCATGAACTTCACATCAAAGTTGACATCTTCGATCACGATTTTTCGATCAAGAAAATACTCTGTCAAAAATTCCTTTGTTTCCGCACGATGAATGTATTGAATCTCCAATTTTTTGGCTGTCGGGACTCGCACAATTCGCTTGATCACCGTCAGTGCAAAAAAGATCCCGGCAAAACTAGTAATCGAAATCGCATAAAATCCCATGCCGATCGCAATCCCTAAGCCAGCAATCGCCCATAATGAAGCAGCTGTCGTCAATCCAGTTACCGAGCGTTTTGTCACGATAATCGTCCCGGCACCCAAAAAACCAACCCCACTTACCACTTGTGCGATCAATCGAGCTTCATCTGAACGAATGACCCCTGCGAGATCTGGATGATTCAACGCATCACGCATCGCCCCACTAGCGATCTCTACTTGGATCAGTGCAATGACACATGCCCCCATACAGACTAAAATATGGGTCCGTAATCCCGCTGGCCGACTTTTGTACTGTCGCTCAAAACCGATAGCGCCTCCCATGACCATTGCTAAAACGAGTCTAAGAATAATTTCTGGAATCGATAAGACCATATCAACCATTGAAACACCCCTTTTCAACTATACCATCTATTTTTAAAAATGAAAAAAGGAAGGTCCAAATTCCGCAACCCATCTTTAAGCTGTATTCCATGAAAAATAAAAAAACCGAAGAATCATCGAAAATACCAACTTTTCATCCGACTGGATGAAATGGGGAAGTAGCTGGTTTTTCCGATGTTCATTCGGATTTTGTCGATTAGATTGGACGCTCTGCCAACTAATTGATGTTAAAGATTGGCTGCCGCTGCTTCATCCACGATGACTGTGACATCTGGATGATTTTGCAAAGCAGATGCAGGCAGATCCGTCGTTACCGGACCTTCAATCATCCCTTGGATTGCGTCCGCTTTAGCTGGTCCAAAGGCCATCAAAATAATTTTTTTACCTTTCAAAATTGAACCGATGCCCATTGAGATTGCAGTAGTGGGTACATCTTCTACCTTGTCAAAATAGCGTTTGTTGGCATTGATCGTTGATTCAGTCAAATCAACGACTGATGTTGTGCCATCAAAAGATGCCCCAGGTTCATTGAAGCCAATGTGACCGTTCTGACCAATTCCTAAGATTTGGATGTCAACTGGATGTTCCGCGATCACTTCATCGTATCGTTTGCATTCCGCTTGCAAATCTTCGGCTTTTCCATTCGGTACAAAGGTTTCCTTGAATGGTTTTTTGTCAAATAAATGAGCATTCATAAAGTGGCGATAACTTTGATCATCTTCGCCGCCAAGTCCGACATATTCATCTAAATTAACAGAAGTCATGTTTGAAAAATCGACATCGCTAGCTGTCATCTCTGCATACAATGTTTCTGGCGTACTGCCTGTCGCCAATCCAAGAACTTTAGCGCCGTTTTCAACGCCTTGCTGAATCAATTCAAATGCCTTTTTTCCACCTTCAGCTGCATCTTTCACGCGAATAATTTCCATGATACGCTCCTCATTTCATTTTGGTATAGTCCAATGATACCACACTCTCATTTTTTTGACAAGAATTAGTCTAGACCATAACAAAAAAACAGCTGCATATTTCATGCAGCTGTTTTTGCTGATTACCAGTTTGTGTAAACGTCGATTCCGCTGTGACCAACGCCTGTATCATAGACTTTGTAGGCACCCAAAGAAGATTGCCCTGTTGAGCCTTTGGCTTGATTGTCACTAGCTACAACGATATAACCATCTGCATCACGGATCGTTCCGTCAGCGGCAACATGTCGGCCAGGAATATCTAAGCCGCCACCAGCTAATACTTTTTGTGAATAATAAGATTCTCTGACACCATTATAGTAATTGATACCGTCCACTGGATTCAAGACTCCTGAACCAGTACTTGGTGTACTTGCAGCGCTAGTGCTAGCAGCGTTTGATTGTGTAGCTGCCGGCGCAGTTTCAGTTTGCGCTTGCGCTGTTTCTGTCGTTTCTTGCGCGCGTGTCATCGGTTGTGCATCACTAAAAATCAGCAATGTTTCGCCATCAAAAATCAAATTAGGGTCTTGAATGGATTCATTCAATGCTAAAAGGTCATCCACTGTCGTACCATATTCAGTTGCTAATCCTGACAGTGTGTCTCCTGGAGCAACCACATGGGTTTGTTCCTCTGCAGATGCAACAGTGCCTCCGATAAATAAACCTAGTCCTGCAACAGCTGTGAATACAAATTTTTTCAAATGAAAAAACCTCTCTTTTTGTGTATTTGTACCTCTCCCCAGGCACAAATAAAAGATTAACATTACAATATTGCAAAATGATTTCAATTCTATTTTCTTCTATCACAATTCCTCGACAGAAAATTACAGCTATATTCTCATGTAAACAATCAAAAACTTACAATAGTGTTATCTTTTTCAATGAATTTTTTAAGCTAGTCCGTGTTATAGTCGTCTCAGCAAAAAAGAAATGAGGGTTAATTATGAAAAAAATGATGCTTGCTCTTCTTGTAGTCGCACTTGGTGTAGGAGGCTATTTTAGTTATAAATACTATTCTGAGACCTATCAAGGAGTCACTGCCTATGCACGCACACCAAAAGAAACACCTGAAAGGAAACAAACAGTAGACGGTTCAGGAAAAAAAATCGAAGGCTATTCTTCTTATAAATATACGTTTGAATTTGTTAAAGAAAATGGCGAAAGACAAGAAATGACCTATGAATTGTCTGGTGAAGATATCCAGCCTTATGCTCCTAACACACTAGTTAAAGCAGAGATCAGTCAAAAACGTATCATCTCCGGACCGAATGAGGTCGCTGAAAAAGATGTGCCAGCTGATGTATTAAAAAAATTAAATGCACAAAATTAACATTTTTCATTGATAAAATTGATTTTTTTCAAAAACCAAAAACTTCTGAACTCAAGAGTAACTGTCTTCTCCACTCTGCTTTCAGGAGTTTTTTTATTTATACATTGTTTTAATAATAATATCCAATCCCTCTTATAACCTTATTGTGACGGGGTTTATCAAGGTGCATTCCTCCGTGACAGAAAATCACCGCAATTTTTCTCAGTCTGTAAACCAAGATTTCATTTCTTAAGCAAAAACAATCATGCCTAATACTCGAACCATTGAAATAACAAATCCTACTGTTGACCTCTGAATAAATATTTGCTAAATTATTTTCTGCCTTTTGGTAATTTTTTTTTAGGAGTGTGAACGTGCCTTTTGTTGTATATTTTTTTCTTTCTTTATTAATCATTTATATCCCTTTTCCCACAGCACTTTTGTTCTTTCAACAGCTTGCCGAACAACATGCTACCATCACGGCTTTAAACAAACTATCATTACTTTTTTTTGTCCTACGCGATTATTACATCAGCTATCACCTACTAAAAAGATGCCAAGTAAAAGCGAGTAGTTATCTTATCTTGATTCTCATGAATCTTGGTGAATTACTCGTACATATCTACCTTTACCAGCGTTACGGAACTGTCAATTTAACGATTACCTTACTTTTTCAACTCTTTCTATTGTTCTGCATGTTTGTTTTTCCTTGCTTCAAAAAATTTAGATGTTACATATTTGAATAAACAAAGGTTTATTGATTACTTGATGAGTAGTGAAGAAACTTTTAGTTCCAGTAGTTTCTTCACTTTTTTGTTTTAACAGTTGTTTGAAAAAATTGGCCTTCTTGATTGCCGAGGAATAATCGAAAAAAAGAGTTCGATAACTTGTGGGACTGAATTATCTTTTACTAATAGGCCTAAAACCCTATATATTTTTAGAAAGTTATAATTTAAACTAATCTAAAAAGGATGTGTGAATATGTTAAAAGTATTAGTCTTTTGCATAGCCGTAGCTATAATCATTGCCCTGTATTCGAATAAAAATCGCTCGAAGAAATAGAAGTTCTTTCTATTTCTTTTTTATTTCGTCGGATAGTGAAATTATTTATTTCGACTTTCTTTGGTATTATTTTTTCACATTGAAAATAAAGTATGATATGCTGTTCGAAAGGAGTGAGCACTTTGAAAAGAAAAACTAGTTTCTACCTTTACCTGCTAGCCGCTTGTGTAAACTTTATAGCAGCTTTTTTATTTTTAGCTTCAATTGGTGCCATTCCAAAAATTGCAGGGCTTTTATTTTTTGCGAGCTTTTGTGTCCACCTAATACGAGCAATTAAACTTAAAAAATCTGAAAAGCAAAACTGATTCTGATTTCATCTCGTTAGTTGCCTGATTTGGTGAATAACTGATTAAGTATCAATTTTTTTTGATATTATTTATTTATCATAGTATTCTTTTTATAGAGGTGATTAGATGAAAAAGAATAGTGCTTGGTTAAAACCTTGGAAAATTATGTTGATTGTTCTCGCTTCTTTTGCTGGTTCCTTTATTGCAAAAATGGTCTTTTCTTTATTTTTTGTACACATGTAATAACTTTGATCCGCCCATAATCCTTACTAAAAGAGCGATTTCTTTTAGTAAGGACGTTATTTATTCCTACAGTTCCTAGTGTGTGGAAAGAAGAATGAAAGCACGAAGATATGGTATAGAGATACTTGTATCTCTATACCATATCTTCTAGAATGTGCGTTGAACGTATGGAATAATAAATACGGAACAAAACACTTTCATCATAATTATATTTTTACTTTTGACAGCGAATCTATTTTCGTTGAACCCATGAAAATATTTTGCTAAAAAAAGAAAGCTCTTAGAAGCTCCAACTTCTAAAAGCCCTAACCTCATTTCTGAGACAGTACAAATATATTATATCAAAGAATCGAGGAAATAAAAATGGCAAAAAGAGTTAGAGGCGAAGATGGTAAATTGTATAAGGTAAAAAAACCCTTTTACAAAAAGGTATGGTTCTGGATTTTAGTGGTAATTCTAGTTGCTGCAGTTGGCGGATCTCTTGGGGGTAATTCTAAAGATAAAAACTCTGCTGAGAAAACATCTACCAGCTCAAAAGAAGCAACTTCGACATCAGATAAAACATCAGAAAAAGCTTCATCAGAAAGCCAAGCTCCAAAAGAAGAGAGCAAAAGCGCTGATGAACAATATCAAGCTATTCTAGACGAATACACTCAAAAAATTAAAGAAGCAGCACCGAAGTTAGTTGATGAATACAATGCTGAATATCCTAATAATCAAAACGGAGTAGAAGGTTTAGCAGAATTGTCAAACGACAAAATAAGTGAGTTGGCTGAAATTTCCAATGAAGGAATACAGGAAATGGCAAATGTTCATTTGACTAGCGGATCTGGGAAATATGAAGATTACGAAGATTGGGCTACGAAATTGACCGATGTCTATATGGAACAAGCAGAATTAATTACTGATGCATATATGACTTCTGCACAATAAAAAAACACGCCCCACCGACCAAAGCGAGAGCGTGCTAAAACCAAATAAACCTAATGCTTATTTGCTATACCCAATTATACCAAATTGAAAGGAGTGATGCCACTCGTTCGACATGCTGGCGGACAAGAAAGGACGATAATATATTTATGGCGAAAATAAAGAAATATAAAAAGAAGAATGGTGAAATTGCCTATAAATTTCATGTTTACCTTGGTAAAGACCCATTAACTGGTAAAGAAATAAAAACTAATCGTAGTGGTTTTAAAACAAGACAAGCGGCAAATCTTGCTTTATCTCGATTGCTTCTAAAATCAAAAAGCGCTGATTTTATTTTTGATAGTAACCTTCACTTTGAAAAAGTAGCAGAAATGTGGTTAGAACAGTATAAGAATACTGTGAAAGCAAGTACACTTACTGCTCAAAAATTTGCTCTAAAGAAGCATATCATACCTCATTTCGGAAAAATTCCGATCAACAAGATAACTATCCCTTATTGTCAGTCTAAAGTAAATCATTGGTTCAGCTATTACAAAAAGTTCAATAATTTGATTATGATTACTTCTCAAATCTTTCAGTATGCTATTAGTGTACGCTTGCTTACTAATAACCCAATGAATGGTGTAATTCGACCCAAAAGACAAATGGACATTGATCAAGAGGATTATGCAGCGCCCTACTACAGCCAAAAACAATTGATTACTTTTCTAGATAAAGCAAAAAAACAGTTGCCTTTTTCTGAATTCCTGATGTTTAGAATTCTAGCATTTACCGGACTTAGGAAAGGTGAGCTACATGCCTTACGTTGGAAAGATATAAGTTTTGGTCGAGGAACCTTGTCTGTTAAACAGACGGTTGCTACTGCTGATGGTTGGAAATTAATTTTTCAAACCCCTAAGACAAGAAAAAGTGTCAGAGAGTTATCTTTAGATGATGAGACACTCAAACTTTTGAAACGTTGGAAATTACAGCAAAAAGAGCTTTTCTTCAAACTAGGGATAAAACATGATAATGAAGAACAATTACTTTTTACCTCAGAAGAAAACAAAGTTTTATATCTTGATTTTTTAAATCATCGACTAACGAAAATTCTTAAAGATAATAACTTAGAATATATGACAGTTCATGGATTTCGTCACACTCATTGCAGTCTCCTACTTGAATCTGGCGTACCTATCAAAGAAGTTCAAGAGCGCATGGGGCATACAGATATAAAAACAACAATGAATGTATATGCTCATGTAACTGATAAAAAGCGGGAAGAGACAGGTAATCGCTTTGCACAATTCATGACGAACTAAGTTTAAATAATATCGCAACAAGAAACGCAACATGCGCAAAAAAAGAGATGTCTCCAGTGAAGGAAAACATCTCTAAATCGTTGATAAACCAACGTTCTAACCTTGTTAGAATTATTCCGCAGCGTTCGCGTCTTTGAGACCGTATTGGATGTTTCAATGATTCCTAGTGAAACCTAGTTAAAATTATCGGATTTTTGAGATTTACAAGAACTTCTGATGTATTTTTGTACTACTTAAAAGAGAGGGTCAAAAGGATGGTCAAGGACAAAAAAAAGAAAACATCCTATGCTCAGGATACTCTCTAAAAACTGATAAATCAGCGCTTTTCTTATTCTGCAGCGTTTGTGTCTTTGAGACCATACTCAATATTGATATGATTTCTGGTAGTCTTTAATCGAACTTTATTTCTTTGTTCGTTCACTAACACACTCTGATGCGTCCCCTTTCATACGACTAAGGAAGGTCAAAAGGATGGTCATTTTTATGACTAAAAAACTTCGCCAGTATATTAAGGAATATTGTTTTATCAGTATGTTTAATAAGTGAATGGTACTTCCAAAAATCAAAAGGTTTTAGACACTTCCAAAGTTGAGGTGTCTTTTTTGAATAAACATAGGAATTCTGTTAAATACGAAAAAGAACTAACCCTCATAAAAGAAAAATTCAAAAAATAAGTTAATTAGAATTACATCTTTTGATACTACAATAAAAATCATTCTTCTAAAAAATATTATTTAATTATTGCGTATATTTGTATTGACTAGAAAAACATGGTTCGCTATAATTGGGTTGTTCAAAATATTTTAAACAAGGAGGAGGGTACTTTGATTATTGATAAAGAAATAGTTCTATCAGCCATGAAACAAAAGAATATAAAAACCCAAACAGAACTAGCGGAACGACTACAAATGAGTAAAAGTCAATTGTCTCAAATGTTATCCGAAGGTTTTTCTCCTTTAAAAACTAATGTTGTCAAACTCACTAATGAGTTAGGACTATCCTATGCAGAAATACTTAAAGAAGAATTGAGTGATACAATGACTACAACTATAGTAAAAAAACATGCAACTAATAATAAACAGCTAGAATTATTTAACGATGATTCATTAGACAGATTTAAATACAAGCTAGATGAGTTTATTGATATTCAAAATACTACTCCAAAACGCGATTACACGCTTGTAGAAACATTTGCTGGTGCAGGAGGTCTATCCTTAGGTTTGGAAAAAGCTGGATTCAATTCTGTTGCAGATATTGAAATAGACTCTACAGCATGTAGTACTTTAAAATTAAATCGCCCTAATTGGAATGTGATTGAAGGAGATATTAATACTATTGCTCAAAATGGTATCTTTAATCATGATCAGTTTACTTTTAGAGGAGAACTAGACGTATTGTCTGGCGGTTATCCTTGTCAAAGTTTTAGTTATGCTGGCTTACGTCAAGGACTGAATGATACTAGAGGTACTCTATTTCATCCTTATTCACAATTATTAGTACAACTGCAACCTAAAATGTTTATAGCAGAAAATGTAAAAGGTCTTTTGAATCATGATAATGGCCGTACATTAGAAACTATGATAGAAATTTTCGAGGATTCAGGTTACCAAGTATTTTGGAATATACTGAATGCTTGGAATTATGGAGTTGCACAAAAAAGAGAGCGGATTGTCATTATTGGCATTAGAAACGACCTTTTTGAACAACAACAATATTCTTTTAAATTTCCTAAAGAATATACCTATCAACCTGTTCTAAGGGATGTATTAAAAGATGTTCCGAAAAGTGAAGGTGCTTCTTATCCAGCGTCTAAAATAGAAGTCCTTAACTTAGTCCCTCCTGGAGGATGTTGGGTTAACTTGCCTGAAAATGTTGCTAAAAGTTACATGGGTGCATCCTATCATTCTGGTGGTGGTCGAAGAGGAATGGCTAGACGCTTATCTTGGAATGAGCCTTCTCTAACGTTAACTACATCACCCGCGCAGAAACAAACAGAACGTTGCCATCCTGATGAAACTCGTCCATTTACTGTTCGAGAATATGCAAGAATACAAAGTTTCCCAGATGATTGGGAGTTTGCTGGAAGCACAAACAATCAATATAAACAAATTGGAAATGCTGTCCCGGTAAATCTTGCGGAAGCTATTGGAAAATCTGTAGTAAATTATCTGAATCAATTTTAAAATATCAAAAACTAGTACACTAAAAAGGTACTAGTTTTTTTAACTACTCTTCAATTCCTTCAATATTTTTTAGTTGTTCAGCCAAAGCTTTGATTGTTTCGTCAAGAAGCTCAGTACTATCAAATTCATTAGCTATATCTCCAATACCATCAGTTAGCTTTTGATAAAAATCTTCATCTCCTGTTAAATGATACCAAAAATCTTTTCCAGCTAAGACTGTATAGTCCTCTGCTAACGTTCTATAAAACGCACTTAATTCGCTGTCTTCGCCATAAAAAACACCTACGACACAATCCATATTTGCAATAGGAATATTATTAGTACGAGCTAAATTAATCGCTGATTTAAAATGATTTTGAATTGTAGTCACATCATCATAATTAATTGTTTGAGGGCCAGCTTTAATTTGACAGTATTTTTTTCTTCCATCTATTTTATCAATAAATTCTATGTCCATTCCAGTCGTAGTAGAGCCATATCCTTCCAGAGTTTTATTGATAAATTTTTGAAGGTTGGAACCGAATGAAGTATTAATTGAAGTACCTAAAACTCTTGGATATATTAATGCCTTCGAAACACTTTCAGGATCATCGTTCCCTGTTAAATAATTTGCTAAATACTTGTTCAGAAATGGATTCACGTTAAAGTTGTTTATGTTTTTTAACTTTTCTGTATTTTTAATATGATTCTTAGCAATTACTTCTCTAAAAAAGTCTTTCGCCTTTTCAATGATTTCATCATTGTTTTGTGCTTTTTCAGTCATTTTCTTCACCTCGTTATTTTCTTATAATTTGAGTATACCCTTTTGGTTATTTCATGTATAGGTTTCCATGTGCATAAATATAGTAAAACACTCTTTCATTCTTGTCAGTTATACATTCTAATAAATGATTAACTATCTTTTTGAATCTCTTTTATTCACTTGCTTCATCCAGTTAAAAATTATTTTTTATATACTTATATTCCTTCATAGCATTTGAGAGGGTATAATTAAATTTAAAATTAGGTATATCGGAGATAACTAGATGACGAAATTTATAGATAAAATTAATGAACTAGAAAGAATAGAAATTACCAAGTATTATACAGAATTTAGAGATGGTTTTAAAGAAATCCATGATTGGGCAAAATCGGAAGGATTTTTAAATGAAGCAAAATTAGCAAAATATGAAATTGATATTTGTTCACTTATCGAAAAAAAACCAATTCTTTCGAATAATAAAAGCGACACTAGATTTGTCCCCGAATACAGTATTACAGGCATTGGAAATGTTCCTGAAATTACAGCTTTCACTGATGAACAATTTTTATATTATGAAAGAAGAATGATTGAAACTGATAATATTTTTTTAAAAGTAAGATATTCAGATTTTCTTTTTGAGTATGGGAGTGAAAAAGTAACGAGAAAAAAATATCAAATTTCACAATTTTTACTTGCATCACTTGTAGAAAGTTGTAGAAAATATCAGACTGTACATGAGGATAGTAATTTTATTTTATCTATATCAAGATTAGTTGAGGTTTCGCTTTCTATGAATAATAAAAAATACCTGCAACAAGCTATTCAACTAATACATTCACAATTAATTGAATCGAGGGATATAGATAATTCGATATGGGCTTGTAATCTTTCTCAATTAGTAAGAATCATTTTAGATTCTAAATTTAAAGGTTACATTTCAGAAGAACTTTACACCTGTACATTAACAATATTGACAAATCTTAAAAACAAATGTTTTGAAAATCATGAGTATCATTTTTATAGATTATTTATTGAGGAATCTATAGCTCTTGGAAAGTTTGAGGCATACAATACAGAACAAATACAAAACCTCCGTCTGGATATTGGAAAAAGCTATGAATTAGAGGCTGAGTATCAAGGCGGGAGACAACAAAAAAGCTCATTAACAAAAGCTTTTAACTTAGAACAAGCACTTGAATACTATAAGAATATGGGAGAAACAGAAAAAATTAATGACTTAAAAGTTTTAATAAAGCAAACTTATGAAACATATCAACAAAGTGATGAAATGGCAACAATAAAAATTCCTTTTACAATTCCTACAGACTATATCGATAATTGTATTTCACCTTATATTATTTCTAACATTCATGAATCTCTTGATAAGCTTGCAAAAAGTGACGAATTTATTCCAAATGTCAGTATAATTAAGCAGCAACAATCACTTCAAGAAGCAGATAATAATTTTTTTAATCTTGTCTCAAAAAGTATAATTCATGGTGGAAACAAAATCGTAAACGCAGAAACTAAAGAAGAGTCAAAAAAGTTCATTTTCATTACTAGTTATGTACAAGAATTGACACTAAATTTAGAGATTTTTTTAAAGGCTATTTTTGAAAAATTGATAGAAGAACATAGCCTTTCTGCCGATCATCTTATGGAAAAATTTGATTCATGGAAAATGCTTGATGAGAGAAACTACCCTCTTGTAAAAGCAGGAATTGAAAATTTTTTTAAAGAAGACTATGTTAGCTCTATTCATATTTTAGTTCCTCAATTTGAATCTACATTTAGACGGTTTCTTGCTAAATTGGGATTCGCAACTACATCACTCAAAAAAGATATGGTTCAGTATGAAATAACATTTAACGAATTTTTAGTTAAAGATTACATTAAAACTTTTCTAGGAGAGGATATTCATACTTTAATTCAAATAATTATGGTTGAACCAATGGGTCTTAATCTACGAAATGAAATTGCACATGGTCTAATTAAACAATCTGACATTACGAAATCAAAATGTATCTTAGTTATTTATCTATTTTTAATTTTAACAAGATACGATGATAATAAAGAGTAATCTTTTTATATTTCACCCTTATAATCAAATAGAAATCACAACATTTTTTTGGACACTTCATATTGGGGTGTCTTTTTTATTTACAAGGAGATGATAAGAATAACAAATCTTACTTTAGGAAGCCTCTTTGACGGTATCGGTGTCTTCCCTCTTGCCGCTCAAAAACAGGGCATTACACTATCATGGGCAGGTGAAATCGAAAAAGCACCGATTCGTATTACAAAGAAACAGTTTCCCCATATGATTCATTTAGGAGATTTAACCAAACTACATGGTGGAAAAATTCCACCGGTTGATATTGTCACGTTTGGATCCCCTTGTCAGAACCTCTCAACCATTGGAAATCGTGAAGGATTAGCTGGCAAAAAATCCAATTTATTTTATGAAGCTATCAGAATTATTGAAGAAATGAGGGATGCCACCAATGGAAAGTATCCAACTCTCGCTATTTGGGAAAACGTCATGGGAGCTTTTTCATCGAATGACCGGATGGATTTTAAGGCCGTCTTGGAAGCCTTCGTTCAAGCCGAAGTTCCAATTCCTCCCTCTCGTCAATGGGCAAATGCCGGTATGGTGCGAGGGAGAAATGTTGATGTGTGTTGGCGAGTCCTTGATAGTCAATATTGGGGTGTCCCCCAACGACGCCGAAGAATCTTTCTCGTCGCAGATTTTAGAGACTTCCGTGCCAGAGAAATATTATTTGACACCCAAGGAATGCAGTCGCATCTTGAAACTTGCGACCAGAACAGGTTGTCGTCCCCCAAAGACAATCGAAGCCTTACTACTAAAGCAGGGCGGCAACTATTCCTCTATCCCTTCCAAGAGCGCCGAATGCGTACGTATGCAAAAGAAAAAAATACCAAAGGATTCGTCTCCAGTTTCGGACAATCAACTGACCCTTTTCCCACTCTCTTAGCAGGTACTGTTGATACCTTTGCTTATTGGCAAGAAGGATTTGAAACTGAAGGGTTTGTTCGGAAGCTCATTCCACTTGAATGTGAGCGAATCATGGGTTTGCCTGAAAATTGGACACAATATGGATTTGATAATCAATTAATCAGTGACTCTGCCCGATACAAAGCACTAGGAAACTCTATCGTTGTTCCCTGTGCGGAATTTATTTTGTCGAATGTCGCAAAGGTCTATGGTAAAGGAGAATCGTATGGTTAAACACGCGAACGCTTAAACGCTGCCCAACAATTATTATGTACCAATTCAATCAATCAGTTGTCTGCGGCGATGCATAACTTCCAATTTTTACAACATATTGACGGCCGAGAAGTGCGTGGACGTCAAGCAATCGCAGAACAATTGATGGAAGTCGAAGAATACCTACTGATTGTTAAAAATCAAATACAAACTATTCGGAATTTATACAAGGAGAAATAAAAATGGATAACACAATTCAAGTATACGTCACCAACCTTAGTCGATTTGAGTATGACGGACTAATTATTGCCGCTTGGTTCACCCTACCTGTTTCTTTGGATGAACTAAGAGAAAAGCTACAATTGGAAACAGATGAAAGTTATGAAATTGAAGATTGGGAAGCCCCTTTCCGATTAACAGACGATGGGGATATTCTCACACTCAATCGTTTAGCGCTTTTAATCGAGGAAAACTGTCATTATGACTTATTTCCTTATTTAGATGAATTGATTGACTTAGATGTCTTTGAATCTCATGAGGATGGCTTAAAGCGATTAAATCATTTCGAGCACTTTGAAGAAAAGCCAACTGATCCAGATATTTTGGAAGATACCTTTGAGTTATCCGATGGCACCTATTTTACCATTTAAAGCAGTTTGACTAATCCAATAGTTGAGCTGCTTTTTTGTTTGGAAAGGAAGTGTATCAATGAGGAAAATCTCACGTTCCCCGCCGATCACAACAACAATTTTTAAGCTTATTTCAATACAAAATTTTGAATGAAAAGAGGAAAAACAATGGAATTAAAACACGTAGTACCGATTATGAAAGACACATTTGGACACTTAGAATTTGCGGGCGAAGGAAATGTTGAACAACGACGCATCAATGGTCGTTTAGCTACTGTTTCTCGTAGCTATAACCTATATTCAGATATACAACGTGCTGATGATATTGAGGTGATTTTACCTCATACAGCCGGAGAAAAATTCTTTGAAGTGGAAGAATCGGTCAAATTGATTAACCCACGCATTATCGCAGAAGGTTATAAGATTGGCGAACGAGGATTCACGAATTACATTTTACATGCAGACGATATGGTCAAAGCCTAAAGGAGGAAAATACACATGAGATTAGCACAAGGAATTATTATCGACAAAGAAAAAACGTTTGGACGGTTGAAATTTTCTGCACTACGTCGGGAAGTTTTTCTAAACAATGAAGATGGCAGTGTATCAACTGAAGTCAAAGAACGAACCTATGATTTAAAATCACGTGAACAAGTACGAATGATTCAAGTCAGTATTCCCGCTTCAATTCCATTACGAGAATTTGATTACAATGCTGAAGTGGAATTAATCAACCCAATCGCAGACACCGTAGCCAATGCGACTTATCGTGGGGCGGATGTTGATTGGTACATTAAGGCCGATGATTTGGTTCTAAAGAATAAAACCACACCGAAAATTGAGCCAAAGAATAAACAGGGATAGCCCATGAAACTCTTACAAAGAAAAGGAAAACGAATCAGACCAAGCGATAAACACTTGGTCTTTCAGTTTTTCTTTGGTGCTATATTAAGTTGTTGGTTACTTGCATTTTTTCCCTTTCATCTGGCTTTTTTCAGTCGAACTACTTGGCAACTAGAGGAATTTAAACAACACTTTTTCAGTCCCTATGGTAGTCTATCACTCGTCTTCTCACTTCTTACTGTTGGTTTTCTCCTCTATTTACTGTATCGGTATGGGTTCGATTATTACAAGAGTTTAACCCATCGTCAAAAACTCGCTCGAATGATTCTAGAAAACGGATGGTTAGAAACAAAACAAGTGGAAGAATTTCAACTCTTTGAAGATTCCCCTGCTAAAAAGAAAGAAAAAATCAGCTACTTTGCTAAGTTCTACTATCGAATGCACAACGGACTGATTGTTATTACTGTTGAAATCACATTAGGTAAATACCAAGATCAATTGTTACGCTTAGAGAAGAAATTGGAATCAGGCTTGTACTGTGAGCTAGTCGATAAAGAACTCAAAGACTCTTTTGTGGAATACACCCTACTCTATGACACGATTGCCAATCGAGTTTCAATTGAAGAGGTTTCTGTGAAAGATGGGGCTATGCAATTGATGAAAAATTTGGCGTGGGCTTTCGATTCTTTGCCTCATATGTTGATTGCAGGTGGAACCGGTGGTGGGAAAACGTATTTCATTCTTACGATTATTGAGTCCCTTCTTCAAACCAACGCCAAGCTGTTTATCCTTGATCCCAAAAATGCCGATTTAGCGGACTTAGGAACAGTGATGGATAATGTCTATTACCAAAAAGAAGAAATATCTGCATGTATCGATGATTTTTATGCTCGCATGATGGCGCGTAGTCTCGATATGAAGAAAATGCCTCATTATAAAACAGGCGAAAATTACGCTTATCTAAACCTAGAACCAAACTTCCTTATTTTTGATGAGTATGTGGCGTATATGGAAATGTTGAGTGCTAAAGAAAATATGGCAGTCATGAATAAATTAAAACAAATCGTCATGTTAGGTCGGCAAGCGGGATTCTTTATTATCTTGGCTTGTCAGCGACCGGATGCAAAATACTTACAAGATGGGATTCGTGATCAGTTTAATTTTCGTGTGGCACTTGGGCGTATGAGTGAGCTTGGGTATTCCATGATGTTTGGAGATGTCGATAAAGATTTCTTTTTAAAACAAATTAAAGGCCGAGGATATGTAGATGTTGGAACCAATGTCATTAGCGAATTCTACACACCACTTGTTCCTAAAGGACATGATTTTTTAGAAACGATTGGTGCCTTGTGTCACTCGAAACCATTAGTAAAAAAGGAGGAATCTGAAGATGGAGTTTGATGATTGCATTTATCGTTTGTATGAACTTTCAAGAACTGAGAATGAAGAATTACAACAACGTTTTCACTCTCTAGCTTCTGATGTCAGTAAAAATGGGATTACTGGTTTAGTCCCTATCGAAGAAGGCGGCATTACAGATGGCGTTCCACTCACTGTGGTTCTATCTATCTTACAATCAGGGTTAGAACTAGCCACCTCTCCTTTTGACCGGACAAAAATTGAAGCCTTGTATAATGACTTACTTTCAGAAGGTATCGATGGCTATACGAAATAGCACGGATAGAAGCGGAATTTTTAAACAAACTGCGGTATAGTTAATGTAACAAGATGGGAGGAATTGCCATGTCTCACTTTACCCGTACTGTTTTTACCAGTTTGCATCCAGCCTATTTGATCCGTCAGTATATCTTTAGTGGTATTGTCACTGCGTTTTTCTATTTTTCAAGTCCTGATACTGCCCCTACTTCATTTTATGTCTTTTTAGGATTAAACTTTCTTCTCTATCCATTTGCTATGTTTGTTTATGATTCGATTGTCTCTCTTTTAATGGGGAATAATGTGTGGATTACCAGTGGCATTTTTGCCTTCATTTGGGGCTTCATCAAAATTTTATTAATTTACTTCTTTAGTGTTTTGATTGCGCCAATTGGCATCCTTATTCTGTATTTTACAAATCGTTAGAGAATTAGATTATAAAGGTCTTCCATTCGTCCCGTAGAAAAGATGTGAAGGATCGAAGGAGCCTGTGACTGATACTTTATATCTTTTAGAGGGGAAACATGAGCGTAGTCGAATGTATAAAATCAAGAATATCAACAATTTCACTGCCCATTAGTGGAAAGAACAACGTAATAAACGGAACACAGACAGAAAAAGTCATGACGGCAGCGCATAAGTCATGGCTTTTTCTTATCTGGTGGGTGTGGCTTGCCACGCCCACCTTGATTAACCCCCCCATTCTAACAGGGGGGTAGAAATACAAAAATAATAAGCAATAAAGGCTTAGGAACTTTGATACAACAAACTTTCTATCGCTTTATGAGGTGTCAACTTTTTTTGAATAGTTGACATCTTTTTTGTTCACTCAAAAAAGAAAGGAGAAGTTGTGTTGATAAACCTCAAACAACAAGTATTAGAACTAAAAGAACGGAGAAAAAACTATGGTGTATCGCAAAATAAACTAGCTACTGCAGTTGGTATCTCAAGACAATACCTTAGTGAAATTGAAACAGAAAAAGTCGTTCCTTCCAGTGAGTTACTTTCAGAATTAGATGTTCTGCTCGAACGTTTCAATCCAGAGTTACCCTTGGAAATGCTATTCGACTATGTACGGATTCGATTTCCAACCACTAATCCAGAAGGAGTGATCGAGAATATCTTAAAACTAAAAATGAAGTATATGTTACATGAGGAATACGCTTTTTACTCGTATGAGGAACAATATGTTTTTGGTGATATCGCGGTCATGGTATCTCATGATATTGAAAAAGGTATTCTCGTAGAAATGAAAGGCAAAGGCTGTCGGCAATTTGAACATTTTTTGTTGGCACAACGAAGAACGTGGGTAGACTTCTTCCTAGATGTCTTTGCAGTAAATGGTGTTTATAAACGTTTGGATTTAGCGATTAACGATAAAGTCGGCTTATTAAATATTCCAGAACTCACGCGTAAATGTCAGAACGAAGAATGTATTTCTGTCTTTCGTAGCTTTAAAAATTATCGTTCAGGTGAATTGGTTCGCCAACATGAAAAAGCTGATATGGGTGATACGTTGTATATTGGTTCGCTAAAATCAGAAGTCTATTTTTGTATCTATCAAAAAGATTATGAGCAATATGTAAAACTTGGGATTCCATTAGAAGAGAATCCAGTCAAAAATCGTTTTGAGATTCGTTTGAAAAATGAACGTGCCTTACACGCAGTGATTGATTTATTAAACAATGGAAACGTTGGCGAAACGACCTTCTCCATTATCAACCGATATATTCGGTTTGTGGATAAAGATTCCAACAAACGTCGTAGTCAATGGAAAATTAATGCGGATTGGGCATTTTTCCTAGGAGAAAATCAGCGAAAACTAAAACTAACTTCAGAACCTGAACCCTATTCGTTTGACCGAACCTTGAATTGGTTGTCACGACAAGTCATTCCTACCTTAAAATTAGCAATGAAAATCGACAAACTCAATCAAACGAGTGTCATCCAAAATATGATTGATTATGCGGAATTATCGGATCGTCAGAAAAAGATTTTACAACAACAAACCCTTCCTGTAGAGGAAGTTATTATTAATTAAAGGAGAATGTGTGATGAACTTTGGACAAAATTTATATAATTGGTTTCTTTCCAATGCGGAATCATTAGTATTAATGGCAATTGTTGTGATTGGTGTGTATTTAGGTTTTAAAAGAGAATTTTCTAAATTGATTGGCTTCTTGATCATTGCCTTAATTGCGGTTGGCTTGGTATTTAATGCTGCTGGTGTAAAAGATGTCTTATTGAATCTTTTCAATCGTATTATCGGTGCTTAGAAGGGAATGAAACCAAATGGATATGCAAGTTTATATCTCCAACTTAGGAAAATACAACGAAGGCGAAATAGTCGGTGCTTGGTTCCAACCACCTATTGATATGGAAGAGGTCAAAGAAAAAATTGGATTGAATGATCAATACGAAGAATATGCAATTCATGATTATGAGTTGCCTTTTGAAATTGGTGAATACACACCCATTTCAGAAATTAATCGATTATGTGCCTTAATTGAAGAGATTGAGGACACAGAAATTTTGAAAGAATTAAAAGAAATTCAGAGCATGTGGTTTTCTAGTTTAGAAGACTTGATTGAACACAAAGACGATATTATCTGTTATTCAGATTGTGATTCAATGGAAGATGTAGCGACTTATTATGTGGAGGAAACAGGCCAACTTGGTGAAGTTCCTTCTAACCTTCAAAATTATATTGACTATCAATCACTTGGACGAGATATGGAGTTGGAAGGGAACTTTTTAGTTACGAGTAATGGGGTGTTTGAATATTTAGGATAGCATAGAAAAATCTAGCATACATCCTAATATTTACTAATCTTTTATATAAACAATTTCTTTCTGTTATAAAACAATTAATACCCTTTTAAAATTAATGATATAATGTTATTAATTTTAAAAGGGGTTGAGTTTTATGGATATTCCGAAATTCATTGATTACTTTATTCATGAAGAAATCGTTATCACTGACAAAGGAAAAGATATCTCTGTTATAAAAATTGAAATAAATGATGATCTGACCGTTTTCGAACAATGGGCAAGACATCTTAGAGAGCATTATTGTTCACTTGAAGAATTGGATGAACTAAGAGAAGGTACTGGTCTTTCTAGAGCTGAATTCCTTAGAGATATGAAGTTTCCCAATCCAAATTTTGGATTGGGTTCAGCAACAATGTCCGGTGATTTTTCAGAAATATTAATTGCAGATTACATTGAATACATCTTGAATTATATAGTTCCAAGAGTACGCTACAGACAAAAATTCAATCGAAATACTTCCACACAAGGAAGTGACTTAATTGGGTACAAAGTAGAGTCTATTGAAACTAATAGTATCAATGATGAAATGTTAATTGTTGAAGTAAAAGCTAGAAATAGTGAATCAAATCCAGAAGCAACTCTACAAAATGCTGTAGATCATTCTGCAAAAGACCTTGTTAGAATAGCTGAATCTTTAAATGCCTCTTACAGAATGTTAAAGAACTATAATGAAGAGGAAGGTATGCGTTTAGTAAGAAGATTTCAAAATCCTACAGACAGACCTCATAAGAGAACTTTTGCTGCAGCAGCTGTTAGTTCGGATAAAGCTTTTTCTAGAGAGTTATTAAAAGAAATCGATACTTCAGAACATCCTAGTCCAGATGTTCAGTTAATAGCTGTACACTCTCCTAAATTTTTAGAATTTATTAAACAAATGTATGTGAGGGCTGCCAATGTTAATTGAAAATAATTCAAAATATTACTTAAAAAAAGTTCAAGCAAAATCAAAAATGTTTGAATACAATGTTCCTCTTGAAGAGCATATCCAAGTAGAATATATGGCACAAGAATTAATAGTCCTTGCAATAGCGACAATTGGTGATGCATCTAATTTTATTTGGGATAATAGATATACTGAATTTTCTTCAAAATTAAATAATGAACTATTTGAAAATTTAAATTTCACATCAATTTACTTTGATTCACTACTTACTTCAGAGATTGGTGAAGCAAGTTATAATGATTATTTTGGATTATTAGGGGCAATTTCTTTCTATCTTTCGGATGCACTTGGAAGTACAAAAGTAATGATAAACAAGATAGATTGGGCAATGGATTTAGAAATTAATGAAATTGATACTTTTCTTTTATATCTATTAGCAGACAGATTGGACGAATTAAAGGGGTACGAGTTTTCCAGTCAATATGGTAATCTCTTCTATTATCTAATATATGACTTATCTCAATTTTACTTAGATGGTACACCCATTGATTTTGAAAAATTAAATGACTTAAAACAAGAAATATATCTATCTCAAAATCCACGAGAGATTCTTTTTGGAGATTCATTATTGGCAGTTTTTATTAAAAAGTATAAAAATTCTGCTTTGAATCTTTTGCCCAATTATTCTGATACGACAATACAAGATTGGGAAGATTTATTGTTAAACAATCATACAATAAAAGAATTGTGGCCTAGTCAAATTTTGCTAGGAGAAAAGAATATTTTTAAAGGTAAATCTGGAGTCATTCAAATGCCTACGAGTTCTGGCAAAACAACTTCAATTGGTTTAATAATTAGATCAGCTTTTATTACCCATCGAACAAAACTTGCCGTTGTTGTGGCTCCATTTAAAGCTCTCTGCAAAGAAATAACTCTAAATTTAATAGAATTCTTTTCAAATGATGAGGTAATCATAAACGAACTGTCGGATATTGCAGAAAAAGATGATATTGCGTTCTTTGATAATGATATCGCTACAAACACATTGATTATACTCACTCCTGAAAAATTACTGTTCTTAATTAGAAATAATAGTGAAATTTTGGAAGAACTTAACTTGATTATTTTTGATGAAGCTCACTTATTCGATGATAGCTCGCGAGGTACTAATTATGAATTGCTTGTTTCAACAATCAGATATTACTTAAATGAATCTTCACAAAAAATACTGATCTCAGCGGTTATTGCGAATAGTGAAGTAATCAATGAATGGTTAAATGGTACTGATGGAGAAGTTATTTCTAACAACAATATTATTTCTTCCCAACGATCAATAGCAATAGGTGATTGGATGGGACAAACTGGACAGTTATATTTTCTAAATCAAGATAATCCTGACATAGATGATTTTTATGTCCCAAGAATTGTTGATATACGTGAAATAAATAGACTTGATAGAGAAAGAGCAAAAAGGTATTTTCCTGACGTGGATTTTCGTAAAAGAAAACTCAATAAACCTTACGATATGCAAATTTATTATGCATTAAAAATGGTTCACAATGGAGCAACAGCTATATTCTCTGGAACAAAAAAAACTGCTGATAAGACCATCGAAAGACTACTTGAACTTGAAGAAAGAGGACTAGATATATCAGCCTTTTCAAATGAAGTTAGTCAAAATGAGAATACAAAAATAGCAAGTCTTATTAATATGAACTTAGGAAGTGATACTGAATATTATATTTCAGCCTTGAAGGGCATATTTATTCATCATGGTAATATTCCTCTAGGAATTCGATTATCAGTTGAATATGCAATGTCGCAGAATTTAATCAATTTTGTAGTTTGTACTTCCACCTTAGCTCAAGGAGTGAATTTACCAATTAAATACCTTATTATTTCAAGTCTCTATCAAGGAAAAAGTCAAATGAAGGTTCGTGATTTTCACAATTTATTAGGTAGAGTGGGTAGAGCAGGTAAGCATATTGAAGGAACGGTTATATTATCAGAACCTTTTATTCATTCTAACAAATCAAATTGGAAATGGAACAGATACAAAAATATGCTAGATATTGATAATTCAGAAGACAGTGAGAGTAATTTATTAAAGCTTGTTAGGCCTATTATAATTGATAAATTCCCCCCTATTAATCTTTGGAATGTACTGCCACAAAAGTATACTAATCAAGAACAGTTTAATGATGTAATCAATAAGATAAAAACCGTAATTAGCAACTCAAATTTTCCGAATAAAATATCAGACTTCAACTTCGAATTAAAGATAATTTTAGATATTTTAAAAGATGTCGAAAACTATGTAATGTACTTTGTGAAATACTTTAAAGATTCAAATCCAAATTTTACTAATATGGTAACTCAGCAAACTTTAGGTTATCATTTGGCTAGCGATAGCGAAAAAGAAAAATTAGTTGAACTGTTTGAGGTAATTAAGACTTATTCTCTTTCTTTCACTGAAGCTGAACTATCTCTTTATTCAATATCCTCTTTAGGATTTGATAACTCTAAAGTCTTGTCTCAATGGATTTCAGAGAAAATTGAAAACATTACTCAAGCAAGGTCAGAATTTGAATTGATTGACATAATCTTTCCTCAGTTAATATTATTCTCAGAAAATAATATTATAAATAGGATTGATGATACTTCTATTTTTACTCAGATATGTGAATTATGGACTCAAGGACAAAGCTATTCTGATATTTTAAACTATTGTCAAAGCAATCAATTCCAAATTAGTAAGCGTAATCAGCTAGTTCCGCTCATATTACAAGATATCATTGAAATATGTGATAACATACTAGCTTACAGCACTATATTACCTCTAAATGGAGTTGCAACATTTATGGAAAATTCCGAAAATGATTCAACACTTCATTTGATTAAAAGTCTACAAAAGAAAATACGTTATGGACTTCCTAGCAATCTATCAATAAATATTTTCGAGCTTGGTTTTTCTGATCGAGTAATTGCTCAAATTTTGGCTCGAATTATTGAAAATTCTTCTTCTTTTACAATTACTTCAATTAGTAAAAGGATAACTAAAGAATTACTTAGACAAAATAAACGAGAGATTGAAGAAGCACTAAAAGTTTTTCCTCAATATTTTCTGGATATATTGAGAAAAATATAAACTATTGAGAGCACCTTTATAGGTGTTCTTTTTTGGAGGTGTTTAAACTGAAAAAACTAAAAAGCTATACCAGTATTTGGTCCGTTGAAAAAGTGATTTATGCCATCAACGACTTTAAACTTCCCTTTCCAATTAGTTTTAGTCAGATGGCTTGGTTTGTTTGTAGTCTGTTTACGGTGATTCTACTGGCTGATATCCCTCCTCTTTCATTGATTGAGGGGGCGTTATTGAAATATGTCGGCATTCCTGTTGGCTTGACTTGGTTCATGAGTCAAAAGACGTTCGATGGGAAGAAACCCTATCGTTTTATTCAAACCGTTGTCACTTATGCCTTCCGTCCCAAACGAACCTATGCTGGAAAAAAAGTAACCTTTGAAAAAGAGAAAATGGATGAAACTGCCACAATTGTAAGGAGTGAATACATTGAATTATCCGATTAAATACATTGAAAACAACCTCGTATTCAATCACGAAGGCGAATGTTTTGCCTATTTTGAATTGTTGCCCTATAACTATTCCTTTTTGACCCCTGAACAGAAACTTCAAGTCCACACGAATTTTCGACAACTCATTGCACAAAATCGTGAAGGTAAGATTCATGCCTTACAAATAAGTACCGAACGATCGATTCGTTCGATTCAAGAAAAAAGTAAAGAAACGGTCACTGGTCGGTTGAAAGACATTGCTTTTCAGCGGATTGATGAACAAACCGAAGCGTTAGTAAACATGATTGGTGACAATCAAGTGGACTATCGCTTTTTTATTGGCTTTAAATTACTGGTCAATGAAGAGGAAGTTTCCTTAAAGAATTTGAAAAAATCTGCCAAAAATACACTCACTACATTTTTTAGAGAAGTGAATCAAAAATGGATGGGTGATTTTGTCGTGATGCCACAAGATGAGGTCCGTCGTTACACAAAAATGGCTGACCTCTTACAAGCAAAGATTGAACGACGTTTCCATATCAGACCCTTAGATAAAAATGATTTTGGCTATTTGATTGAACATCTGTATGGCAAAGAAACAAGTTCTTTTGAGGAATACGAATTCCCTTTACCTCTCAAAAAATTGAAACACCAAACACTCGTAAAACGATATGATTTACTGAAACCCACTCGTTCCTTGATTGAAGAAAACCAACGCTATTTGAAAATTCAAAATGAAGAAACGACGTCTTATGTTGCTTACTTTACGATTGATTCGATTGTGGGCGAATTGGATTTTCCTTCCAATGAGATTTTCTATTACCAGCAACAACAATTCGACTTCCCCATTGATACCAATATGAACATTGAAATTGTTGCCAATAAAAAAGCCTTGTCTACTGTTCGGAACAAGAAAAAAGAACTCAAAGACTTGGACGATCATGCGTGGAATAGTGACAATGAAACAGGAAACAACGTTTTGGAAGCCTTAGAAGATGTCAATGAGTTAGAAGCTGAATTAGACCAGACCAAAGAAGCCATGTACAAACTAAGCTATGTTATTCGAGTGGCAGCTTCTTCCTATGAAGAATTAAAACGTCGTTGCAATGAGATCAAAGATTTCTATGACGATTGGAGTATTAAATTGGTTCGTCCCTTTGGCGATATGTTGGGCTTACATTATGAATTTCTTCCTTCAAGCAAACGATACATCAACGACTATGTGCAATATGTGACTTCTGACTTTCTAGCTGGCTTAGGTTTTGGTGCTTCCCAAATGTTAGGAGAAACAGAAGGAATTTACATTGGCTACAACATCGAGACTGGAAAAAATGTGTATCTTAAACCTAGTTTAGCTAGTCAAGGTGTCAAAGGTTCGGTGACGAATGCTCTGGCTTCGGCTTTTCTTGGTTCTTTAGGTGGTGGAAAATCCTTCTCTAATAACTTGTTGGTGTATTACTCGGTTTTATTTGGGGCACAAGCGTTAATTGTTGATCCAAAGGCCGAACGTGGCAATTGGAAAGAAACCTTGCCAGACATGGCCGATGAAATTAATATTGTCAATTTAACCAGTGAAGAGAAAAATCAAGGCTTGCTTGATCCCTATGTTCTCATGAAACGGAAGAAAGACGCTGAAAGTTTAGCGATTGATATTCTCACTTTTCTAACTGGAATTTCTAGTCGAGATGGGGAACGTTTCCCTCTTTTACGAAAAGCGATTCGATCCGTCACTCAAAAAGAGATTCGTGGTTTGTGGTTAGTCATTGATGAATTACGAGAAGATGACAACCCACTATCGCATTCGATTGCGGATCACATTGAAAGTTTTACCGATTATGACTTTGCCCATTTACTATTTAGTGATGGGACAACGGAAAACTCGATTAGTTTAGAGAAACAGTTAAATATTATTCAAGTGGCAGATTTGGTTTTACCAGACGCCCAATCTAATTTTTCAGATTACACCACTCTTGAATTATTGAGTGTGGCTATGTTAATTGTCATTTCGACTTTTGCTTTGGATTTCATTCATTCTGATCGAACCAAATTTAAAATTGTGGATTTGGACGAAGCGTGGTCGTTTTTACAAGTAGCTCAAGGAAAAACCTTGTCGAATCGCTTAGTTCGTGCAGGACGTGCAATGAATGCGGGTGTTTATTTTGTCACGCAAAATGCGGACGACTTAATCGATGAAAAATTGAAAAACAATATTGGCTTAAAGTTTGCCTTTCGTTCAACGGATAGTCAGGAAATCAAAAAAACATTGACTTTCTTTGGTGTGGATCCCAACGACGAGGACAATCAAAAACGGTTGCGAGAATTAGAAAATGGCCAATGCTTGATTCAAGATTTATATGGGCGTGTTGGTACAATTCAAGTCCATCCAGTCTTTGAAGATTTATTCCATGCCTTTGATACTCGTCCCCCCGTCCATCAAGAAGAGTGAGGTGTATACATTGAAACCAAAATTGAAAAAAATGCTAGGTGTCATTCTTCTAATTGGAGGAATGACTTTTTTATTTCTCTTACTTTTTGGTACTGTCGCTCAGGCGATTGGACTAGTTGATGATACCGTGGACGTACAAAATTTGTATTCACAATATCCTTTGTCTCATTATCAATTGGATTTCTACGTTGATACCGATTGGGACTGGTTGCCTTGGAATTGGAAAGATGGCATTGGCAATCAAGTGCAATATGGCTTATATGCTATGTCTGATTTTATTTGGACCATTAGTTTGTACCTCTCCAATGCGACGGGTTACTTGATCAAACAAGCTTACAAACTGGATTTCATCTCAGACACAGCGAATCAAATTGGTGAAAATATTCAAATATTAGCAGGCATATCAGAAAATGGCTTTTCGACTTCTGGCTTTTATGTTGGCTTTCTGTTGTTGTTTATTCTGATTGTAGGGGCCTATGTTGCCTATGTCGGCTTGCTCAAACGAGAGACATCCAAAGCAATTCAAGCAGTCACGAATTTTCTTGTGGTGTTTGTTTTGTCGGCCGGCTTTATTGCTTTTGCCCCTTCGTACATTCAACGAATTAATGAATTTTCTGCCGATATTTCGCAAGCCAGTTTGGATTTAGGGGGGCAAATTATTTTTCCTCATTCCTCTTCACAAGGAACAGATAGTGTAGACAGTATTCGAGATACCTTGTTTTCGGTACAAGTCGAACAACCTTGGCTTTTACTACAATTTGATAACTCTAATAAAGAAGAAATTGGCGAAAGTCGGGTCAATGACCTGTTGGCAATCAATCCTGATACCAATAATGGGAAAGATCGTGAGGAAGCAGTAAAAAATGAAATTGAAGAACACGACAACCAACAACTAACCTTAACAAAAACGGTCAATCGATTAGGGACGGTTAGTTTTTTAGTCTTGTTTAACATTGGGATTTCCATTTTCGTTTTCTTATTGACTGGCATTATGATTTTCAGTCAAATTCTGTTTATTCTCTATGCAATGTTCTTGCCTATTATTTTCTTGTTGGCTATGTTGCCAACCTTTAGTGGCATGGGAAAAGCGGCATTGATGAAACTCTTTAATACCATTATGTTGCGAGCTGGAATCACGTTGATTATTACGGTGGCGTTTAGTTTATCCACCATGTTGTATAGCCTAACCACCAGTTATCCCTTTTTCCTAGTTGCCTTTTTACAGATTGTGACTTTTGCGGGTATCTACTTAAAGATGGGCGATATTATGAGTTTGTTTAATCTTCAAGCCAACGATTCCCAACAAATTAGTCGAGGGGTTATGAGACGACCAAAACAATATATGCACCGAGGAGCACGACGACTTCAACGAACCATTAGTCGAACCATGATCGGTGGTTCTCTTGGGTATTTGGCAGGCAAAACCAAAGGAAGAAAAAATGCCAAGCAACTTCCTTCAATTGCAGGTACAACGCCTTCCAATGCTCGTGCGTCTGTCCCTTCCAATCAACAAAAAAATGATCGCACACAACGACCAACCACTCGAAGTTATCAGACTGGGCAACAAATTGGGAAAGTCTTGGATAGTAAAAATCGAGCGAGCAATTTTGTGGCTCAAAAGAAACAACAAGTCAAAGAGTTACCTAAAACAGTTACAGGGAATCTTCATCAAACCATTTCTGATTTTAAACAAGGGATGTCAGATGAACGAACGGAATCAGTAACAAGTAAAAACAGACCGGTTGTACAATCTCGAAAAACAAAACAAGAAAAAAAGCGAGGAACAACAAATCCTACGACTGACAAAAACCATCAACGACCAGCTGTTGATTCGGTTCAAGCAGTGAATAAGATACAACAAGCAAGTACGTCAAACAAACGAATAGATTCAGTATCGAGAAAAAATAGACCGGTTATTCAATCTCGAAAAACAAATCGAGAAATGAAACCAATTCGTTCTACTGTTACTCGTCCACCTGTACAACACAGACCATCGAATAAGATCCAAACAGTATCGCAAGAAGTACCACAAGGACAGACAGCTTCCAAAGTACAAGAGCGAATAACCAAACAAAGGAACCGCTCGATAAAACAACAACCTTCTATCAAGCAACAAGCTCCTATTTCTCGCAAGCAACCAACAAGGTACATGACAAATCAGAAACAAACAACGTCAACTGTCCGTTATTCTCAAAATAACCGTCAAAAGAAAAATGTCCGTTTCACACGTCCAATGAAAAGAAAGTAGGTCAATCGCTATGAAATGGAAACTAAAAATAATGGTGGCTTTAACGCTCTTTCTGTCCTTCTTTGGCTTATTATCTTTTGTGGCAATTTTTGTGGCAGATGAACCTCAAGGTAATTCTTCTGATTCCATTGTTATTCAAGGAAGTGGTTTGTCTGTTTCACCAGAGGTCCTAAAGTATCGCTCCTTAGTAGAAAAATACGCAAAACAAGAGAATATTGAGGACTATATCCATATTCTCTTAGCGATTATTCAAGTTGAAAGTGGCGGCACTCTAAAAGATGTCATGCAATCGTCAGAATCAAAAGGCTTACCTCCAAATACGATTACTGATCCCGAAGAATCAATAAAACAAGGTGTTTCTTATTTTGCAGGACTGGTACGTTCTGCGGAATCGTTAGGTGTTGACCAACAAAGCGTGATCCAAGCGTACAATTACGGTGGGAGCTTTTTAAATTATGTCGCGAAGAATGGGAAAACTTATTCCTTTGAGTTAGCGGAAAGCTTTTCTAATGAACAAGCCAAAGGTCAACGAGTGACTTATAAAAATGCACTTTCTATTCCTAAAAATGGCGGCTGGCGTTATAACTATGGCAATATGTTTTATGTGCTATTAGTTATCCAATATTTAGAGACAGCTTCGCAAAAGTTTGATAATCAAACCGTTCAGATAATTATGGATGAAGCGTTGAAATATCAAGGCTATCCCTATGTTTTTGGCGGTTCCAATCCAAATACCTCTTTTGACTGTAGCGGCATTACCCAATGGACCTTTCAGAAAGCTGGCATCATTTTGCCTCGTACTGCCCAAGCACAATACGAGGTGATGGATCATTTGCCTTTGTCACAAGCTGAACCAGGAGATTTAATTTTCTTTCACTCGACCTATGCAACTGCCGATTATGTGACACATGTCGGCATTTATGTAGGAGATATGAGAATGTACCACGCTGGTGATCG
>NZ_BCQE01000022.1 GCF_001544275.1 Enterococcus gallinarum NBRC 100675 | reverse complement strand
ACCGTTATGGCTCGGTAGCTCAGTTGGTAGAGCAATGGATTGAAGCTCCATGTGTCGGCAGTTCGATTCTGTCCCGCGCCATCTTGCGGGTGTAGTTTAGTGGTAAAACCACAGCCTTCCAAGCTGTTGTCGCGAGTTCGATTCTCGTCACCCGCTTTAGTTTTTTTATTTTGGGCCTATAGCTCAGCTGGTTAGAGCGCACGCCTGATAAGCGTGAGGTCGATGGTTCGAGTCCATTTAGGCCCATTGAGTTTTTACTTGGTCCGTTGGTCAAGTGGTTAAGACACCGCCCTTTCACGGCGGTAACACGGGTTCGAATCCCGTACGGATCATGAAAGCATCCTTTGGAATGCTTTTTTTTTATGTTTTAAAAAAGGCAATTTTAAAAGTTTTTCCATAAATTAGGCACAGTAGGTCAAAATTTGTTATAATCAGTCCGTTGCAAGTTCCCGAAAGGATTCGCAGCTGCGAAGATGCCTTGTAACCGAATCGAAATTTAGGGGGAATACAAAAAATGACAGAGAAACATTTATTTACTTCAGAATCTGTATCTGAAGGACATCCAGATAAAGTTGCTGACCAAATCAGTGATGCTATTTTAGATGCGCTGCTTGCTGAAGATCCAATGGCACGGGTTGCCTGCGAAACCTCGGTGACGACCGGATTAGTATTGGTTTTTGGCGAAATCTCGACAAGTGCCTATGTAGATATTCAAAAAATTGTTCGCGAAACCATCAAAGGAATCGGTTATACACGGGCAAAATTCGGCTTTGACGGTGACACTGTGGCGGTATTGGTAGCCATTGATGAACAATCACCTGATATTGCTCAAGGCGTTGACAATGCATTAGAAGTACGCGATGAAGCGAATGAAGAAGAAATCGGTGCCGGAGACCAAGGATTGATGTTTGGTTTTGCTGTTGATGAAACACCAGAATTGATGCCATTACCGATTGCATTGAGTCACCGTCTTGTTCGGCGATTAGCAGAACTGCGTAAAACGAATGAATTGACCTATTTGCGTCCTGACGCAAAATCCCAAGTAACTGTCGAGTATGATGATCAAGATCAGCCTCGTCGAGTGGATACAGTTGTTATCAGCACACAGCATGATGATGCAGTAGACAATGAAACGATACGTCATGACGTTATTGAAAAAGTGATTAAAGAAGTGATACCAGCTTCTCTTTTAGACGATGAAACAAAATATTATATCAATCCGACAGGACGATTTGTCATCGGTGGGCCTCAAGGGGATGCCGGACTGACCGGTAGAAAAATCATTGTAGATACTTATGGTGGATATGCAAGACATGGCGGTGGCGCATTTTCTGGGAAAGATGCAACAAAAGTTGACCGTTCTGCTAGTTATGCTGCACGCTATATTGCTAAAAATATCGTTGCAGCGAAACTTGCCCGAAAGGTAGAGGTTCAGCTAGCTTATGCGATTGGTGTAGCACAACCTGTATCGATTCGAATTGATACGTTTGGAACCGGAAAAGTCAGTCAAGAGAAATTGATCCAAGCTGTAAGAGAGAATTTTGATCTGCGGCCAGCTGGAATTATAGAAATGTTGAATCTACGTCGTCCGATTTATCGTCAGACAGCGGCATATGGACATTTTGGTCGTACAGATATCGACTTGCCATGGGAACAAACAGATAAAGTGGATGCTTTATTGGCAAGTGTGAAGGAATAAAGAGGCGGCCTCTGTTGATGTAAATCAATAGAGGTTCTTTTTTTTGACTTAGAAGAGGGGGAGAATGATGAAAACGAATGTGACACGTGTGACGATTGCTGTTTTTGTTGCAACATTTATGACGGCTATCGAAGGGACGATCATTACGACTGCTATGCCGACGATCGTTGGTTCTTTACACGGGATCGAGATCATGAATTGGGTTTTTTCGATTTATTTATTGACTAGTGCTATGTTGACACCCATTTATGGTAAACTTGCCGATAACATTGGTCGTAAACCGATTTTTTTATTTGGGACACTGCTCTTTATGATTGGTTCCGCACTCTGTGGCTTGTCAAACAGCATGCTGACACTGATCCTTTCGAGAGCTGTTCAAGGAATCGGGGCTGGTGCGATGATGCCTGTTGCATTGACGATCATCGCCGACTTGTACCCTGTAGAAAAGAGAGCGAAAGTCTTAGGTTTGAACAGTACTGCTTGGGGGATTGCTAGTGTCGTCGGTCCATTAGCTGGTGGTGTGATTGTTGATACAGTCGGTTGGCACTGGATCTTTTTTATTAATGTGCCAATTGGCGTGTTTCTTCTGGGCATGATTTGGTTTTATTTTCATGAAACCAAAAAGACGAAGAAATCTGGGAAAATGGATTTACTTGGTAGCTTTTTTATGATGGTCACATTAGTTTCTCTGCTTTTAGGGTTTCAGTTATTAGGCGATCAGGGGTTAAGTATTGCTGTGGTAAGCTTACTGATTTTGGCTATTGTAACATTCCTGCTGTTTTATCGAGTAGAGAAAAAAGCAGCAGATCCATTAATTGATTTAGCGTTATTCCATTCTAGAACTTTTGTGGTAGTAAATATTGTCGCAGCACTAGCCAGCGGTTTTTTGATGGGGATCGATGTGTATATCCCAATGTGGATGCAAGGAGTCTTAGGAATGAGTGCAGGTATCGGTGGTCTTGTACTAGCACCGTTATCGATTTTATGGATGGTCGGCTCATTTCTAGCCAGCCGCTGGTTGCTGAAGCGGTCGGTTTCATGGGTCCTGACGGCTAGTCTATTCATTACGCTTGTTGGCGCAATCTGGCTTTTCATTACCCCAATGAAAACGTCTTTTCTCTGGTTTTTAGGAATCTCTTCAATTACCGGAATCGGATTGGGAGCAACGATGGTCGTTTGTACCGTGACTGCTCAAACGAGTGTTCCTCATTCACAAATTGGGGTAGCGACCTCTTTCAATACGCTATTAAGAACAATTGGTCAGACAATCATGGTTTCTGTTTTCGGGATCGTCTTGAATATCAGCAATAATTTTGGTTTGAAAGAAGCAGGTATTCAAGATCAGGAAATCATGAATCGCTTAGTGGACCCAACTGCTGCTAAGAAACTTTCAACAGACATTCTGCTTCAATTACGAGCAATTTTGTACGATGGATTACATTGGGTATATGGATTAGGATTGTTGCTGATTGTACTTGCTTTGGTGTTTGCCCGTACAATTCGGCGAGAATCTGGTACAATGATAAAAAAAGAATCGCAGGTGATTTGATGGCTTTTATACAAGCAAATATCTATTCAAATGTTCTTGAAATGGAAGTAATGGTAAACGTGATTCTCCCCCAAACTACCATCAAAAAGGTAGGTACAACTACAAAAAATGATCAAAAAGAATTACCAGTTCTATATCTATTACATGGAATGGGCGGTAATCATAGTGTCTGGGAAAGACGAACTTCGATCGAGCGCTATGTGAGCGACTATCAAATGGCAGTGATCATGCCGTCGACTGATTTGGCTTGGTATACAGACACAACTTATGATATGAAGTACTGGACCTTTGTTGCAGAAGAGTTACCGCAAATCTGCCGAGAGCTGTTTCCTCAATTGAGCAGTGATCGGGAGAAGACATTTGCTGCCGGTCTATCTATGGGGGGCTATGGTGCCGTTAAGTTGGGTTTGCGTAAACCAGAGAGTTTTGCTGCCGTTGCCTCTTTGTCCGGGGCGTTAGCGATTGCTGAAAGCATGGATTCTCTTTTAAAGATTCGAAATACTTCTTACTGGGAAGGGATTTTTGGTCCATTGGATCAGTTCCAAGGTTCAGAGAATGATTTGATCCATTTGATTGATACGATTGATCCGCAAAAGGCACCGCGCTTTTATATTAGTTGTGGAACAGAAGACCAACTGTTTCCTGCAAGTGAATATGCAGTTGCAAAAATGCAGGAACGTGACTTGGCAGTGACATTTGAGTCTGGTTCCGGAGATCACGATTGGCAATTTTGGGATCAGTGGATCCAACGGGTATTAAACTGGCTCGTTGAAGGAAAATAAAAAACATCAGAGACCGAAGAATAGTCAACGGTTCTCTGATGTTTTTTTTCGTTCGATACAAAACAGGACTGGTGGTTGGTTGCGCTGATTGATGAATTGATAGGACAGCACGTTAAATTGCGCTTGTGGTAATTGACGACAAAAGCGATGAACAGCTTCTAACTCTTCAGGTCCGCCTTCGTGGCCATAATAGCATACAAGGATGATCCGACCGCAAGGAACAATACGTTGGATCAACGCTTGCAGTGCCTGTTCGGTCGTCTCAGGTAAAGTAATGATTTCTTTATCGCTCTTTGGCAAGTAACCTAGATTGAAAATAGCTGCATGAACGGCATCAGGGACGTAATCTGCTAGTGTTTCATGTCCTTGGTGGATCAGTTCAACTTGCGGCAGGAGTCCTTTTGCTAACAAGCGTTCTTTTGTTGTTGTCACTGCTTGTTCCTGAATATCAAAGGCATAGACTTTGCCTTCAGGTCCGACTAGTGTTGCCAACAGCTCGGTATCATGGCCATTTCCCATGGTGGCATCAACTACGATCTGTCCGGGTTTGACGACTTCTTGTAAGAGAGTGTGGCTATAACGCATGGCTGTTTGTAGCATAGATAGCCTCTTTTCTAACATCAAATTTTCCTTGATAGGAGTCGCGGCGCAGCATTTCTTTATCGATCTCATTCAAGACTTCCCATTTTTTGAGACTCCACATAGGTCCAATCAAAGCATCCCAAGGAGCGTCACCTGTCAGACGATGAATGATGATCTCCGCAGGAATCATTTCTAGCTGGTCGCAAATCAAAGAGACATAAGTCTCTCTTTGCATCAATTGCAGCTTGCCTTCATGATAGTCCCGGAGCATGCGGGTATTTCGCATCAAATGCAAGAGATGGAGTTTGATCCCTTGAATATCTGAGTCCAAGATTGTTTTCCGCACATTTTCCCGCATCATTTCTAATGTTTCACCAGGGAGTCCATTGATCAAATGGGTACAGACCTGGATGCCATGTTTTCTCAATTTAGCGACACCATCAAGATATGTTTGATAATCATGGGCGCGGTTGATTGCGTTGCTGGTGGTTTCAAAGGTTGTTTGTAACCCTAATTCCACCCACAAATAAAAGCGTTGGTTCAATTCAGCTAGATAGTCTACCACATCGTCTGGAAGACAGTCAGGACGTGTACCGATAGAAACACCAACGACACCTGGCATGGTCAAAACTTGTTCAAACCGCTCACGAATGACTGCAGCTGGGGCATGGGTATTGGTGAAATTTTGGAAATAAACGATGTACTTATCGACATGGGGCCATTTTTTGTGCATCATATCGATTTCTTTATGAAATTGAACGGGCAGCGGGGCTTCAGGTGCAACGATCATGTCGCCTGAACCAGATACGCTGCAAAAGGTACAACCACCTTTTGCAACAGTACCATCTCGATTGGGACAGTCGAAGCCAGCATCGATCGGTACTTTAAAGATTTTTTCACCAAATTCCTGACGTAGCGCATAATTCCAAGAATGGTAACGTTTATGCTGATTTTCGGCATAGGGGAATGAATTCATGGATTTTACCTTCTTTTCTTTTTTCTAAGATTGTTTTTGTTGGAAACGCCAGACAAAACGCTTTTCCAAATAGTACGGATAGGTCAGTAACAGCCAAGAGAGTCCCACACAAAATCCGCCGAGTACGTCGCTAGGAAAGTGAACACCTAGATAGATCCGACTGATACCGATCAGAAAAATCAGTAAGCCAAGCAAGATTCTCATACCCCAGCGTAACGTTTGTGACTGGAAAAAGACAGGAACCAGCAGAAGTAAGGTTCCATAAAATACCATGCTGCCAGTGGAGTGTCCGCTAGGAAAACTAGAGCTTGTCTCCAACACTAAATGTTCCAGTGTTGGCCTTTCCCGCATAAAGAATAATTTAATCAACGGATTGAAGACCGCTGAGATGCCAATCGTACCGAAACTGAGCCACAGTGCTTCGGAATAAAAGCGGTTGATAAGTAACACGACCAATACAACAATGAAAAGCAGCCCAATCGTTACTGGGTTAGCAAACTTGGTCACCCATAGGAAAAAATCAGTCAAAAAAGGGTAACCGCTACGGATCAAACGAGTGCTACTTTCATCGAAAGGATTCAGCCAAGTTGGATAGAATTTGACAACATAGCCTAAAAAGGCAAAGAGCAGCAAAAAACAGCTGCCGGCGAATTGATAATACAGTTTTTTGTTCATAAAAAAAATCCTCATTTCTACAGGCAAACATAGTGAGTCTATTATACCATTTATCTTGGAGGGACAAAAGACAGTGGCGCAGGGGTGTTTCTTGAGGGACAATATTGTATAACAAGAAATTGTCGCTTACTTCTTCTTTCGAATAATGTACGTTAGATTACAAAGAGTTTACAGTTTGGCGAAAAGAAGGAAATAACTTTTATAAAATCTTAAGAAATTGTATACTAAACGTAGGAAAAAAATAGAAGACGGAGGAACGTTCATGAACATGAGTTTATCGCGCAAAGAGCGTCGCAGAGAAGGACAGTCCAGTGAATTTTATCAAACGATGAGAAAAAGTGCCGCTGTTGTAGGGACAACCATAACCGCTTGCTCAGTAGTAGCGCCTTTGCTGACTCCAGTTCAAGCGGATGCCGTAGAAAATACTGTGGTGAGAAGTAACTTTGCTGCACCTAATACAGCAGCATTCATTACGGAAATAGCAACTTATGCACAGCCTGTTGCCCAAGCAAATGATCTTTATGCTTCAGTCATGATCGCACAAGCTATTCTTGAAAGCGGCTGGGGAAGAAGTGCCCTGTCCCAATCACCTAACCATAATCTTTTTGGAATCAAGGGCAGTCATAATGGTCAGACAGTCTATATGAACACAGCAGAGTATTTAAACAATCAATGGTTGACTATGAAAGAACCCTTCAAAAAATACCCTTCTTACAAAGAATCTTTTGAAGACAATGCACGAACATTAAGAAATGTTTCGCTAGGAAACGGTAATTATTATTATGCAGGTGCTTGGAAGAGCAATACGTCTTCTTACCGTGATGCAACCCAATGGTTGACAGGTCGTTACGCAACAGCGCCCAACTATGCTTCTTCATTGAATACGGTGATCCAGCAGTATGGCTTGACTAAATATGATACACCAGCTTCAGGCAATGCCGGTGGTGGAGCAACGGTCAGTACGCCCAATACCGCTACAAATCCTGTCAGCAAGCCAGCAGCGACATCGTCAGTTTCTTCTGGTAGTCAAGGCTATACAGTTGCGTCAGGGGATTCTGTCTGGGGAATCGCTAATAAATTCGGCATCACAATGGATCAGCTATGTAGCTGGAACAATATTCGCAATAATTTTATCTACCCAGGACAAAAACTGACGATCAATGGTGGTACTGCCAAACAAACGACGAATACAGGGACCATATCTACCACGACAGCAAGTGCTGGTAGTTATACCGTTGCTTCAGGGGACTCGGTTTGGAGTGTGGCGAACAAGCATGGTATCACGATGGACCAATTGCGCAACTGGAACAATATCAAAAATGACTTTATTTATCCTGGTCAACGCTTAGTCGTAAAAAATGGTACTGGGTCAAAAAGTCAGGCCGACACGACTACAGCAACAAGTTCAACCAATGCTGGTAGTTATACAGTTGCTTCAGGGGACTCGGTTTGGAGTGTGGCGAATAAGCATGGCATCACGATGGATCAATTGCGCAGCTGGAACAATATCAAAAATGACTTTATTTATCCCGGTCAAGCATTGATCGTAAAAAATTCTGGAAACAAACAGACAAGTAGCCCGACCACAGCTTCTACGAGCATTTCTTCATCAGCTGGCAGTCAAAAGTATACAGTGGCGTCAGGGGACTCGGTTTGGTCGATTGCTAATAAATTTGGTATCACGATGGACCAATTCCGCAGTTGGAACAATATCAAAAATGATTACGTCTATCCTGGTCAAAGCGTACGGGTCAGCGGTACGGCAACGGCTGCGAATCAGACGGCAAGTACGAGCAACTATACCGTAGTATCTGGCGATTCTGTCTGGGGAATTGCGGATAAATTTGGTATTTCCAGAGATCAATTCATTCAATGGAATAACATTAAAGACAACTTTGTTTATCCTGGCCAAAGCGTTCGCGTAAAATAGATTGCTATTCCGCTGTTTTTTTGATAGGATAAGTGCAAAGAATCTTTCACATTTGAGAAGGAATAGTAGAAACGTGTTGGAATCAAGAGAGTGCATGGCTGGTGGAAATGCATAGAAGACCTTTCGAACTCGCCTTCAAGTGATATTTGACTGAAATGAGTGTTTCTCAGAACCGCTCAAAGTAGGCAGATACGGCGATGGTCGTTAACACATCGAGGTCTGTTTCATAACAGATAAAATTAGGTGGTACCACGTTTATAACGTCCTATAAAAATCAATAGTGATTTTTATAGGACTTTTTTTAAGTTCTGCTGATTTTTGATCAAGTCAGAGCACCAATTTTTAGGAGGCGTCCATAGTGAACTACAATCACAAAGAAATTGAAAAAAAATGGCAAAAATATTGGGCTAAGAAAAATGAGTTCAATACCCACGATCAACCAGATAAACCAAAGTTTTATGCGTTAGACATGTTCCCATACCCTTCTGGACAAGGATTGCACGTAGGGCATCCAGAAGGATATACAGCGACGGATATTCTAAGCCGCTTCAAGCGCAGCCAAGGATTCAACGTTCTTCATCCCATGGGCTGGGATGCTTTTGGGTTGCCTGCTGAACAATATGCATTGGACACGGGGAATGATCCGGCAGAGTTTACGAAAAAAAATATTGAAACATTCCGTCGTCAAATCAATTCACTGGGGTTTAGTTACGATTGGAATCGTGAGATCAACACGACAGATCCTGAGTACTATAAATGGACGCAATGGATTTTTACCAAACTTTATGAAAAAGGGTTAGCTTATGAAGCAGAAGTTCCTGTCAATTGGGTTCCAGAATTAGGAACGGTTATCGCCAATGAAGAAGTGATCGATGGCAAAAGTGAACGCGGCGGCTACGATGTTATTCGCAAACCTATGCGTCAGTGGATGTTGAAGATCACGGCTTATGCGGATCGCTTGCTAGATGATCTAGAAGAAGTTGATTGGCCTGAGAGCATCAAAGAAATGCAACGGAATTGGATTGGTCGTTCTGTGGGTGCCAATGTCACCTTCAAAGTAGCGGGTAGCGATGCAGCATTCACCGTCTTTACGACACGACCAGATACATTGTTCGGTGCCACTTATACGGTTTTGGCTCCTGAACATGAGTTGGTACAAGCCATCACTACACCGGAGCAAAAAGCAGCGGTTGAGGCATATGTAGCAGAAACAGCGAAGAAGTCCGATTTGAATCGTACCGATTTGTCTAAAGAAAAGACAGGTGTCTTCACAGGGGCCTATGCGGTCAATCCAGCGAATGGGAAAGAAGTGCCAATTTGGATTGCTGACTATGTGTTGGCTTCATATGGTACTGGTGCGATCATGGCTGTGCCAGCTCATGACGAACGTGACCATGAATTTGCAAAAACTTTTGGGTTAGAAATCGTTCCTGTTGTGGCTGGGGGAGACGTTGAAGAAGCTGCTTATACTGAAGACGGTCCTCATATCAATTCAGAGTTTCTGGATGGTCTAGATAAAGAAGCTGCAATTGAAAAAATGAACCACTGGTTAGAAGAACAAGGAGTCGGTAAAAAAGAAATCAGCTACCGTCTGCGAGACTGGCTGTTTTCTCGGCAGCGTTACTGGGGTGAGCCGATCCCGATCATTCATTGGGAAGACGGTACTACAACAACTCTTCCGGAAGATCAATTGCCACTACGCTTGCCAAAAACCGATAATATCAAGCCAAGTGGTACAGGTGAATCGCCATTGGCGAATGTCAGCGAGTGGGTCAATGTCGTTGATCCAGAAACAGGCATGAAGGGACGTCGTGAAACGAATACGATGCCACAATGGGCAGGGAGTTCTTGGTATTTCTTGCGGTTTATTGACCCTCATAATAAAAATCGCTTAGCCGATTTTGACAAATTGAAACGCTGGTTACCAGTAGATATCTATATCGGTGGGGCAGAACATGCAGTGCTTCATTTACTTTATGCTCGTTTCTGGCATAAGTTCCTTTATGATCTTGGTGTCGTACCGACAAAAGAACCATTCCAGAAATTATTCAATCAAGGAATGATCCTTGGGGAAAACAATGAAAAAATGTCGAAGTCTCGCGGAAACGTCGTAAATCCGGATGATGTCATCGAACAATACGGAGCAGATACACTGCGCATGTATGAAATGTTCATGGGTCCATTAGATGCGTCGATCGCATGGAATGAAAACGGCTTGGAAGGCAGCCGTAAATTCCTAGACCGCGTCTGGCGTCTGATCGTGGATGAAAATGGCAAAATGCGTGATCGAATTACTACATTCAATGATGGCAAACTAAGTAAAGTTTACAACCAAACAGTTAAAAAAGTTACCGAAGATTTTGAACAGCTTCATTTCAACACGGCTATTTCACAGCTGATGGTCTTTGTGAACGAAGCATATAAAGCCGATGCACTACCATATGAATACGTTGCTGGATTTGTCCAATTGTTGGCACCGATTGCCCCTCATATCGGTGAGGAACTATGGGCAATTCTCGGAAATAAAGAGGGCATCTCTTATGTGCCATGGCCAACTTATGATGAAAGTGCGCTAGTCGAAGATGAAATCGAAGTGGTATTCCAAGTGAACGGCAAAGTTCGCGCAAAAGCCAAAGTTCCTGCGGATGCAGACAAAGCGACGCTCGAACAGTTAGCTCAATCAAATGAACTGGTAAAAGAACAATTGAATGGAAAAACGATTCGCAAAATCATCGTTGTACCAAATAAATTGGTCAATATCGTCGCTAATTAATTGAAAAGAGGGACTGTGCCATAAGTCTCCTACAAGTAAAACTATCCGAACATTAACTAGTATTGCTCCTGCGGTGCAGTGACTCCTCGTCGCAAAAGTCAGAGGAATCTATCCTAGCAATAGAATACTATTCGGTTTAACTTGTTGGATGATGACTTATGGCACGGTCCCTCTAAACCTGTCTAAACGGCGGGAGCAGATGCAATTCCGAGAAATAAGACGAAATACCCAAAAATTTGAAAAGCAATTTCTGTGTATTCCTCCGTATTTCTCGGAGTTTAACACTTCTGTCCCCACCTTTTTTTGTACAAAAAAGCAGCGGTTCAGCTGATGCAAACATCAACTGCCGCTGCATACTATTTTTTGCGAATAATGCCGTAAAACAATACAGCTGTAGCCACTAATGGAATGAAGATCACCAATAGAAAGCCATTTGGATATGTTGCGCGAGTGAAGATTTCTGTGGAAGAATCATTTGTGCCGATCAAGTGGTTTGCTACTAAAAATTGTCCGACCAATGCGATCATTGCTAGAAAACCTACTGTTGCCCCTGTTCCAAAGAAGATTTTTTTCTTTGTGCTGTTCATTGCGTCTGCCCCTTTAATATTCTCTATGTCCCATTATACAAAAAATGAAAAAGTCTTCAATGCGATTTTGTCAAATCATTGATTCGTAATACACTTGAAATGAATTTGACATATTTTTCTAGTCAGCTGTCTCTTTCTAAGTGAAACGGCAATCAAATAATTCGCTGAACTAAGAGGGGTCTCGTATAATAGAATTAACGCAAATGAAAGCACAGAAAGAAGGAATAAAAATGGACTATCAATCTTTTGAAGGCCAAGAGGCTTTTTTCAATGATTATCAACGAGTAGCAAAAGCAGGTTACCAAGAAGAAGAAGTGATCGATGACGTGTTGGAACAGCTGAATCAGCAATTGACTGCGGACCAGCTAATCTACCGAGTGGAAGCGGAAAAAACGAAAGACGGTGAAGTCTTTCTGTTTCCTTTCAGCAAATTCATGTATACCGAAGATTTGGACGCAGCAATCTCGACAGAATTTCGCTATGATGGCGCTCCTTATGTCTATGAAACCTATGAGGATGAACAACCATAATTTTCAGCAAGGTACTTAAATCAAGAACTTTTTAAGTGCCATTTGCATAGACACAAAAATAGACACCCAAAGGATGACCTGCTTGATGCTGTCATTCTTTGGGTGTTTGTTGTTAACGGATAGGTGAGGCAATGAAAAAATCAAAGCAAACGCTGAGCGATCTGCAGATCACCTTCATAAGGTTCTTTTTGACCATTGACTTTCAAATATTGCTCAGCGCCTTTACCAGCTAGAATCACGATATCTTGACTAGTGGCTTCAGCAACCGCTGATTGAACCGCAAGGCTGCGGTCCATCTGTTCTTCAATAATGACAGTAGGTGCAGTGATCGCAGCGGCTATCTCGGCAGCGATAGCACGAGGATCCTCAAAGTTAGGGTCATCAGAAGTTAAATAGACTTTATCTGCATACTCAGAAAGCGCTCGACCCATGTCAGGACGTCGTGATTCTGCTTTGCCGCCGGCACTGCCGGTCACAAAAATCAGCCGTCCTTTTGGCCGCAATGTATGGGCTAGCTCACTCAGTGACTTAAAGCTTAAGTAGTTGTGGGCATAATCAACGATGATCAATGCGCCATTTTGTTTTTCCAGAACGATCATTCGTCCTGGGATCGTTACATTAGGCAAGACAGATTGGGCTTCTTCTTGGGTAGCTCCCGCAAGACAAGCAGCAACGATTGCAGCAGTAGCATTGTCGTGATTGAATTCTCCTAGCAAAGCCAACTGATAGTCGCCATTCACAAGAAAAATATCTTTTTCAGAATGGATGCGGAATGATTTAGGATCGCCCGATTCCGCTGGTAATACTTGATAATCTCCATCGCATTGGCCATAGGTGATCAATGGTACTTGATGAGCAGCACAAGTTTCTTTCAATAGCTCAAAATAATCGCTTTGTCGGTTAATGATCATTTGTTTACTATTGTGGATCAACTCGCGTTTGCAGAAAAGATAATCATCAAAGTCCGGATGTTCTACTGGACCGATATGATCGGGCGAAATATTTAGAAAGATTCCAATTTCATAAGTGATCCCGGAGACACGTTTGGTTTTATAAGCTTGGGAAGAGACTTCCATTACTAGATGTGTCATACCATTAGCGACTGCTTCGGCCATCATAGCATACAAGTCTAACGTTTCCGGAGTCGTCAAAACTGCTTCCTGATAGTTCTTTCCGTCAACAGTATTTTCTTCAGAGGAGAAAAAAGCTACTTTCTGATTGGTTGTTTTGGCTAAAATCTCCCGCACAAAATAAGCACAGCTCGTTTTGCCTTTTGTTCCTGTGATTCCAATTTTAAACAGCTGATCTTGCGGATTGTTGTAAAAAGCCTGAGCAATACAAGCCATGGCTGCTCGGATATCTGTAACGATGATGCCATAGGCGGAACAATTCTCATAAGGGTGTTCCGAAACATAACATTGAAGACCCTGAGCAACGGCACTTTCCAAGTAGCTTTCTTTGAACGCGGCACCTTTACAGAAGAATAGCGTATTTGCGTCTGTCTGACGCGAGTCATAACTTAATGAGGTAAAGATCAAGTCGTTCATTTCTTGTGGAACGGTATAATGCCATTCTTGGCCGATAAACTCTTTTAATAGATTTGCTTCGATCAACAACCCGCGGATCTGATGGGGGGTAATGGTAGGTAGTGACATCTTGGTTCTCCTCGTTTCAAAAAGTTTAGTTTATTATAGCATATTCAGGCAAATCGAATGGAAGACAGCACGAGATTGGTCCTTCTTCTTCAATAATGTGAAGAAACTTTAATATGTTGCAAAAATAGATTGCTCGAAGTCCTTTTTCGAATTAAAATGAAGGGGATATGTTTGTAGAAAGTTGGAGAGAACTGCCATGGATAATCATACGCAATCTGCGTCAAAACAATTAACGACACAAGAAAAAATGGCTCAAGGATCGGCTTGGATGACACTGGGAAACATTGGTTCTCGGTTGCTCGGTGCGATCTATATTTTGCCGTGGTACTACTGGATGGGAGCCAACGGAGATAAAGCAAATGCATTGTTTGGAATGGGTTACAATGTCTATGCTTTGTTTTTGATGATTTCTACTGCAGGAATTCCAGCAGCGATTGCGAAACAGATTTCCTACTACAACTCAAGAGAAGAGTATCGTACAAGTCAGCGCTTGTTCCTGAGAGCTTTACAGTTGATGGCAGGATTCGGGGTAGTAACTGCTGGTATCATGTACATAGTCGCTCCTTGGCTGGCAACCGCATCTGGTGGCGGAGAAGAATTGATTCCAACGATGCGCTCCTTAAGCGTGGCACTTTTGGTCTTTCCATGTATGAGTGTGATGCGAGGATATTTCCAAGGAAATCAAGACATGAAACCATTCGCGATTTCTCAGATCGTTGAACAGATCGCGCGAGTCTTCTATATGCTGTTGGCAACGTTTATTATCATGCGGGTGGTAGAAGGCGACTACACAGCTGCTGTGACTCAATCAACGTTTGCTGCCTTTATCGGCGTTTTAGCAAGTGTTCTGGTTTTGGTTTATTATTTCCAGAAGCAGCGGGTTCGGATGGATGTTTTGCTGGACATGAGCAAAGAAGAAACAGAGATTCAAACCAAAGAATTGGTTTTATCCACCATCAAAGAAGCGATTCCTTTTATTATTGTTGGTTCTGGGATCACAATTTTTAAACTTGTGGATCAGTATACCTTTGTTCGAATTATGAAAGGATTTACACAATATTCAAATGATCAGCTCTTAGACATGATGGCAATCTTTGGCAGCAATCCAGACAAGCTGACAATGGTCGTGATCGGCTTAGCAACGTCGATGGCATCTACAGGGTTGCCTTTAATCAGTGAAGCAGTAGCGAAAAAGAATCAAGGAAATTTAGCTAAATTGATCAGTAATAACCTCCAGTTGTATTCCTTTGTCATGCTGCCTGCTACGTTTGGAATGATCGTATTGGCATATCCATTGTATACATTGTTTTATCGACCGGATACATTAGGGGCAAGCGTCCTCGTTGCTGCTTGTATCTCTGGCTTAATCCTGGGCTTGTTCATGCTGACTTCTAGCATGCTGCAAGGGATGTACCATAACACAGAAGCGGTTATCTTCTTCTTTATTGGTTTGCTGCTAAAATTTATTTTGCAGTATCCGGCCATCTGGCTGTTCCAAGTTTATGGACCTTTAGTCTCTACAACATTGGCACTTGGTGTGACTTGCTGGCTGAATATTAGAAAAATGCTGACTAAAGGCCACTTCAATGCCAAGTTGACCTTTAGAAGAACGGTTTTGATTTTCCTGATGACTCTCATTATGTTAGTGATCGCGCTGATTGCTCGGCAATTGTTTGGTCTAGTCTTAAGTTCGGATCGCAAAGTCCAAGCCTTTATTCTTTCTCTACTGGTTGCAGCAGTCGGTGGCGGGGCCTATATTTATATGGCATTGAAAATCCGCTTAGCAGAAAAACTACTGGGCTCATCAATGATTCGTTTGCGTAAGAAATTGCGAATCAAATAATCCAATAAACCTGATTAGCCGCTGAGATCGCATGGACCGATCAGGCGGTTTTTTCAGTAAAAAAGATCGCAAAGAAAGAGGCGAGAAAACATGCGACTAGATAAATTCTTAGCAGATATGGGGTATGGCTCACGAAAAGAAGTGAAGCAAGCAATCAAGAAAGGCTTTGTTGCGGTCAATGGTCAACAAGTCAAAAGTGATAAATTCCAAGTAGCTGAACAAGAGGATCAGGTTTCGTTTGCAGGAGAACTGGTACGTTACCAGAAAGATTTCTATTATTTATTGAACAAACCGGCTGGTGTGATTTCTGCAACGACCGATCCTGAAAAGACGGTCTTGGATTTGTTTGCGGCGGAAGATTATCGCCGGGATCTTTTTCCAGTCGGTCGTTTGGATAAAGACACCGAAGGACTACTGCTAATTACGAATGATGGTCAGCTAGCTCATCGGTTATTGTCACCCAAAAAACACGTCGAAAAAGAATATTATGCAGAAGTTCGAGGGATCATGACCGAAGAGGATCGTCAACAATTTCTCCAAGGAATCGAACTGGATGGGGAAGCTCTCATGCCGGCACAGCTAACCATTTTAAAGGTAGACGAGCAGGCCGAGACATCCACGATTACCTTGATTTTGCATGAAGGGAAGTTTCACCAAGTAAAACGAATGGTGCAGGCAGTGGGAAAAGAAGTGACTTATCTCAAACGTATTCGAATGGGCGGTTTACAGCTGCCGAAAGATTTGGCATTAGGAGAGTATCGCCTAGTGACAGAAAAAGAGCTGGCACAGCTCTCTGCTGAACCAGCGGAAGGTTGAATTGTTGCAGCGAATGAAGACTGACGGCTGTGCCCAGTATGTGGAATGAGACTAGAATGGGCAATATCTCTGCTGCTTCAGAAACATTCTGTCCATCACCAGAGCCCAGGCAGCGCTTTGATCTGCAGTGACTCTTGTGAGAATGGATGGGTCAAATAAAGTTCATAGGCATGCAGCTCAAGGCGAGCTGCAGTTTTTTTCTGATAAAGAGGGTCTCCGACGATAGGGTGTCCAATGCTGGCAAGGTGGACACGAATCTGATGTGTACGTCCTGTATCTAATACACAATAGATCGAAGTCGTTTGGGCATTGCGAGCGGCAATCTCAACGTGTGTCACCGCAGATAAGCCATTGCGTGGGTCAATGACTCGTTTGCGACGGTCGTGGCGATCGCGTCCGATTTTTTTGCGAATGGTTTGGTTTTGATCCAATTGTCCCCAGACTGTTGCTTGGTAGCGACGATAAATTTGCTTACTTTCAAGCATTCGTCCCAAAATAGGCAAGACTAAGGGGTTTTTAGCAAATAAAATGACGCCGCTGGTCTCTTTATCTAATCGGTGAACGACATAGGGTCTTGTCTCTGGTGCAAGATATGCAGCCAGATCATTTAGAAGTGTGCCGGTTTCATTCGGTTGGTTGGGGTGGGTTTTGATACCAGCGGGTTTATTGACAACGATCAGATGTTCATCTTCAAACAACACCGTAATCTCCTCTTTGTTCCCAGGAATCACTGGCTGATACGTGTAATCTGCTTCTTCTAGAAGAAGCGTGAGCTGATCCCCACCTGCTACTTCCTGATGGAAAAGGGCTGTTTCGCCGTTGACGCGTACATTTTTGCGGGTTCGTAGTAAATGGCGTACTTTGCGAGGGACGAGCCATTCTTGTTCTAATAATTCCCGAATCGTTGTTCGAGGATGGTCATTAGGTAATGTAATGGTATATTCCATAAAAATCCCTTTCTAAGACGTGATCTATTTGCTATTATAGCATCTTTAAGATTTTCTTATAAAAAAAACAACAAAAAACAGAAGTTTCGCTGATAGAATTGACGAGCAATCTTTTGTGGATGAAATTTACTGCTAGAGCCGTATTCCAAACGGTTTGATTTATGCTACACTTTGATAAAAGGAGCGTGGAGAAATGGATTTGAAACAAATCCTTCACAAGATAAAAGAATCGATCCAAACTTTCTGGCATTGGATCAAGCCTTATCTACAGCAATTCCATCAATGGCGCAAACGCATTTGGAAGAAATATCATGTGAATAAAATAGTTATTTTACTGACTTTAGTGGGTATTTTAGTGATGAGCGGTTACTTGTTTTATATCGCCAAGAATACCAAAGTTAGTGAATTAGAATCAGGATTGAAAGAGTCCACTGTGATCTACGATGCGAAAGGAGAAGAAGCTGGGCAGCTCTATTCTCAAAAGGGCACCTATGTTGATTTAAAAAGCATCTCCCCAGCAGTCGTTCACGCACTGATCTCAACGGAAGACCGCAATTTTTATAATCACCATGGGTTTGATATCAAAGGGATCGCTCGGGCGGCATTGCGGATGGTAGTCAATCGTAGTGCAGAAGGTGGCGGTGGGAGTACAATTACGCAACAGCTAGCAAAAAATGCCTATCTTTCTCTCGATCAAACCTTTAGCCGAAAAGCCAAAGAACTGTTTCTAGCGATTGAAATCGAAAAAAAATACTCAAAAGATGAAATATTGGAAATGTATTTGAACAGTTCCTATTTTGGTAACGGAGTCTGGGGGATTCAAGATGCTTCGCTCAAATATTTTGGTGTCAATGCTTCAGATTTGACGGTGGGAGAAGCAGCTACCTTAGTAGGTATGCTTAAAGGTCCATCAATTTATAATCCTATCGATCATCCGGAAAATGCGACGAACCGACGAGATACTGTTCTAGGACTGATGGTGGACAACAAAATGCTGGATCAATCTGTTGCCGATCAAGAAGAACAAGTTTCAATAGCTAGCCTGTTGTACGATGGCTATGGGAATTCAGAATCTGGCTATAAATATCCCTATTACTTTGATGCAGTGATCGATGAAGCGGAGTCTTACGGACTTGATGCGGATGATGTGATGAATCGTGGATACAAAATCTACACAGCATTGGATCAAAACTATCAGGCACAAATGGAAGCTGCCTATAAAAACGATGCGCTCTTTCCAGAAAATGCGTCTGATGGAACGATGGTCCAATCAGGTTCGGTGGCATTAGATCCGACAACTGGCGGTGTTCAAGCATTGGTAGGGCGACGAGGTGAACATGTTTTTCGCGGGTTCAATTTTGCTACCCAAATGAAACGCTCGCCAGGTTCGACGATCAAACCCATCAGTGTTTATGCACCTGCAATCGAAGCGGGCTATAATCCAGATAGTATTTTGGAAGACAAACCTCAAAGTTATTATGAGGCAAAGAATTACGATGGAACCTATTCCGGTGAAGTGCCGATGTATCAAGCATTGGCTCAAAGTTTAAATCTGCCAGCTGTTTGGACACTTCATGAAATTGGTCTCGACCGTGGATACAAAAAGACTCAGGAATTTGGGCTAACATTGTCAGAATCGGACAAATATTGGGGATTGGCGTTAGGCGGATTGGAAACTGGCGAATCACCGCTGACCATGGCTGCCGCGTATGGTGTCTTTGCTAGCGGAGGCTATTACTACCAACCGCATTTGATCACCAAAATCGTTGATTCAACGGGCGCGGTTATTGTAGATAATACTTCAGTCAAAGGAAAACAAGTCATCTCCAAAGAAACAGCAGACAAGATGACAAGCATGATGCTGGGTACCTTCTCTAATGGAACCGGGGTCAGCGCTAGCCCTTATGGCTTTACGATCGCAGGAAAAACCGGTACAACGGAAACAAACTTTGATTTATCAAAAGTCAATGATCAGTGGATCGTTGGGTATACACCTGATCTCGTAATCTCTACCTGGCTGGGCTTTGAACAAACGAGTGCCGAACACTATTTGACTGGAACTAGTGGGCAAGTCGTCGGCAAGATATTTAAAGCGGAAGCCGAAAGTCTCTTGCCTTACAGCCAAGGAAGTCAGTTCCAAGTAGCAGATGCCTATATGACTGGTGGGAAACTGATGGCAGCAGATGAAGTGCCAGATCCAAATGAATCAACGGACAACGATGACTGGAAAAAATCAGTTGACGAGTTTGCCGAAAATGCCAAAGAAGGATTAAAAGATTTTGGTGAGCGCGTCAAACAAGGAACCAAAGAACTTTTTGGTAATCTATGGAATACGATCAATGGTAATTGATGCTAGCTTCTACTGCATGTGCATCCGAACAGTATGTTATAATAAGAAAAAAATAAAGTGAGGGAATAGCATGGCAAACATTTATGATACAGCGAATCAATTAGAACGAGAATTACGGGAATCTGAACAGTTTCAAGATTTAAAAGCCTCGTTTGATCGTTTGAAAGAAAACCAAGAAGCATATAGCTTATTCAAGGAGTTCCAAGGCTTGCAACAAGCTTTGCAACAAAAAATGATGTCAGGTCAAGAAATGACAGAAGAAGAAGCACAGCAAGCACAAGAACTTTCTCAAAAAATTCAGCAAGATCCAATCGTTTCGGAATTGATGCAAAAAGAGCAAGCATTTAGTCTGGTGGCCAATGATTTGAATCGAATCATCATGGGCCCTGTGCGGGACTTATACGAAGCCTAAGCGCTAGCTTGCTGGCTTACCGCAGCCCAAAAGAGACAAGGGGTTCTCAAACAGAGGGCTCGGACTTGTGCTCATTCTATGCCGATTTACAGTGCTTTAGATAGCGTTATAGGCTAATTTGAGCGGACAACATTCGAAGGATCGGGGACTTCCTCGACTCTTCGAATTTTTTTGTTCAAAAAGGCGAACAAATTTTCGTATTTTGCTGACGAAAAAACAAAGAAATGTTATGATAGAAGCAAAAGGGGGAAAGGTATCATGCGTTTTTTACATAGTGCTGACTTGCATATTGATCGTTCTTTCGAAGGGATCCGCATGTTATCGGATAACGTCAAAGAGCAGCTTCCACTGATCAATCGAAAAATAATCAATAAACTGGTTGATACGGCACTGGAGCATGAAGTGGATTTTGTTCTCTTGGCGGGGGATACCTTCCACCAAGCCCGTCCAAGTCTGCGGATCCAGCATGACTTTTTTCAAGAGATTTCCCGACTTGCGTCAGCAGAGATCCCTGTCTATATGATCTTTGGAAACCATGATTACTATGATCCGCAGCGTTATTGGTTTGATTTTCCTGAGAATGTTGTGCTGTTTCCCAGTGAAACGGTTGAAACGATCAAAGGCGTAACCAGAAATGGTGAGACCTATGCTATCAGTGGGTTTAGTTATCAGCAGCCTTGGATTACACAGAACAAGATCAGGGAATTTCCCAATCGCCAAGCGGTTGATTTCCATATCGGTATGTACCACGGGGATAGTGCAGGGGAACATTATGCACCCTTTTCTATGAGTGAAATGAAGCAGAAAGGCTATGATTATTGGGCACTAGGTCATATTCATGTTCCTAAGATCCTTTCAGAAGAGCCTGCGATCGTTTATCCAGGGACCCCACAAGGCAAAACGCAAAAAGAACAAGATACAGGCGTTGTTTTAGCCACTTTGAGTGCTCAGGGTACCGAGATTCAGCCGATCGATCTGGCTGAGATCAAATGGGCCCAGCAAGAGGTCTCATTAGCAGCTTGTAAGGATCAGCGTTCGATTTTGCAAACGATCTTGAAGGAGGTCAACACGAGTCAGCCACGACTGATCAAATTAGTGCTGACAGATACGGATCAGTTATCTTCAGATTGGTTTTCTGAAACAGAAAAAAATGAAATGATCGCCTATTTGAACGAGCAGCTGTCAAGAGACGTGTTACAGACAATTTATGCAATCGAAGTCTACAAAACAGAGACAGACAAAATTCCATTAGCGATCCCGGCGTCCTATGTCGATCAATTACTAGCTATTTATCAAGACCCGTCTATTTTTGCTGAAGGACTGAATGATTTGCTTCGTCATTCGTTACTTTATCGCGGGATTGATCAAGGTGCCTTTCAAGAAGAGGTCTTACAGCAGACGAAACACTTGCTGGAGAATGATTTCCAGTGGGAGGAAGAAGTATGAAAATTTTAAAAGCAGAGATCACCGGGTTTGGCCGTTACCATGATCAAGTGATTGAATTTTCCCAAGGAAATCAATTGCTTTTTGGCAACAATGAAATCGGCAAGTCGACATTGTATCAGTTTATTGCGGCTATGCTGTTTGGTTTTCCTAAAAGAACAGCTAAGAAAAAGGATTATACCCCAAAAAATGGGGCCGCTTATGGAGGCAGATTGTGGCTAGTTGTCGAACCTTACGGGGAAGTGATGATCGAACGTTACCGTCAAATCGATCGAGGAAGAGCCAAAGTCCATTTCAACGGGCAGACCGGCGACGAGGAAATGCTGGCACAGTTGCTGCAACCCTTGAATCAGACGTTGTTTTTCGATGTATTTACTTTTCAGCAAGAACAACTTGCCCAAATTGACAAGCTGCAAGAAAATGAATTGCATCAAGCACTGATTTCTTTGGGAATCAGTGGGAGTCAGAAGATGCTGCAACAAGTGGCTCGCTATGAAGCAATCAATCAACAAAATTATAAACCGCGGGGACAAAAACTCCCTTTGAACCAAGCGTTGAAACGCTTGGAAAAACTACAGGAAAAAATTGCCCAAAAAGAAAGCGAAGAACATCGCTTGCAACAGCAGTATCAGCAGATTTCACAGATTCAAAAAGAATTGCGGCAGCTAGAAGAACAGCAGCAAGTGCAAAGCAATGCTTATCAAGCTGTTCAACAACAGATCAGCCATTGGCCATTGTATGAAGAATGGCAACAGCTATCAAGCCAGCCAGCTGCAGTAGCGGAAAAAGACGCTCAGGAAATCAGCAGATTTTATCAGACCTATCAGCACTTAACAGAAGATATTCATCAAAAAGAGGCAGAACTTGATCGTTTGGAACAAGGGCAAGCTTCAGATAAATATTTCTTTTATCTGGACAACGAACATTTGATCACTCAGATCCTTCAGAAACAAGTTGAGATGGCCCGATTGATGGATCGGCAGGAACAGGCGCTAGAAAAGGAACAACAAGCACGAATGGCGTTGAACCAGCTGATCAATAGACGGCAATGGTCAAAAGAATCACCACCACTGCAGACAGAACAAATTCAGGAACAATTAATGAATCTGGAGCAAAGCGACTACCAGTTAGAGGAAGCAAACAAGCGCTTAGAGTGGTTAAAAGAGAAGGAAAATCATCTTCAACATGCTTTATCACGGTTGGAACAGGCGCACCCAGGATTGATGGGAGAGCAAAAAATGGCTATTCCTATGGTGCCATTAGTAGGTGGTTTGGTTGCTTGTATTGCAGCATTCTTTTTACCGTCTCCTTGGCGCTGGTTGTGTATAGCGGCTGGCACCGTTGGTATTGGACTAGCAATTTGGGAGGCGATGAAACAACGTCCTCATAAACAAGGTGACAGCAAAAAACAATGGCAAGAGTTATTGTTGCAAACGGATCTGATTGCCTCAGAGATCGCAGATTTGACAGAAGCCAATAATTTACAAAAACAGCAGAATGAACGATGGCGTCAGGCGCTGCAACCTTTTTTTGGAACGGAACCTTATCACAGATGGTCGGTCTTCTTGCTGCAGTACCAAGAGGATGTTACTAATTATCAGTTGTATGCTCGCCAGCTTCGCGAAGCCAAAGAACAACTGCAAGAGGTCACAGAACAGCTTCAGCCTTATCAAGCGGTGTTTACACCTTTTGCTGATTGGTTGCCCCTGCAAAATAAGACAATACTGGAGCAGGCTCAGCTATTGCATGAATTCAATGAAGAGATGCAGGCTGTTAAATTGGCGCGTTTACAGCAGCCCAGCACGTTGTTGGCGCAGCAACTTGCTCGCAAAAAGGCGGAGCGGACTGCATTGTTGGAGGCTTCTCAAGAGATTCTCTCACAAGCTGGCATTGATCAGCCAGCAGAAATCAGTCTTTGGCTCAAACAATGGGAGACGCATCAACGGGCAGCAAAGCGGGAAGCCGAATTAGCAGTCATGCTGGATTCGATTTTCCCGGAACCAATCACGCAAGAAGAATTGCTGGAAAAGAAAACGCAAGTGGCACAAAAGCAAAAAGAGCTGCACCAGCTTAGTCGACAAAAGGCAGAGCAAAGGCAACGGCTTGAACTAGAAGTAGCCGCCAGCCAAAAAAGCGGTACGCTGAGTCAGCTCTATCAGGAAGAAAGCGAACTGCGGGCAAAAATCGAGGAATTGGCTCTTGCTTGGAGCAGTCGACAATTAGCTGCTTCGGTATTGTCCGATTTGACGACTGAATTGTCTGAGCAACAATTGCCGCAATTACTAGAAAAAGCTTCGACATATTTCAGATTGCTTTCCAATGACCGCTATCACCAAGTAACACTGCATGAGGGACAATTAGTTGCCAGCAATGCTAGCGATAGTTATTCGATCATCGATCTATCAACAGGAACAAAAGATCAGCTGATCATGGCGATCCGCTTCGGTTATCTTGCGTTGCAACAAAATCATCCTCTTAGTCCCATCATTATCGATGATGGCTGGTTGCATTATGATAGTGCACGAAAAGAACGGTTAGCGGAATTATTCGCTGAGTTTGGCCAATATTACCAAGTAATTTGTTTGTCTTCTGACCAAGAAATGGTAAGCTATTATCATAAATACCAGCAATCCGTACAAGAACTTAGTCAAAGGATGTGAGAAATTTGGCTATGCGCCAAATGTTAACATGAAAAAAATTCGAGAATTGACCGTAGATGAGACGTTTCAACTGTTTTTGCTGATTAAAAATGCGGATGTTCGTATCGCAAAAAATGGCAAAAAGTTTATCGCGTTTACTTTTCAAGATACTTCTGGAACAATCGACGGAAAGTTTTGGGATGCTTCTGAGGAAGAAATCAATCGCTTCGAGGCTGGTAAGGTCGTTTTATTAGATGGAAAGCGAGAAGTTTATCAAGGAAATCCCCAAGTCAAGATTTTGCATCTGCGTCTGGCAAAACCAGAAGAACCTCATGACCCGAGCCAGTACATGGAAAGAGCCCCTCTGAAAAAAGAAGACATGGAAGAGGAAATCAATCAGACATTGTTTGAAATCACCAATCCTCATTGGAATCGTATCGTTCGTTTTTTGCTGAATAAATACAAGAAAGAATTTTTCGATTTTCCAGCAGCTAAACGGAATCACCATGCCTTTGCTAGTGGATTGGCTTACCATACAACGACAATGTTGCGAATCGGAAAATCTTTGGTCAAAGAGTATCCGGAAATCAATGCACCGCTTTTGTATGCAGGAATTATCCTGCATGATTTAGGAAAAGTGATTGAATTGACGGGTCCAATGACGACAGAGTATACATTAGCTGGAAATCTGGTTGGACATTTAGTGCTAGTAGATGAAGAAATTACCCAAGCGTGTATTGCTCTTAAATTTGATGATAAACAAGAAGATATCGTTGTGCTGCGGCACATGGTTTTGGCTCATCATGGATTGTTGGAATATGGCTCACCAGTTCGCCCAAGAATTATGGAGGCGGAGATCCTGCATCAAATCGATAACATCGATGCTTCTATGCAAATGATGTTGTCATCTATTCGCTTAACGGAACCAGGAGAATACACTGAGCGGATTTTTGGGATGGATAATCGTAGTTTTTATGTGCCGAAAGATGTATAAATAAAAAAAGATTGGCTTTTGCCAATCTTTTTTTGCTGTTATTTTTCAGAGGAATCTGTAGCAGATGAACTTGTTGTTTCAGTTGATTCTTTTGTGGAATCAGTTGCATTCTCTTTGTTATCTGATGCATCTGTAGCAGAAGAATCAGTTGAATCTTTTGTTTCTGCTGCAGAAACATAGTCAGAAAGAATATCAGCTAGATCTTCATCTTTCATTTTCACATTGGCAGCTTTCAATTCTTTACCAATCGTTTTTGCCACGAATGTAGAATCGTTCAATAGCGTGTTTTGTGCGATTTCTGTGATTTGATCTTTGTATTTGTCCATGTCGTTGCCTTTGTCTTGGTTTTTGACCATTTTGACAATGTAGTAGCTTGTTGTATAAGTAGAAGCATCCGTAGCAGAAATGACCTCTGAAATTTCACCATCTTTTAATGCAAAGGCAGCTGTTTGTACTTCAGCTGGCACAGTTGTTGAGGTTGAGTCGAATTTGACTGTACCACCATCTTCTGCAGTCGCTGTGTCTGTTGATTTTTCTTTTGCTAATTTACTAAAGTCAGCACCATCTTTTTGAGCTTCTTTCAATACATCTTTCGCATCATCTTCACTAGTCAATTTGATCAATTGTGCTTCAACTTCTGGATGGAAAGAATCCCAAGCTGCTTTCAGCTCATCATCACCGATATCCATGTTCGCTTTTAGACCTTCTTGTAATGCTAATTGTTGTCTGATTTGTTCACGATAGCTTTTTTTAGTAAGCCCAGAAGCTTCCAATGCAGACTCAAATTTATCGCTGTCGCCATATTGTTTCGCAGTTTGATCGTATTGTTTGTCGATCATTTTCTCTGTAACATCATCCCCATATTTTTGATCGAAGACTTTTAAGACGATCAATTGGCGGATAAGACTTTGGTTATTCTGATCTGTTTTTGCTTGTTCGTAAAAATCTTCAACCGTGATTTTACCGCCTTTCATGGTTGCAATCTCATTACTTGAACTTCCGGAACAAGCAGCTAATGTCAAAACGCTTAGTGCACTGACTGCTGCTAAAATCAATTTTTTCTTCATTCGTTTAAGCACTCCTATTTTCTAAATATTTCAAAGAATCACAGCTAATACTATACCACACTCTTTTTTTAATTGGGAAGAAAACAAATGATGTTTCAAACAAAATTCATAGATTCTCCAATATTTGCTAATTATTTTCTTCTTGGGGAACTGATTTGGCTTGAATCGTCGTGACATGTTGGTTCAAACGATCCACGTGGGTCTTTATCCGCTCGATTCTTGGCTGTGCTTGGAATTTGAATGATTCAAAATCTTTTGTGAAAGATTCTTTGACAACAGGAATCGTTTCGTCAACCGTTTTACGCGTCAATGTGACAGCATCTTTTAAGTTTTTGACACTTTCATTAAACTCAAGAGTCGCTTCCGTGGTCTCATCGACATAACGAATCATTTGTTCGCGGGTTTCTTTGCCGCTTTTTGGTGCAAATAGCAGCCCGCCTAATCCGCCGGCTAGAGAGCCGAATAACAAACCTTTGATAAAGTTACCGATCATTTAGTCCACCAGCTTTCCGATTTTTTCAGCGATCTCTGTTAGCTGTTCTTGTGAGTAATCCTCTGCATGATTACCGAAATGCATCGAGAAATCATCTTTCTCATCGTAACGAGGAATCAAATGAATATGGGAATGAAAAACAGATTGATAAGCCAATTCTTTATTGTTATTGATTATGTTGAGTCCATTGATCTCAGGAAAGGCTTTTTCGATTGCCCGAGCGATTTTAGGAACGCGAGCAAAGACCTCTGCAGCAAGGGCTTCATCATACTCAAAAATATCCGTTACGTGGACTTTCGGAATAACTAATGTATGTCCAGGTGTTACTTGGGAAATATCCAAAAAGGCATAGACTTGATCATCCTCATATACTTTGTAACTAGGAATGTCACGATTGTTGATCTTACAAAAAATACAATTTTCCATTTCATAAACCTCCTTGTTCTTCTAGTCCTACTTTACCATATTCTGCTGATTTCGACAGTTTTTGTTCTTGAATTCCTTCAAAAGCAGGCCATCGCTTCTTTTCCATGTAAAGTACGGATGTTTGTGGAGAGAAACGCTTGCATTTGTCCGCTTGCACCAATAGACTTAAAAGCAGAAATAGAAAAGGACGGATACGATGAAACCAATCATTAAAGAAACGTTACAGAAAAAAAAGACCAAACGAGAAAAAATCAGCTATCTTGCCTATGCGTATAAGGAGTGGCTGATTGCAGGACTAGCAGTCATTCTAGTAGGAGGTTCACTGATCTATTCCATGACAAGACCAAAAGAAGTTGTTTATACAGTGGCTGTCGTTTCTGAAACTGAGCAACAACCAACCCAATCCGAATTTGAAAAAGCAGCGACGGATTGGGTGAAACAAAACGTTGCGCCTGATCACGAAATAACAGTTACATTTGTTTCCTATGAAGATCCAGCCGCTGTCCAAGCCTTTACGACCCGTTTAGCTGCCGGAGCAATTCAAGCCGTCATTTTTGATGCGTCCGAAGCAGACAAGTGGGTCGAGCGTTTTGGTAGCAGTGAGTTGCCAAAAGAACCGTTGCAAGTAGCTGGACACGAGTATGTTGTTCAAATAACTAATAACGGAAAATAGCAGATTTCAAGAAGTAGATGACTGCTCTTTGACCGCTGCTTCATGGTATAATAGTCGATATTGGAGGAACGAAAATGACATTACAAGTAGAAAATGTAACAGGCGGTTATACACAGCTACCTGTTCTAAAAAATATTGATTTTTCGATCGCGGATGGTGAACTTGTGGGGTTGATCGGTTTGAATGGTGCTGGTAAAAGTACCACGATTAAAGAAATCATTGGTCTGCTACAACCTCACACTGGAAAAATCACTATCAACGGACTATCGTTGAAAGAAGATCCGCAAGCGTATCGCAAGCAGATCGGCTACATTCCTGAAACGCCTTCGCTTTATGAAGAATTGACTTTAAAAGAGCATATCGAAGTAACGGCAATGGCTTATGACATCCCTAAAGATGTCGCACTGCAACGGGCGGAGCGGTTATTAAAAACATTTCGCTTGGAAAATAAGTTGGACTGGTTTCCAGCAAATTTTTCTAAGGGAATGAAACAAAAAGTCATGGTTTTGTGTGCTTTTCTAATTGAACCAAGTTTGTACATCATTGATGAGCCTTTTTTGGGCTTAGATCCATTGGCGATCAATGCATTGCTTGAATTGATGAATGAGATGAAACAAACCGGGGCATCAATTTTAATGTCGACCCATATCTTGGCTACAGCTGAGAAATATTGTGACAAGTTTATCCTGCTTCACAATGGCGAGATTCGAGCCCAAGGAACGCTGTCGCAATTACAAAGCCAATTTGGGGCTGAAGGAGCGTCCCTCGATGAATTGTACTTAGCATTGACAAAGGAGAGTCAGCTATGAAGGGGTTCTTCTCACAACGCTTGCAACGACACCAGAAACAGATGAGTCGCTATTTGCGTTATGTTTTCAATGATCATTTTGCGATCCTCAGCACATTTCTAATGGGTGGATTGGGTCTATATTATTCGAATTTGTTAAAAACGCTCCCTCGGCCGTTCCCTCAGGGGGGAATCGTATTGCTATTGATCTGGTTGGCACTTTTGTCAGTCGGCAAGTTGGCAACATTGGTGAAACCAGCAGATTTGATTTTTCTTTTAGCTAAAGAAAAGCAGATGGCGGACTATCTTGCTCAAGCACTGCGTTATTCGATGTGGCTGCCTTTTGGGGTCTCCTTTTTAGTCGTTGGTGCGACGATGCCTTTAGTCGTAGTAGTTACTGAACAAACGTTTGCGAGCTTTTTCTTTTATTTAGGGACGATTTGGTTGTTAAAAGTTACGGATCTCTGGCTACAGCGTTTGTCTCTTTATCAAGGACAAGAACAGCTTAACAATCAGCGTGTTCTGTGGGTGATTGCTGCATTGAGCAGCCTTTTAGCTAGTCTGTATGTTGCGCCTTGGGTTGGATTGCTCTTAGCTGTTCTACAAGCTGCTTGGTTCAACCTTCAGTGTCGTCCGACAGGCCTTCTATTAGATTGGGATCGCATGATCCACATGGAAGAAACGAGACTTCATCGCATTTATCGGTTTATCAACTTGTTCACAGATGTACCTCAAATCACAGCAGCAGCCAAACGCCGCAAGTATTTAGATGGTCTGTTGAATAGGATTCCTTTTGGACAGGAACAGACTTATCGCTATCTATATGCTCGCCGCTTTTTGCGAGGGGAACAATATAGCGGGCTTTTTTTCCGTTTGACACTGATTGGTGTATTAGTGCTTTTCTTTGTTCAAGAATGGTGGCTTAGTCTAGTGTTAGGATGTATGTTTCTTTATTTGATCGGTTTTCAGCTACTGCCGATGTATAATGAGTTTCAGTACATGATTTTGACTCATTTATATCCAATCGAGGAGGGACAAAAACAGACAGCCATTAAATGGCTATTGCTTAGATTATTAGGCGGTGCTGCTTTCATTTTTGGTGTAGTCGGCTTGTTCCGAGTGACAATTCTTTGGCAAGGAGTGCTAGTGCTGTTGGGCTTTTTGTTATTTACAGGACTCTTTTTGGTTTTCTATGTACCTGCCCGCTTGAAAAAAATGCAAAGTCAATAAAGATGGCTGGACGTTACTCGAAAAAACCGAACGCATATGCGCTTGACGTTGACTCTTTAGGAAGCTAGAATAAGAGATACTGTGAAATAAGGAGAGAAGCTAGGATGGATATTCGCTTGGATCAAGATTGGCGCCTGAGACCAATCAAAGGCGACACCGGCAAAGCCTACATTGGCTTGAAGGACAATGATAAAGTCTTTATCAAACGAAATACGACCCCGATGCTTGCGGCACTCTCCAAAGAGGGGATTACTCCTAAACTTGTGTGGACCAAACGTACCGGCAATGGCGATACGTTGTCTGCTCAAGAGTGGCTAGATGGTCGTGTATTGGACCCCGAAGAGATCGGTCAAAGAAATGATGTGATCGATGTATTGTATCATTTGCACCATTCCAAAACATTAGCGAAGATGCTAAGCAAAATCGGTGGTCAAGTGATGACGCCAGAAAAAATGTTAGTTGAATATGAAGAAAATTTACCTAAAGCGGTTGTTCAAAATCGCTTTATTGCTATTGTTTATCGTTATTTAAGAGAGAACATTCCAGAATTTCAGGAACAAAAGGCCTCCGTCGTTCATGGGGATGTCAATTACCGTAATTGGCTTGTTTGCCAAAACTATCTGTATTTGGTTGATTGGGATTCGATCATGTTTGCGGATCCTGCAATGGATATCGGTACGATCTTAGGGCATTATGTTCCATTATCCAGCTGGCCACATTGGCTAGTGCGTTACGGGATTCATGGCAGCAGTGAAGTGATTGAGAAAATTTATTGGTATGCTTTATTAAGTATGCTTCAGGAAGTAAAGAAGTACTACCAACGCGGGGATTATAAAGCAATGAATGCAGAGATTCTGCAATTAAAAAGAATTTATAGTGAATGAGAAGATGGAGCGAAGCAACAAGTTCCATCTTGTTTTTTCGGAAAGGAAACAACATGAGAGTAAGAAAACGTGCGGGAGCAGAAGAATTAGTCCAAGCGCATCCCGAATTTGTAGTAGCTGAACCGACAGCGTGGAAAGGCCGTTGGAAGGAACGATTTGGCAATGATCATCCATTGCATATTGAGATCGGTATGGGAAAAGGCCGTTTCATTACCGAAATGGCTAAAGCACATCCGGAAATTAATTATATTGGCATCGAAATGCAAATCAGTGTGGTTTCCATTGCACTGGATAAACTGATCGAACAAGACATCCCTAATGTGCAGCTGCTGCACGTTGACGGTTCCGCATTGACGAATTATTTTGCGGATCATGAAGTCGATCAAATCTATTTGAATTTTTCAGATCCTTGGCCAAAAAAGAAGCATGAGAAACGCCGACTAACATCGAAAGCTTTTTTGGCAGTCGATGAACAAATTTTACGTCCGAATGGTGAAATTCATTTCAAAACGGACAATCAAGGCTTATTTGAATATTCACTCGCCAGCTTTTCACAGTATGGTATGATTTTAAAACAAGTATGGTTGGATCTTCATCAAAGTGACTATGAAGGAAATATCATGACCGAGTATGAAGAGAAGTTTTCCAGCCGCGGTCAAAGAATCTACCGGGTAGAAGCCCAATTTGTGGCACCAGAAGATACGACCAAAAATTAAATAAGCGAATCCTAGCGTTCAGACTGTAGTACAAGGCAGAAAATGTCTTTGTTCTACAGTTTTTTTGTATAGAAAAGTAAAAGCTGCGTATCTCTTTTTAGGAGGGTGACAATGGACATTTGTGCATTTTCAGATGAGTTGGTGGAGTATGCGAAGGTGCATAAAATGCAAGATCTATCCATACTGCCAACAGTCGAAGGGATGACTCTGATTTTCAGCAAAAGTTACTATCGGCAAATGTATCGCAAAGTTACTGCAGAAGACGCGCAACAATTGATCACTCGATTCAAATTTTTGGGCGGTATGGAAGTAGGGGAAAAACGAAGAGCGCAATTAGGGGCTATCAGCTATCCTTTGGCAGATGGAGAGCAGCGTATCCGGGTTTCGACTGTTGGGGATTTCCAAGGTCAAGAAAGTTTAGTTCTGCGTTTTTTGCACTCTTTAGGTAAGTTCCATCGATTCTTTATGAATGAACAATATGAAATAATCGCAGATGCATGCCGCTATCGAGGGCTCTATCTCTTTTCTGGTCCTACTGGATCGGGGAAATCAACACTGATGTATCGCTTAGCTTCAGCTGCAGCAGGTCAGGTGATCACGATCGAAGACCCGGTTGAGATCGTTGAGCCTCGTTTTTTACAGTTGCAGACCAATCCAATGATCGGCCAGGATTATGATGAGCTGATTCGTTTGTCGTTGCGGCATCGACCTGAGCTATTGCTGATTGGTGAGATCCGCAACAAAGAGACGGCCAAGGCTGCGATCCGTGCGGCACTGACAGGGCATCGGGTTTTTGCGACGATCCATGCACGGGGATTAACGGAAACAATTGCGCGATTGCAAGAGCTGGCAGAGGAAGCAGCTGTGATCGACCAATGCCTCCAAGGAATCATTTATCAGCGCTTACTGCCAGATCTTCACGGAGTCCCTCACGCATTGATGGCCTATACCTTTTATGAACCCCACAAATCCTCAATGACTTGGGATCAAGCACTAACAAGGATCAGAGAAAAGGAGCAGATCACCCGTGAGATTTTTAACAAGGAAAAGTAAACGGCTTTCCCGCAAACAGACCCACGTCTTATTAGCCACATTTACGGTTTTATTAGAGAGTGGTTTCTCATTACAGGAGAGTTTGCTTGTTCTACTTCGCAGTGGCCAATTTGATCCGAATACAGTAAAAGATATTGATCAGCGACTGAAACAAGGTCAACGACTCAGACAGGCCTTTTCTTTGCTGCATTTATCTGAAGCCGAACAAAATCAGTTGGACTTGGCAGAGACCCATGGCAATCTGGTGGATACGTTGCAGCGAATGGTCGCTTACCAGATCCTTTTAGAAAAACAAAATCAGGCATTACAAAAAGTGTTGGCGTATCCCCTTCTATTGCTGGTATTTGTCTTTACCGCTCTCTTTGCCATGCGCCGGTTTCTATTGCCTCAACTTCTGGCCTCCGGCATGATCGATGCGAATCATTGGGGCATTCTCTTTATTACGGCAGCACCATGGATCGGTGCGGTCATTGTAGGCGGATTGGGAGGTTTCGTTCTTGTTGTAAGAGGAATCTATGCCAAGCAGACAGCATTGAAGCGAGCCACTTTTTTGAGTCGATTGCCTTTTTGGGGAGACTTGTATCGCTGCTATCAAACTAGTTATTTTGCATTAGAGTGGGGGAAATTATTTCAGCAAGGCTTGGAAATTCGTCAGATCATTACGTGCATGCAACAAACAAGTACAGCAACATTAGTACAAGAACTAGCTGTTCAATTAGAGCTGTGCCTAGCAAGTGGCGGATTGTTGCCGGACAAATTAAAGGACTATGCATTTTTGACGCCAGAGTTTTCATTGATTGTGTTCCAGGGTGAAATGCGAGGGAAATTAGGAGAAGAATTGTTTGTTTATAGTCAGCTTTTGACAGATCGGCTTTTCCAACAAATCGAGAAGAAAATCCAGTGGATTCAACCAGTCATTTTTTTATTAGTGGCCCTTCTGATCGTGGGAGTTTATGCTGCAATGTTTTTGCCGATTTACGGCAATATTCAAGGAGTGATCGAATGAGAAAATTGAAGCATCAAGGGTTCACATTGGTGGAGATGCTGATTGTACTGTTAGTGATCAGTATTTTGATTTTATTGTTTGTACCAAACTTATCTGCACAACGTACAGTGATAGATGAGAAAGGAAATGCGGCAATCGTCAAAGTCGTAGAAACCCAGATTGAGTTGTTCCAGCTTAATGAGAATCGAACACCGACTCGACAAGAATTACTAGCTGGAAATTATGTAACGGAGGAGCAGTATGCGATTTATCTTGCCCATCGAAACGAATAGCAGTTTTTTTACTTGGCGGGGATTTACAATGGTGGAGAGTTTGATTGTCCTATTAGTCGTTTCGATTTTCGTCTTTCTTCCGCTAGTAGCTATCGACCGTTACCAAGCATATTTTGAAGTGTGGGGGTTTTGTGCTCGTTTGGAAAAAGGATTGGCAGTAGCACAACAAACAGCGATCATTGATGCTCGCGAAACGAAAGTCGCTTATTCTGATTCACCAGTTCCTACGATTTATTTTCATTCGACGATCACAGGTGAAATCAAAATGGAGCCCCTTGAAGTTCCCTCGCAGCTGGCAGTACGTGTTTTTCCTGTGCTTACATTCACCAGTCAATCCGGCAATTATACACGGATGGAAACATTACGGTTTGAATGGCTCGACCAACAAAAGAGCATTATCTACAAATTTCTTTTTGGAAGTGGACGATATGATAAGATCATCGAATAAAGGATATATCATGCTGGAGAGTATCATTGGATTTGGCTTGCTGACGACGAGTGTCTTCCTTTTTGTGACTGTCCAGACCCATATTTTGCAGCAAAGTGCACAGTTACAGGCCAAGGTGGCTGCTATTCGGGTATTGTATGAAGAAGTCCAATGTCAAGCATTTGAACAGGAAGTCGTTTATTCGACACAACGTACAGAGACGTATCAGTTGTCTTTCGGTTTCAAGCGTGACCGAAGCTATGGACGGATTGTAAGAGGCCCTCTCATCATGGAGATCAACTATGAAGAGTAAGGGTTTTACTTTGTTGGAATGTTTGCTGTCTTTAATAATCTTAGGACTCAGTGTGTTGTTGATCAACGGAATCATTCGCCAGATGCCTCAAGTTAATCAACAGCTTTTTGCTCGCAAAGACCAAGAATGGCAGATATTTTTGATTCAGTTAGAAAGGGAGCTTCAAACGTGTACGTATGTTTCAGTGAGTCCGTATACACTTTTTTTAAAAAGCAGCAAAGAAAATGTAGTCACGATCGATCGAATCAATGGGAAAGTCCGTAAAAGAGACAATAATGGCTACCATCCGTTATTGACGGAAGTATCATTGATTTACTTTGAAAAAAAGGCATCCTCGATCCAGTTTACAGTGACTTTCGAGAATGGAGAGGTGAGAATTGGTCAATGGCAGATTCCTGCATAAGGGCGGTATCTTTTTTTCAGCAATGATGCTGATTCATTTGCTGAGCCTTATGTTGCTAACGGTTTTAGAAAACACTCGGACAACTACTGATTTCTATATTAAGACTCTTCACATGTATGAGGCACGAATCATGAAAGAACTTTTTTTGGCGGATTATCAGCGGTTAACATATGCCGAGCAGGGCAGTGTCAACTACAATGTAGGAAGGGTCATTTATGAACAAAAAGAAGAGCTGTTGTTGATTCAATGTGTCGTCAATCAGCGCACCTTCCGTTTTACCGAAATTTTGTCAGGTGATTTAGAAAAATAGCAACAGATCTTGAGTAACTATAATACAGAAAAAGGCACAGACATACTGTGTCTTTTTTCTGTATAAAAGAGTTGGAAAGTATGTTTGTCTCTTCACAAATTATTCTGAAAGATAGCGATTGATTATTTTGGCTGAATCAGCTAAAATTAAACAGGTATGTATGTTGTTATAGTTTTGAAAAGAGGTGCAAGATGTCCCCAGAAAAAATGGAAGAGTCTTTTCATTTATCGCTAGAAGCGATTCAAGTGCTCCAAAACGCACTAGAAACACCTTATTTGGATGCATATATCGAGACGATCGAGAATTTTATTGATCAGTATCGCGTACGGGTGATCGACGGAGTACCTAGTGAAGCGGATGCTCAACGGTTGGAAGCGATTTATAAAAAATTAGAGCAGATACCCTTAACAGCAGAAGAACGGCGTAAACTTGCTCAACTACTTCTGTTAAAGGGCGGACAAACCGAACATCTGCAGCCTAATCATCAGCTGACACCAGATAGTATCGGTTTTTTGTTTGTGTATTTGATCGAGCAATTGACACCAGCGAAGCAACAAACCAAGATTCTGGACCTTTCGGTTGGAATGGGGAATCTTGTCTTAACGCTCTTGCTCAATTTGCAGTTAGCGCAAAGAGATGTGCAAGCAACAGGTGTTGACATTGATGAAACATTACTGAGTGTTGCTGCAGCTACAAGCGAATGGACTCAAGCCCCGCTGCATTTGTTTCATCAAGACGGGTTGCAAGAATTGTTAATCGACCCAATGGACATTGCTGTCAGTGATTTGCCAGTCGGCTATTATCCACAAGATGAAAAAGCAGCATCGTTTCTTACTTCAGCTCCCGAAGGACATAGCTTTGCCCACCATTTATTGATGGAGCAAGCAATGAACTATGTGAAAGAAGATGGCTATGGACTATTCTTAGCTCCGGCTAATTTCATGGAAACTGAACAAAGCGATTATTTGAAGAAATGGCTCAATGAAAAAGTCTATCTGCAAGGAATCATTCAATTGCCAGACGAGCTTTTCAAAAATGAGCGATCAAGAAAAAGTATTGTGCTGATTCAAAATCATGGTGCAACGAGCAAGCAAGCACCAGTATTACTTGCTAAACTCGCATCTCTCAAGGAACCAAAGAACATCAAGAAATTTTTCGAACAATTTGAAGCTTGGAAAGCATCAAATTTGTAATATAAATCGGATAAGGAGAAAATTATGTCTAAAACAATTGCAATCAATGCTGGAAGTTCAAGTCTAAAATGGCAGTTATATCAAATGCCAGAAGAAACGGTGGTCGCTAAAGGGATCGTTGAACGTATCGGATTAAAAGATTCGATTTTTACCATCAAGTATGGGGAAGATCAAAAATTCGAACAAATCATCGACATCAATGATCATGAAGTCGCAGTAAAAATGCTTTTGGATCAATTGATCGAATTGAACATCTTAGGTTCATATGATGAAATCACTGGTGTTGGTCACCGTGTCGTTCATGGAGGAGAAGACTTCCCGGATTCTGTTGTGATCACAGATGAAGTGATGGAACGCATTGAAGCATTGGCAGAGTTTGCACCATTGCATAACCCAGCCAACTTGATGGGGATCACTGCTTTCAAGAAGATCTTACCAGATATTATTAGTGTTGCTGTTTTCGATACTTCTTTCCATGCAACCATGCCAAAACACAACTACTTGTACAGTCTGCCATTGGCTTACTACAACGACTATAAAGTACGTAAATATGGTTTCCATGGTACAAGTCACCGTTACGTGTCAGAACGTGCGGCTGAAATGTTAGGCAAACCGATTGAAGATTTGAAAATCATTACTTGTCATTTAGGAAATGGCGCATCGATCACTGCAGTTGATGGTGGAAAATCTGTTGATACATCAATGGGCTTCACACCACTTGCAGGAGTGACGATGGGTACTCGTTCTGGTGATATCGACCCAGCTGTATTGCCTTATTTAATGGAAAAATTAGACCTATCGATCGATGAAATGATCGATGTTTTGAACAAAAAATCTGGTTTGTTAGGACTTTCCGGGATTTCTAGCGATATGCGGGATCTTGAAGCTAATTATGACAAAGAAGAAGTAAAAGTTGCGTATGATGTCTTTACTGACCGCATTCGTAAATATATCGGCGGCTATGTAACAACAATGAACGGTGTTGATGCAATCGTCTTTACTGCTGGTATCGGTGAGAACGATGCCCATGTCCGCAGTGAAGTCATCAAAGGAATGACTTGGTTTGGTTGTGAACTTGATGAAGAACAAAATGCCAAACGCGGTGAAGAGTTAGTCATTTCTACAGAAGATTCTAAAGTCAAAGTCTTGTTGATTCCAACAGATGAAGAATTAATGATTGCTCGCGATGTGGAACGTTTGCGCGGTTAATTGTCAGAGATCAATTGGAACAGACAAGCTTTATTATCAGACAAAAAAGTGTTAAGCCTCGGCTTAACACTTTTTTTTAAAACATTTGATCTCCGTGGATACGAATAAAAAATAGGTGAAAGCTGCAAATTCAGCTAGAGCTAGTGTGTTCTTTCTTATATTTTCAGCGAATCAAACGGTGGAACTCAAAACTTATCTAGCCATTTTCTCATAGCTTTTTTGACTTTGGTTCCATTTCGTTGTCAGAGGTTGCTTGGTTTACCAGCAATCCGTCCGCAAAGGCGGCCACGTCTTCGCCAGTTACTTGAAGAACACTTTTTTCTTGTTGCGCACTGTCTTCAAACAAATCCAACAGATCAACGAGTGGTTGGAAATCGCTGGCAAGATTTATTGGATCAACTTTCATAAAGTACTTTTGGATTTCTTTGTAGACGATTCGATAATCATTCGGCAACTGATTTGCCCGTTTTTGCAGAGCACGCCATTCTTTTTTACCTTCTAATGCTTCTTTTATTCCCATCTTCATCCCTCACTTTAGTTTTTTTGTCACTTGATTCAAGTGTTCTCGCAATTTGTCTCGCTCATTTTTGGCACCAGCTGCTTCAGCGATTTCTGAGATGAAGGTAGTCATATTTTCACCGATCACGCTATTGATTGGCAGTTTTTCTGCGGCACTTTCTTCAAAAAGACCGACGATCCCTTCCAAGATAGGGTACAGATTTCTTCCAGAAAAATCACTGTAGTTCCAGATTTTTTGATTGAGTTCGCGCCACGCATCTTGGTAGCTAGCGGGTAACTTATCAATACGAAGTTGAAATTCTTTTTGTTGCTTATTCATGTCGTTACCTGTTATTTTGTCATAAAAGTTCATGGTGGGCCTCCTAATTAATAAATAGTTGTTTGTAGCGTTTCATTGACAGGAAAGAGAAAAAACTTAGTAATAGGGCTAGCCACAAAAGGGTCAAAAGGCTGCTTTGGGAACCAAAAGAGAATGTACCAGCAAGCAAATTCTTTGTCGTTTCGATAATGGGCGTCATCGGCTGGTTCTCAGCAAATAGACGTACAGGTTTTGCCATTCCAACGACCGGCACAAAGGCTGGACTGATAAAAAGCAGAAAAATCAAAATATACGAAAAGGCTCCTGCTCCAGCATAATCTTTTGCTGTTAATGAAAAGGGGATAGCTAGCACAGTGAGACTAACGGCAAAAAGTACGATCAAAAGGATGAAAAGCAGGAAGTCACCAATCGTTGCTTGTGGTCGATAACCCAATACTAGTCCGATCAGCAGCACAGAAAGTACAGAAATAAGCATAAAAATTGTTGAAGCGACAATATGCGATCCTAGAATCACCCAACGTTTCATGGGCATAGATAACAATCGCGTCAGGAATCCTTTTGTTTTATCATTGTTGATCCTCAAAGCAGTGTAAGCCGATCCCATTGCCATAGACATCAGCAAAAATCCTGGCATAACGTAGCTAAGATAATCTGAAGGCTCTCCTGCAGTGCCCCCGACTAAAATATTGCCACCAATGACATAAACGAAAAAAAGTAAGATGAAAATAGGCATAACGATACTTGTAATGATCGTATCGACACTTGTTAAATTTTGTCTAACGATGCGGTTCGTTAATGTGAAAAGTTGCTTGATTGTCTTCATCTTTTAGTCCTCCTTTCCAGTAGCATCCAAGAATATTTCTTCCAAGCTAAGTTCAATCGGAGCAGTTGTTAGAATGTCAATATCATTTTGCAAGAGTTTCATCATCGACTCTTTTAAATCATTTCTAGCAAGAATAATGGTATCATTTTCAACCGTATAGTGAATCGCAGATTCGTTTAGAAGAGAAGTCGCTTGATCGATCGCTTTTTTCAGAACGATGACTTTGTGCAGATCTCTTGCTTGCTTTTTCAATTCTTGTGGTGTGCCAATCAATGAAATCTTCCCATCGTTGATAAAAGCGATTCGATCAGCTAAACGGTCTGCTTCATCAAGGTATTGAGTTGTCAGAAAGATCGTCTTTCCTTCTGCTTTAAGTTGAAGGATTAGTTGCCAAATCTCTAATCTGTTTTTTGGATCCACACCAGTAGTTGGCTCATCAAGAAACAAAATTTCTTTGTCAGGGAGCAGAGAGACTGCAATATCTAGTCGTCGCTTCATTCCTCCAGAATAGGTAGCGACTTTTTTATAGAGAAAATCTACTAAATGAAGTCGTTCTGATAAGGTATCTATTTTCCTGCGCAGATGAGGGATGTCCAACAGCGCGCCAATCAGTTTCAAATTTTCAAAACCGGTAAATTCATCATCTAATGTGATCGATTGACTATTCAAGCTGATGACATCCCGCACTTGATCGGAGTCATTTTGCAGGTCTAACCCTAAAATTGTTGCATTGCCGGATGTAGGTTTAGCGAGTGTAGTTAGAATATTGATCAGTGTTGACTTTCCAGCACCGTTTTCTCCAAGTAAAGTAAAGATTTCGCCTTTTTTGATTTCAAGAGTAATTCCTTTTAATACGTCAAGATCACCATAGGTTTTTGTAAGATGATCCACAGTGATGGCTTTCATAGTTATCCCTCATTCCTGATTGAAAAGTGTCTCGTGCTTGATTTTATCTAGCTGATCTACAAGAAACGCCCATTTATTCCAGAAATCTTGGAGGTAAATTTCTCCATTTGCGTTCAAACGATAAAACTTCCTTGCCGGTCCAAGGTCAGATTTCCTTTTTTCAACAGTCACCAATTCTTTTTTTTCTAAACGGAGTAAGACTGTATAGACGGTGCCTTCGACGATATCCTGAAACCCTAATTCGATCAGTGTATTCGTGATTTCATAGCCATAAGTCTCTTTGCTGTTATGGATGACTTGAAGCACGACACCTTCTAGCACACCTTTTAGTAATTCAGTCATTCCTTTCACATCGCTCATCCTCTCAAAAACCATTTGTCTCTATACCTAGTATTACTTAGTACTACTACATAATATTACTTAGTAGATGAATTGTCAACTACTTTGTAACATTAAGTAGAGGTGCAAAAAAAAGTAACACCTTGAAAAAAGCTTCCCGCTTAGTGGCGAATGGTACTCAGGAGGCTGGCCCCTGTTAAACTGAGCTTTATTGTGGGTTCCTCTGCAACTACTTCGTTCGAATCTAAGTTTGCAGCTAATCATCGGGGACAGTGATTAGCTACTGCTCGCCGTTGTTATCACTCTTAAGAACAAGTTCAACAAGATAGGCTCTGATTTGATGAATTGTGTTCAGTAAAGATAAATAGGACTTCGGTACCGATCATGGTGTGAATCATTGAGATGAAATGTTAGACATCGGTTGAGAAGGGAGCAAAAAAATCGAGATTTGTTGAGCTCTGTTATGAAACTAAAGATTTTTTCATTAGGGAATACCGCCGATGCATAGGCGCCCAATGCACTTGATTTGACTGAGACAGCAAGCAAGCCTAGACTAAAAGAGGAAAGCTCACAATTGCTGCTCTTTGTGCCCAGTCGACGGAAATGTTCTGCCAGATGTTGAGAGAGGCTGTGTCCTGCTAAATAACAAAGAACATTGAATAAAAAATCGTCTGATTCAGTATATAAGTGTATGAATAAACATTGATGTGATGAATCAGGTTATTTTTATTAACAAATTCTTGAATCTAGAGTAAAAAAACGGTAAAAATAATTTTAATCGATAAAAAACGTTATTTAATTAACGTACAATTTTTGAGGTTGTTAGATCAGTGATTTCCTAGTATCTAGTAAAAAACTCTCATTTTCGACTCAGCATATCGCCATTTTACAAAACATAATCTAAGCAAAATAACCTTGTAAAGGAAGCCAAACGGGAATAAACTGGCATTTGTGAATTTTCAGAAAAATTTCTAAATTTGTTTTTTATAAGGAGCCAGTAATTATGGAAAAAGAAAAGACTTTCCTAGGACAGCCGCGAGGGTTGTCGACACTATTTTTCACTGAGATGTGGGAACGATTCAGCTACTATGGCATGCGGGCCATCTTAGTTTACTTTATGTATGATGCTGTGACGAATGGTGGCTTAGGCCTGCCTAAATCAACAGCTGTAGCGATCATGTCAATCTACGGTTCACTCGTTTATATGTCTAGTATCGTTGGCGGATGGATCTCTGACCGCTTATTAGGATCGAACAAATCCGTTTTTTATGGCGGGATTCTTATTATGTTTGGACATATTGTTCTGGCAATGCCTCTTGGTATTGCTGCACTATTTGTTTCTATGATGCTGATCGTTATTGGGACAGGTTTGTTGAAGTCCAATGTATCAGGGATGGTCGGCCACTTATATTCGAAAGAAGATGTGCGCCGAGATGCAGGATTTTCAATCTTTTATATGGGGATCAATATTGGTGGACTTTTAGCACCGATCATTGTGGGTATTTTAGGACAAAATGTCAATTACCATTTAGGTTTTTCAATAGCAGCTATCGGAATGTTCATTGGTTTAGTGCAATATTATGTTCAAGGGAAGACAACGTTGAAAGATGTTGCAACGACACCAACTAATCCATTATCTGCGCAAGAGAAAAAAATCTTTTTCCGTAACGTTATCATCGTACTAGTGCTTGTAGCAGTGGTTTTCGGTGGTGCAGCTGCGATGGGCTATCTGACCGTTGATTTCTTTATCAATTGCATCAGTATCTTAGGAATATTTTTGCCGATCTACTACTTTACTAAAATGTTGCGTTCTCGTGATGTGACACCGGATGAAAAGAAAAAAGTTTTAGCGTATATTCCTTTGTTCTTATCTGCGATCGTTTTTTGGTCCCTAGAAGAACAAGGGTCATCAATATTGGCACTTTTTGCGGCCGACCGGACACAAGATACGTTGTTTGGGATCACGATTCCGGCGAGTCTGTATCAAACACTAAATCCATTGTTTGTCGTGCTGTTGACACCGGTATTTGTTTGGTTGTGGACGAAACTTGGCAATAAGCAACCTAGAACAGAAGTGAAATTTGCAATTGGTTTGATTTTAGCAGGTTTGTCTTTTGTCTTGTTGATGTTCCCAAGTATGCTGTTCGGAGTTGATCAACGGGTAAGCCCATTGTGGCTAGTCTTTAGTTTCTTTATCATGATTGCTGGCGAAATGTGTCTGTCACCAGTTGGATTGTCTGTAACGACCAAATTAGCACCAAAAGCCTTCGAAGCGCAAACTCTTGCTATTTGGCTATTAGCAGATGCTTCTTCGCAAGCGATCAATGCTCAGATTGCTCGTTTCTATACACCGCAAACAGAAGGGGCTTATTATGGCATTGTCGGTGGTGTTGCAGTAGTCGTAGGGATTATTCTTTACATGGCAAGAAAACCGATTCGTAAGCTGATTGGGAATATTCATTAATCAACGGACTTGATCTTGAAAAAGATCAAGTCTTTTTTTGCACTTTTAGTCAAGTTATGAGAAAATGAATGGGAACATAAGTTCTGTAGGAGGGGTTAAATGCACACTCGACGCTATAAAACGATTCTTTCACCAAACAATACAATGAACCTCTATCGAGGGTGTACACATGACTGTATTTATTGTGATAGTCGCAGCAGCTGCTATCAGATGGCACATCGGTTTGAGGATATCGAGATCAAAGAAGCAGCAATAACGATTTTGGACCAGCAATTAAAGAAGCGCCGACAGCCTTGCATGATCGTTACCGGTGCTATGTCAGATCCTTACGTTCATGCAGAACAGCGTTTGAGACAAACGAGGCAAGCACTGGAAGTAATCAAAAAGAACGGTTTTGGTGTTGCGCTTTTGACCAAATCAACGCGTGTGTTGGAAGATTTGGATTTGCTGATAGAAATCAATCAGCAAACGAAAGCAGTTGTTCAAATGACTCTGACGACTTATGATGAAGCACTATGTAAAAAATTAGAACGACAAGTCGCTACCACTTATCATCGTTTTTTGGCGCTTAAGACGTTTCAAGCAGCAGGTATTCCTACTGTTGTTTGGTTATCACCCATTCTTCCTTTTATCAATGACAGCGAGGAGAATCTATTGGGGATTTTGGACTACTGTCGCCAAGCGGGAGTGAAAGGCATCATCTGTTTTGGATTTGGGGTGACGATGCGGGAAGGAAATCGCGCATACTTTTATCAGCAACTAGACCGTGATTTTCCTGGTATGAAGGAAAAGTATCAGCAAGCTTTTGGCGATCGGTATGTTTGCGACAGTCCGAATCAGCAAAAGCTAATGGCTATTTTTTGTGCATTCTGCCAAACCCATCAAATCCTTTATCGACCAGAAGAAGTCTTTGCCTATATCCATCGTTTTGAAGACCAGCAGTTGACACTCTTTTAATTCGTGTCTTTTAAACAAATGAAATAGCCGCAGGGACTGAGAGTGTTCCAGTGTACGAGCAACACCTCGTCACCATGTCCCGAGGTGTGCCAGTTCTCTTATCCTGCGGCTATTTTTATTTGATTTTTCTGATATGCGATTCCTTATGGTGAAAAAAACGAACGTAATCTTCTTAAAGAGCCTGCCAATCGATGGGCTGCCGCATGACCTGCTGGTCGCGGATCAGCAGCATGTCTTGGAAAGTTTGTTTTAGAAAATAGCGGTCATGGCTCACAGCAATTAACGTACCACCAAAGCGCTGAATCAATTCTTCAATTTCTTCACGAGCATAGATATCCAAATGATTGGTAGGCTCATCTAATAGCAGGACGTTGATTTTTTTATGAAAAAGTTTCAGCAGATAAAGGCGAATCTTCTCACCGCCAGAAAGATCCTGAATGCGTTTTGAGACATCATCCTGATAAAAACCGATTTGTGCCAGCTGTTGTCGTGCAGATTGTTCGTTGCCTATGAACTGATAGGCAAAGGACAGGACCCGCATAGCGGGATTAGAAAATGAGAGCTTTTGAGGCAGATACCCGATCTGCAGATTACTGCCGGATTTGATCGTTCCCGCGTCAAGCGCCAAAGTACCTAACATAAGCTGAATCAGGGTCGACTTACCGGTGCCATTTTCACCAATGATCGCTAAGCGCTCACCACGGTAAATCGAGAAACTACTGTCTTCAAAGAGTAGCCGATCAGCCATAATTTTACCGATATTTCGGGCGATAAAGACTTCCTTGCCTGTTCGATCACTTTGATTGACTGTGTGTATCCTTTTTTTAGGAGGCAGCGGTGGCTTGACGAGAGTGATCTTCGCTAAGCGCTTTTCAATTTCTTTGGCTTTACGGAAAAAGTCCTCATTGTCCCCTTCATTCCCCCATTGACGATAACGACGAATCATATTTTTAAGCCGTTGGCATTCTTTTTGCTGCAGCTCATAGTTCTTTGTCAGTTCTGCAATCCGGGCTTGTTTCAATGACCGATATTGGCTATAGTTTCCCGGATAAGAAATCAATTGACCATCTTCGATCTCACAGATCCTAGTCGTCACTTTGTCCAGAAAAGCGCGGTCATGAGAAATGACGATATAAGCTTTTTTCGTATGGATAAGATAGTTTTCCAGCCAATGCAGACTAGCTAAATCAAGATGATTCGTGGGCTCATCCAGTAAAAGCAAGTCATGCTCTGTCAACAGCAATCTTGCTAGTTCTACTTTGACTCGCTCCCCACCACTTAACGCCTGCAAAGAAGTTTCTTGCAACTGCGCTATTCCCAATCCTCTTAAACTAGCAAGAATCCGGTCTTCTAACAGATAGCCACCGTGTTCTTCAAATCGTTGCTGTAATTGACCATAGCGGTCCAATAACTTCGATAAGTCAGCGGCAGGGTCGCTCATCTGTTGTTCACAACGTCGCATATTGCGACTTATCTCTTGTAGTCGGGGAGAGGACGTTTGTAAATACGTCAGCACCGTTTCTGAAGAGGGCGAAAATTCTTGTGCCAAATGACCAATAGAAAGACCTTTACGTCGGCTGATCGTTCCAGTATCATTTTTCTCGGTTCCGAGTAACAAATCTAGGAAGGTTGTCTTACCAGAGCCATTGATGCCGATTAAACCAATCTTTTCACCGGGATCAATTTGGAAAGTTAAGTGTTCAAATAGCGGGATACCGCCAAAATTTTTACTGATTTTATTTGCTTGAATTAGCATGATCTCACTCCTTGAGACCACTCAAAAAGGCCATGGAAATCCATGGCCTGTGTTATTTTTATCTGATGTTATTCGAGATAAGCACCTTGAGATGGCCATTGATTTTACGAATATTCAACTGTTTTAGACAGACTCGTCCCTAAAACGGTTTTTGTAAAACCAATTGCATGGCTAAATGCGATATGGTAACGCTGATAGTTGACGTTACATGTTATTTTAGTCATGCGCATCATGGTGTTTCCTCCTTTTGCTTATTTGCCAATAGTGTACCGCAAGTGTCCTTACTTTGCAATTAGTCAGTCAGTTTTTTCTTGACTGGAACAATTTCAGAAAGATTACTTGCCTTCGGTTGCCCGATCACTAATGGAACGGTCTCATGGACCACATCACTGTAAGTGAGTCCAAACCAACGTTCCGGTGAAATAGTATGCCGTTTGATAAAGAGTTTGGCTAACATTACTTGTCGCTCCCATCGGGTCAATGAAGTGACATTCGACAACTCTTCTTCAATCAGAACAAACTGGAAGTCGCCAACTTGACGTCCCGGGGTCAGTGAGTATTTTTGCGGCTGTTTTGGTAAGCGACCATCCTTCATCAATTCCTGAATGATTTGTCGGATGTAGACATTGACTTCTTGAGAAACCCGAAAACCTAAGTAGAGTTTCAATTTTACGATGAAATCTGTTTCAGACATCGAGACTTCGTACTGTTTTGTATAAGGTTCATCTGTAACTTCCACATTCACAAACCAATAAACTTTGGCGCGTTTCGGCCGTTTATCAAGGATCGAATAAATAAACTGACGGCCAATCGTATTTCCTTGCAGTTTTGGAACTAAAAAGACGACATTGGTCTGAGAAAATGGCAATGTCTCATCATTCCGCAATTCCTGTAGTTGGGGAATGTATTCGGTCAAGTCAACTTCTTCGGCAGCTTGTTCTTGAATGTGGTTGCCCCATTCCCAAATGAGCATGATGGCGATAATCAAAGCGGCCATCAAAACCGCGACGAACCCACCGTGGAAAAATTTTGCGGCACTCGAGATGAAGAAGATGCCTTCGATAGCTGCAAAAAATAAGGTAATAAAAGGAGCGATAAATCGCGCTTTTTTGAATTGACGCAAAAAGAAATACAACAAGACTGTGGTCATCAGCATGGTTACTGTAATCGCTAAACCATAAGCGGCCTCCATTCGCGTGGATGTCCGGAATAAGAGAACGACGCCAGAACAAGCGATCCACAGCATCAGGTTAAGCGCGGGGATATACATTTGTCCGATGGAAGAACCAGGATACATGATCTGCATCCGCGGTAACAAACGCAACTTAATTGCTTCCGAAACTAACGTGAAAGACCCGGAAAGTAAAGCTTGGGAGGCAATGATTGCAGCCAACGCAGAAAAGCCGACGCCAAAAACTGTCCAACCTTGAGGCAAAGCCTGGAAAAAAGGGTTTAGGTTTTCAATCTGTTGATAGGCAGGATCTTGATAAACCTTTAATAACCAAGCAGCTTGACCAAAGTAATTAAGCATCAAACAGATTTTGATGTAAGGCCAGCTGGCATAAATATTCTTTTTGCCCACATGTCCTAAATCGGAATATAGTGCTTCAGCCCCAGTGGTTGCCAGAAAGATATTCCCGAGAATGAACAAACCTGAGGTGTTATAAGGGCTAAACAGCAGCCCGATGGCATAACGGGGATCCAACGCACGAATGACAGACAGATCACCGGAAAAGTTGATCAAACCAACGATCCCCAAAAAGGTAAACCAACCAAGCATGATCGGTCCAAATGCTTTACCAACGAATTCTGTCCCAAAGCGTTGCAGGCTAAAAAGAACGAAAAGGATCGCTAATGTAATCCAAACAATAATGGATTGATCATTCCCAAAATGATCATAAAACATCGGAATGCCCCGCAACCCTTCAATGGCTGTCGTGACAGTGACGGCAGGAGTTAGTACACCATCTGCCAATAACGCAGCGCCACCAATGATTGCCGGAATGATCAAGTAGCGGCTTTGCTTACGAACAAGTGTGTATAAGGAAAAAATTCCGCCCTCACCGTGATTATCCGCGTTCAAAGCGATTAAGACGTACTTAATCGTGGTAAGCAGAGTCAGAGTCCAAAAAACGAGTGAGACACTTCCCAATACAAAGTCCGGGGAGAGTGTTTTCAACCCGCCGTTGTCTTCAACGATTGCTTTCATCACATAGAGTGGGCTGGTCCCGATATCTCCATAGACCACACCCATGGCGACCAAAAGGCCTCCCGCGGTTAATTTTTTCATTTTACTCATAGATTTTCCCTCCAAATTGAACTGCAAAAAGACCCAAGAGGCCCTTTGCCACTTAGGTCTTGCAAGAAACATCATAGACCAGCGGATTCCCGCTTGCTGTTGATCTATGATCATGGAAAAACCCATGTGCTACTCCCCTAAATTGCTATAATTATCTTTGTTTTGCTGATTCCTGTCAACTTTTTTCATTTAAAATGTAAATAAACATTTTAAATTTTCTGTTTATTCACGTAAAATTACGTTAAGTCTTATTTCTAAGGGGGATAGTAAATGATTGAATTGAAACATGTAAGTAAAACGTATGGAACAAAAAAAGCATTGAAGGACCTTTCTTTGACGATTCAGCAAGGTGAGATCTTTGGCTTTTTAGGACATAATGGTGCGGGGAAATCAACGACCATCAAGAGTCTAGTTAGTATTTTACAGCCGACGAGTGGCGAAATCGTTTTTGATGGCAAAGCATTAGCCCAATACCGAGAAGAAATAAAAAAACAGATTGCTTATGTCCCGGATTCACCGGACATGTTTTTGCAGTTGACCGCCGGAGAATATTGGGATTTGATCGCAGCTGCTTATGAAGTACCGGAAACCCAAAAAAAGGTACGCTTAAATGAACTGGGCCAGCTATTTGATATGACGACGCATGCAGAAGAAACGCTAGCCAGTTTTTCCCATGGTATGCGGCAAAAAACCATTCTAATTGGAGCATTACTGCCAGATCCGGATATTTGGATCTTAGATGAGCCTTTGCAGGGATTGGACCCGCAGGCAGCGTTTGATCTAAAAGAAATGATGAAAGCACATGCTGCGAAAGGCAAAACGGTTATTTTCTCGACGCATGTCTTGGATACTGCCCAACAGCTTTGTGATCAGTTAGCTATTTTGAAAAAAGGTGAATTGCTTTATAACGGTTCTGTCGATGAATTGCTTGCACAAAATCCAGATCTTTCTTTGGAAGCGATCTATTTAAAAATGACAGGTAGAGGCGCGGAAGAGCCATCGTTGACAGAAAATGGAGGCGAGTTCAGATGAACAAGCGACAGTTATTGACGTTGACCAGCGTCAATCTTCGGTACGCCAATCCGCAAGTCACAGACAAAGCCCGTAAAAAAGGAAAAAGCGGGACACAATTGACTCGTTATTTGATCCAGCAATATGTATTATCAGGTTTCGTTTTTTTAGTGATTTACGGCCTAACAATGATCGCACTGGATTTCAGCCGTTTGCCAGGTTTTTTCACTTATTATGTTGCTCTTTTTGGCGTTCTAGGATTTTCTCAAGGAATCTCGTCCATTTTTAATGTCTTCTTTGAGAGTCAAGACTTGCCTGCATATTTGCCATTGCCTTTCCGGCAAGCAGAAATTTTCACCGCCAAGATTCTTGTTGTCTTTTTAACAGTGGCACCATTTGTTTTTCCATTATTTGTCCTATTTCTTTTAACGGGAATGCGTTCACAGGTCTTTATTCTGCTCACGCTTTTGTTAGCGATTGTGCTCTTTTTATTATTTCTCGTGATTGTTTTTAGTATTTGTAGTTTGATCGTTTTTGGATTGGCTCGAACAAAATTGTTTCGTGAACATAAAAAAATGATGACCAGCTTGTTGTTGGGAATTTCTATGATCGTAGTAGTGGTAGGGATCTTGATGATGAATCAAACCAGTTCCTACGATACACAGATCATGGATCGCGGGGCCATTGCCTTTTTACTGCCATTTTTCTATATCATGCACAGTCCCTTTGCAGCTGCAGGAATCGGGAGCTTCGCTCTTGTTCTAGTGGTTTGTTTGTTGCTGCTAGGAGCGATTCGGTTCTTTATTTTACCGAAGTTTTATGATCAGGTGGCGATGGCTGTGCCAGACCATGGAAGCGTGCGACGGAAGCAGAAGTCCGGGCAAGGATTGTCGCAGATGTTATTCAGTTATAATTCCCAGCTGGTTCGTGATCCCAACTTGATTATGCAAGTATTGTCCACTTCACTGATGACACCGATCATTTTTATTGTGACATTTGCTTTGAGCGGTACGTTTGATTTAGGACAAATGGACGCTCGTTTTTGCGGAGTGTTCTTTTTGGCAGGTATCGCATTAGCTGTGATGATGGTCAATCCAACCTCTTTTATCAGTACCTTGATTTCATTGGATCAGCAAAACTTTCTGTTTGTCCGTTCATTGCCGTTGTCTATGAAAAAATATTTACAAGCAAAATTCCGATTTGGCCTAATGCTTCAAATGGTTTTGACTGGCGGGATCGCCTTATTGGCGATTTTGCTCTTTAAGATGCCGATCCTATTGGCAACGACTTTTTTCCTAGGTACGTTACTTGGTTGTTACTTGCTATGCTTAAAATATTTTGCCCGTGATTATCGCTTGCTTTTGCTTGATTGGACCAATGTCAGTCAATTGTTTACCCGGGGTGCCGGAAGTGTGGGAATGATCATCGGCATGATGGTGGCACTTTTTCTTAGTATTCTGTTACTCGTCGGTTACGGTTTTGCAGCAACGATGATTCCATTTTGGCTCTTGAATGGACCAGTCTTGCTGGTTCTGTTGATTGTTAGCGTGCTATGGCACAACTACTATCAAAGAAAATTTTGGCAGTTGATTCACTGAGTCTAGTTGCCGTCGATGGCGTATTGAAAAAGAAATAGATTTAATCAGAAAATTCAGAAAAAAGACTTTACAAGTATTCCGAAACATGATTAGATAATAAATAACCTATTACTTTGCTTTCATTTTTTGCTGGCAAGCTTGCTCCACAGGCTTGTTGCAAGAGACTGTGCCAAACGTCAGAGTTATTGATCAGAAGGAACCAGAAGCTGTCCGCTTCAAGAAAGACAGCTGGGTCATTTTGAGCTGAGACGGCTGGCGCAGTTTTTTTAATGGCTAAAACTAACAAATCGTGAAAAATAGAAAAAAACACTCTGACAAGAATCTTTTTGTCAGAGTGTTTTTGTTTTTGATTTGAGTATATGTTGGTTTATTCAGAGATTATGCTTCCTCTTTTTCGTTGGTTGTTGGCAAGTGATTGTCAAGGTCTGTCCGTACGACCAATACGTCACAAGAGGCATGACGGATTACATACTCAGAGACTGAACCAATAAAAATTCGTTCGACGGCATTGAGACCAGTAGCGCCGATCATGATTAAATCGATTTGATTATCTTCTGGTAATTGTTTCGCAATGATTGGTTTTGGCGATCCGTATTCGATGACAGTCTTTACTGCAGTTACTTGGTTCTTACGGGCATAGTCTTCATAATCTTTCAATGTTTGCTTAGCCATTTCAGTCGCTTGCTCAGCCAACATGCCATCAAAGGAAGAAACAGTTTGAAAGGCACGGGTATCGATTACATGGGCTAGTACCAATTCAGAATTGTTCCGTTGGGCCACATTGACCGCTTTTTTAAAAGCTAATTCTGACTCACTCGAGCCATCGACTGCAACCATGATTCGTTGATATTGTTGTAACATATGAAACACTCCTCTCAGATAACTTCATCTTTATTGTAAAACTTTTTGACTAAAAAGAAAAACCTAATTATCTGTTTTTTTCATCTTACGGGCAAACAGCAAACTGAATGAGGCAGAAGTAATCATTAATACTGCTAAATAAACGAGGGCAATCAACTTTTTGTCTAAAAAAGCAACGATGATCGCAAGAATACCTAAAATACCATGAAGATAGCCATAAATGGTCAAAAAAGTTTGATTTTTAGTATTTTCAGGAATAAGGGAAAAGAAAATGGCATGTTTTGTTAACAGTAAGTAGCAGACGCCAAACAACAAAACAGCAGCAATCAAAAATAATAGAAAAATCATCCGTGAAATCCGTCCTTCTCTTATAAGATAGTTTTAGTATAGCGAAGTGCTAAAGGAATAGCAAAAAGCACAAAAAAGCCACCTGTCTAAAACAGATGGCACATTCAATAAAGAATGGGTAATATCCGTAGATGCCGTTCTTTTTCCCGTAGTATTGATCCCGCAAATTCTAGCAGGTGGGTTCCACGGTCTAAGCATCGAACTACCAAATGAAAAGGCATGTTACCAGCTTTGACACAAGACGGATCCCAATATATCAATAAAAATGTTCGGTCAACACACAGATGGGACAACTCGTACATCACAGAATTCCCACCTTCATAGTAGCATAGGACAACAAAAGTAGCAATAAAGAAGATTGAAAACGGTGACAAAAACATTTCTCGCTTCCATGAAGCGGCTGCTGAGGGTTAGGACTGTTTTTTTCGTTGCTGCAATTGTTGATATCTTTGACCTAGAGCTTGCTCGTATTTTCCGGTAGCCTTTGGCTGATAATAGTGAGCTTGCTTGATTTTATCGGGTAAGTATTGCTGATCGACCCACGCATCATCAAAGTTGTGTGGGTATTGATAACCGACGCCTCGATTCAAGGCTTCAGCTCCTTTGTAATGACTGTCTCTTAGATGATCAGGGACATCCCCGGCATTGCCTGCACGAATATCTGCGATGGCAGCGTCTAGTGCCATATAAGCCGAGTTGGACTTAGGGGATAGACAAAGGTCGACCACAGTATCTGCTAAAGGGATCCTCGCCTCAGGTAAGCCTAATCGTTCCGCTGCTAAGACAGCATTGACTGTTCGAGCAGCTGCCGCTGGATTGGCCAACCCTATATCTTCATAACCGATCACCATCAAACGCCGGCAGATGATTGCCAAGTCTCCTGCTTCTACCAGACGACCCAAATAATGGAGTGCCGCATCAACATCGCTGCCGCGGATCGATTTTTGAAAAGCAGAGATGACATCATAATGGGCATCGCCATCTTTGTCATGGGTCAATGCTTTGCGCTGAACACATTCTTCAATAATTGGCAAAGTCAAATGGATTTTCCCATCAGAACTTGGCGGCGTGGAGCGAGCAGCGAGTTCTAATCCATTGAGTGCACTGCGGAGATCCCCATTGGTCGCTCGTGAAAGATGGAGACGAGCTTCTTCTGTCAACTGGATCGATTCTGTACCCAAGCCACGTTCTTTATCAGCTAAAGCCGCATCAATGGCGGCTAAAATATCTGATTCTTGCAATGGTTTTACTTCAAAAATCTGTGTACGACTACGGATTGCTGGGTTGATAGTGATATAAGGATTTTCAGTTGTGGCCCCGATCATAATGATTTTTCCGCTTTCTAAATGAGGCAGTAAGAAATCTTGCTTTGTTTTATCCAGACGATGGACTTCATCCAAAAGTAAAATGACTGTGCCGCTCATTTTGGCTTCTTCGGCGACGATTTGAAGGTCTTTTTTCGTATCAGTCGCAGCATTCAGCATGCGGAAAGCGTAACGTGTCGAACCGGCGATTGCACTAGCGATACTTGTTTTTCCGGTCCCTGGTGGACCATACAGGATCATGGAAGAGAGCATCTTGGCCTCAACCATCCGGCGAATGATCTTTCCGGGTCCAACTAAATGCTGTTGACCTACGACTTCATCAAGGTTGCGGGGACGCATGCGGTACGCAAGTGGTTGCTGCATAATAAGCTCCTTTCTTTTTTCTTTAGTATATCATAAGAACGTATATTCCCATAAGGAAGTGGGTATTTTGCTATTGAAACTAGTCAGTGGCGATAGAAAGGTCAAACAATTGATAAGATGGTCGTAATCAATAGTAAGTTCCTTGAGAATTGTGTAAAATAAAGAAGGTGAAGAAAATGAATGAAATTGAACAATTATTTGCACAACAATCAACAACAGCGATTGCCCGGCAATTATTAGGAATGTATCTGGAACATGAGACGCCCAGTGGGAAATTAGGCGGTTATATCGTCGACTGTGAAGCTTATTTAGGACCAGAAGATCTGGCTGCTCATAGTTTCGGGATGCGTAACACGCCACGAGTTCGAGCAATGTATGAAAAGCCGGGAACGATTTATTTATATACGATGCATACTCATTTGATTTTGAATTTTATCACACAGCCTGAAGGTATTCCCCAAGGGATCATGATCCGCGGCGTGGAGCCCGTCGAAGGAATCGCACAAATGGAGATAAATCGCAGTAAATCCGGTCCTGATCTCTCGAACGGACCTGGAAAGCTCGTGAAAGCTTTGGGAATTACGCCTGATTATTATGGCCATTCAATTTTTACAAGTCCACTGCATCTTGTCAACGAGAAACGGCGAACACCGAAAGAAATACTCGCTGTTCCCAGAATCGGTATCCCGAATAAAGGGGAGTGGACCCATAAGCCACTACGGTTTGTCGTAGCAGGTAACCCATATATTACCAACAGCAGAAAATCTGCTGTCCAGCCAGATCACGGCTGGCAATAGGAAAGAAGGAACGTATAATGGCTAAAGAAACAATGTTGACTTATTTGGACAGACAATTAACAAAAAAAATCCCTGAGTACGATGTTGCCCTTGATTGGGATGCAAGAAACCATACCATCGAACTTGTTTTACGCTTATTTGCAGAGAACCCGAATCATTTGCAGGTAGACGATGCCCAAGGAGTAGCCTCTGAAGAAGAGATCATCGAATTTGAAGACGGTATTTTATTGTTTGATCCCCAAAAGTCTTCCTTTGTAGAAGAGGACTTTTTGGCAGTTATTCCCTACGCAGGCAAAAAAGGAATCCAAAAAGCGTTGCTGGATGCTTTGGTTGATTACATCAAAGAGATTCTGACGGAGGGAGAAAGTGATTTACTAGATTTTCTAAACGATGAGAGTGAAGAAGCGGTCTTCGAACTAGCTTTTGATCAAGATCAGTTGTTAGACCGTATGAACACCTATCAAGAAAGCGATGGGGAATCGTATATTCCTTATCCAAGTTATTAAGGAGCAGATAGATGAAATGGAATGAAGTGAAAGTAGCTACTGCAAGTGAAGCAGTTGAAGCGGTCGCCAATATTTTGATGGAACAAGGGGCCAGTGGTGTAGCAATCGAAGATGTTCTTGACATTGAAAATTTTAAAAGCGATGCCTATGGTGAAGTGTTAGACAAAGAAACCTATACAACGCTGGATGAAGGCGCTCAGGTAACGGCTTATTTCCCCGAGACCATCTTTTTACCTGAAATTTTGCCATTTATTGAGGCGGCGATCGCTCGTTTACCGGAATATGGGTTAGCAATTGGCAAAAATGAGATTACCTCCAGTGAAGTAGTAGAGGAAGAGTGGGCGACTGCTTGGAAGAAATATTATCATCCAGTACGGATCACTCGCTATTTAACGATTGTTCCCAGCTGGGAACAATATGAAACGACGGACCCTGCCGAAAAAATCATTACGCTAGATCCAGGAATGGCTTTCGGAACTGGTACCCATCCGACGACGCGCTTGACGTTACAGGCGTTAGAAATGTATTTACGAGGCGAGGAAACGGTCTTGGATGTTGGAACCGGATCAGGGGTTTTAAGTATTGCCAGCCGCCACTTAGGGGCCAATCAAGTATATGCCTATGACCTTGACGAGGTGGCTGTTCGGGCGGCAAAAGAAAATATGGCACTAAACCCAGTTGCCGAAGCAGTGAATGTTGCTGCCAATGACCTTTTAACAGGTATTGAAATCGAAGCAGATATTATTGTAGCGAATATTTTAGCCGATATCATCTTACTGATGATCCCAGATGCTTGGCGGGTGCTGAAGCCTACCGGAACATTGATTGTTTCTGGAATCATCGAAGCGAAAAAACAACTTGTGATCGATGCCATGACAGAGCAAGGATTTGTTGTTGACCAAATCTTGAATCAAAAAGATTGGTATGCGATCGCACTAAAAAAACCAGAGTAGGGAATGTCATATGCAGCGATATTTTTTGAATGAGGATTATGAGGCGAAGCCTGTTTATGTAGTAGAGGGAGAACCGTTCCATCACATGGTACGTGTGATGCGGATGGTTCCGGATGACTGTGTCTATTTGGTCTTTCAAGACCAAGTAGCGATCCTCGCGAAAATCCAGCAGATCAATGAACAAGCGGTTCATTTGATTGAAGTAGAAAAGGAACAGCAAGACAAAGAATTACCGATTCATGTTACGATCGCCAGCGGGTATCCTAAAGGAGATAAATTGGAATTGATCGTCCAAAAAGGAACAGAATTGGGAGCCGCTAAATTTATCGGTTTCCCCGCCCAATCCTCGGTAGTTAAGTGGGATCATAAGAAACTCCAAAAGAAACAGCAGCGGCTGCAAAAAATTGCCCAAGAGGCTGCTGAACAAGCGCAGCGGCAACGAACACCGATCATCCAACTGGCTGCTTCGGACAAAGAGTTGTGGGATAGTCTTTCAAACTATGACTATGTGATCGTTGCTTATGAGGAATCTGCTAAAAGCGGCGAGAATGCCAAACTGATCGATATTTTGACCAAAGCAGCACCCGGCAGCAAAATCTTAGCAATCTTCGGACCCGAAGGTGGGCTGACACCTGCTGAAATCACTCGCGCTGAATCTCAAGGTGCTGTGATCTGTGGGTTAGGGCCACGTATTTTGCGAACCGAAACCGCACCATTTTATTTTTTGAGTGCTGTCAGCGTACTAACTGAATTAGTAAGGAAGTGATCAAGTGACGCAATTCAAAGACATGCTTAGTTTTCGATTTTTACAAGCTGGACTGACGGATTGGTTGTTAAAAGATACGATTACTGAATTTAAAACACTTGGTGTCCAAGAAGTCATCGTGTTGCCTAGTGATTTGCGCAGAGCGAAGCAGTTGACTGATGGCTCCGAGATCCAAGTCGGCTGTGCAGTTGATTTTCCCTTGGCACAAGGAACAATCGCTAAGAAAGCTTTTGAGATCGGTCATTCCTTTATGGATGGCGCTGATTTTTTAGAAGTCTGGCTACCAGCGGCTTTGTTGGTGGAAAAAGAGCGGACGGCCGATCTGGCGGAGTTAATGGAGACAAGCCGGTCACTGGCTTTGTCTGGTGGTGAGATCCGCTGGGCTGTCAATACTTCACTTATGAATGAATTGACAAAGATCCAAGTAGCACAGCGTTTGAAAGCATGGGACTGGCCTAGTATTACTCTTGGTCAGCAGTTAACTGTTTCAGATGCTTTGCATGATGTCTCGATTTTTGCTCTAGATGGAGGACCGCAACTGACGATCCAAGTCAACACGGCAGCATCTGTTACGGATCAGAAATCACTTGTAGATCTTTTACAGGCAGGGGCGGCAAAAATCGGCGTGCCCTTTACAGAGTCAGCGTTACTGTTGAACGAATAAACCGGTATTTTGTCTCGCTTGACCAGAATAGAGAGAATTGAAAAAAACAAGAAAAATTTGTATAATGACACTAATCATAAAAGAAGATGGCCAGGCAGAAGCGCATTGCTTCAAGAGTTCTGTTATTCAGAGAGTTGGGGATAGCAGAATTCTTTAGAAGCGGCTTCTGTCTTGCTTTTTGAAAATAGGAAAAAAGGAGGCGCGTTTCATGGCAAAAGAAGTGATATTATCCGGACCTGGTGTGATCAAGCTCGTGGCCCATTATATGAGTGAAGAACATGTTGCATTTGTACAGAAAGCTTTAGATTATGCGACAGAAGCCCACAAAGATCAGTTTCGCAAGTCCGGCGAGCCTTACATCATCCATCCTATTCAAGTAGCAGGGATTTTAGCGGAACTACAAATGGATCCTCATACAGTCGCCACTGGTTTTTTACATGATGTGGTAGAAGATACGGAAGTGACCTTAGCAGATCTAAAAGAAGTCTTTGGTGCAGATGTAGCGATGCTGGTCGATGGTGTGACAAAATTAGGGAAAATCAAATACAAATCCCATGAAGAACAACTAGCAGAGAATCATCGCAAAATGCTGATCGCGATGGCTCAAGATTTGCGCGTGATCATGGTCAAATTAGCGGACCGCTTACATAATATGCGTACATTGAAACACCTGCGGGAAGACAAACAACGGCGAATCGCCCAAGAAACGATGGAGATTTATGCACCATTGGCGCATCGTTTAGGGATCAGCCGGATCAAGTGGGAGCTAGAAGATATTTCACTACGTTATTTGAATCCACAACAATATTATCGGATCGTTCACTTGATGCAAACCAAGCGGGAAGAACGAGAAGCTTATGTGTCGGAAACCGTTGAACAGATTCGACTTGCAACTGAAGAATTAGATATTTTTGCTGAGATCTATGGTCGTCCGAAACATATCTACTCCATTTACCGCAAAATGAAAGACCAGAAGAAACAATTCAATGAAATCTATGATCTTTTGGCTATTCGGGTAATCGTTGATTCAATCAAAGATTGTTATGCTGTTTTAGGAACGATCCACACAAAATGGAAACCAATGCCAGGCCGATTTAAAGATTACATTGCGATGCCTAAAGCAAATATGTATCAGTCACTACATACGACAGTGATCGGTCCCAAAGGCAATCCGGTAGAAATCCAGATACGTACCCATGAGATGCATGAGATTGCTGAATTCGGGGTTGCTGCTCACTGGGCATATAAAGAGGGTAGAACCGAGAAAGTCAAAGCAGACAAAATGACCCAGCAAGTCGGTTGGTTCCGCGAAATTTTGGAACTGCAAGATGAAAGCTACGATGCTTCTGAATTTATGGAAGGTGTCAAAGGGGACATTTTCAGTGACAAAGTATATGTATTCACACCGAAAGGCGATGTCACAGAATTGCCTCAAGGTTCAAGTCCGCTGGATTTTGCCTACAGTATTCATACCGATATTGGGAACAAAACCACTGGTGCAAAAGTGAATGGCAAGATGGTCCAGTTGGATTACAAATTGAAAAACGGCGATATCATTGAAATTTTGACATCACCAAATTCATTTGGACCAAGCCGCGACTGGATTAAGCTTGTAGCTACCAGCAAAGCTAAAAACAAGATCAAACGTTTTTTCAAGGCCCAAGATCGTGACGAAAACATCATCAAAGGGCACGAAGCAGTGGTCAAAACATTGCAAGACATGGGCTTTGTACCAAAAGAATTTTTAACGAAAAGCAAGATGGCAGAAGCCTGCGAACGATTTAATTATCAAACAGAAGATGATTTATTTGCTTCTGTCGGTTTTGGCGAAGTGAGTCCAACTACACTGGCCAATCGTTTGACGGAAGAAGAACGCCGTGAGAAGCAGATCGAAAAACAAAAACAACAAGTACAAGACATGATCAATCAGCCAGCGAAGAAAGAACCAGAGAAAATGAAAGTCCGCCATGAAGGCGGGATCGTGATCGAAGGCGTGGACAACTTACTGATCCGAATCTCTCGTTGCTGTAATCCAGTTCCTGGTGATGCCATTGTCGGGTATATCACGAAGGGCCGCGGCATCTCGATCCATCGCAGTGACTGTCCGAATGTCCAAAGCAAAGAAATCGTCAATCGTCTAATCGATGTCGAGTGGGAAGATACTTCTAACAGCGGCAAAGAATACGATGCAGATCTGGAAATCTATGGTTATGATCGTTCCGGATTGTTGAATGATGTCTTGCAAACAGTCAACGCTGTTACTAAACGATTGGTCAGTGTGGAAGCGAAAACCAACAAAGACAAGATGGCCACGATTAGAATCACGGTCTCAATCCAGAACCTAACACATCTTAAGTCAATCGTGGACAAAATCAAACAAATCCCAGAAGTATATAGTGTCAGAAGAACAAAGGGGTGAGAAGCGAGACATGCGAGCAGTCATTCAACGTGTGAGTGAAGCCAGTGTTGCAATCGATGGAACTACGGTAGGAGCAATCCAAAAAGGTTTCTTAGTTCTCTTGGGAATCACTCATGAAGATAGCCAAGAAGATGTGGATTATTTGGTTCGAAAAATCAAAAATTTGCGGGTGTTTGAAGATGAAGCGGGAAAAATGAATCAATCGATTGAATCAATCGAAGGTGCTATTTTGAGCATCTCGCAATTCACATTGTATGGCGAGACCAAAAAAGGGAACCGTCCAAGCTTTATTCAAGCTGCCAGACCTGAAGTGGCTACACCATTGTACGAAGCTTTCAATGCGGGTCTGCACGCTGCAGGTATCGAAGTGGCTACTGGTCGCTTTGGCGCAGACATGCAAGTGTCATTAATCAATGACGGTCCTGTAACGATCCTGATCGATACGAAGGAAAAATAGGCTGCGTTCACAACGACTGCCTATCCAACATGCCAAAAGAACCAAGGCAAATAGTTTAAAGAGGACTGCCAACATGCAAGTTGGTAGTCTTTTTTTAGTGGAAATAAGACCTTCTTGTAGCACTTCTGGTACCCTACCTTTTGTCTTTGGGCTGTCTTACAAAACTGTAAGATAGTTCTTTCCGATCAGAAATAGTTATTTAAGAGCTGAATCTATTCCTTTTCGTAATGGTAGCAGTTACAAAAAAGTTATTTATTTTTATCCATCCCTAAAAAACTTTCAATAAATTAGATTGTCCTTAAAGCGCAAATGTGAAATAATAGTTAAAAAATAATGTCACTGGAGGAAATGACAATGAATTTTTGGCAGCGTGCATTAAAAAGTGTTACTCGCAGGAAAGGGAAGTCGTTTATTTTATTTTTAGTCATCTTTATTTTAGGTAACGTGATCGCAGGTGCGGTAGCTGTGCAGCAGTCTACGATGAATGTGGAACGGGAAACGAAAAAGAAAATGGGCAACGTTGCTACAGTCGAGTTTGATTATGAGCAGTTTGAGAAAGACAATTCAGGAAAATCAGATGAGGAAGTTTATTCTGAAGAAAATAGTCCGAAAACGCCAAAAACGGCGGACTATGACAAAGTGGGAGAATTAGATTACGTCAAATATTACGACTATACCATGATGGGTTGGTTAGAGACCAAGAAATTCAAAGCCTATACACCAGAAGATGAATCTTTTGGCATGGCGGGCGGCAACTATTTTAATTTAAAGGGCGGCAATCGACCACAGCCATTAGATATGGAAGAAGGCAACATCAAGCTGATCGATGGAGAAGTGTTTAGTGAAAAAGACTTGTCAGAAACCACTAACTCGATTTTGATCAGTAAAGAAGTCGCTGAAAAAAATAATTTGTCGGTTGGCGATCAATTTGTTTGGGACATGTATAGTGAAGTCCCTCAAGATCCGATGGGTGACAGTGATGATAGTACGGCTACTTCAGATGATGAAGATGCGGAGAGTGAAAGTGAAGAAATCCAAACAAAAGTTGTCACAGCTGATTATCCTGTCAAAGTTGCAGGGATTTTTAGTGTAGTCAAAAAGGAATCGGCCAATAGTAATCCTTCGCAAGAAGAAAAATCCAATCAAATCTGGCAAGCTGTTGAACAGATCAATACGATTTATGCTGCCAATCAGTTGGTGAAAGATTTTAGTAAATTCCAAAACGAAAAATTGTGGGGAGATACGTTAATGGCCGAAGATACGGAGGCCGAACCGGAAGAGTATTATCAAGCGATGTATGTTTTGAACTCTACCGACGATGTTGAAGCATTCAAACAAGAAGCAAATCCATTATTACCGGATTACTATCATGTGGTAGCTTCCACAGATCAATACGATCAGATTGCCGGAGGAATGAATCGTCTGGGAACGATTTCCCGCTATATCGTGATTGTTGCTGCTATTGCTACGGTCTTTATCATTTCATTAGTCGTTCTATTGTTTTTGCGAGACCGCAAGCAGGAATTAGGGATCTATCTATCTCTAGGAGAAGGCCGTGGGAAAGTGATTGGGCAAATTGTTATTGAAGTGGTGCTGGTCAGCTTAGTCGCGCTAATCTGTTCATTGGTGACAGGAAATCTATTAGGAAGTGCGGTTTCTCAAACATTGATGCAAAGTGACTGGATGACGAATCTGTCCCAAACGGATACCTATTCCATTTCAAGCACAATGATGACAAATACTCTCAGCTATGCGGATGTTCAAAGTGCTTATAAAGTCACTTTTTCTATGGGGTATGTCATCACCTATCTATTATTGGGATTAGGTACAGTCTTATTGTCTGCAATCTTGCCGTTGTTGTATATTCTGCGGCTGAATCCAAAGAAAATCATGATGTAGGAGGAAGAAAAAATGGCTTTGTTGGAAACAAAAGAAGTAGATTACTATTACCAAGATGGCGACCAACGGCGCTATATTTTGAAAGAAACATCGGTAGCGTTTGAAAAAGGCAAGTTTTATGCCATTTTAGGACAGTCAGGGTCAGGAAAAACCACATTTCTCTCTTTGATCAGTGCGTTGGATACACCTAAAAGTGGCGCTGTTTTCTTTAATGGAGAAGATATTCAAAAAATCGGACATGAGAAATATCGCCGAGACGATATCAGTATCATCTTTCAAAGTTACAATTTGATTCCGTACCTGTCTGCGGTAGAAAATGTACTAGTTCCAATGTCGATCACGGATAATCAATTGCCGGAGAACCAGCGGGAAGTCGCATACAATTTATTGGACTATATTGGGATCACAAAAGAAAAAGCGGATCGTTTAGTCAATCAGTTGTCTGGTGGGGAACAGCAACGGGTGGCAATTGCTCGTGCGCTGGCGACGAATGTTGATATTATTTTGGCAGACGAACCAACGGGAAATTTAGATGAAGAAATGGAACAGGAAATCATCGATATTTTTAAAGATTTGGCTCATATGCATAACAAATGTGTGATTGTTGTGACCCATGCGAATGAAATCGCCCAACAAGCAGACGAAGTACTCTATTTGCGTAAAGGTGTGTTGAATAAAGATGAGTGATTTTTTATCAAATTTCAGTCCTGGTAATTACGATGGCAAGAAACAAAGCTCTCCTAAAGAAACTGAGTTTGACGAAAAAACAGAGCGTGAAGCAGAACCAATTCCAGATTCTCAGACATCTGATCAGGGCGCAGGAGAGAGTAAAGCTGCAGCAGCATCGGATCCGAAGGAAATGAAGCGAAGAACGCGCAAGGAAACTAGCTCTTCTCAACCGGTCAGTCGGTTTGGAAAAGAAGAGACAGAATTTGATCCAACTTATCGCAAGCGGCAGCGTAAAAAATACGCGCTGATCGCTGGTGCTGTCATTGTGCTGATTGCCATCAGCAGTGTGGTATATTATCAATTGACTCATGTGAAGGTTCCTGATTTTGCTAAGAAAGATTTATCCGAAGCCCGAACATGGGGCATGGAAGAAGGCGTGGCGATCAAAGTCGATCAAGTGTATGATTTTGAGGTAGAGACCAATCGAATCGTTAGTCAAAGTGTTGCTGCAGATCAGAAGATCAAAAAAGGCAAGACTTTGATAGTCAAAGCAAGCCTAGGTCCTGACCCAGAAGAAATGATCGAGCTGCCGGACTTTTCGTCACTGACTACCGAAACGGCAAAAGAATGGATCGAGAAACAAAAGGCAGAAAATATCTCGTTGATCGAACAGTATGACGACAAAGTCGAAGCAGGTGTATTCATCAAACAAGAAGCAGCAAATAAAGAGCAAGATCTCAAAGCTTATAAGCGCAAAGATCGCTTAAGCATCTATTATTCAAAAGGAAAAGAAGTCTTCGAGAAGAACATCGAAGTCACTGATTTTACAGGAAAAAACAAAGGTGAAGCTCAAGAGTGGGCTAAGAAAAATGAATTGAAGTACAAAGAAGAAGCTGTTTTTTCTGATACAGTTGCTTTAGACGTCGTGGTTTCCCAAGAACCAGTCAAAGGCAGCAAACTGGCAAAAAAGGATCAATTTCTTGTCAAAGTTTCTAAAGGGAAAGCATTAGTTGTTCCTGATTTCTCACAGTATACCATCGAACAAGCTGAGGGGTTGGAATCGAAGATACCAATTCAAGTCAAGACGGTTTATTCTGATCAAATCGGTTATGGCAATTTCATCAGTCAGTCGGAAGAGGCGGGCAAAGAATATAGTGACAGCGATACATTGCCAACAGTGAAAGTGGTTTATTCACTGGGACAACCGTATTTGAAGGACATCCGGCACCAAGCAACGGAAGGCGACCTACCAAAAATGTTCTTTGATGAGTACAAATCGAAAGGGGCTTCTATTTATTACGATGTCTACTATGTGGATTCAGCAGAACCTAAAGGAACGGTTGTTGAGATGAGTCGTTATGGTGAATTTATTCCATTGGAAGTATCGATCACCATTGGGATCAGCCGCGGAAATCTGCAAGGTGAAACCGAATCATTACCGGTCAGTCCTGAGACAGAAAATGCAAAGGATCCGCTAGAAACAGTCAACAGTGCCACTGCCGAATGAGTCCTTTGGCAATCGGGCCCGTAACAAAGCTACAGAACCCAAGCTACAAAACCCAAGCAATAAGTGAGTGAACTATCTAAATGAGTGTGTCCTCTGTTTGTCGATAATGACAGATCGAAACAGGAGGAGCAACCTTCATTTAGATAGTTTTTCTGTTTTTTTAGTTGGTTTAGAGAAAATGGCGGGGTGCTCTTTGTCATCAAGAAATCACAGAGTTGTAGGCAAGCATGCTTGAAAACCTTGTATCGATAAGGTACAGTTGAATTAATAACTAGTCAATAAGCGGTATCTTACATAGAGAAGGGACGAAAAAAATGATCAAAAAATTACTAGCAAATGTTGGTGCTTATAAAAGAGCCAGTCTGATGACACCGGTCTATGTTGCTGGCGAAGTGGCACTAGATGTCATTATGCCACTGATCATGGCAATGATGATCGATCAAGGAATTGAAAAAGGACACGCGGGCGTTATTTTGCGCTATGGCGGTCTGCTTTTTTTGTGCTCATTATTGGCATTGGTGCTCGGGACTTTAGGAGGACGAACAGCTGCGATTGCTTCTGCCGGGTTTGCTCGGAATCTTCGGCACAACCTTTTTAGCAAGATTCAGGATTTTTCTTTTTCCAATATCGACCGTTTTTCTTCCTCTAGTTTGATCACGAGAATGACCACCGATGTGACTAATGTGCAAAATGCTTACCAAATGATTATCCGAATTTTGGTGCGCAGTCCATTGATTCTGGTTTTCTCACTGATCATGGTTAGCACGATCAGTCCAGAATTGATGCTGGTTTACCTGGTTGTCTTACCAATCTTAGCGATCGGACTTGCTTTAGTGATTCGCTTTGCTCATCCGCTTTTCTTGAAAGTATTTCGTATCTATGACCGTTTGAACAACGTAGTCCAAGAAAATCTTCAAGGAATCCGTGTGGTCAAGTCCTACGTCAGAGAAGAGCAGCAAGAAAAACTTTTCGATGAAGTGTCAAATGATGTCTATCGCAACTTTACGCTAGCACAACGAATCGTCTCATTCAATATGCCTTTGATGCAATTCTCGATCTATAGCTGCATGTTGCTGTTGTCTTGGTTCGGTGCCCAATTGATTGTTGAACACAGCAGTTTGACGACGGGAGAATTGGTCAGCATGTTCAACTATACCATGCAGATCTTGATGAGTTTGATGATGATGTCAATGGCTTTTGTTCAAATTCTGATTGCTCGCACTTCAGCACAGCGGGTGGTGGAAGTTTTGGATGAAGAAAGCGACTTGAAAAATCCGGAATCGCCATTGACCGAAGTAAAAGATGGCTCGATCGTTTTTGAAAATGCTTGTTTCAGTTACGCGAATGATCAAACGAAATTGGCATTGGAAAATGTCAACTTACGGATTGAATCCGGAGAGGTGATTGGGATCATCGGCGGAACTGGAAGTGCAAAATCGACGCTGGTCCAATTGATTCCCCGTTTGTACGATGTGATTGAAGGTCGTGTTCTCGTTGGGGGACAAGATGTTCGTGCCTATGATTTGGCAGCATTGAGGGATCAAGTCAGTATGGTTTTGCAAAACAATGTCCTTTTTAGCGGGACGATCAATGAGAATCTTCGTTGGGGAAACGCGGAAGCGACTGATGAAGAGATCCAAAGGGTGGCAAAAATTGCCCAAGCGGATCCTTTTATCCAAGAATTTCCTGATAAATATGACACATTGATCTCTCAAGGAGGAAATAACGTCTCCGGTGGACAGAAACAGCGGTTAACGATTGCACGAGCGTTGCTGAAAAGACCGAAAATTCTGATTCTAGATGATTCGACTAGTGCTGTCGATACAAAGACGGATCGTAGTATTCGAGCAGGATTGAAACAAGAGATCCCGGGAACGACCACGATCATCATTTCCCAAAGAATCAATTCGATCGAAGATGCCGATCGAATCATTGTGATGGATGATGGTAAAATCAATGGTATCGGAACCCATGAAGAATTATTAGCTAACAACGAAATTTATCGTGAAGTCTACGACTCGCAGCAGAAAGGATTTGGTGAAGGTGAAGAATAGACAAGCAGCAAATCCCCAGAGAACTTTGAAGCGGCTGTTGGCGACCATGTTTGGCGATTACAAACTGCAGTTGATCATTGTATTGATCATGATTTTGTTAAGTGCCTTTGCTAATGTTCGCGGTTCACTCTTTTTGCAAGTAGTGATCGATGACCATATTACTCCGCTGCTAGGAAAAAGCAATCCTAACTTCAGTGGCCTGCTGGCAGCTATTATTCAGATGGCAATCATTTATTTAATTGGGATCATTGCTGGTTTGACCTACAACTTTATGATGGTCAAAATCAGTGAAGGCACTCAGAAAAAAATCCGGGATCAGATGTTCAAGCATATGCAAAAATTGCCGATTGGTTACTTTGATGCCCACTCTGACGGTGATATGATGAGTCATTTCACCAACGACACGGACACATTGCGGCAAATGATCTCTCAAAGTATTCCCAATTTAA
>NZ_BCQE01000021.1 GCF_001544275.1 Enterococcus gallinarum NBRC 100675 | reverse complement strand
AAGACCTGGTTTCTTACGTTCAACCATACGTGCGTCACGAGTAAGTAAGCCAGCACGTTTAAGAGCTAGACGGAAATCAGGATCTACTTGTAGCAATGCACGTGCGATACCGTGACGGATTGCACCTGATTGTCCAGCATATCCACCACCATTTACGTTTACAAAAACATCATATGATCCTTTAGTTTCTGTAACGCCGAATGGTTGGTTGATTACTTCACGCAAGTCAGCGTGTGGGATGTATTCTTCAACATCTTTTTTGTTAACAGTAATTTTACCAGTACCTGGTACTAAACGTACGCGGGCTACTGCATTTTTACGACGGCCTGTGCCGATATATTGAGCTTGTGCCAATGAAATTCCCTCCTATTAGATTAAGTTTGTGATGTCCAATACTTCTGGTTGTTGTGCAGCATGTGGGTGTTCAGCGCCAGCATAAACATGAAGTTTCATTCCTTGTTTACGTCCTAAAGTGTTTTTAGGAAGCATGCCTTTAACAGAAGTTTCGATCAAACGACGAGAATTTTTAGCACGTAGTTCTCCCGCAGAGACTGATTTCAATCCGCCTGGGAAGTTTGAGTGACGGTAATAAATTTTATCGCTTGCTTTGTTACCTGTTAATTTGATTTTTTCTGCATTAATGACGATTACGAAATCACCTGTATCCACATGAGGTGTGAATGTTGGTTTATTTTTACCACGTAAGATAGATGCCACAACTGCTGAAAGACGTCCCATAGGAACATCCGTTGCATCTACTACGTACCATTTACGTTCTACTTCGCCTGGTTTGGCCATATATGTTGTACGCACGATTTTTTTCCTCCAATTCAATTTCACGAATGTTTGACATACACTTGAGTTTCCGGGGCTCTCGTGGGGCAAACAATACCATATAACATAATACCGTCTTAAGCGCCACATGTCAACGTGTTTCGCTGTTTTTTTGAAATTTCCCTTCAATTCTTTTCCGAAAACTTTCAGTTGTTATCCCTACCACTCACCCTGCACTTTTATACACATTTTTTGCATAATTTGTATAATCCTTACCATAAGCATCTCTGGTTTTTATTATTATATCAATAGGTACCGATGATTTTACTAAGCGAAAGAGGAATACATTGTATAAATATTTACTTTTTCTCTTGATTTCTTATTTTTATTCTGTTACGATAGCTTCATCTTACTTGAATTTAAGGATGGGAGTTAATCATTATGAAAGAAAAAGTAATTTTAGCGTATTCTGGTGGACTTGATACTTCTGTTTCGATTAAATGGCTGACAGATCAAGGATATGATGTGGTAGCGTGCTGTTTGGATATTGGCGAAGGCCGTGATACACAATCGATCAAAGACAAAGCACTCGCTGTGGGTGCCATCGAATCCTATGCGATTGATGCCCGAGAAGAGTTTGCTCAGGACTTTGCATTGATTGCCTTACAAGGGAATACCTTCTATGAGAACTCCTATCCGCTGGTCTCTGCCCTTTCTCGTCCGCTGATTGCCAAGAAACTAGTAGAATTAGCCATCGCTACAGGGGCGACTACCGTTGCTCATGGCTGTACTGGTAAAGGAAATGACCAAGTCCGGTTCGAGGTCGCGATTGCCGCATTAGCCCCTCACTTGAAAGTCATTGCTCCGGTTCGGGAATGGAAATGGTCCCGGGAAGAAGAGATTGCCTATGCCGCTGAAAAAGGGGTGCCGATCCCTGCCGATTTGGATAACCCTTATTCGATCGATCAAAATCTTTGGGGCCGGGCTTGCGAATGCGGGGTCTTAGAAGATCCATGGGCGACTCCCCCTAGAGGCGCTTATGCCATTACGCAAGAATTGGAAGATACTCCTGATGTACCGACGATCGTTGAGATTACTTTTGATCAAGGGATTCCTACCGCATTGGATGGCGAAACACTGAATCTGGCCGAATTGATTATGAAAATGAATCGTCTAGCCGGCGAACATGGTATTGGCCGGATCGACCACATCGAAAACCGTTTAGTGGGGATCAAATCTCGTGAAGTCTACGAATGTCCGGGAGCGATGGCTCTAATGACAGCTCATAAAGAATTAGAGGATTTGGTTTTTGTTCGCGAGTTGGCCCATTTCAAACCAATCATCGAGCAGCAACTGGCCCAAGTAATTTATGATGGCCTCTGGTTCAATCCCTTAACCGATGCCTTGATCGCTTTTCTAAAAAGCACACAAGCCTATGTCAATGGGATCGTACGTTTGAAATTGTTCAAAGGCAATGTCATCTGTGAAGGACGTAAGTCGGAGAACAGTCTTTACGATGAAAACTTGGCGACTTATACGTCTGCCGATACCTTCGATCAACACGCGGCGATCGGATTCATCAAATTATGGGGACTGCCTAGCAAGGTCCACGCAGAGATTCAGGCACAACAGCAATTAACAGAAACACTGATTTAGTCAATAAGGTGACTTTTTCCTTTTGAGGGTGAAGTCAAGTTTCTTTCGAGGTGAGCAAAATGGCAAAATTATGGGGCGGTCGTTTCGACGGCAAAAATGAAGCATGGATCGATGCCTTTGGAGCGTCGATTCCTTTCGATCAATTATTGGCAAAACAGGACATCCAAGGCAGTTTGGCTCACGTCAAAATGCTGATCCACACGGGGATCATTGATGAAGCAGATGGCAACAAAATCATTCAAGGCTTGTTAGCGATCCAAGAGAAATTAGCAGCTGGAGAACTGACCTTTTCGATTGAGAACGAAGATATTCATTTGAATATTGAGACCTTTTTACATGAAGAAATTGGACCCGTCGCTGGCAAATTGCATACGGCCCGGAGTCGGAATGATCAAGTTGCGACGGATATGCACTTGTACTTGAAGGATGTGGTAAAGGAAGTCATCGACTTGATTGCGGCGTTCCGTCACGTACTAGTGGAGCAAGCTGAAAGCAATATCTACACGATCATGCCTGGCTATACTCACCTGCAACATGCACAACCGATTTCATTTGCCCATCACTTGTTAGCCTATTACAGCATGTTGACCCGCGATCAAGAACGGTTTACAGAAAGTCTCACTCGGATCGATATCATGCCTTTAGGCAGTGCTGCATTGGCTGGCACCACATTCCCTATCGACCGTGCCTATAGTGCGGAAGAATTAGGTTTTGGCTCGATTTACAGCAATAGTCTAGATGCCGTTAGTGACCGTGATTTTATTCTGGAATTTTTGAGTAATGCCGCGATTTTGATGATGCATCTTTCTCGTTTTTGTGAAGAGTTGATTCTTTGGTGCAGTCATGAGTTTCAATTCGTGGAATTGACGGATACTTTCTCTACAGGTAGTTCAATCATGCCGCAAAAAAAGAATCCTGACATGGCGGAATTGATCCGCGGCAAAACAGGACGTGTCTATGGCAATCTTTTTAGTTTATTGACGGTCATGAAAGGTCTGCCTTTGGCTTATAACAAAGATTTCCAAGAAGACAAAGAAGGCATGTTCGATACCACCGAAACCATTGTGAAAAGCTTGCAGATCATGACAGGAATGATCCAAACGATGCAAGTCAACCATGAGCGAATGAAACGTTCGACAGAAAAAGACTTTTCCAATGCCACTGAACTGGCGGATTATTTAGCAGGTAAAGGAATTCCTTTCCGACAAGCCCATGAAATCGTTGGTAAATTGGTGAGTGAGTGCCTCAGTAAAGGCATTTATTTGCAGGATATCCCACTAGAAGAGTATCAAGCAGTCCAGCCCGTAATCGAAGCTGACATTTACGATAAACTAGACTCCTATACGGCGGTCAAGAACCGGCATTCTTACGGCGGTACCGGATTTGACCAAGTCAAACAACAGATCGAAGCCGCCAAACAATCCCTGGCACTGGCATAAAAAAAAGCGAAGATTTAGGTCTTCGCTTTTTTATGCTCACTGAATCAATGACGCACACGTGATTTTGCTGGATCGATTTGAGGCGCTTCACCTAGGTGCGCTTGGATCATCCAGATACGTTTTTCGGTATCCGTTTTGAAACCGATAAAGATATCTTGCGTTGGATCATCGCCTTCTTCACCACTGACTTCAATCCCTTTTTGGTATAAGTCAGCTAGATAACGATAACCTTCAACAAGTGTAGCTAAACGTTCTGGGATCGTACGGTCCCAGTTGCCGATTTCATCAGGGATTTGTGTATTGTCTGCCATTTCCCGTAATGTTGAGTAGGGTGAGCCATCTAATGTGATCAAGCGTTCAGAGATCACATCTAATTGGTCGTTCAAATCATCCATAAAATCATCCATCATTGGATGTAAAGTTAAAAAGCCAGGTCCTCGCATGTACCAGTGTGTTTGGTGAACGACCATTGCCATTTGACTTAAGTCAGCAACGAGTTGATTCAACACTTCTTTTGTTTGTTCAAATTTCATTACGATTCCTCCTTTAAATTCTCTATTTCAAGCATAGTATGAATCTAAAAAAAAGTACACCAAAACCTACTACTTGAGAAAATTTCTCAGCTTTTCACGTATTTCTTTATGAGGCAAAGGAGGAGGAGACAGTGTATCTGATGTGGGGATATATTTTAGGTGCAGCGGTATATGCGTTTATTCAAACCATTTACTGGCAGGATGATCCAAGCAAATATTTTGATGATTTTCATAGAAAACCTCCTATTTTCTATTCCGTGGCCCAACAGCCATTTTTTCCTTTTATCAAGCATGCTCAAGTTTTATTGGATTGCACTGCTGCTAGTTTATTGGCAAAAAGCGTTTATGCTTGGCTGATCTGGCTTGCTTTCCTACAACCATCCGTAGGGGAGTGTTGGCTGGCGTTGGTCTGGTTGAACAGTGCTTACCTCCTCACTTTGACAGATCTCTACGATTATAGTATCAAGGGAGAGATTCTCTATCCTTCTTTGTTTTTATTGGCTTTTACCAATCTCATGAATGCACAGCCTTTTCATTGGCAGAACTTTCTCCTGCTTCTGCCATTATTCTTTTTCGTTTGGCAAGAACAGCTGGGAGATGGCGACTTATTCTTGATTTGTGGTTGGGCACCTTGGCTGTCTACTTACCAACTCCTTTGGCTGTTGATCGTCGCTAGCTGTTGTGGGCTCTTGTTTTTTTCATTGCATAAGCTGTTTGTCAGAAATCAATTACGGATGCTACCCTTTGTTCCTTGTTTGAGTTTAGCATTAGTCATCGTGCGTTTCCTTTAACAAAAAAGCCCGCTGTTTCATTAGCGAAACAGCGGGCTTTTGTTTAGTTTTGGTTGTTCAATGCATCTTCTGCAGCCATTTGCGCTTCAATGTCGGAAATACTATAGACATTTTCACTCGCAACAGTGACTTCTTTTGGTTCCATTTCACGGTAGCGAGCCATACCAGTACCTGCAGGAATAATCTTACCAATGATAACATTTTCCTTCAATCCTAGTAATGGATCTTTCTTCCCGCGGATCGCAGCATCTGTCAACACACGTGTTGTTTCTTGGAAGGATGCAGCAGATAAGAAGCTGTTTGTTTCCAAGGATGCTTTTGTGATACCGAGTAAGACTGGGCGGCTGGTAGCAGGAACCCCGCCGGCAACTAATGTGTTGTAGTTGCGGTCTTTAAAGTCAGCAATATCCATCAATGTTCCTGGCAAGATGTCTGAATCACCTGGATCCATGACACGAACTTTACGCAACATTTGACGAACCATTACTTCGATATGTTTGTCGCCGATTTCTACCCCTTGCATACGGTAAACGCGTTGTACTTCACGCAATAGATAGTTTTCAACAGACAAGACATCACGTACTTGCAGCAATTGTTTTGGATCGATTGATCCTTCTGTCAATGGTGCACCACGATGGATAAAGTCTCCTTCAACCACTTTCATACGTGCGGTAAATGGTACAGTATAGGTCCGAGTATCAGTTTCCCCTTTGATCGTCACTTCTTTCGTACGAGTAGACGCATCTTCAGAGATATCGATTACTTCACCGGTAACTTCAGTGATGACCGCTTGACCTTTCGGATTACGGGCTTCAAAGATTTCTTGGACACGAGGCAGACCTTGAGTGATATCATCACCGGCTACCCCACCGGTATGGAATGTACGCATGGTCAACTGAGTACCTGGTTCACCGATTGATTGGGCAGCGATCGTACCAACTGCTTCACCAACTTCAACTTCTGAACCAGTTGCTAAGTTACGGCCATAACAATGTTTACATACACCATGTTTTGTATTACATGTAAAGACGGAACGGATCGAAACAGTTTCGATTCCTGCGTCAACGATCTCTTTGGCAAGGTCTTCAGTGATCAATTGATCTGGTCCGACAATGACTGCACCAGTCTCTGGATGGATCGCTGATTTACGTGTGTAACGTCCAATCAAGCGTTCTTCCAATGATTCAATGATTTCGTTACCTTCACGAATGGCTTGAATATCTAAGCCACGGTCGGTTCCGCAATCTTCTTCACGAATGATGACATCTTGCGCCACGTCAACCAAACGACGAGTCAAGTAACCAGAATCGGCTGTCTTCAAGGCGGTATCGGTCATTCCTTTACGAGCCCCGTGAGTAGAGATAAACATTTCTAAGACAGAAAGTCCTTCACGGAAGTTTGAGATGATCGGCAATTCCATGATTTGTCCATTCGGCGCAGCCATCAATCCACGCATCCCAGCAAGCTGAGTAAAGTTGGAGATGTTACCACGGGCTCCAGAATCAGACATCATGAAGATTGGGTTTTTCGCTTCCAATGATTCCATCAGTTTCAATTGGATCTCATCTTTCGCGGCATTCCAGACACCGATTACGCGTTCATAACGTTCATCATCAGTGATCAAACCACGACGGAATTGTTTCGTGATCGTTTCAACTTGTTTGTGGGCATTTTCGATGATGTCATGTTTTTCATGCAAGTTCATGATATCTGCAATACCTACAGTGATACCGGCCATTGTAGAATGGCTATACCCTAAGTCTTTCATGCGGTCAAGCATCCGTGATGTTTCAGTGATGCGGAAACGTTTGAAGACTTCAGAAATAATATTTCCTAAGTTTTTCTTCTTGAATGGTCCGACTAGTTCTTGTTCTTTGATGAAAGCAGGAATATCTGTTCCAGCTTCGACAAAGTACTTATCTGGTGTTTGGACTGTCAAGTTGAAATCTGTTGGTTCATTCAAGTAAGGGAATTCTGTTGGCATGATCGAGTTGAAGATCACTTTCCCAACAGTCGTTACCATCAAGCGTTCTTTTTGTTCTGCAGTAAATGGTTTGTCTCCTAATGTGTTTGGATTGATCGCAATACGGGTGTGTAAATGCACGTAACCATTGCGCCAAGCAGTTACTGCTTCGTCCATGTCGCGGAAGATCATGCCTTCCCCTTCGCGGCCTTCTTCTTCCATCGTCAAGTAGTAGTTCCCTAGGACCATATCTTGAGATGGCGTTACAACTGGCTTACCGTCTTTCGGATTCAAGATGTTTTGTGCTGCTAACATCAACATCCGTGCTTCGGCTTGCGCTTCTTCATTCAATGGCACGTGGACAGCCATTTGGTCTCCATCGAAATCGGCATTGTAGGCTTCACAGACTAGTGGGTGCAAACGAATCGCACGGCCTTCAACCAATACAGGTTCAAATGCTTGAATTCCAAGTCTGTGCAACGTAGGTGCCCGGTTCAAAAGAACAGGGTGTTCTTTGATGACGTCTTCTAGGACATCCCAAACTTCATCTTCTTGGCGCTCGATTTTACGTTTCGCATTTTTGATATTTGACGCGATTTCACGAGAAACCAATTCACGCATCACAAATGGTTTGAACAATTCGATCGCCATTTCTTTTGGCAATCCACATTGATACATTTTTAGGAATGGACCAACGACGATAACGGAACGACCAGAATAGTCAACACGTTTACCTAGCAAGTTTTGACGGAAACGACCTTGTTTCCCTTTCAACATATGAGAAAGAGATTTCAATGGACGGTTACCTGGTCCAGCAACTGGACGACCGCGACGACCATTATCGATCAAGGCATCCACTGCTTCTTGGAGCATCCGTTTTTCATTTTGAACAATAATATTCGGTGCATTTAAGTCTAATAGACGTTTCAAGCGGTTGTTCCGGTTGATTACACGGCGATAAAGATCGTTCAAGTCACTTGTTGCGAAACGGCCACCTTCTAATTGGACCATTGGGCGCAAATCAGGCGGGATAACTGGAATAACATCCATGACCATCCAGCTTGGTTTGTTTCCTGAAGCACGGAAAGCTTCTAAGATATCTAAACGACGGATCGCACGTGTCCGTTTTTGTCCGGTCGCGTTTTTCAATTCTTCTTTTAGTTCAGCCACTTCGCCGTCTAGATCCACACCATCCAACAATTGTTTGATGGCTTCAGCACCCATCGCTGCTGAAAATTCTTGACCGTATTGGTCACGTTTTTCACGGTATTCCCGTTCAGTCAATAATTGTTTCTTCTCAAGACTAGTGTTTCCTGGCTCGATCACGACATAAGAAGCAAAATAAATGATTTCTTCCAAGGCACGTGGGCTCATGTCTAACACTAGACCCATCCGTGAAGGAATGCCTTTGAAGTACCAAATATGTGATACAGGTGCCGCTAATTCAATGTGACCCATCCGTTCACGACGAACTTTTGAGCGAGTGACTTCAACACCGCAACGGTCACAAACGATTCCTTTATAACGAATTCGTTTGTATTTTCCGCAGGCACATTCCCAGTCTTTGGTTGGGCCGAAAATACGCTCGTCAAACAACCCTTCGCGTTCAGGTTTCAACGTACGATAGTTAATGGTTTCAGGTTTTTTTACTTCACCGTAAGACCAGCTTCTGATTTTTTCAGGAGAAGCCAAACCGATTTGCATACTTTCGAATTTATTTACATCGATCAAAAAAGGTTCCCTCCATTTCATTTCATGGACATATCCGATAGAACACGAGGTTGGGACCTCCGTCTGATTTTGACGGGTGTCCCTCGTTTCTATTATTGCAAGCGATCTTCTGCTGTCTCGATTTGTTGGTTCAAATCATCGGCGGCATTTTTAGCTTCTGTTTGTACTTGTTGCTCAATTTCACGAGCATTTTGTTGTTCGGCAAATTTTGTTAAGGCGTCCACGGTGATCAAGTCATCATCGTCATCATCCATATCACGCAATTCAATTTCTGCATCATCAATGTCTAAGACACGCATGTCTAAACCAAGTGATTGCAATTCTTTGACTAATACGCGGAATGATTCTGGTACGCCTGGTTTTGGAATTGGTTCCCCTTTAACGATCGCTTCGTATGTCTTCACACGACCAACAACGTCATCTGATTTGTACGTCAAGATCTCTTGCAAGGTATAAGCAGCACCGTATGCTTCCAGTGCCCAAACTTCCATTTCCCCGAAACGTTGTCCACCAAATTGTGCTTTACCACCCAATGGTTGTTGCGTAACCAATGAGTATGGTCCAATTGAGCGGGCATGTAATTTATCATCGACCATGTGGGCCAATTTGATCATATACATGACACCTACGGAGATTCGACCATCAAATGGTTCTCCAGTACGGCCATCATACAAAACGGTTTTGGCGTCGCTAGCCATGCCGGCTTCTGCAACTGTTGCCCAGACATCTTCATCGCTGGCACCATCAAAGACTGGTGTAGCCACGTGGATTCCTAATTGGCGGGCAGCCATTCCTAAGTGTAATTCCAATACTTGTCCAATGTTCATCCGTGAAGGCACCCCTAATGGGTTCAACATGATATCAACTGGTGTACCGTCTGGTAAGAAAGGCATGTCTTCTTCTGGCATAATGCGAGAAACGACCCCTTTATTTCCGTGACGGCCGGCCATTTTATCCCCTTCATGGATTTTCCGTTTTTGAACGATATACACGCGAACGAGCATATTGACACCTGGTGACAATTCATCGCCAGCTTCGCGGGTAAAGATTTTCACATCATGGACGATTCCGCCACCACCGTGAGGTACGCGCAGAGAAGTATCGCGGACTTCGCGGGCTTTTTCACCAAAGATTGCATGAAGCAAGCGTTCTTCTGCAGATAGTTCCGTTACCCCTTTAGGCGTTACTTTACCAACCAACAGATCGCCATCTTTGACTTCCGCACCAATGCGGATGATACCCATTTCGTCTAGATCTTTCAATGCGTCTTCCCCGACATTCGGGATTTCACGAGTGATTTCTTCAGGTCCTAATTTTGTATCACGAGCTTCTGATTCATATTCTTCAATATGCACAGAAGTGTAGACATCATCTTTCACCAAACGGCGGCTCATGATGATGGCATCTTCATAGTTGTACCCTTCCCAAGTCATGAATGCGACTAGAACGTTTTGTCCTAATGCCATTTCACCATTTTCCATGGATGGGCCATCTGCAAGGATGTCGCCTTTTTCTACTTTTTCGCCAAGGGCTACAAGTGGGCGTTGGTTGTAACTTGTTCCTGAGTTAGAACGACGGAATTTCGTTACCGAATAAACATCTAATGCGCCATTGTCGCGACGAACGCGAATTTCAGCAGCATCCACATATTCGACGATTCCATCTTGTTTACACAATAATGCAGCACCTGAGTCATGGGCTGATTTGTATTCCATACCAGTACCAACCCATGGTGATTTAGGGTTGATCAATGGAACTGCTTGCCGCTGCATGTTGGCACCCATCAAGGCACGGTTGGAGTCATCGTTTTCCAAGAATGGGATACAAGCTGTTGCGACTGCGACTACTTGTTTAGGTGAAACGTCCATGTAGTCCACTTTGTCGATCGACACTTCTAAGTTTTCAGAAGTCGCACGAGCCATAACAACGTCATTCACGAATGTACCGTCTTCATTCAGCAAGCTGTTTGCTTGGGCAACGACGTAATGGTCTTCGATATCTGCAGTCAGATAGTCGATTTGATCTGTCACACGGCCAGTCTCCCGATCAACACGACGATAAGGGGTTTCGATAAAGCCATATTTATTGACTTTGGCATAAGACGCCAAGCTATTGATCAACCCGATGTTCGGTCCTTCAGGCGTTTCGATCGGACACATCCGGCCATAGTGGGAATAGTGAACGTCCCGTACTTCATATCCAGCACGGTCACGCGTCAAACCACCAGGTCCTAAGGCTGATAAACGACGTTTATGGGTCAACTCACCCAATGGGTTGGTTTGGTCCATGAACTGTGACAACTGAGAAGAACCAAAGAATTCTTTGATACTTGCTACAACGGGACGAATATTGATCAATTGTTGCGGTGTCAATGTTTCTGTGTCTTGGATTGACATCCGTTCACGAACGACACGTTCCATCCGAGCAAGTCCGATACGGAATTGATTTTGCAATAGTTCCCCAACTGAACGAATACGACGGTTTCCTAAGTGGTCGATATCATCAACATTGCCGATACCTTCCATCAAATTGAAGAAGTAGCTCATAGAAGCAATGATATCCGCTGGACGTACTGTGCGAACAGTCGTATCTGGATAGCCATTACCGATGACATTCACTTCTTGTTCTGGATCTTTTGGTGAAAAGACTTTGATGACTTGAACAGTCATTGGTTCTGTAACAACACCGTCTTCTGATGGGTAGTAAGTAACACTATTTAAACCATTATCGATAAAGGCACCTAATGTTTCCATCACTTGGTGAGTCAACACAGTTCCTTTTTCGACGATGATCTCGCCAGTTTCAGGATCAACCAATGTTTCTGCTAATGTCAAATTCAATAGACGTGTTTTCAAGTCTAATTTTTTGTTTACTTTGTAACGACCAACATTTGCTAAGTCGTAGCGTTTTGGATCGAAGAAGCGAGCATTCAGCAAGCTGCGTGAGCTGTCAGCCGTTTTGGGTTCGCCTGGACGCAGACGTTCGTAAACATCTTTCAGTCCTTCTTCTGTCCGAGAGTCGCTTGCATTTTTGTGCAAGTCTTTTTCGATCGTGTTGCGTAATGAATCACTGTCTCCAAAAATTTCAAAGATCGTGTCATCTGAACCAAACCCTAAGGCACGCACTAACACAGTCAAAGGAATTTTCCGAGTACGGTCAATACGTACATAAGAGATGTCTTTCGCATCTGTCTCCATTTCTAACCACGCACCGCGGTTAGGGATCACAGTTGAGCCGAATCCTTCTTTTCCGTTCTTATCGACTTTTCCATGGAAATAAACACCTGGTGAACGGACTAACTGAGAAACGATGACCCGTTCTGCCCCATTGATGATAAACGTACCTTGTTCCGTCATTAATGGAAAATCGCCAAAGAAGACTTCTTGTGACTTGATTTCGCCAGTTTCACGGTTTGTTAAACGCAATGTGACATGCAAAGGTGCCGAATAGTTGGCATCATGCGCACGAGCTTCTTCCACCGTATACTTAGGTTCTTTCAATTCATAGTCTACAAATTCTAGGGACAAATTGCCGTTAAATCCTTCGATTGGCAAAATATCTTCAAACATTTCTCTTAGGCCCTCATCTAAGAACCATTGGTAAGAGTCGGTTTGAATTTCAATCAAATTCGGTAATTCTAATACTTCACTGATCCGTGCGAAACTTCTACGTTCGCGGTGCTTTCCGTATTTTACTACGTGTCCAGCCAAGCTCTTCACCTCTTCATAAAGTCTTTCAAAAAGGCTATCCGATTATTTACAAAACTGTAACAAATATTAAATATAGATTACAGAAAGCATTTTTTGCGGCTTTTAGGCAAAAAAAAACCAAAAATAGAACGGATGCATTGGGCATTTTCTACTTTTGTTTCCTTATTCCCAAGCCGAAACGGACAATATTTCGTTTCTGCTTTTTTCTTTCAGATAGTTTTTGCAACTCCTTATTATACAGATGAAGCACATTCATGTCAAGCTTTCATTGAAAGTTGCAACGCTTTTCCGATGCATGCAAATTCTAAGTTTTCTTTAAGAAAGGATTCTCTAAAATTAGAAAAAATGACGAGAAATTTCTTTGCATTTTCTTGTTTTCTTGCTATGCTAGCAAAAAAAGCATGAGCGTTACACGTGAAACATTTTGAAAGGAGCAACTATGACAACTAGAGAAAAGATTTTGGCATTGTTGCAACAAGAAACCTCCGTTTTATCCGGAGAAAAAATTGCCCAAAAATTGGACATATCACGGACTGCCGTCTGGAAAGCGATTAAAGAATTAGAGAAAAAAGGCTACCACTTTGAACATTCAGCTAACGGCTATCGTTATTTATCAGCAGATCGTTACGAACAACGCGCATTACAGGAAGCACTGCCGATGGTAGCAACGATCCAGATTGCTGACCAAGTTGAGACCACGATGAAAGAAGCAAAGCTAGCTGCTTTATCTGAACTTTCGACTCCGGCTCTATTTTTATCAGAAACACAGGTAGGTGGGCATGGTCGATTCAATCGTCCTTTCTTTTCACCCAAAGGAAAAGGAATCTATATGAGCTTATTGCTGAAGCCAAACCATACCTTCAGCGAGTTGCCTCAATACACATTATTGGCAGCGGTAGCTGTGGCACAAGCAATCGATGAGTTGACCGGCAAAGAAACACAAATCAAGTGGGTCAACGATATTTACTTAGAAGGAAAAAAAGTCTGCGGTATTTTATCTGAAGCCACTAGTGACTTTGAAAGTGGCCGTATCGCTTCGATCGTCATCGGCATAGGCATCAACTTTGCGATCCCTCAGGCAGCTTTCCCAGAAGATATCCAGCAAAAGGCAACCTCTCTCTTTCCAAGCGGGGAAGCTCCTGTCAACCGTGCGCGCTTGATCACAGCAGTATGGACACGCTTCTTTGACTTGTTGGATCAATTACCGGCTGATGATTATCTCACTATATATCGTCAGAAATCATTTGTTCTTGGCAAAACCGTTTGCTTCACACAACAAGGCATCCGCTATGAAGGAGTCGCAGAGTCCATCACTGCTACTGGTGAATTAGTGGTTCGGACAACAGATGATGTCAAAGTCCTTTCTTCTGGTGAAATCAGTCTGGAGAAATATTCTTAGCAGCATTTTTTTCAAAAAACCAAACAAAGACCCGTCAGATCAAGAAAGACTGCTTTTACGATACAGCCATTCTTTGTCTGACGGGTCTTTTTCTTGCTATTTAGTGAACGAGCATTTGCCAGATTAGGCATAAAATCAGGCCTATAGCATAGCTACTGTTAAATAAAATCATGTTTTTGATTGAATAACCAAAGCTTCTTGGGTGCGGCAAACTTGCTTGATGCTCTTTCAAGTTTTGGCGAATCTTCGGTAAGGTTAGAAAGACGAGCAAGATCGGCCACTGATAAAGACCAAACAAAAATCCGATCAAAATCGCACCGTAAGATGCCAGCATCAATCCTTGGAAAAGATGAATCCCGTTGGTCCGACCAATGTAATAAACCAATGTGTACCGGTGGTTCTCAATATCTGTTTCCAAATCACGCAAGTTATTTGCCAACATAATATTAGCAATCGTAAATACAAGGGGCAAGGATGCTAATACAATGGCACATACCGCCCACAGATGACCCACTAATCCGAAGGTTCCGGCGGCAAAATCAATGTCTAAATAAAAAACTTTTTGTGTGACAGTGTTCAGATAGATGGTGATGGCAAAAATACCTAATCCCATCGTCACTCCACTAAAGACTTCCCCCAAAGGCATCCGAGATAAGGGAACCGGCCCAAAAGTATAAAACACCCCGATAAAGCATACGACTAATCCCATCAGCAATAAAAGCCAGCCTGTCATCCAAGTCAGATAAAGACCGATCAACAACGTCAGCGCCAACATGCCAAAAATCATGTTCCGTACAAGGGTTTCGGGAATCTTTTCCCGACCGATCACATTTTGTTCATACTTATAAACCTTAGACTTTGCTTTTTTGAAATCCATGTAGTTATTGATCGATGTTGTCGTTAAATCAAACAAGATCATCCCTACAAAAAATATAACGGTGTTCAATGGATGGAATTCATGGAAGTATACGAGAGAAAACAAGATCCCCATAATAAACGGAAAAATACTGGCAACCTTAGTCCGAATCTCAACAACTTCTAAAAATACTGCAAGAGACACAAGATCCCTCCTCTTATTTTAAATCGGCACGATCGCCCATCGTGTAACCTGATTCTTCAGACAGCTTAAAGGTATCTTTAATTCCATCCGTAACATAGACGATCCCTTCTTTCGTGATGAAGATCGCATCTGTTCCTTTGTCGGTGTGCTGTTCGATATATTCTAAACCAGCTTTGATTCCTTTATCAAAAACCACCGTCGTCAAACCATCGCCATCGATCGACTTATCTGTAATCACAGATACACTGGCAATGTCATTGTCATACGGATACCCTGTTTCTGAATCAAAGATATGGTGATAGGTTTTGCCGTCGACTTTCAAATAGCGTTCATAGATTCCTGAAGTGACCACCGTTTTATTGGTTTCTTTGATACTGCCAATAATGGAACCGCGGGCTTCGTTGGGATCTTGGATTCCCACATTCCAAGGTTCGTCTTCACCACGATTGCTATGTCCTAACACATAGACATTGCCGCCTAAGTCAACAATTGCCGAGGTAACCCCTTGCTCCTTCAATACTTTGACTACTTCATCCGTGATATATCCTTTAGCGATCGCTCCTAAGTCAATGATCATATCTTTGTCTTTTAAATAGACGGTCTTCTCATCATCATTGAACTCAACTTTCCGATAATCGATATGTTTTAGTGCTTCATCAATTTCCGATTGTTCCGGTTTGCGAGCATCATCAAAGCCAATCCGCCACAATTGAGTGATTGCACCGATAGCCATATTGAACCCACCATCAGATTTTTTGCTATAGTCATAGGCATCCTTCAATAGAAAATAAATATCATCAGAAACTTTGACTGGTTTGATTCCAGCTTGGGCATTGATCTCGTCAACTTCTGATCCCGCTTGGTTGATCGTAATCTTGTCTCCCAGTTCTTTGATGCGGGCAAACGCTGGTTTCATCGCAGACTCTTTGCCTTCATCGTAAATTCTGATGCGTGTATACGTGCCTAATAAAAATTCTTCTTGAAAATATGGTTCGTCTCTCAATTGAACAGTTTCTTTTTCACTGCCGCAAGCGGATAATATTGTGATAAAAAAAACAATCAATGCAAAAAACGGTAATTTCTTTTTCATGGTCTTCCTCTTTTCTGTTGTATTCAATTTTATTATAATAGCTTTTTTTTTCTAAAATGAAAAGGGTTGGCGCCAGAATCTTAGTTTCTTTTGCGATTCTTTAATCTCTTTTGTTTCTTTGTTAGACAGAGGGAGTCCACATAGGAAGGTTTTCTACTAGATTTTTTTTATTATTGGTAGGTTATTTAGCGCTTTTGAACATAAAAAAAGCGGTACTCTACATCAGAATACCGCTTGTTCATTTATGAATTATTCAGTGACGATGTTATCCACTTGGATAGGTGTTTCGTCCCCTTTTTCTGCTGCGTTCAACAATTGTTGTGCATAGATCACGAAGCTGTGGAAGCTGTGTGTCGCACCAGAAACAACATCCATATCAGCAACTGAACCATCTTCAGCATTTACTGCCGTCACGAATGCTTCGTTGAAGTTTGGAATGAATTCTTCTGGGTTTGTACCAGATTTTGCTTTCATGTTTTCGTTGTATTCCGCATCATCTTTTTTAGATTTGCCATCTTCGTTAACATAATCATAGTTAGATTCAGACACTTTGCCGTCTTTGACAGTGATTGAGAATGCTACACGGTAGCCATTTGAATAGTTCTTTTCTTCTAAGCTATACGTACCATCTTTCAAGTCTGCACCGTTGTCGATCTCGATTGTATCTGTGTTGCCTGCTTGAGCAGCTTGGATCAATTGTTGTGCATAGTTTTGGAATGAATCGAATGAGTGTGTCGCACCAGAAACAACTTCAATTGCTGAAGGGCTTTGTGCCGCAACCAATTCTTCATTGAATTTTGGAATAAATTCTTCTGGACTGATTCCTGCTTTGGCTTTCATGTTTTCGTTGTATTCCGCATTTTTTGTTTTTGATTCGCCGTCTGCATTGATGTTGTCATATTTAGATTCAGTGATTTTGCCATCTTTAACAGTGATTTCAAAAACTACGCGGTAATCATTTGAATAATTTTTTTCTTCCAATTTATATGTGCCATCTTGCAATGGTGCTCCTGCGACTACTTTTGCTTCTGATTCAGAAGTTGCTGTTGCTGATTCGCTGCTAGCGACTTGTGAAGTACTTTCTTTTGTTGACGAAGAAGCTGACGTGTTGTTGTCAGATCCACAACCTGCTAATACTAACGCTGAGAATGAAAATACCGCCATACCTACCATTAATTTCTTTGCTTTCATAATGCTCCACCTTTTACTAATTATTTTCCCACAAAAAAAGTTTGTGATTCATCTAACATTTTAAAGTAAATTAGAAATATGTCAACCGCTTCCCTATGGCTTTTGTGAATATTTTTGAACTTTTTTTGATTTTCGCAAATTTTCACGAATTTCATGAAATATCGTATTTTCCTATCAGAAAAGTTAGACAAACGAAGGATTTCTATATATAATAGGAACGATTGTGTATTTATTATCATAGATTATTTTTTTTAAGGAGAGATTTGCAATGGCAAAGAAAAGCATTGTCGTTGTCGGTGCAGGGTATGCCGGTGTTTCAGCAACCAAGTACATGGCAAAAAAATTGAAAAAAGACAATGATGTAGAGATAACATTGATCGATCGTCACTCTTATCACACCATGATGACCGAACTGCACGAGGTTGCCGGGGGACGTGTCGAGCCGACCGCAATCCAATATGACTTGCAACGTTTGTTTTCACGTAAGAAAAATGTTCGCTTAGTAACCGACACGGTAACTGCTATCGATAAAGAGAAGAAAGTCGTACAAACAAAACAAGGCAGCTATTCCTTTGATTACTTGATCTTAGGTATGGGTGGCGAACCAAATGACTTCGGCACTCCAGGAGTGAAAGAACACGGATTTACTCTATGGTCATTTGAAGATTCTGTTCGCATTCGTGAACACATCGAAAAAACTGTTGCTAAAGCAGCAATCGAGCCTGATGCAGCACTTCGTAAAGCAATGTTGACTTTCGTTGTCTGCGGTTCTGGCTTTACCGGTATTGAAATGATCGGTGAACTGATCGACTGGAAAGAGCGTTTGGCTGAAGACTACAAATTGGATCCAAGCGAAATCACTTTGAAAGTGGTCGAAGCAATGCCTACGATCCTTAACATGTTGGATCGTAACGATGCTGCCAAAGCAGAACGCTACTTGAAACAAAAAAATGTCGAATTAGTTCTGAACGCACCAATCGTTGAAGTGGCTGAAGATCACATCAAATTAAAAGATGGTTCAACGATCCCAACTTATACACTGATTTGGACAGCTGGTGTGAAAGGAACGAGCGATGCTGCAGACTTTGGTCTAGAAACGGCTCGTGGTTTCCGTCTTGTTGCTAACGAATATATGGAAGCAAAAGGCTACGAAGACAAAAATATCTATATCATTGGTGACTTGGTCTTCTATGAAGAATTTCCAAATACGCCAACACCACAAATCGTTCAAGCCGCTGAACAAACTGGTCATACAGCTGCATCAAATATCGTCGCAGCGATCAAAGGTGGCGAAAAACACAAATTTAAAGGAAATTACCAAGGATTCATGGTATCGATTGGCGCTAAATGGGGTGTAGCCAACTTATTCAATAAGATTCACCTTAGCGGTTTCTTAGCAATCATTATGAAACATATCGTCAACTTGAAATACTTCTTTGACATTCGTTCTGGCTACTACATGTTCCAATACTTGATGCATGAAATCTTCCATATCAAAGATGATCGGACAGTGGCTCGTGGTCATACTTCACGTTACGGAAACGTTCTTTGGAGTGTTCCACTGCGAATCTTCTACGGTCTGGTATGGTTCGTTGAAGCCTTCAAGAAAATTCTAGGTACGAATGGTGAAGTCTTTAAGCCAGGAACATGGTTTGGCGAAGGTTCTTGGTTCCAAGGAAACAGCGTATTCCCTTGGACTTGGGAATATCAAACTGTTGCTGATGCAGCAAGTGGCGCGAGTGAAGCAGCTGACGCTGCCAGTGCGGCAAGCGGTGCAGGCGATGCTGCCGGCGCAGCAGCAACTCAAGCAGCTCACTTTGGTTTAAGTTATGCCTACGGCGAACAACCAATGGTCGTGATCGAAAAATCACCAGATTGGTTTACAAAAGTGATGCAATTTATTATGCCTAACAACGATGTAGCAATGTTCTTCCAAAAATTCATGGTCTTCTTTGAAATTGCTTTAGCTTTAGCATTGATGGCTGGTTTGTTTACTTGGTTAGTGAATGCAACGACAATCGTTTTAGTCTTGACATTCTGTATGTCAGGTATGTTCTATTGGGTTAACATTTGGTTCATCCCAGTAGCCTTTGCATTAATGAACGGTTCTGGCCGTGCCGTTGGTTTGGATCGTTGGGTGATCCCATGGTTACAACGTACACTTGGTAAATGGTGGTACGGTACACCGCGTTCCTTATACGGTAAAAAATAATCGCTTTTTAAACGAGACTGAGGCAGCCTGATCCTTTGATCAATGTCTCAGTCTCTTTCCAAGTTAAGCACTTTTTTATCTACTAGAAAAACCTTCTCTTAAAAGTAGTAGAAAACCAGCGGATTATGCTAGAATGAGACACAGAACTTCAAAGGAGTCTTTCTGATGAAAGTAAAAGAATTTATCCGTCGTGCCCACCTGAAGCCTTGGGACGGGGTCATCATTCTGGTACTGATACTTAGCTCGTTTTTACCAATTTTGATTTTTGGGCAATCACAAAGTACCCCTACTGCCGCCAAACAAGCTGTTTTGCGAGTTGATGGCAAGGAGATCAAAGAGTTTGATTTGATCGAAGGACAAGATAGCTACACGTATCGATACGAAGATCCAGATGGTGATTACAATCTCATTGAAATCGCTGGTGACCGCATCCGCATCAAAGAAGCTGACTGTGGCGATCAAATTTGCGTCCGCCGCGGCTGGGCCTCAAAAAATGGCGAAACGATCGTATGTTTGCCACATAAATTAGTGATCGAAGTTCGTGCAACAGATGGGAGTGAGACAGACGATCTAATCTACTGATCGTGATACTATGAGTCGTTTACAGAAAATCATCTTCATCTCATTATTAGTTGCTCAAGGAGTCGTTATCGGTTTGATTGAAAATATGATTCCGTATCCTTTTGCCTTTGCTCCCGGAGCTAAATTAGGTTTAGCCAATCTGATCACGATCATTGCTTTGTTCACTATGCCTAAGCGAGACAGTTTTTTGCTGATATGGCTACGCTTGATCTTAACTACACTCTTAGGCGGAACTGTTTCAACATTCTTATATAGTATGAGTGGTTCACTTTTGAGCTATTTCGGTATGTTGTTAGTGAAACAACTAGGGCCTAAGCGCGTCAGCATTATCGGAATCAGTGCTGCTGGTGGTTTTTTACACAATGTTGGCCAATTGGTCACAGCTTCTTGGATTGCTCAATCCTGGAGTGTCATGCTTTACCTACCCGTTCTCGCATTTTTCGGTATTCTATCAGGAATCGCCATCGGCATCGCCGCCAACTATCTTTTGCAAAGAGTGGACACATTACGGCGATTTCAGCTTGATTATGAACGGCAAACCAATGTCAAGTGGCGTTCTGATTCAAAATAAAGGAGTCATTTATGAAACTTCATCCAATGTGGCAAGCATATCCTGCGTTGCAAAACGATTTATCTGAATCGCTGCAATTAATGGAACAATCCTTGAAACTAAAAAATAAAGCAGTAGAACAAGCGATATTAGCGATGATCCATTCTGGCGGCAAGATGCTCCGCCCGGCCTATCAGTTGTTGTTCTCTGAATTCGGAGAAGAGAAAGATTCTCAAAAAGCAGTAGCACTATCCGCAGCGATCGAAATGCTCCATACTGCTTCACTGATTCATGATGATATCGTTGATCAAGCCGATACTCGGCGAAGCTTGCCTACTATCCGTGCACAATTCGGTAATGATGTCGCCGTTTACGCGGGTGATTATCTCTTTGTATGCTGTTTTAAACTAATGGCGGACTACGCTGGTTCTCTCAAAAGTCTGCAAATCAATTCTCGCAGCATGGAAACAATTTTAGCTGGAGAATTAGGACAAATGAGCAAACGCTACGACCTGAATATGACGATTGAGGACTATCTGGAAAACATTTCCGGTAAAACAGCTGAACTGTTTGCTCTAAGCTGCTTTATCGGTGCTTATGAAAGTGGGACTTCTCTACGTTTAGCCAATCAGGCAAAAACGATTGGTCAATCCATCGGGTTAGCATTTCAAATCATGGACGATATCCTTGATTACAGCCAAAGCGAAAGTGCCTTAGGTAAGCCTGTCCTTGAAGATGTCAAGCAGGGGGTCTACTCACTGCCGTTGTTGTTGGCACTGAAGAAAGAGCGGGCTGTGCTAACACCATTACTGGAGAAAAAAGCCGAGATGACCGATCAGGAAGCGCAGCAAGTCTACCAAATCGTTCACGACAGCCATAGCGTTGAAGAAGCACATCAATTAGCTGCTCGTTATACAAAAAAAGCCCTGCAAGGAATCAAGAAATTACCTGATCCTGGCAACAATACCAAAGACTATTTGTATCAGATCACAAGCCAAATCCTAGCTCGCACAAATTAAGTGGTTTTTCTATAAACAATAGTTTGATAAGTGATTTATAGGTAGCTGCTTTCAACTAGCTGTCTTTCAGACAAAAAAGAACGATCTCCGATTGATTAGACGACACGTCTTCTATCAATCGGAGATCGTTCTTTTTCTTTACTTCATTTTCTCTTAACTGTTTATCGCATTGTAACGAACTCTTCTGCTCCAGTCGGATGGATTGCAACGGTATTGTCGAAATCTGCCTTAGTTGCTCCCATTTTGATGGCGACGGCGAATCCTTGCAGCATTTCGTCAACACCAATTCCAATACCGTGTAGCCCAATGATCTTCTCTTCTTTTCCTAAACAAACAAGTTTCATTTCACATTTTTGACGATAGTCATTCAATGCAAAGTACATTGGTGTAAAGCGTGAACGATATACTTTGATTTCTTCTTCGCCATATTTTGCGATTGCAGCTTCTTCTGAAAGACCGATCGTTGCAATTGGTGGGTGCGTAAAAATGACTGTCGGCACCAGATCATAATCTAAATGTGCCTCAGTTTGACCATTGAACAGCCGTTCAGACAAGCGACGACCCGCTGCAATCGCTACTGGCGTCAACTCTAATTTGCCGATCACATCTCCAACTGCAAAGATCGATTCAGCAGTAGTATTTTGGTATTTATCAACAATGACAAAGCCTTTTTCATCTAGAGAGACATCTGTATTTTCCAAACCAAGGTGTTGGGTATTGGGCACTCGTCCCCCAGCAAACAATACACAGTCCCCCGTCAGTGTGTGACCATTTTCAAAGAAAACTGTATATTGTCCATCACGTTCTTCGATCCTTTCAGCTACATAGCCGGAATAAAGGTCCATTCCTGCTTCTCGATAAATTTCTACTAAATTGTCAGTTAACATATGATCAAACGCCCGTAATGGACGTTCTTTACGATAAGCCCAAGAAACGTGACTGCCAAATTGCTGACTCATTCCGCTAAGTTCTGCCGCAATGTATCCTGCTCCTAAGACGATCATTTCTTTAGGTACTTCTTCTAAGGCAAAAAAGCCATTGGAATCAATCGCATATTCACCACCAGGAATCGACATGACACTAGGTTTTCCTCCTGTAGCAATTAAGATCTTTGGCGCTCTGTATTCTTGTCCATCGACCGTCACAGTATGGTTATCCACAAACTGTGCATAACCGTGGATAACTTCTACTCTATTGCTATCTAAGCCTTTTTGATATGCTGTGTGTAAAAAATCAATATATTTTTCACGGTTATCCACAAGTTGCTTAAAATCAAATTTATCCACATGTGGATAAATACCATAGCTCGTGGCATCACGCTTAATCATTTCTAGCATTTCACTTGCTTGCCACATCACTTTTTTGGGTACACAGCCCACATTGACACAAGTCCCCCCCAGCTCATTGCCTTCAATCAATAAAACTTTGGCTCCGTGCATTCCTGCACGGTTAGCAGAAGCAATCCCGCCACTGCCACCGCCAATCACTATGTAATCATATTCTTGCATTATTGGTCTCCTCCTTAGGAACAACTTCATTTTGGTGTATATCGAAAGATTTTTCAAATCTTACAAAAAAATGCGACAGAAGCACCGAGTAAATGATAAAGGGAGAGGAACATAACATCTACGAGATTCAAACCCGCTTTAAGCACAGTGCGCTACCCCTCGAATCTCATTATTCTTCCTTTATCAGCCTTGGATACTTCTGTCACAGTTTTTATTTTTTCTTACGGATCATGTCGCCAACCTGAACAGGTTCAGCGACGGGCATCGTTAGAAGCATCATTGGATTTGGCGCGCGATCGATCGATTCACCGTCTTCATTATACATGACTTCCACCTTTTGATGGAAATGATGGAATCCAGGTCCATAAAACTCGATCTCGTCCCCCACCGAAAACAAATTCCGCTGCCGGATCGTGGCCATCTTTGTTGCGTCATCATAGGCCATGACTTCCCCGATAAACTTGTATTGCGGGATTTTACGCCGAGGACCAAATAATTGCTCATTTTCACTCGGTGTATGGTAATAAAATCCGGTAGCTAGTTCCCTTTGCGCTACCTTCCATAATTCATCAATCCACTCTTGTTTGCAGACATAGTTCTCTGGATCTTCCATATAACTGTCCACTGCCGCTTTGTACACATTCGCAACAGTTGAAACATAGTGGATCGATTTCATCCGTCCTTCGATCTTAAAACTATCGACGCCGTTTTCAATCAAGTCAGGAATATGTTCGATCATGGACATGTCGACTGCACTCATTGAGAATTCTTCTTCGATTGTTCCATTCTTTGTCAAACTCTTTCTTTCTTGTGCAAAAGGCATATCAAAAAGATCATATTTCCAACGACAAGATTGCGAGCAACCACCACGATTGGCGTCTCGCATTGACATATGATTGGACAATGTACAACGTCCAGAATAAGAGATACACATCGCCCCATGAATAAAAGCTTCAATCTCCACACTCGTATTTTTGCGGATTTCAGCGACTTCTTCCATGGATACTTCTCGAGCCAAGACAACTCGCTCAAGCCCTTCTTCTCGCCAAAATTCTAGCGTTTCATAATTTGTCGCGGAAGCTTGCGTTGAAAGATGGATCGGCAATCCTGGTGCTTCTGTCGCACAGATCTCGATCAAAGCAGGATCAGACACGATCACCGCCGAAATTCCCACATCCCGCAATTGACGGAAAAATTCCCCTGCACCTTCTTGATTGCCTTCATGGGTGACCATATTTGCTGCTACATATACTTTAGCATTATGAGCTTTAGCAAATGCAACCCCTTCAGCCATCTCTTCATAGGTAAAGTTTCCGGCACGACTGCGTAAGCCATAGGCGTTGCCGCCTATATAAACAGCATCCGCCCCGTAATGAATGGCTGTTTTTAATTTTTCTAATGTACCGGCTGGTGCCAATACTTCTGGCCGTTTCAATTTTTGTTTGACTGTCATTTCCATTGCTCCTTACTTGATATCCTCTGGATTGATCGCATAAAAACCGGTATCTAACCCCCGTTGAGCTGGATGTAGCTGACGTACTTGTTCACTCAAGCTAGCTGCTTGTTCAGCAGTCCATGTGCCTTCAGTAAGCAATTGCTTCGCTTGTGCAAAACAAGCTACGATCGAGACAAACGCTGTCCCTGGAGTAAATAAACCGTCTAACTTCCAAGTCTGGTACCCCGTTTCAAAAAGAGACTGCAATTCATTCATCAAATTGATGTCATTATTGGCGAAAATATGAGTGCCATGACTGTCTTCATAAATCGAGTAGTGGGTATCCTCCTTCTTGGGTTCTGATAAAAATAAACCTCGCTCACGAGATTTTTCATCTTCCTGTTGCGTATAATTATAATAATTTTGCAGCAATGGACGTTTCGACTGATGAATGCATGTTGCCCCATAGACAAGCACTTCCGCAGGAATCGTTAGCTGTGGTGCTAAAACTGTCATTTCTCCAAAGGGGACTTCTCTTGCTAAGACTGCACCAATCGCCCCTTTTTGCCCCCAAAAATTGATTTGTCTAGCACTGGTGACCAGCGTCTCTCCATCGTATACAAACGGCAATGCCAATTCCGGATTCTTTTTCATACGATAAATGATTCCTGGATCGCCGATAGAAATTTTATCAACATGGTTGGCCTTCAAAAAAGCCAAGTATTCTGGAACTAGCGTCATTTTTTGCGGGTGCATGATGCCATTGACTGCCGCCATCGCTTTTTTTCCTTCTGCTTGCGCTAAGCGGATCAATTCGCCTTGTTCCTCTCGTGAGAAAGATGTCGGCAAACGCAAACCGAAAGTTTCTTCTCCGAAAAAAATAGTATCTACATAAGGTAAGAGCTGTTTTGCTTGTTCGATCGACTCCACCGTTGCGATAATCTCAACCATGATATTCCTCCTTTATAACTCACTAATAGTATCACAGGCAACACGGCTTTCCAAGACTTCCTTTTGAACTTTTTTCACGAAAAAAAGGAATACTCAGCAATAAGAACTGGTAAACCAACTTTAACACTATTTTAAATTTGTGAACTTTATGAGTTTTTATCTCCATTTCAATTGTTCGAAATCCAGCAAACACTATTTGCCCACAAAAAAACTATCCAAGCAGCAAACGATGCTTCAGCCTGCATTCTGCTGACTATCAGTCGTTTGCTAGTTAGATAGTTTTATTTTTCTTTAAGAGCTTATACTTGTTGAAGGATACGAGCTTGGCCTTCTTTTACATTCAATGTAATTGAGCCTTTCGATGCCCCAATCGTCACTCGGTCACCTAAATGGATCTGTCCCGACAATAGTGCTTCGCTTAAGCGGTCTTCGACCTCTTTTTGCAATGCTCGACGAATTGGGCGAGCCCCATATTCTGGATCAAAACCAGCTTTACCGATGACATCAATCGCTGCAGATGTGATCTTCAGTTGAATGTCTTGATCACTGAGACGTTTGATGATCGCTTTACTCATGATTTTAACGATTTCATGAATTTCATCTTCACCTAATGAACGGAAGACAACTGTTTCATCCACCCGATTCAAGAACTCAGGACGGAATGCTTTCTTGAGCTCTTCCAGAATCCGTTTTTGCATCGCTTGATGGTCTTTGCTAAGATCCACCACATTGAAACCTACGTTCTTTTCTTCACGGATCTGTTGTGCGCCGATATTTGAGGTCATAATCAGGATTGTATTACGGAAATCGACTTTCCGCCCTTTGGCATCTGTCAAATGACCATCATCAAGAACTTGTAAGAGAATATTGAAGACATCTGGATGAGCTTTTTCCACTTCATCTAGTAAAATCACTGAATAAGGTTTTGAACGAATCTTTTCAGTTAATTGTCCACCCTCATCATAACCAACATAACCAGGAGGGGAGCCAATCAAACGACTTGTACTGTATTTCTCCATAAACTCAGACATATCCACACGAACGAGTGAATCCTCACTGCCAAACATCGCTTCTGCCAAGGCTTTTGCCAGCTCTGTTTTTCCGACACCCGTAGGACCTAGGAACATGAATGAACCGATTGGGCGATTCGGATCTTTTAGACCACTACGTGCTCGACGAATCGAACGTGCGACTGCTTTCACAGCTTCTTCTTGACCAACGACTCGCTGATGCAGGATTTTTTCTAGATCGAGAAGCCGTTCACTTTCTTTTTTCTCCATTTGCTGTAAAGGAACGCCCGTCCATTGCGACACGACTGCCGCAACATCTTCGCCAGTGACACTGTCTGCGTAGCCAGAAGCTTCTTTGACTTCCATGAACGCAACTTCAGTCAACTGCTGGGTCAATTTCTTCTCTTTGATGCGCAAACGAGCTGCGGCTTCAAAGTCTTGTTGGCGAATCGCTGCTTCTTTTTCTTCAATCAGATTGGCGATTTCATTTTGCAAATCGGCCAACTCAGAGCTTTCGTCTGTTTTATCCAAGCGCACTTTTGCTGCCGATTCGTCCATCAAGTCAATGGCTTTGTCCGGCAACTGCCGTGAATTGATATAGCGTACCGACAATTGGACAGCAGCATGCAGGGCATCATCTGAAATCTCTACCCCATGGTGCTCTTCATAACGGGGACGTAATCCTCGTAAAATTTCTTCTGCTTCTTCTGGAGTTGGCTCATCCACTTGAACACGGGCAAACCGTCTTTCCAATGCGGAATCTTTTTCGATATACTTTTGATATTCATCTAAGGTCGTAGCACCAATTGTTTGTAATTCTCCGCGGGCTAATGCAGGTTTTAATATATTTGATGCATCGATAGCGCCTTCCGCACCACCAGCACCAATCAGCGTATGCAGCTCATCAATAAATAAAATGATCTGACCATCTTGGTAAATTTCGTCGATGATTTTCTTCATTCGATCTTCAAATTCACCGCGATATTTCGTGCCAGCTACTAAAGCACCCATATCTAACATCATTAAGCGTTTGTTCTGCATATCTTCTGGTACTTCACCGTGAATGATTTTTTGTGCCAATCCTTCAGCAATAGCTGTTTTACCAACCCCCGGTTCCCCTACTAAAACAGGGTTGTTTTTGGTCCGGCGGCTTAGGATTTGAATCAATCGTTTCACTTCTTTTGCTCGACCCACTACTGGATCTAAGCGTTTATCTCTTGCCAATTTTGTTAAATCTCGAGCTAGTGAGTCCAGCGTCGGCGTTCCTTGTGCTTTTCCTTGAGGACGACGACGACCCGCACCACCGGCATTTTTTGTGTCATTGATACCCATTTTTTTCTTTAATAACTGCCGCATTTTAGCCAAACTCAACCCTAAGTTCAACATGATTCTTGAGGCTAAAATATCTTCATCCCGAAGCAATCCTAACAAAAGATGCTCTGTGCCGATTTGAAGAGCGCCTAAACGCTTAGCTTCATCTCCAGCGTACGCAAATGTTTGCTTCGCTCGTGGGGAATAGGCTAGATAGGCATTCTCTGGATATTGGCGAACAGTTCCATAACCTGTTAAATGCTCGATTTCTTCGCGAATATCATTTTCAGTGATATTCATTTCCCGTAACGTTTTGCCGGCAATGCCATTTTGTTCAATGACTAAGGCAAGCAAGATGTGTTCTGAACCTACGGATTGATGTTTAAAGTACTTTGCTTCTTCCTGTGCGATCGTCAGCACAGCTTTCGCTCGTTGTGTAAATAGTTCATCCATCTCATTCACTTCCTGTCTTCATAACTTAAACGTTCTAAAATTGCATGGAGCAAGTCTGCTCGTGTTCGATTTTCATAAGGAGAACGTCCTAATACTGACTTCGCAATGACGGTCAACAATAAGTTGCCCTCGCGCTTCGACAGGATTCCTTCCTCATAAAGTTTTTGGATTATTGCATAAGCATCTTTTTCCGAGATGGTTTCATCAAATAATTGATTCATTTCTTCAAGGTAGTGGTGGTTATCCGTGATCTTGACTTTTTCGATACGGATATACCCTCCGCCTCCACGTTTGCTTTCAACAGTATACCCTCTTTGAATAGTGAAACGGGTATTGATCACATAATTTATTTGTGAAGGCACACAATTGAATAAATTCGCCATTTCAGCTCGGCGAATCTCGATTGTTTCGCTGTCTTCAAGAATTTTCTTCAAATATGCCTCAATCAAATCGGAAGTGTTATGATGATTCAATTCATTCCCTCCCTTGACTAATTCTGACCTTCATTATACCCAATTTTTGAAAACTTGAAAAGATGTACGCCTAGAGATGCGGAATTACTAAAAGAAACTTAAACAGCTCGCTCTTTTTTCGCATCACAAAAAAACTATCCGCATCTTCAAGTGGTTACTTCTACAGTCTTTGGTCGCCATCTCACTGCGACCTATAGAGTAAACTTAAAAATCATTCGGATAGTTTTTTCAGCAATTGATTAATCTTCAGAGCTCGTTGAACTCGTACTTGTTGATTCACTGCTAGCGGAGGATTCACTCGTAGAGGACTCTGGTTTTGGTCCTTTAGAAATAGTAACATTTACTGAAGAACCAACAGCCACCGAAGTACCTTCACCTGGTGAAACATCTGTGACTTCTCCAGCCGGAACAGAATCATTGTAGCCCGATTCTTCTTTGATCGAATATTTTAATCCAGCCTCATTCAATGCTGCTACAGCATCATTTCGACTCTGTCCAATGATTCGTGGCACATTGACCATCTCTTGACCGCTGCTGACTGTCAGCGTGATAACAGTTTGAGAGGTAATGACTGATTCTCCTGCTCCTGGCGCTTGATTAATGACAGTCCCCACCGGTTCATCACTTGGTGCTGACTGTTCATAAATATTTTCGGTTGGAACTCCTTTTGAGGTCAATGCCGCCCGTACATCTTCGATTCGCTGACCATAATAGTCTTCCATTGCAAACGATTCAGGTCCCGTGCTGACTACAAAAGTAATGTCATCCTCTTTCGGAGAGACTTTCTCGCCGACATCTGGTGATTGGCTAATGATCAGACCTTCTCCAATAGCATCACTGGATTTGGTCTCTTCTTTGATTTGGTCTTCTGAAAAACCTAACTTGATCAACTCAGCTTTTACATCTTCAAAATTTTTCTCTTCATAGTTTTTTAAGGTGATTTTTTCAGTCCCTGAGCTGATATACAAAGTGATCTCGCTATTTTTTTTGACTTCGGTTCCTTCTTGCGGATCCGTTTTAACGACATTGCCTTCTTCGATCTCATCGTCAGCAATCTCTTCGGTTTTGTCAGCAACTTTTAATCCTGCTGCTTCCAGCTTTTCTCGAGCAACGGTCTCTGTGTCTCCGCTGACTTTAGGGATCTCAACATCGCCGCGCCCTCCGCCAAAAACAAAATAGCCGCCAATGACCAGCAGCGCTGCAATAACTAGTATTGGCAGGATCAGCCACCATTTCTTCCGCTTCTTCTTTGGTTTTTCTTGTTTCTGGTCTGCGGTTTCTTCTACTTCTGGCTCCGTCACTGCCGGTTCTGCAGGCTGTTCAGCTATCATTTCATCGGTAATAGGGGTCAGCGCTCGAGTTTCATCGTTTAGCGCATGTGGCTCCCACCTTGGTTCATTCAAGCGCTCAGGTGACAGGGCTGTTGAAAGATCTTCTCGCATTTCATCAGCTGTCTTATAACGATCGGCTTGCTCTTTCGCTGTTGCCTTTAATACGACATTCTCTAATGATTGAGGAACATTTTTATCATAGATACGAATAGAAGGGATCTCATCTTGAAAATGTTTTAAGGCAATTGTGACAGCGGACTCACCATCAAAAGGAACTTTCCCCGTCAACATTTCATATAGGATGATTCCAATCGCATAGATATCAGATTGGTTAGTAGCCATACTTCCCCGTGCTTGCTCTGGCGATAAGTAGTGCACAGAGCCTAACATCGAGTTGGTTTGGGTGATCGATGTTTCCGATAAAGCAATCGCGATCCCGAAATCCGTGATCTTAACGACGCCTTCTTCATTGATCAGAATGTTTTGTGGTTTCAAGTCCCGATGAATGATTCGATGTTGGTGAGCCAATGCCACTGCTGACAAAATTTGTTGCACGATATCGACAATCTGTAGATAAGGAACCGGGTAATGGGTTTGAATATATCGCTTCAAGTCCATGCCTTTGACATATTCCATCACCAAAAACTGCATCCCATCTTCTTCGCCTACATCATACACTGTGACGATATTGGGATGAACCAACTCTGTGGCAGCCAATGCTTCCCGCTGAAAGCGGCGAATCGCATTTTTATCATTTTGGAAGTCAAATCGCAATACTTTGACGGCAACTTCTCGATCAAGAATCAAATCATGAGCCAGAAATACATTTGCCATGCCGCCACTGCCGATATTGCCAATGATTTTATAGCGGCCATTTAACTTTTTCCCTATTTCAATCATGGGCAGTTCCTCCAACTTTGATCAGTAACACTGTGATATTATCGACTCCGCCTTGTTGATTGGCTGCATCGATCAACTGCTGAACCGCTTCTTTAAGGGATGATGCGTCTTCAATGATGGCTGCGATCTTTTCATCTGCCAACATGTTTGTCAGTCCGTCTGAGCAAAGAAGCAAGTAATCACTTTCAGCAAAATAATGAATCGCTACATCTACTTCTACTGTATTAGGCATTCCAACAGAACGAGTCAAAACATTTTTGCGTGGATGGTTCAGTGCCATTTCAGCAGTAATTTGGCCAGATTTCACCAATTCATTGACAAGAGAATGGTCTTCAGTAATTTGTATCAACTCATGATCCCGCAAAATATAGGCGCGGCTGTCGCCAACATTCGCAATCGTAAATTGATCCTCAAAGAGTGCTACAGCAATGATCGTTGTTCCCATACCATTCAGCGCCTCATCCTCGATGCCTTTTTCATAGATCGAGACACTCTCTGCCTGGATTTTTTGGATCAGCCATTGAGCAGCCTTTTCACTATCTGTCAATTCTGTTTTTTCCCAAGCTGTTCCCAAGCCACTCACAGCCTGACGACTCGCTACATCACCTGCCCGATGTCCTCCCATCCCATCAGCTAAGATCGCCAATGTGATACTTTTTTTGTTGACATACACAGCAGCAAAGTCTTGGTTCGTATTCCGACGTTTACCAACATCTGTTTGAAAATGGATCTCCAACTTCTTTTCACCTCATTACTTTTTGCGAAGGCAGCTTATGAAAAAGCCATCTGTCATAAAATCTTGCGGATAAATCGTTAGCATCTGATCATTGATATTCGCAGCAATATCAGCATTTACCGATACATCGATTCGTTCGAATTCTGGATGATCCGCTAAGAATGCCTCCACTACTGCCTGATTTTCTTCTAGCATTATGGTGCATGTACTGTAGATCATTATACCCGAATTTTTTAGCGTTGGGGCGGCACTTTCTAAAATCGCTAACTGAATTTCGGGTAAACGCTCTAGATCAGCTGCCTGCTTGTTGTATTTGATGTCTGGTTTACGACGCATCAATCCTAGACCAGAGCAAGGAGCATCCACTAAGATTCGATCAAACTGTTGTTCCTCAAAATGTTGAGCGACTTCCCTTGCATCCATCACTTCCGCTTGAACCACCTCTGAGACCGCAAGTCTTTCAGCATTTTCAGTGATCAATTTAACTTTATGAGGATGAATATCCAACGCAGTGACTTTCCCACCTGCTTCTGCAGATAGAAAGGACGCGATATGGGTTGTTTTACCTCCAGGTGCTGCACAAGCATCCAATACTTGGTGCTCTGGTGCAATGTACAGTGCCGGTGCTACTAACATCGAACTTTCATCTTGTATTGTCAATAATCCATCATGATATAAAGAAGAGCCGGCTAAAAATCCTTTATCAGCCACAATCCCATACGGAGATAGTTGGCTTTCTCGAGCTTCGATCCCTTCTTCCTGTAGTTGAAGGATGGCTTCGTTGCGAGTAATTCTTTGTAGATCAAGGCGTCCACTAGCATGGCTAGGTACCAGTAAAGACAGCCCTAACTCCCGGGTTTTATCGCTGCCGATCTGCGCTACGAATCTTTCAGTTAGCCATAATGGCATACTGATTTCTGTAGCTAACCGCTCCAAGGGATCTTTGATTTGATCAAGTGCCGGCACACCCTCTCTTTGAATCGTACGCAACACGCCGTTAACAAATTTTCCGATTCCTGGATTTCCTTTTGCTTTCGCGATTTCCACAGCCTCATTTAAAATAGCATGATTAGGTACTTTGTCCAAGTACAGCATTTGGTAAAGAGAAAGACGCAATAATGATCTGACCCATGGATCGACTTTTTTTGCATTCTTGATAAAGTTCGCTAAATAATAATCCAATAGCAGCTGCCGACTAATGGTTCCATAGACCATTTCTGTCAATAAACGTCCATCTTTATCATTCAAACGGCCTTGATTCATCAGTTCTCTCAATAATAAGTTCGAATAGGCACCGCCTCTTTCGATACGAACTAAGGCCTCTAATGCAACAAAACGAACAGTATATTGGATTTTTCCTATTTTACGCTTCATGAGTACCAACCTTATCACCTAGTTGAATGTGTTGCCCAGTGCCATTTAGAAAAGCCGCAATGGATTGACGACCTTTTCCAGCTGGTTGTAGCTCTTCTAAAGCTAAAACTGTCTGTTGACCACAAGCGATCCATAGCGCCTTTTTCGTTCGTTGCATGATGGTTCCTGGCGCGGCATCTGTTGTTTCATCGACTACTGCTACTGACCAAATCTTCCAACGGCTCCCTTGGTAAGTCGTGAAAGCAATTGGCCACGGTCGCATCCCTCGGACCTGATTGTCGATCTCCTGTGCTGTCTTTGTCCAATCAATTGCTTCTTGTTCTTGCGTAATATTGGGGGAGAATGTTACCTGCTCTTCTGCTTGAGGCATTGGTTTCAGTTCTCCTGATAGGATTTTGGGTAATGTTTTCAGCAGTAATTCTTTACCCAATAAACTTAATTTCTCAAACATAGTCCCCACATCGTCTTGATTAGTGATCGGAAGTTTAGCTTGAGAAAAAATACCCCCAGCATCCATTTTTTTGATCATTTCCATGATGGTGACACCTGTTTCTGGTTCGCCTTCCATAATTGCATAGTGCACTGGGGCACCACCCCGATACTTTGGTAATAAGGAGGCATGGACATTGATCGCTCCAAATTTTGGTACTTGCAACAGCTTTTCCGGTAAAAATTGGCCAAAGGCCGCAGTGATCAAAATGTCTGGTGCTAATTCTTTGATCGTTTCCATTTCAGGTGAACCGCTGATTTTTTCTGGTTGCAAAACCAACAATTGGTGCTTCAATGCTGCTTCTTTGACAGGCGTTGGCGTGATTACTCGTTTTCGACCTACGGGCCGGTCCGGTTGGGTCACTACCGCTGCAATTTCATAGCCTTCTGCCAGCAATCCTTCTAAGATTGGTACAGAAAACGCGGGGGTTCCCATAAAGACAACTTTAGTCATTTTCGTGTTCCTCCATATATTGTTCTAGTTCAGATTCTGGGATCTTATCGATCATTTTATCAATAAATAAGACACCATTCAGATGATCAATCTCATGCTGGATAGCCCGAGCCAAGTAGCCAAAAGCTTGAACCTCCATTTCTTCTCCTTCACGGTCAAAGTAGCGAACCGTAATCTCATCTGCTCGCTTGACCGTACCATAGGTATGAGGAATACTCAAGCACCCTTCTACATCAACAGATTCTCCGGATGACTCGATGATTTCTGGATTAATCAGTTCGAAACGATCCTCTTCATCTACTTCAACGATTGCCACTTGCAGGTTTTTACCAATCTGAGGGGCCGCAATACCTACGCCGTCATGCGCCACCATTGTTTCATACATGTCTTCTAGTAGTTGTACCAGCTCATCTGTAATCATAGATACCGGTTTTGGTTTTCGACGAAGCTGATCGTCGGGATGAATAATAATCGGATAGCGCATAATATCTCCTTTAAATAAAATTCAACGGTTCTTGGTCAATGGAAACATAGAGTCCTTTTCGCTGATCGATCTGACTTTGTTCCAATAACCGGGTCAACAGTTCAGGCAAATGTGGTTCATTTTTGTATTTAATAATCAGTTGGTAGTAATAGCGATTTTTGACACGCATGATCGCGCTAGGTGCCGGTCCAAGCAAAATACTTTGATCCGACAATTCTTTTTGTACTTCTTGGTAAATGGCAAACATCTTTTGGGCAGCTGCCTGCTCTTCGAGATGACTGCAGGTAATTTTTACCGTGTAGTAATAAGGGGGATATCCGCTTTGATGCCGAACCCACATTTCTTGTTGGTAAAAAGCTTCATAGTTTTGGGTTTGTGCTAGTTGAATCGCATAGTGTTCCGGATTAAATGTCTGAATGATTACTTCGCCGGCTTTCTCCGCACGGCCAGCTCGGCCGCTTACTTGCGTCAGCAATTGGAATGTTCGTTCACTAGAACGAAAATCTGGCAGATTCAATGCTGTGTCAGCATTTAAGACCCCTACCAATGTAATATCCGGAAAGTCTAACCCTTTGGCAATCATTTGTGTTCCTAGTAAAATGTCTGCTTTCTTTTCGCCAAATAAAGTAAGTATTTTTTCATGTGCTCCTTTTTTGCGGGTAGTATCCACATCCATCCGCAATACCCGCGCTTCTGGAAATCTAGCAATTAGTTCTTCTTCAACTTTCTGCGTACCTGTTCCATAGTAACGGATCTTATCTGCATGACAGCTAGGACAGCGGTGAGGGATCTTTTCTTCGTGCCCGCAATAATGACAGCGCATCGTCTTGGTATCCATATGAAGCGTCAAAGAAATATCACAGTTCGGACAAGGCAGAACATACCCGCAATCGCGACACATAACAAAAGAAGAATACCCGCGTCTATTCAGCAGCAAAACGATTTGTTCTTGCTTATCTAAGCGATCTTGAATTTTTTCCTGTAATTGGCGAGAAAAAGTCTGGTAGTTTTTGTTGGCAAATTCTTCCCGCATATCTACTACATTGATCTGCGGCAAACGAGCACTGAGTTTTGCTCGTTGATTCAAACGCAACAATTGATAAACGCCTTTTTGCGCCCGAGCCCGTGACTCGAGAGAGGGAGTGGCACTCCCCAAAACAACAGGACAATGATGGTATCCTCCGCGCCAAATCGCTAAATCACGCGCATGATATCTTGGTGCCTCCTCCTGCTTATAGCTTGCTTCATGTTCCTCATCGACAATAATGACGCCAATGTTTTTTAAAGGAGCAAAAATAGCTGAACGTGCGCCGACTACTACTTGGGCTTCTCCCCGTTCAATCTTTCGCCATTCATCATATTTTTCCCCTTGTGACAGACCACTGTGAAGCACAGCCACAGCGTTACCTAAGCGGCTCTTGAAACGTTCCACCATTTGTGGGGTTAAAGCAATCTCTGGCACCAGCATAATGGCAGTCTTTTTTTGTTTCAATAGCTCAGCGATCGTTTGAAGATAGACTTCTGTCTTCCCACTGCCAGTGATGCCTTCTAAAAGAAAGGTTTGTGCCTCTTGTCTTTTTGCTGCTGACAGAATTTTTGAAACCGCATCGGTTTGTTCTTCGTTCAATGCCAATGCTGCAGTTTTTGGAAAAAAACGATCTTTAAATGGATCCCGATACGTCTCAATCTCATGAAATTCAAGCCATCCCAGTGCTTGTCCTTGATTCAAGACTGTTGTCGAAATACCTGCTTCTGCAAAAAATGAGACGGGAAGCTGATCAGATTCTTGTAAGACTGTCAATAATTGTTGTTGTCGTTTTGCCCCTTTTCTGATTTGCTTCATTGCCTCTGGAATCGCTTCTGGAGAAATCAGACGTTTCACTACACGGATCTTCTTGGCTTTATTTTTATTTTTGACCACGTATTGCAATTCAACGACTGCTTCTTCGCGTAACACTTTCAATTGCGACAATAATCCTGCTTCTTCAGCAGCTTGCCAGCTCAGACTATTCGTCTCAGGAAAATGCGCTTTTATTGGGTGCGTGTCATCCAATAAAAGAATATTCTTCTGGTATTCTGCTTTCATCACACTAGGCAACATGGTCTGCAAGCAGGTGATCTTAAAAGCAAATGTCGTTTTTTTCATGTAATCAGCTAACTGTAATAATTCTTCATTCACCACAGGAGAAAGATCCAGCAAGCGAAGAATAGGTTTCAATGGTTGACTTGGCGGTGTATCCGTCAATCCTACGATAAAGCCTTGGATATGCCGATCCCCATTACCAAATGGCACTTCGACTCGCATGCCAGTCTCTGCCACAGCGCGCAAATATTCAGGTATTTCATATGTAAAAGGTTGATCTGTCTGCATCGTTGGTACATCCACGATCACTTCTGCTGCATAGGTCATCTTCTCTCCTCCTCCAGGCTTTATTTTACTAAAATGACAGACATTTGTCTGTAAACCTTACGAAAATTTAACGGCTATCGCCTCAAAAGAAAAAGCCAGAACACGCATTGTGCTCTAGCTTTTTTAATTGTCTACAGATTCTGTTCGTCACGAATCCGGGCTTCCAGTTCTTTTTGCTCTTGGTCCTTTTGCGCTTTGCGCTCTTCTTGTTCCATTTTCAAGCGAGCACGTTTGATTTCTGGATGCGGATCATTAACAACAAGCTCTGCTTCGATTTCTTCCAATGCTTGTCCTACGCTTTTCACCGAATCAAATTGTTCCAATGTTGCTTGGGCACCTGCATCTAGTTCATGCGCGCGTTTGCTGGCTAAAATCACTAGGGAATACTTTGAGTTCACACGATCCAATAATGAATCGATTGAAGGTTTTAACATCATTCGTTTTACAGCTCCTCTAACATTTTGATATACTTGCCGATCACTCGATCAACGCGAAAATGTTCACTTGATATAATCTCTCGAATCCGTTGTACTGCTTTAGGTACTTCATCATTTACGACTGCGTAGTCATATAAAGCCATCATTTCGATTTCTTCTCTGGCAACACGCATTCGTTCATCAATCACTTCAGCAGAATCTGTCCCCCTGCCAGTGATACGTGAGCGTAGCTCTGCTAAATCAGGTGGGGTAAGAAAAATAAAGACCCCATCAGGCACTTTTTCTTTGACTTGTTTAGCTCCTTGAACTTCGATTTCCAAGAAAACATCTTTCCCTTGGTCCAATGTTTTTTGAACATAAGACAACGGGGTGCCGTAGTAATTGCCAACGTATTCTGCATATTCCAACATTTCGCCTGCTTCAATCAAGGCTTCAAATTCCTCACGGGTGCGGAAATAATAATCAACGCCTTCGATCTCACCTTCACGCTTGTTGCGTGTTGTCATCGAAACAGAATATTGAAAATCGTTGTCATCACTTTCAAAAATTGCTTTTCGCACAGTGCCCTTGCCTACACCGGAAGGTCCTGATAAAACTATTAGTAATCCTCGCTCTGACATAATGACGTCCTTTCACTGACTTTTGCTTAACGTCTATTTTGCACTTTTTTTCAGCAACTTTCAAGAACTACTTTATTATAATGGGAAATTCATGAAATTACTACTCATCTCTCCTACTTTTAGAACCCCATGTTGCTTAGCGTATTGATCACACCTGCCAATTCATCTTTTGTCGTGATAGCTTTCTCCGTAGGATCTTCTACTTCCTGGCAATCAATCCGAACGATATACCGACGATTCAACGATACCGCATTTCCATTGACCAAAATTTGCAAGAACTCTTGATCAATCGCGACACAAGCATCTTGCCAAGCATCAAAGTTTGCTTTATCTGATGGGACGCTCCGCTTGATGACGTTTTTTCCGCTTAATTCATGAAAAGTAATATCATAGTATTTCATTGTTGATCACTCCTATTCGATATTTTGGACTTGTTCTCTTATTTTTTCAATAATCGTCTTCATCTGAACCACACTATTCTTGATTTCAATTGGGCTTGACTTGGAACCTATGGTATTTACTTCTCGGTTCATTTCTTGAATCAAAAAATCCAGCTCCCGGCCGATCGGCGATTTTGCCTCTAACAAAGTAGTCATAGAATCTAAATGAATCATCATTCGATCCAACTCTTCATGAATATCTCCCCGCTCCAACAGGATGGCCATCTCGGTCAACAAACGTTCTTGATCTACTTGCTCGCCTAAATATTCCGTCAGCTTTTTCTCAAAACGTTGGCGATGATCGGCTTCATAATCGGCAATAAACGTCTGTAATTCCATGACTTTACCAAGTAATTGCTGCTGATTTTCTTTTAACACTTGATAAATCCCTTGTCCTTCAATTTCACGGCTTTGATCGATAGCTGTTAAGGCCTGAGACAAAGCATCTAACACACCTTGCGCTAACTGGGTATCTTCTTGTTGTTTTTCTCGGACATCAAGAAATGCTTCATGGACGATCAATTTTTCCAAAAGATCTTTTTTCGACAGCTCTTCTACATCCAACCTTTGAGCAGCTTCTTCTTCGACCTGCTTCAAAAAAGGCACCAATAAATCCCATTGGACTATAACTTCTTTATGAGCCGCATTCTTTTCGTTCAATGTCAGATAAAGCTCCACCCGACCACGCTGTAATACTTTTTTGACTTCTTGTCGAATCAGTGCTTCCAAATCATTTAATTGTTTGGGCATGCGCAGCTGCAAATCCATAAATCGCTGATTGACACTTTTAATCTCAATCTCTATTTGATAATCAGCTGTTTCTCCATTCCCTTTACCAAAACCTGTCATGCTTTTCATTCATTTCTTCCTTTCACATAGAAAGCAGTGCTTTTTTTAATTCGGTGAATTCTTCATTTGATAACGTTAAGCCTTTACCCATTTTTTCATGTCCTGGACTCCAGTCACGCAAGTCAAACTTAGGCGGGCGACCATTCCAGCTGACTAAATTAAGCTCTTTACGCCAACCCTTAGGATTTTCCGAAAGAACGGCGATCTCCTCTACGATCTCATAAGAAAAATTATCCATTGTGTTCCTCTCCTTTTAAAAAATAAGCCAGATAGGCTGACAGCACAGCCAATTCTGGATACCGCGCACGAATCTGCTGAAATGCCGGTGTTTCAATTTGTTGGGTTCGATAGAAAAACAAGAACCGTTTTTGCTCAGATAACAAAAAGAACTGTTCGCGATAGTAATACAACCATTCTGCTACTGACCATACTTCTGTTTCTTTCGTTGGTTCTGTCATGATTTTCTCACGTATCGCTTGCAGGAAAGATTCCTTTGTATAAATGACGGTCGGTGTAAGATGTAGTAATCTGCCTATGCATTCAAAAAAGACGCGCCACAAATTTCCAAGGGGACCTCTTGCTGATATAACTTACGCACTTTCTTCCAAAATTCCTTTTTTTTCATAAATGCGTACAATCGTGGTGCATCTTGTCGAAGCAGATGAGCGAATGGCTTCCACGAATCGTTGAAGGCCTCTTCATCAAAAGTATACCAATAGCCACTGAACTTGCCAAAGTATTTCATCGTTTCTAAATACCCAAGAGTCATGTTTTCTAGAGAACGTTTGGCATCAAAAATCAAAAAACTACCTAGAGTCCACGGTGAAGCAATTTGAATCTGCGCAATTGATTCTGAGACCTGAACCTTCTTATTGATTCCAGGCCCTTGGACATCGACGGCAATAACTTCTGTAGCGCCTCGCTCAATGGCTGCATCAATTGGCAGATTGTTGCGGTACCCTCCATCAATATAATAGACCCCATCAATCAATTGTGCCTGCATTGCTGGATAAAAAGACGCTGACGCTAGCAACCATTGCAAACTATAATCAATTTTACTGGAATCAAACTGATAAACAACCTCTTTGAAATCCGGCAGACGAGTCGTACAAAGTAAGAGCTGGCTTTTGCTGGCATTAAATTTGTCTGCATCAAAAGTCGCTGCTAACAGCTGTGCTAATGGTTTTGTACTCGCACCATTGTCTTTCAGTGCTGTCTTTACGAGTGAGCGTAATTGCTCCATCATATCTAATAAGGTTTCTTTCTTAGCAGCAGCTTTTGGGTATTGGAGGACCTGATCACTAGAAATATTCGTCCATAATTGCTCAGCAGCTTCAATATCGTCCATCAAAACCAATGCACCATTCAATGCACCAACTGACGTCCCAGCTACCCACTCAAATGTGATTCCGTGTTTTTTCAGCGCTTGCCATACGCCAATTTGATAGGCGCCATGGGCACCTCCTCCTCCTAGAACGAAAGCTGTATGGTAGGCCAGTTGCTTGTGGTACCCCTGTGTCGCCCTACCATATCCACGTCCCACAAACCACTGATCCATGATGGGGTTTCTTGTCATTTCCCAAACTATCTGGTCTACGAAACGGCTTCTAGCAAAACTCTCAGTCATCGAAACAAGTGTCTCCCAAGTAAATGCATCACTTGGCACCTGCAACAAATTCTGAATGGTCAGAAGCGGCCCTTCATGGACACAAGACAGATAGACTGTGCCGTGTTGATTCGTCAATCGCCACCCCTGTTCGTTGACCACTGATTGAAAAGCGGCTCGCGCCTCCGAATGACTAGAAAAAAAAGGGAAAACTAGTCGGCTTTGTTGAAACACATCTTGGGATACATATAAATCAGAAAAATAAATTTTTGTTGTCTTCATCCGACTCCTCCTCAAATGCAAAAAAGAAACCACGGATGATCAATGAAAATTTCTGACATCATTCGTGGTATTCTTATCATTTAAAAAGTCCGCTGTTCCATATTGAATGCGGCCCGCATCTCGTCTGTCGCATCAGCAACTGGTGTAACCGATTCAAGATCACCCTGAACCACACGTCTGGTTACTCCACCCATTTCACCACATGTAATTAATGTGATCATTTTTCTTCCTGCTACTTCATCCAATAAGTAAACATCTGTTGGCTGAACCCGCACGGTTGAAGTTGCTGTATATGTATAAATATTTTCTAAATCCGTAATATAAATTGTTGCGCCAATAGCTACATCATCTAGAGGTGTGAACAAAAGGTCTGGCGATTGCGCACGATGGCTAGCTAGTGCATAATTTCCTTCGCCCATTTTTTGTGTTGGGCTAAGAGTTCCTGCTCCATATAGCAGAGCTTCATTCGATAACCCTTTAAAAATCGGCAAATTAATCGCTACGCTAGGTATCGCTACACCACCGATCACTGGTAATGTGCTGTTACTTAGTTGCGCTTTAAGAACTGCTTCTGAGCTGGCCGGTTCAACGGCATCAAAATCAAAAGTAGTGTCTGCCTCCATATTCTTTTTGACATCGGCTCTAGAGATCTCGGAAACTGCGTAAGCATCTCCGTTGTGTTTGATCAGAAAATTTTTGATTTGATTATTAAAAATCAAAGCAAGACCAATCAATAACAAAAGGACCAAGAATAGATTCGAGAGCCAATGGAACAAAGTTCGTTTCTTTTTCATCGTTTTTCGTCTCCAATTTTTATTACTCCTATCATAACAAAATCACTGCAGAAGCGCCAATTTTGGATTTTTTTTAATAAAAAAGCAAAGTTTTTTGCTTCATAAAAAAACGCAATCTTAAAAATTGTTTTTTCCGTTATTTTGTAATATAACTTTAAACGAAAAGATACAAGCAATTTGATACACTTTATTGTAGAATGAACTTATTATCAGGGAGGGATTAATTGGCATGTCGAACACGATTTATGTACATATTGATACAACCAGCAATGCCGTTTCGACTCGCGGAGTGGATGCTCAAGATTTCAACAAGAGTATCGTTCACCAGCCAAAAAATCTGTTGTTGCTTGATCCCTCTAGTGAATTTGGTGAATTTGAGTCGCATACAGGGCTAAAGATTATCCGAGGCATTGAAGATGTTCACCTTTTCTTTCAACAACTCAACCGCGGACGGATCACAGAAGAAATCAAATGGATCGACTTTAATGATTTAGAAATGGTAAAAGAGCTAACACCGCTAGAAATTTCAGAATTGTTATATTTCGGGCATATGAAAACGCATCTTCATTCTCCGTTTTTCTACAAACTACAAAACAACTTTGTTTATTTCGACCTCAAAGATCAGCGTTCCCGTGTTTACTACCGCTACCTGGAAGAATATTACCGAATTTTGGCTGACAAAATCACGCACATCGTTCTAGAAAAAATAAATGATCGACTCTCTTTCTTCAAAAAGCCTACTCCGGTCTCTAAACTTGATTTAAATCTTCTCAAAGACTTGCGGGGAGTCATGCAGGAAGGAATCATCTTATGTTTCCATCAAGAACAATTGGTCGATAAAACCTACACAATCCCGATTTACTTAGTCGAGGAATCTGGGCTCAAAAATAGTCACCTCTCTCTGAAAGAAGACTATCAAGTGGCAACGCTTCGCTACTTTGCAAATAAAAAAGAATGGCAGTTGGAATTGGATCAAGACGATCTAGCTTTTGGTTTTATCGATAAAAAATGACTTGCTCTCCTATTTTGATTTTGGAGAACAAGTCTTTTTTTAAGCAGTCCGATTTAAATAATCGTCCTTAGGTACAAATACCTCTGGGGATGTTCGATAAGCAATTAGTAAGATAATTGCCGTGACGATTGCCGTAGCAAGTCCGCTGGCGGTATTCATTACCAGAGAGAAAAGCCAAGGTTTCATCCCCCAGAGAGCATATGCTCCCCAGTAAACCCAGCCGGCAAGGAAATGCCAAAAATAACGAGCAAATGCGCCTGTGAATGTTGCTTGTACAAGTAGTCGTTGCACGCTACCCTTCGAACCATTTCTAATCGCCAAATGAATTTTATTTGCATAAAGTCCGGCAAAACCCACAAATGTAAAAGCAAATGGGTACTCGATCAATACTTGAAGAACACTCAAAAACCAGACTTTACCTAATGGGAAATGCAGCAATCCCCAAACCAATCCTGCCATTAATCCTGGCTTCCAGCCTCTACGGATAGCAAAGATTGTTAATGGAATCTGTCCTAAAGAAATTGAAAAACTACTTCCAAAGTCTAAAGGAATCAGCGATAGTACCATCGCCAGTGCCGCCATAATCGTTCCCTCTATCCAAATTTTTGTACCATTTCCCACAAAAAAACTCCTCCTTTAGAATCATCACAATTCACAAAGGAGAAGTGTTAGACACTTCAACTCGTCACAATTCCTACGTTCGCATGATCGAAACAGGTACGAAGGGTTTAGAGTACTCTCATTCTCAGCCTTTTCAGACTCCCCTTTGTGATTAGATTCTATTTTATTTTGCTTGCACTGCTGCAAGTCATCTTCAAGAATACCACAAAATAAAAAAAAGAAAAGAAAACTCGCTCTGATAAAAAAAGAAACATCTCAACCGTGTCTAGTCGAGATGCTTCTTTTGGGTTATCATTTTTAAATCGATAATTTTGATTCAAACAGTGGACTAACAGGTTTATTCTCATGGATTCGTTTGATTGCTTCTCCCATCAATGCACTAACACTGATTTCGTCAATTTTTTCAGATTTACGATCTTCTGGCAAGAAAATTGAATCCGTAACTACTAAGTGCTCGATAGCTGAATCTTCGATCCGTTGCAAAGCAGGTCCTGATAAAACAGGATGAGTACATGAAGCATAAACACTTTTTGCACCAGCTTGTTTTAATGCGTTCGCTGCTAGAGTAATTGTTCCGGCCGTATCGATCATGTCGTCGATCAAGACACACGTTTTGCCTTCTACGTGACCAATGATATTCATTACTTCAGCAACATTTGCTTTTGGACGTCGTTTATCAATGATCGCAATTGGTGATTTCAAGAATTCTGCTAATTTACGCGCACGAGTCACTCCGCCGTGGTCTGGTGAAACGACTACAACGTCATCTCCTTGAATATCTCTTTCCAAGAAATAATTAGCAATCAATGGTGCACCCATCAAGTGATCTACAGGAATATCAAAAAAGCCTTGGATTTGTGAAGCATGTAGATCTAAGGTAACCATACGATTTGCGCCAGCTTTTTCGATCATGTTCGCCACCAATTTAGCAGTGATTGGTTCGCGGGAACGAGCTTTACGGTCTTGTCTCGCATAACCATAGTAAGGCATCACTACATTGATTGTTTTCGCACTTGCACGTTTCAAGGCATCAATCATGATCAGTAGCTCCATTAGGTTATCGTTTACTGGACTGCTTGTGGATTGAATAACATAGACATGTGAACCACGGATACTTTCTTCAATGTTAACTTGAATCTCGCCATCGCTAAATTGGTTCACTGAACACTTACCTAATTCCACACCTACTGCAGCTGCGATTTTTTCAGCTAACGGACGATTAGAATTCAGCGAAAAAATCTTCAATCTTGGATCAAAATAATGATTTGACATGAGAACCTCCACTTTCTTTGCGTTCATCTGGCAAAAAGACTACTAGTTCACCAGAATCTTCTTCCTAGTAAATAGTAGTCATTTTTGCTAAATAAATCAAGTCATTTCGCAGTTTCTTCATTCAAATAAGGCAATTTTTTTGCATAGCCTTCTTTGTTTTCCTGCCTTGCTCGGGCAATCGCCATGCTATGTTTAGGAATATCTTTTGTGATTGTAGAGCCAGCAGCGATCATGGTTTCTTCCTCAATCTGCAATGGCGCCACTAAATTCGAACCAGAGCCGATAAAACAATTGTCTCCGACAACTGTCTTGAATTTATTTTTGCCATCATAATTTACAAAGACGACGCCGCAACCAACATTGATATTTTTTCCTAGCGTTGCATCTCCGACATAAGAGAGATGCCCTACTTTTGTTCCCTCACCAATTGTTGCATTTTTTATTTCTACGAAATTACCAATATGGGCTCTTTCTTTAATGTCTGCTTTTGGACGCAGGTGTGCATTGGGTCCGACATCTGCCCCGTTGTTGATTCGACTTTCTTCCACCACAGATGCCTTGATCGTTACATCATCACCAATTTGACTGTCTATGATTTGAGAAGATGCAGTGATGACACAGTCTTCACCAATTTTCGTTGCACCCTTGATGACGACACCAGCTTCAATCAATGTGTCTGCTCCAATTTCCACGCCATCATCAATATAAGTAGTATCAGGGTCGATCAATGTCACACCATTGCGCATATGTTGCTGATTGATACGCTTGCGCATCAAACGATTCGCTTCTGCCAGCGCTAATCGATCATTGACTCCTAATGACTCATTGAAATCGTCCGTTTGATAAGCAGCTACAATCTTCCCTTCTGCTTTCAAGATCTCAATAATATCTGTTAGATAATATTCCCCTTGTGCATTATCGGTATCTAATTTTGCCAATGCATCAAATAATAATTCATTGTCAAAACAATATGTTCCCGTATTGATTTCTTGGATCATCGCCTCTTCCACAGAGGCATCTTTTTGTTCCACGATTTTTTCTACGACACCCATTTGATTGCGTACAATTCGACCATATCCGGTCGGATCTTCAGCTTGCGCAGTTAGAATCGTTGCTGAGGCTTTTTGTTCCTGATGGAACTCAAAAAGATTATTCAATGTCTCAGTCGTTAGTAATGGGGTGTCTCCACTGATTACTAACGTTGTTCCCCGTTTTCCTCTTAAGAAAGGCTCGGCCTGAACAACTGCATGACCAGTTCCTAACTGTTCTGCTTGTAAAGCATACTCACTGCGGTCCCCTAATTGTTGTTTGACCATTTCTGCTCCATGTCCGACGATTGTTACGATTGCATCAGGTTCTGTTTCCACTACGCGATTCATGATATGTTCTACCATAGGTTTTCCGCAAACGGGATGCAAAACCTTGTATAACTTGGATTTCATTCTAGTACCTTTGCCTGCGGCAAGTATAATTGCAAAACGTGATTTCACGTGTTCCACTCCTATCGATTCCGACTGATTGATTTCTGTATATGTCCAGTTTAGCCCAACTAAGGATGGTTTTCAATATATAAGGAAAAACACAACTAGACCAATTAAAAAAGACTGATTCAAAATCAGTCTTTTGTTTCAAAATAATTCCCCGGTACGACCGAGATCGTTTTCGTCTGAGTATCAACGTCTTCAACAAACAGCAGCGAACTATAATCAGAAATTGCACGTTTTCCTTTAAATTTAGCTTCCGCAAAAACCGTGATGCCAACGAGTTCAGCTTCAAATTCTTCGATCAAGCTCTTCATGCCGTTCACAGTGCCGCCGCCTTTCATAAAGTCATCTACGACTAAGACTTTGGAACCGCGTTTTAAGCTACGCTTTGATAATTCCATCTTCTCGATTCGTTCAGATGACCCAGAAACATAGTTCACGCTGACTGTTGACCCTTCCGTAATTTTAGAATCTCGTCGAACGATCACAAAGGGAACATTTAAATAATAGGATACCGCTTGTGCGATTGGTACTCCTTTAGTAGCAACAGTCATGACTGCATCAATTTGTTTATCCAGATACTTCGAAGCAATGATACGGCCTACTTGCCGCAGTAGCTCAGGTTCTCCAAGTAAATCCGAGAGATAAACGTAACCACCAGGCAGCAGTCGATCTTGCTCAGAAAGGCGTTCCGCTAACCCTTCAACATAGGCATAGGCTTCTTCTTTTGAAATCTCAGGCACAAAAAAAACACCGCCAGCTGCACCTGGAATTGTATCGAGAGTTCCCGTACCACGTTCTTTGAAGGTCTTTTTGATAATCGCTAGATCTTCACTGATCGATGATTTAGCAGAAGCATAGCGTTTTGAAAAAAATGACAATGAAATCAATTCATGCGGATGATTCAATAAATAATGTGTCATATCTATCAATCGTTCACTTCGACGAATTTTCACACATGCCCACTCCTTTAATTTATTCGTCTTATTATAAGGCTTTTTGCGTATAAATGCGAGCATTATCTTGAAAATCTAACGAATTGTTCGCTTTTCATTCAATCAAAGAAAAAAAGAAACGAAAAATTTTCGTTTCTTATCGTTTTAACCGTTGTTTTCGTTGGAAAAGAATGACAATACGCTTGACCACATTGATGACTAAAAACAAACCGATAAATACTAATGTGATCGTAGCACCTGGAGGTGTATCGAGATAAAAAGAGCTAGTCAATCCCGACAGCATACCGAATAGACCAATCAAGACACTGATCAAAATCACCGCATTAAAACTCTTGCCTAACCGCATACTGATTGCAGCTGGCAATACCATAATCGCAGAAATCAGTAACGCACCAGCGATGGGAATCATCATAGCGATAGCAATCCCTGTCAAAACATTGAAAAGCATCGACATTATCCGCACTGGCAAACGGTCTACATGAGCCGTATCCTCGTCAAAAGTCAGGACATACATCGGACGTTTGAATAGAAAGAAGAGAACGAACACAGCTAAAAATAAAAAGCCTAGAAACCAAACTTGGTCTTGGGTAATGGTCACGATGGAACCAAAGAGATAGGATTGGATACTGGTCGCTGAGTTTCCTCCACTCAGATTCATAAGGACCAATGCTAATGCCAAACCTCCTGACATCAAAATCGCAATCGAGATCTCTGAATAACTCCGATAAAGTGTTCGTAAATATTCCAAAATGACCGCGGCGATGATTACGATCAATAAGGTCGTGAGATCTGGATTCAAATTAAGAAAAAAGCCTAATGCTACACCAGCTAATGAAACATGTGAGAGTGTATCGGCCATCAAAGACTGTCTTCGGATCACAAGAAACACACCTAGCATAGGTGCGATTCCGGCAATAAAAATTGCAGCCAAAAAAGCACGCCTCATGAATTCATATGAAAGCAACGCCATGGTGAATCCTCCTTCCGAACCAACCGAATTTGTCGATCCGCATATTCCTTAATATCTTCGTGATCGTGGGTGATCATCAAAATCGATTTCCCATGATCGTGTGCATTGTGACGCAGTAATTCATAAAATAAGTTTCGTGATTGCTCATCCATCCCTGTCGTTGGTTCATCCAAAATAAATAAATCTGGATCAGTCGCAAAGATACGTGCTAAACTGATTCGCTGTTTTTGCCCTCCGGACAGTTCACCAATCCGTTTTTTGCGCATTTCCCACATACCTACTGCATCCAATGCTCGCCGAACATGTTCATGATCCCGCTTTGTCAGCTTCTTGAACCATCGGTCTTTCGAATAACGGCCAGATTGGACCAATTCTAAGACTGTACTTGGAAAGCCTACATTGAACGAGGCAATTTGTTGCGGGATATAGCCTACACTTAGCTTTTGTCCTTCTCTGTTTTTGGTAGCCAGTGTTACTTCTCCCTTTGATGGCTTCAACAACCCTAACGTTGCTTTGATCAAGGTAGACTTTGCAGCCCCATTTTCTCCTGTTAGAATGACGAATTCCCCATCTTCAACAAAATAAGAGATATCCTCTAATACAGGCTCATCATCATAATAAAACGTTAGTCCTTTTACATCGATATAACGCACAGATATGCCTCCTTACTTGATACTTTTTTGTAAAGCTTGCAGATTTTCCTTCATTACTGTGAGATATGTTTCTCCATCACTAATCTGTTTTTCCGTCAAACTTTCTAACGGATTCAATACAGCCAATTCAACCCCAGTCTCATTTGCTAAAGTTTCCGCGACTTTAGAAGAAGCATTTTCTTCAAAATAGATAACTTTGACTTGATGATCCTCAACATATTCTTTTAGCTCTGCTAACCGACTAGGAGTTGGTTCTTGATCTGGAGATAATCCAGCAATCGATTCTTGGACTAGATCATATTGTTTTGCCAAATATCCAAAAGCGGCATGTTGTGTGACAAATGTTCGATTGACCGCATCTTTCAAAGCAGCAGTGTACTCTTGATCCAATGCGTTCAATTGCTCAATATAAGCAGCAGCATTCTTTTTAAATGTAGCTGCTTGCGTTGGAAATTTCTCGCTTAACTGATCTCGAATCGTTTCAACTTCTTTGATTGCCATTACTGGATCTGTCCACACATGCGGATCTAATTCATGGGTATGGGCCTCTGTCCCATGTTCTGCTTCTGTTTCTGTTTCTCCATGATCTTCATTTTCAGCTAAATCAATCTCTTTGGCCGCTTCGATCACAACTGTTTTGTCAGTATCGATCGAATCGGTCATTGTTGGCACCCATGTTTCCAATTCCGGACTATTGTACACAAAAGCATCTGCATCCATAATTTTTGCCATATCTTTCGCGCTAGGTTCATAATCATGGGGTTCTGTGCCCGCCGGGATAAGCAAAGATACTTTACCTGTATCTCCAACAACCTCTTTGGTAAACTCATACATTGGATAAAAAGTCGTGATAACCTGCAAATCCTGACTTTCTTCTGCGACTTGTTCTGATCCTTTTCCGCAAGCCCCTAATAAAAAAGTACTGGTAAGCAAAAATAGAGCTAGTAATTTTTTCATGATGATTCCCCTTTTCTTATTAAAACGGAACTAGTCCGATTTATCAGCAAAAATTACTCTACCAAAGGAAACTTCATTCGTCAAGACAAATCGTATGTTTTCCGATTTAGAGCGTTCCCCTGCGAGTAAATCGGAAAACATGGGAAAATTGATTCATATATCCGCTAAGCAAAAAACAGATGTCACATTTTTTGAATGTGTGCATCTGTTTTTTACTCTGTCCTTTTGTTTCCTACTATTTTAATGTGCGAACTAGATAAACCTCTTCACAAAAACCTTTTAAAGCATTATACACTCGCTGAGCCCGTGAGTATTTCTGGCACAAGGCAAAAACAGTCGGTCCACTTCCAGTCATCAGCGCCACATCCGCACCATATTTCATCATTCGTTCCTTGATTTGTTGTACGACTGGATGTTTAGGAATCGTGATCGATTCCAAACTATTTCCCATTGCAGCAATCATTCGTTGATAATCTTCAGCAAGAATTGCATCAGAAAGTTCTTGGATATCTGGATGATGCAACTGATCTAGATCAACTTCTTGAAAAATTTTACCTGTTGAAACACTTAGTCGGGGCTTGACTAAGACCACCCAGCACTGCGGCATCGGGCGCAACGGCGTGACTTTCTCTCCTTTACCGGAGATGAACGCAGTCGTTCCATAAATGCAATAAGGGACATCAGTACCTACTTCCATTCCTATATCGATCAATTCCGGCATCGTCAGACCTAATTGCCATAAGCGGTCCATCCCCCTTAGCGCTGCTGCACAATCTGTACTGCCACCGCCAAGGCCTGCTGCTACAGGGATATTTTTCGTGATCCGAATCAAGATGCCTTTATTGATACCATAGCGTTTTTTGACAATACTGGCTGCTTGATATACATTATTGCGTTTATCGATCGGCAGGAAGGCCTTATTGGTTTCGATAATGATTTTATCTTCTTCTAGCTCTTCCATTATCAGACGGTCGGCTAGATCAACACTGGACATCACCATTTCCAATTCATGGTAACCGTCTGCTCGCTTACCCAAAACATCAAGTCCTAGATTTATCTTAGCAGGCGCTTTTTCAATAATTTCCATCTTATTCACCCAATCATCTGATAGTTAACTAGTTCTATCATAGCAGATTCTTTAAAGATAGTTGAGAGATTTCTCCTGTTTTTGATCTTTATCAGCTTTTGGGTTGCTCTTTGAAATCGTTCCTCGTAAAATAAGAGTAACAAATTTGATCAAGAAGGCAGGGGAAATTATGGCAAATCTAATTCCTAGAGATCTACCTGGTGGAGAAGAACTATTAGGCAAATTGATGAACAGTTTCTGGCAAGAACGACAAATGAATACAGATATTAAAGAATATGAAGATCATTATGTAGTCAAAGCTGATCTTCCTGGTATAAAAAAAGAAAATATCCGTGTTAGTTTCGTGAATGATACTCTGACAATTTCTGCTTCCCAAATTGAAGAAAGCGAAGAGAAAGATGATCTTGGTCACTACTTGCGTAAAGAACGATCTAGCAGTGCTTATCAACGTGCATTCACTATACCTGACATTGATGAAGAAGCGATCAAAGCACGGTTCGAAGATGGGGTCCTTTCCTTGAATTTACCAAAGGCAAGTTACAAAGACGCGCCAGGTAAGCATATTCCAATCGAATAATTGAATTATCGCAAAAAGCAAAAAAGACTTCAGAAACTGATATTTCTGAAGTCTTTTTTGTTGTATTTCTACCTTACCTTACCAGTTTGACGATAAGCTTGTCGAGTTGTTGCTGTGGGTAGTTCTTCTTTTTTGACATAAAGCTTCAAACTATACGGTTCATGATATTTTACATCATTTTTGACAAAATCTCCGCCAGTAATGAACAACCCAACTGGTTCCAAAGCTTTTTCCCCGTTCCAATGGATACGACCAATTGTTGTTAAGTCACTATAGCTCGTACCAATTTGCAACGAGTATTCAGAATCTGACCGTTGTTTGACAAAGTAATAGGGATAAAGGGTATTTTTAGGAATCACAAATCCTTGTGCGATAGCATTCGTTGCTAATTCATCTTTTGAAATGAGTTTCTGTAAATAATCAGCCAAAACCAGTTGATAGTCTTCTTCAAAATCAATAACTGCTTTCTCTGTTGATAAACGATCGATTTGTGTGGTGCTGATTTTTTCTCCTTCAATATTGAATACTTCATCAGGTAAATACTTCACAAAAAGCTGAGTGATATCTACCTTAAGATTTTTATCAAAAAAGTAATAAAAAATATTTAGAACCCAGAAATAGAGCAACACGCAGAATCCTATCCCGTATAAAGCCATCTGGAAATAATTTTGATTGAGATAAAGACCGTAAACAATACGCAGAATATAAGCCGTTGGAATCAAACTAAGTAATGTATAGGCCCGATTCAAGTATTTAGGACTAATATCCAGATAACCTAAGAACTTATGAATCCCATTGATCATATCTAATAAAAAAGTCATTTATTCACCTACTCATTTTCTTGATCCTCATTGATGACTGCTTCTTGGTCAGCCGCATTCTGATCCTGACTTGACGGCGTCGTTTCTTCGCTTTGCCCGTTCTCTGAAGAAGGGGCATCTGTAGCTGGTGGTGTAGAGCTATCCTCTATCGAAGATGAAGGAACTGTTCGCTGATTGTTTGTTGTGGAAGATGTAGTGCCTCCATGATCTTCAGCTGATGTTGAAGGTTCTGTGCTTTCAGACACAGGTTGACTATCTACCGATTGCGAGTGACTAACAACGCTAGTTTCGGTCGTTTCAGTAATCTCAGTCGAGTGACTGGTTCCATTTGACTGCCGATAGCTACTGGAATTCACAACACCAGTTGCAGTAGCGATGATGGTTGAAATGGTCAAGAGAGCAATTGGTTTCAAAATAGGAGGTACTTTTCGCATAATTTTCCATCCTTGTCTTGATTCTTATCTTTTTTGCACTCATTGAGTACTTACTTTCTTTATAGTTCTTTCCTTGGAAATGGTCAAGACTACGAAGGATTAACGGAACAGATTTAAAAAAAAGTAAAAATGTTTTCGGTTACAAACAAAAACCTAGCTTCTGCTAGGTCCTAAATAAGAAATTCGTAAAACTTTTGTACAGAACGAGTTAACGCAGAGTGATAATCCACTATCAGCTCTTTTAGTAAGATCGATTCTTGTAGCTCAAATGGCTCAGTCAATTCTAAAGTGATCCGAGCACCGTCGATGAAATAAGCATAGGACAGTTCATCATCAGACAATTCGGCTAATTGATTGCTCCATTCCTCAAAGAATTTCTCCGCGAGAACGTCTCCAACTTCCTCAAGAATAGGTTGTAGCGTTTCTTCTACTTGATAAAAAGGGCGTGACAAAATAGTAGCCGCTATCTTTGAATGAGTTGTATTTTGAAAATCCAAATAAAGTAAGTCAATATAGTCCTCTTCTTCACCGGTTTCTTCCAGCCATAGAATGCCTTGCTTGACCAATGAGACACATGTAGATTCTACTTCCTTTGATAATTCTATAGTAGCATCTTTGAACCTCAGATTCTTTTCGACTATTTGCTCTTCGCCCATAAATTGCAAGACAGCTTTTTCAAAAACGAGCGGCTCATCTGTAATAAATAATTGAATTGTTGCCATTTTTTTCTCTCTTTCTTTTTTATCTAATTTATTTTTGTTCTAAACAGATTATTTGTCAGCAGTATGAATCTTCGTTAGCATAGAAATTGAAGATGAATAAAAGCATAATTTTTAAGGAGGAGATTTGATGAGTAAAATTGCCACTATCATTACCGATCTAGTTGAAGATATTGAAGTAACCTCGCCAAAAGAAGCACTGGAAAATGCTGGACATGAAGTTGTCATTATCAGTAATGAAGGCGTGGACTCTGTCACAGGAAAAAAAGGGACCACTTTTGCAGTTGACGCGTCTATTGATACAATCAATTTTTCCGATTTTGATGCTTTGTTGATTCCTGGTGGCTTTTCTCCAGACCAATTACGTACAGATGAACGCTATGTCACTTTGACCAAAGAGTTTCTGACATCTGAAAAACCAGTTTTTGCTATCTGTCATGGACCTCAACTCTTTATTCAAACCGGATTGACAAAAGAATTAACATTGACTGGCTATGATTCCATTCGTCCAGATTTAACATATGCAGGTGCTACTGTCAAAGATGAGCCTGTGGTGATTGATGACACGTATCATTTGATCACTAGTCGTAATCCTGATGATTTGGATGCATTTAATCAAGCCATTACAACAGCACTTGAAGGCAACAAATAAAGCCTAAATTTTAAACGAAGAACTCACAAATAGGGTGTACGAATATCGTACTCCCTATTTTTCTATCCTTTAGCGATTTTACCTGCTGTCTTTGTTCGCAAGTTCTTTTTATTAATATTTCTATTCATCCATAGAAATGTCAAAACCATCAAATGTCTCACCATCATAATATTTAAGCAATTCATCTAGTGATAGCAAAGAAGAAGTCATCTCCTCTTCTTCCGTTTGTTGGTGTTTTTCCCAATAGATCTGATAGGCTTCCGCCAATTGTCGATAGACATCTTTCCGTGAACCACCTTCTGCCTGCAGCATTGGCAATTCTCGAATAAACGCACTATAACAAGGACGACCATCTTGCCAACTGATAGGTAATTCAATCACATGTAGTTGGGCTTCTTCAAACCATCTCTCCATCCCGATCCCTCATTTCTCCCTTTATTATCACGTGAATGATTCAGAAGGTCAAACTTCCTGCCAAAATAGACCAAAAACCACTGACTGCCGATGGCTTATCCATGATTTGGAATAGCAATCGGCAGCCAATGATCATGCAGCTACATAAGCATATTTTTCAATGTTTTGTTTGATCTTCTCAATGATTCTCTGATCCTCTACCCCTGTGACTTCTGTGATCACTTGAGAAAGATTAGCTGCTTCCAGTAACTCTCTCAATTGTTGACTTTGCTCGTCCTCTGGATCATGATAGTTGAAAATCATACCAATCGTTTCATAGAGATGGAACGGTTGTACATTTCTCATTTGCAATTCAAGGACGGGGCGGATAAATCGTTCTTGTGCACTTAATTTTCGCAAAGGGGTGCGGGCTACTCGAGCAATAGCATCCGAAATGTAGTTATTTTTGAATCGTTGAATAATTTTTTCAATATACTGTTCATGCTCATCAGGATCAAAATCCCATTTGGCGACTAAAAGTTGACCAGTTTCTTCTAGAACGGATTTCAGCTGAATCACAACTAGATGGTCACGCATGGCTTCATCGATGGTCTCATAGCCTTGTAGGGCTCCTGTATAAGCTACTGTAGCATGACCTGTGTTCACACTAAACAATTTACGCTCGATATAAGGTTTCAGATCTGGTACGTATTGCACGCCTTGTAGACGAAGTACTGATTTCATTGTTGTTTCTTGAACTACCCACTCACAAAATGGTTCCACTTGAACCAGCAAAGGATCATCATGTTGTTGCATCGGAACAATGCGATCCACTGCTGCATCTGGAAAACCAACATTATTCTCCAGGTAAGCGAGTTGTTGGCTATACTTTTCTACTTCCTCTTTTAGAAAAGTGGATCCGCCGATCATATTTTCGCAAGCGATGACATCAATCGCTTGCTCCTTTTTCTTGATTGCTCGCTGATCCAGCCCTTTTGCAATGAGCGGTGCAATGCGAGGCAATACTGCAGGGCCAATGGCAGTGGTTAAAATATCGGCTTCGACAATTGCTTGAACAACCGCATCCGGTTCTTTTGCGTTATTGATTCCTGTCACGTGTTCAATAAAAATCTGTTCGCGGTCCTCATCTGCTAATTCAATTGTATAGGATTTACGTTGTTGAAGCGCAGCAATAATCGTTTCATTTACATCAACAAAGGTTATTTCAAAACCGTTTGCTGCCAAAATCTCTCCGATAAACCCTCGACCAATATTCCCTGCACCAAAATGAACTGCTCTCATCTTTTTCCCCTCCTATGCCACTGTTAGATTAGCGGCGACTTCTTCTTTACTCAAAGCATCCGCTAATTCGACCACATTATCGATATCGCTACAGAAGAGAGCGATTTGTTGTACCAACTGCAAATGATCTTCACCTATTCCAGCAATGCCAAATAATACCGTAACGATTTTTTCATCCTCATCTGTCCCGAAATTTACGCCCTCAGGCACTTGAACAATGCAGATACCAGATTTTTTGACATATTTTTTTGCTTCATCTGTCCCGTGTGGTATAGCTATGAAATTCCCCATGTAGACAGATAACATTGCATCTCGTTCGATCATAGCGTTGACGTATTCCGGATCAACATATCCGGCCTCAACAAGTTTTTTCCCACAATAACGAATCGCTTCTTCTTTGTTCGCAAACTGTTGATTCAGCTCAATCATTTCTTTTTCTAATAGTTTCATTTTTCTTCCTCCTTAAAGAGCTTCTTTAAGTGTTGTGATTACTCGCTGGTAGTTTGACGTTCGCATCAAATTGCTGACAGATAGATGGACTGCCTCTGGTGCTAGCGACCGCGCTTGCTTTGTCAACTCTTCTTTGGTAATTACCAATGATGAAGCATCCGCTTTTAGATTATCGATATGAACCTTTTTAAGTGATAATGAGAGAGATTCTTTCGCTAATAAGTCTTGAAAAACCTTTCTCGCCATGGTCGCTGAGCCTTCACGATCGTCATGGGCAAGAATAACTTCATGAATGCCCTTTAATTCCTCTAGAGGCAGTGGCTTATGATTTACTGCTTTCGTTTTTTTCTCTTCCTCAACTCCTGAGCCCGATAATGTTGCCACGATCTCATTATATTTAGGAGAATTCAAAAAATTTTCTACAGCAACAAATGTTGCATTTGGTGCTTTTAATTTTGCCCGCTCTTGTAACTCTTTTTGTGTCACAATCAATGTATGCGCATCATCTGTCAGATTATTGATTGCTTGATTGGTGACTTGTTGTGCCAAACCAGCATCTTTAACTTTCTTACGCAAAATGGAAGCCCCCATTGCACTTGAACCCATACCAGCATCGCAGGCAAAAATAATCTTCTGAATGCCTGTTAACGATTCTAGAGCCACTCCTTTTGAACGCTGTTTAGCTTGGTGTATTTCCTGTACCTTCTCATCAAAATTATCTACAGTATCTTTGGCATCGGCTTTTAGAATTGCTGCCGCCACAAGAAATGATACGGTTGCTCCAACAGCAATCCCTGCTAAAACAGAGACGACACTCATCACTGAATTAAATGGTGTCATCGCTAAAATAGCAATAATCGAACCTGGAGAAGCTGGTGCCCTTAAACCTGCACCTAATAATTGAAAAGTGAAACTCCCAGAAACACCTCCTGCAATAACAGCTAAAAACATTAATGGCTTCATCATCACATATGGGAAATAGATTTCATGAATACCACCTATAAAGTGGATAATGATTGCTCCTGGAGCAGATGATTTTGCCGCGCCTTTGCCAAAGAAAGTGAATGCCAATAAAACACCTAATCCGGGCCCTGGGTTTGCCTCTAATAAATATAGAATTGATTTACCAAACTCGCTTACTTGTTCCGTACCTAATGGAGTCAGAATTCCGTGATTGATGGCATTATTCAAAAATAGGATTTTGGCAGGTTCAATAAAAATATTTGCTAATGGAATCAGATGTGCATTGACAATCACTGCAACGCCTGCTGCCATTGCTTCTGTCAATGTGTTTACCACAGGTCCAATGACAACAAAGCCCAACAGAGCCAAAGCAAAACCTAGAAGACCCGCAGAAAAATTATTGACCAGCATCTCAAAGCCTGCCCGCACTTTATCTTGAAAAAATTCATCGAACTTCTTAATCGTATATCCGCCTAATGGCCCCATAATCATTGCACCTAAAAGCATCGGGATGTCTGTTCCCACAATGACCCCCATTGTAGCGATTGCCCCAACAACTGCGCCCCGATCTCCAGCAATTACTTTCCCGCCCGTGTATCCAATCAGTATCGGTATTAGATAAGTCAGCATCGGACCGACCATTGAAGCAAAGGATTCATTTGGCAGATAGCCATCTGGAATAAAGAGAGCCGTTAACACGCCCCATGCAATCAATGCGCCAATATTGGGCATTACCATACTCGACAATGTACTACCTAGTTTTTGGACTCTCGACTTTAAAGACGCCTTCCTGTCTGCTTGTACTTGTTCCATCTTCATTCTCCTCCCAACTTGTTTTTACACCTTGATTGTAGGCGCTTTCCCGATGCTTCGAAAGTCGTACTTTGTCACAGGAAACTGTGCCAAAGTTTGTCTCTTATCTACAAAAAAAGCCATGCATAATGCATGACTAATCAATAAATTCCCTTTTCTACTCTTCTAGCGATAGTATTTTTTGGACTTCCTCTATTGTAGCAGCGTCGCTTAATAGTTTTACATTTTGGATATCTGAACAAAAAAAAGCAATTTCTTGCAAGCATGACAACTGCTTTTCTTTGAGAACAACCACAAACAGAATCGTAGTGACCTTTGATTCTTTTGCATCGCCAAAATCGACACCGTCTGGTACTTGAACAAGACAAATCCCTTCTTCATTAATCCATTTGTCTGCCTCTTCTTCTCCGTGAGGCAAGGCCACAAAGTTTCCTATATAAACACCATATTTTTTGTGTCGCTGAATTAAACTGTTTATATACTGAGGTTGAACCATTTTTTGGTCTACTAGGAATGTACCTATCTCATGCAATGCTTCTTCTGCACTTTGGAATCGCTGATCTAACAAAATATGTGCTGCTGGAATATCCACTATTTTCTCCTCCCCATTATTGTTTGACTTCTTCAATCAAAAGCGTAGCAAGCAATTGATAAATGATGGAAAAATTTCCTGAATTAAATATTTCTGTATTGAGATCATTCATAATGATGGAACCGCTAATCCTCCCTAAGATTTTACTGCTTTGCTCATCGATTGGATAAGGAGCGAGCATAACTAACAAACGAGTTACCTTAATCTCTTGTTTATCCATCGCATAAAGTGATAGTCCTTGTGATAAATCAAAGATTTTGAAAACTGGTTGCAAAATTTCTGTACTTGACGCATGAAAAAGGGCAAAGTGAGTATTCGGTATTCCAACAGGGGCTTGTAAATAGCGCTTCACTAATTTATTGGCTACTTTTTTTCTGTCTTGTACTAATGCTTTGGAAAAATGTTTCATCACTTCAGATAATGTTTCTTCTAAGTTGGGACCATTGTCAATCGTTTGAAGAGTAAACAATTCTAATAAGCGATTAATCTCCTCAATAAATGCTAGAACATCTTCATAGGTATCTTCTTCCCTAGTAGAAACTGGCGTAGGTATAGCATGAGAAAGTCTCTTTTTCTGACTAAGCAGACGAAATTCTTCTTTTAGTTCCTGAATGTCTTCTTCCAATAAAATAGGAGATACTAGCTTATATTTTCCTCGATAACCTGGCAACAAAGATGTGGAAATCACCAAATCGTAGTTGCCCTCAATTTTATCCTGTTCAATATCCCCCACACGGAAAAAAGTAATTTTATTGATAAATGGAAATTGCTTTCTTAGCTGCATCTCTAACAAACTAATTGAAGCCAGTCCGCTTGGTGATACACCTGCAATATTGACTTCCATCACTTTAGGATTCTTTTCTAATGAGTTTGCGAAGTGCAATACCATATAGGCAATTTCTTCTATCGAAAACTGCTGTTGTGGGAAAACAAGCGGTAAGCTTAAACGGATTGCTTCTGCAATTTCCTCATATTGTTTCATTATTTTTTCTAAAATTGGATTGTTTAGATGGTTTTCTTCCAAAATCGCTCGGGTCATTACCCCAGAAATATGTGTTAGCAACATTTTATATAAAATTTCATCTTCAAAAAAATCAACCTCAGTGTGCTGGCTAATCAGTTCGATCAACCGTTTTACCTGATATGCCAAAGTTGTATCAAAATTCTCTTCAAAAAAATCGCGGTCAAAAGAATTAGAAAAATCCCCTAATAAAATCGCAAAAAAAACTATTTCATTAACCGAATACAACCGCTTCGTTTGTTCAGCAACTTGAGCAAAAATCTGTTTAGCTACCTTCAGCAAATCTTTGTTGATTTGACTTGGATAACTTTCTTCCTCTACTGAAAATCCTGTTGCTACTCGCTCCATGGCTAAAGCAAGCATAATACCAATAAAAGCCAACTTGCGATCACTTAGCTCAGGATATTTAGGTTCAACCACTTCTCTTATAAGATCTTGTGCTAAAATCAAGTACTGTTTTTCAATAAACTCAAATAAAAAATGCGCCGTTTGTTCTGCTTCAGGAAAATGAAAAAACTGGTATTCATTTATTTCCATCATCAACGTATTTGCTGCTACTAAACGTCGATGTTTTTCTGGTCCTTTGAGCTCATATCCTTGATTACGGATAATTGTCAACGGAAGGCGCGCCAAACTTTCTTCTAATTGTTTAATATCAGAAAAAAAAGTAGTATTACTGATTTGATAGAGCTCTAAAAAACGATGGCTACTAATCGGCTTAGCAGTAGTTGCCAATTGCAGCAAAATCCGATGTTGTCGCTCTATTGACGCAAACTCTTGGGATGGATCAGACATAATTGCTTCTTGCAACTGAGTGATACTATTCCCGACAATGACTCGAAAATGTCCACGACCTTCTTTTTCTAAGGATGCCCCTACAGTACGCAACGAATTCTCTAAATTGGCTAGTTCGCGGTAGACAGTCCGCTTACTTACTTTCAAAAGCTGCATCATTCGGTCCATAGAAACAGGACCATTACTGTTCATTAGCTCAGTCAACAAAATAGTTTCACGCTTAGTCAAGAACATAGGCGACTCCTTCTGTCATCAATTGACGATATTTGGAAGTTGTCACTAAATCATCGACAACTAAGTGGGTGACATTTGTTAATGCAGCCATTTGCTGAAAATCTTTTTGAACGATATATAATGCCTCTGGATTAAACTGGGTTGTCTCAATATCTTCTTTCTTTACCTCAATAGGTATGGCTAATTCATTGGCAATTTTACGAACGATTGCAACAGCCATCGTTTGAGCGCCTCTTTTCTTGCCTTCATACAAAAAAATCAATGTTGGGATTTTTTCCCCAATTTTAAAAGAAACATTTGCTACCGTTTCTTGCTCTTGCTTTAAAAGTTTAACTAGTGTTTCATACTCTGATTCCGCTAAAAAGTTACTCAAGAAGTAATGTTGTGCTTGAGGTGTCTTAGTTTGAGCTAAAGCACCAAGCCCTGATTGGGTAATAACTAAAAGATCTTCTCCATCCTTCAACTGATAAATTGATTTATAATCGACAGGTATGGAAATGGCTGCTTCTTCTAAATGTTTAGTTAATAAGCTTGCCCCAATTGCGCTAGATCCCATCCCTGCGTCGCATGCAACGATAATTCTCTTTACTTTATCCATACATATTGTTCCTTCCGTACTTTTTTCATTCACTGAGTGATAGGTCAAAACAAAATAGGCAACAAAAAAAGATACAAGCGTGCTTACTAATACTCCAGCTAATACGCCTGACCACATGTGATTTGGCGTATTTGTTAAGATAGCCAAAATAGAACCTGGTGAAGCCGGTGATCGCAAGCCAACTTTACTCATTTGAAAAATAAATGTACCAGTAGCTCCACCTAAAATCGGTGCGATAATCAATAATGGGTTCATTAAGATAAATGGGAAATAAACTTCATGAATACCTCCTATAGCTTGCACAAATGCAGCAGCAGTCGCCCCATTTCTTGCTTTTTGAGAACCATACCTCATACATGCAAACAAGACGCCTAAACCAGGACCAGGATTGGCTTCAAGCAGAAATAAAATCGACGTTCCATGAATACTGGCGCCTTCAACACCCAACGGCGTAAATAGACCATGATTGATAATATTATTAAAAAAAAGAACCTTTAGTGGCTCCAGAAAAAGATGAATAGCAGGAAATAAATTCTGCTTGAGAAAAAAATCAACTAAATGATAACTTTGTTGACTAAGCTGATCGAGCAAAGGGCCAAATACAAAAAAGTTACATAAAAATAGAAGACCTCCAATTAAGCCTGCCGAAAAATTACGAAAGAGCATCTCATAGCCAGTCTTTACTTTTCGAGAAAAGATATGATCAAAGAATCGAAGCATACCACCCGTTAACGGACCGATAATCATTGCTCCAAAAACTTGTGGAAATTGAGAGGTTAAAATCATCCCTAAAATCGCAATTGCTCCTGAAACTCCACCTCTTGTTGGTTCAACCATTTTTCCGCCAGTGTAAGCAAGCAATATTGGTAAGAGAAAATGTAAAATAGCTTCTTCTGACTTGATCAAAATCCCCTGATCCGCATGTAGTACGGGTACGGCAAACGCAATGACTGCCCATGCAATAAAAATACTTACATTTGGCATCATCATATCAGAAAAATAATGGGTATAGAGTTTTAAAAATTGAATTGTTTGTCCTCTGTCTTTTATCCCCTTCATCCTCCTCACCTACCTAACACTAGTATAATTTGGTTTTCTCCAAAAAGGAATAACCGTAGATTATGCTTCCTCCTTTTGAATGTACCAAAAAAGCTGACGAAAAACGTCAGCTTAAGTTATTGCCTTATTTTTACCATTTTTTATTTAATTAACACGCACAGCAAAACTTGGTGCGTAATAAGAGTAGCTGCTAACTGAAACACTTTGTCCAGTGGTAGGTGCATGAATGTATTGTCCTCCACCAAGTGCAATAGCCACGTGGTGCGTACTTCCGCGCGATCCCCAAAATAATAGGTCACCAGCTTTTGCTTCATTGATTGAGATAACCGTACCAGAATACTCTTGATCATAGGTCACACGAGGTAATGAAATTCCTACTTTTGCAAACACATATTGAGTAAAACCAGAACAATCGAATCCGTTCGGTGTCGTTCCGCCCCAGACATATGGTGTACCAAGATATTTCATTGCTTCTGAAACAATTGCTGACCCATTTACAGATTGTGAAGGAACGTTTGTATTGTTTTCTGGTTTATTTTCAGGCTTATTTACAATTGTTTCTTGTTTTGGTGTATCATTTTCTACTGAGTCACTTGTTCCGGTACTGTTAGTACTGGAAGATTCATTTGTTGAGCTTGATTCATTTGTGCTTGACTCATTCGACGAAGTTGATTCGCCTGTTTTTGTTGTACTACTTGTGCTTGATTCCGCTTGCGCAGCTTCTTCACGTTCTCGAGCTGCTTTTGCCGCTTCTTTTGCGGCAGCAATTCGTGCCTGTTCAGCCTGATAGCTTTCTTTTTGTTTTTCTAGGTCGGCTTTTTCATCTTCTTTAGATGACTGTTGCAAAGCAAGATCTGCTTGCAAAACATTCAAGTCTGCTTGCTTCGCTTGAAGTGCTCCTACTTGTTTCTCAAGTTCAAGTTGATTTGCTTCAATTTCTTTTAGTTTTTTATCATTTTCATTTTTTTTCGTTTTAACCGCTTCTTGATCCGCTTTTTGTTGTTGAACCAATTCGTTATTAGCACTAACAATCGTCGTCATAGCTTGAACGCGACCGATAGCATCCGTTAAAGAATCTGCTTCAAGAACGGCATCGATAAAATTGGTGCTTTGTCCATTCACTTGGACATCTCTTGCTTGTTTTTGAATCGCTTTTTCCCGTTTTTCAATACGAACATTCAAGTCATCGATTTCTTTTTGTAATTTTTCTGAATCAGCATGTAAAGTAGATTGTTGCGTCAATAATACTTCAGCTTTTTCATTGATAGCTGCAACATCATTTTCCAATGCTTTGATTTGTGCTTGAGCATCAGCTTGTTGATTTTTTAGGTTACTGATTTCTTGATCTTTTTGTTCAATTTTGCTATCAAAGTCGTCTGCTGCGACAAGTGTTGGTGCTACAACTGAAGTAAGCGCAATAGAACTCACTAATATTACTGATAGAATACGTTTTTTCACCCTTCATTCCTCCGCCTGACTTTTCATTGAAAGTTTAAGTTAATTTTAAAATATATAAGAATATCTAAAGTCTTTTTACGATAAAGCGATTGTAACATAGATACATGTCAAGCAGATAAAAAGAATGTTACAAACAGATTTCAAATAATCTACCAAATTCGATATAATACATAACAAAAAAATGAAGCTATTCTTCTTTGAATAGCTTCATGAATGGAATAACTAAAATAACAAATAAAATAATATTTAATAGCAGTGTCGGTGCTAAGAAACGAGAGACAAAAAATGAAGTATTGACTGTTGCTATTTTAAATAACAACTGTATCCCCAAAGTTACCATTTCAAGACCCGTAACGAAAATAATCATTCCAAAAAACATGGTGAATATGTTTTGGTATAGCGTTTTATTTAAAATATACATGATCCACACAATCATCGGGAATGCGACAGCATAAATACCTATTATGCCAATATAGTAAAGGTCATACAAGCATCCAATGATCAATGCAGTTATAATCAAGTAGTTTTTAGGCAAATATCTGGCACCACATAGGAAGGCAATCAATAGTAAATGTGCACTCGCTATATAATTATCTTGCGTCCAGCGCTCAAGTAAACGGGTTAATTGTCCATCTAACAACATCATCAAGAAAAAAAATGCTCCGGCAAAGTACTTTAAATACGTATTTTTTTTCATGCCTATTTGTCACCCGCCAAACGTTTGATAATAGTAACTGCTTGAATATCATACATTTGTGCATAAGGTTTTACATATACTTTTGTATCTAATCCAAATTCATCTTTGGTGGTACTAACAACTGTCCCGACAGCAAGGTCGGCTGGAGAATTCCCTCCTAATCCCGAGGTTTGTACAACATCGCCTTCTTTCAATTGTGTACTTCCAGTCAATTGACTGATAACCAAGGACTTCTCTTTTTGATCATAACTACTTAGAATTCCAAAAGTTTCGCCGTCTTTCCCACTGATTCGAACAGGAAAATGATTTGAATTTTGATTTTCAGAAGTCAACAATTCGATTTTTGAAGATGCTGCATTCACTTCAATCACACGCCCAATCAAACCTTTTTGGGACATAACCGCCATATTTACTTCAACACCATCTTTCGTGCCACGATCCACAACAAGCATGTCTTGCCATGTATCTGGTGAACGATTAATAACATTGGCAGTAATTTTTTCATAGTTAGTCAATGTTTCGTTTAACTCAAGCTCTTCTTTCAATGATTCGATTTCTCGCTTGTAATTTTCATTTGATCGAGCGATCTCATCATAACTATCGATTTTCTCTTTTAAACGTTCATTTTCTTCATACGTGACAAAAAGTTTCTTTACAGAGTTTGCACCGGTTTCGATCCACCGTACTGGAGCTGTAATCACCTTGTCCACGATACCAATCGTGTCGTTGACTGCCGATTGCACAAAACTGGATGAATTCCCAACTGCTCTTCTAGCAATCGTCACACTCAACACAGAAACAACTAAAATCACAATAATTAATGTGATTATGATATTTTTATTAGGATTAAACTTTTTCACAAAGACACCTCAATGAGTTCCAAACTGATAGCCTTAATTTTACCACTAAAACGATGTAAACAAAAGTTAAGTTGTACGTCTTAATGCTTTTTTTGTAATTAGCTTTCTGAAATTTTCAAAAATAAAAAAAGAGACTTGAATGTCTCTTAATCTTTGCTTTGAATAACAGCAATAATTCCCGTTTCAAATATAAAGGATGCTTCATCCGTTATGAATTCATTACTAGCAAATGATGTAGGATGTTCAACCTTCACATTTTCCAATAGGTATTTGCTTTCCATTAATGAAAGATTGTCAATTGGAGTCAGACAACAATATGCCAGATATTTCATACCCTTTTCTTTACGTATGGAATACTTCCCTGGTAAAAAGAAACGAATGACATTGTGCTTATCTAATAAACTAATATTATGAGCGAAAGGCTGAAACCGTTTCTCCAGTACAATCCATAAATTTGCTAAAAAATGATCGATTCTTCCACCAGTTGCGCCGATAATATCAATCTTTGCATTAGGAAAATGCTCAATAGCCATCAATAATGCGAGTTGCGTATCCGTATCGTCTTTTTCTGCCGGAGCTTGAAAAAAATTTTTTGCATTCTGTCGCACTCGTTCTCTTTCTTCAGAAGAAAGAGAGTCAAAATCACCAATCGCAAAGTCTAAAGGTAAATCCTCCTCAAGCAGATAAAATGATCCCCGATCAATACCAATGTATTTATCATACTTCTTTAGAGACGGCCAAGTTTGCTTTTTGCCACCTGCAACTAGAAGAATATTCATTTATTGCAACACTTCTTTCAATGCTTTGATTTGATCAGCAGGACTATCCGCGTCGTAGATGTAGCTACCAGCAACAAACACATTGGCACCAGCTTCTAAACAGATCCGAGCTGTTTTTGGAACGATTCCACCATCTACTTCGATATCATAGTGATACCCGTTTTTCTCTTTCAATTGTGCTAGTTCCTTGATTTTAGCAACTGTTTCTTCGATAAAAGATTGTCCACCGAATCCAGGGTTCACAGTCATTACCAATACTTGATCACACATGGATAGTACATGTTGGATAGCAGCTACTGGCGTACCAGGATTGATAACAATTTCCGCCTTTACATTTTCATTTAGAATCATTTGAATTGCGCGATGAATGTGGGGAGTAGCTTCGGCATGAACTCCAATTATATCGGCACCAGCTTCGGCAAACGCATGAATATAATTTTCTGGCTGAGTAATCATCAAATGAACATCCAGTGGCAACTTAGTTATCGGACGAATAGCTTTGACAACATTTGGTCCTAAAGTAATATTAGGAACAAATTGGCCGTCCATTACATCTATATGGATGTAATCCGCGCCGTTTTTTTCTACAAGTTCAATATCCCGTTGCAGATTCGCAAAATCCGCACTTAAAATTGATGGTGCTAGTTTAATCATATTCGTTTCCCTCACTTATTTTTCTTTTTATAAATTGGACGACGATTTTCAATCTCCTCTAAAAATTGAACATAGTTTTTATACCGGGTAAGTGCAACTGTTTGCTGTTCAACTGCTTCTTTTACGGCACAATTTGGCTCATTTAAATGCATACACTCACGAAAACGACATTGGTGTGCCAATGCTAAGAATTCTGGAAACTGTTTAGGCAATTGTCCACTATCAATTTCCAAAAAGTCGATTGAGCTGAATCCAGGGGTATCAGCCACTAACCCATCATATAATGTCAATAATTCTACATGTCGCGTTGTATGTTTCCCTCGACCTAATGACTCAGAAATTTCGGCCGTTTCCAAATCTAGCTCTGGGACTATTCGGTTAAGCAATGTGGATTTTCCTGCGCCGGATTGTCCCATAAAAACTGTTAGTCGCTCCGGGAAAATTCTTTGTAACTCCAGAAGATCGCTATTATCTGCTTTTGAGACAATGACTTGGTAACCAATTTGTTGGTACAAAGCGGCAATTTTTTGAACCTCACTTTGATCACTCACTAAGTCTGTTTTACTCAAAAAGATAATTGGTTCAATCTCTTTATACTCCAGTGTAACTAAAAACCGATCTAATAGATTAAATGAGAAATTAGGCTGGATCAAACTTGTCACCACTACACCTTGATCCACATTGGCCACTGGTGGACGTATCAATTCATTTTTTCTCGGCAGTATCTCTAACAAGTATCCATCAGTTGGATTACTACTTTCAAAAATAACTTCATCCCCAACAAGTGGCGTGATTTTTCTGTTTCTGAAGTTTCCTCTTGCTCGAGTTTGAAAGATAGTATCTTCAGACTCTACATAATAGAATCCACTAAGAGCTTTGATTATTTGTCCTTTCAAAAATTCTCCTCCTCATTTCTTTTTATTGTAACATATTTATAACTCATGAATAAATTTCTCACCAATAAAAAAAGCCTGAAGAAAACTCTTCAGACAAAAAAAATCGGGAAGACAGGATTCGAACCTGCGACCCCTTGGTCCCAAACCAAGTGCTCTACCAAGCTGAGCTACTTCCCGATAATAGATATTAAAAAAATAAAAAGACTA
>NZ_BCQE01000020.1 GCF_001544275.1 Enterococcus gallinarum NBRC 100675 | reverse complement strand
GGTAACGCCAGAGACTAGTAATTATAAAACTCTACAAATACAAAAGAGTAAGGTGAATTATAAATCTGAAACAAATAAAACTCTTCCAAAAACTGGAGAGGTAAAATCATCTGGAGTATTTGTAGGTATAATAGTTTTATTGACTTCTATTTTTGCTGGATTTAAATTAAATTTGAAAAGAAAAAAAGGATAGAAAATAGATCTGAGATAGAATACTTAGTGTTCTATCTCAGGTTGTAATTATGTTTTATATCACTCAAGTATTAAGGAGGGATTATGATAACTTTAGAAGAGAAATATATATAATCTTTAGGCAAGAAATGTATAAGAAAAGAGTCTATTTAAATCATAAGTATATTCAAGATACTGAATCTCACGCCCAATGTTTAATATGCTTGGCCGAAAAAACGTATTATATTATTCATTATTCAGAAATACTTATTGGTTGATTTTTTATTTTTTCTAGGGACAAAGACTTGTAATTAAAGAAACAGGAAATAAAAAACGAAAAATTAAGTCTTCTTTAACAAAAAAACATTGGAAGATAAGAAATTTTCAATAGAAAAATCTCATCTCTCAAAAAAAATATTATATACAATCGAAAAAAATTTTTTATATCGATGATAGTAATTTTTTGTCTAGTGGATTAAATAATGCTAGTGTGAATTTTCAAATATTGTTAGTTAATAGTTTTTATGGTTTCTAAAAGGTTTGGAGGTAAGAAATAATATGTTCGTGAGATAAGAATCATTATTTAGTACATCTTCTTATAAGCAGGGAACTTATTTCTAGAATTAAAAAACTTGTATAAAAAAATAAATTGAACATTCATTTTTATTTGACTTGAGGATTTTTACTTGATAATATTATATCGTAAACTATTTTAATTTATAAAGTGAACAGTCTATTTTTTTTATACAAGTTACTCACTTTGATAGTTTCAGATATAGTAATTGGTTAAACTTATCGTATTAGTTTAACTAAAGTTAGTGAGATAAATGAAATGAAAGGAGAATATTCTAGAAATCAAACTGCCAAAATCTGTGTCAAGTTTAATTTATAGGTTTTGTTTAATTGTAAAGTTCCATAGAATAATAAAATAAAGAATTATATTCACAACGTAATCTAAGAGGTGGAATATGCGAAAAAGCTTGAAACTACTATTAACTATTGTTTTACTGCTGTTTTTTTTTCCTTTAGCACATACGTTAATTACAATGCAAAGTGTGGTTAGTTTACCATTTTATTTACTACCATTTACAAGTTACCCATATATTGGTAATAACATGGCTCAATTTTTGTTTTGGCTTAGTGCCGTTTTGCTAACATTCTTATTTATTATTTTAATTATTGTATTATTTTATCCTAGGATAAATAATTATATAGAAAAAAAGACCGATACTGGAAAAATAGCAATTCAAAAAAAAGCAATTGAGAATTTTGTATTAATCGCAGCAAAAGAAGAGCCTTTTATTGTTGATCCAACGGTAAAAGTTGTAATTAAGAAGAAAAAAATAAAAATCTATGTACGGGGAAAAATACGTAAAGCTTTTCAAACAGGGGAGCGACAAACCTCCTTTATAAGGAAAGTAAACACTAATTTGAATGCCTTATTTGGTGCAGAACAAACAATACTAACTGAAATAAAATTCAATGATTATCATGAAAGAAATAAAGAAACCAAATCAAAAGTTTTATAGGAGAAAACAATGAAAGAATTCATAGAGAAATATAAATATCCGCTCATTTTTGCATGTGTAGGACTACTATTAGGATTATTAATTCTCACGTTAGGACTTTTTAAAATAGTGATAATAACAATACTTACTGTATGTGGTTTTTATTTAGGTATCTATTTAGAAACTATTGGATTTTTTGACAAATAAAACTAGTTAATAACCGTTTTTACGGTAAAAAATAAATTTTTATTTTTAGGAGGAAAACTAATGGATAATAAAACAAACAATACAAAAACAGAAATTAAAAAGAATGATATATCAAAAGCTTCTGAAGCTATTAAAGGAGAATTGGTTTTTGAAGATAAAGTAATTCAAAAAATAATCGGTATTGCATTAGATGAAATTGATGGGCTTTTGACAGTTGATGGAGGATTCTTTTCAAATATAGCCGGAAAATTAGTAAATACAGATAACACAACTTCTGGAGTCGATGTTGAAGTAGGTAAAAAACAAGTTGCAGTAGATCTTTCAATAGTGGCTGAATATGGTAAAGATGTAACTACAATTTATGATAAAATTAAGCAAGTAATCTCAAATGAAGTTAGGAAAATGACTGGCTTAGATGTAATTGAAATTAACGTAAACGTCGTAGATGTAAAAACAAAAGAACAATACGAAAAAGATTCAGTTACCCTACAAGATCATCTTACTGATGCAGCTTCTGCTACTGGAGAATTTGCTTCAAAACAAATTGAGAAATCAAAAGAAGCTTTAGGAGTAGCAAGTGAAAAAGTTAATGATGGTGTACAAAACGTAAAAGAAGCAACAGAACCTCGTGTAAAATAGTAACTTCCTTTCTGTAATATACAACATATAAAATTGAAAGACTAAATTTAAGGCTCTTAGATATTTTAATGTAGATATAGAAGAAAGAACTGAAATATAATAAAACCAGTTAGGTATAGGACTTAACTGGTTTTAGTTTCTTTAAGTGGGAGATCAACATCTGAATAAGCATTTTGTGAAAGATGTAGAAATCTTTATAGCTGTTGGTTACTCATTTTGTATTTCTTATTTAGTTCTTTTGTCTCTTTCTAGTAAATCTTTACAATATTTTAGTTCTTAATTTATATTATTTAAAAATTTTATTATCGTATAAACCATTATAAAAGCTGTTAATCAAAACAGTTATCATTATTGAAAAATCTTTCTGATTTAATTTCAGAGGAAAAGAAAATCAATAGCGTTATTAGGAAATCCTAGTGACGCTATTGACTTTTTTATAGATAGAAGGGTTAATTATTTAGTTCTTTTATAATTGTTTTAACACAAGAAGCTTTATTGCTTCTATTTTGTTATTTATCATACTATATCGTGAAATACTGTATTTTATTTGGTTGATTGTCAATAGATATGGTGTAGTAGAGGAATTTAGTGAAATGGAAGAAGATAAAAAATAATAAGATTATCTGAAATAAAATATAATCATAGATAATCTAATAAATAAAGAAGCACAAAAAGCTGAAGAATAGAAGAATATAGTTAATATATAACTAATTAATGTTCACATGTAAAACCTATTTTCGAAAATACAAAAATATAAAACAAATATATAACAAATATATAACACCAGAAGTTGAATAATGGTATTACTTGGAATAACAGTACCCTTTTCCTTTTTTAATTTTTTGGATAACCTAAGTTGTGTTTAAGATATGTCTCTTTATTAAAATAAATGTGTCATTTGTAAAATATAAGTTTTATTTTCAATTATCTGGCTACAAAGTAAGCAGGAAAAACATATCATTATGAAGAGTAATTAGATAATTAAAGAAATCGATATTTACCGTCTCTTTTTTATAACTGATTTATTCTAATGGTAAAGTCTTTTTTCTTTCTTTAGTCATATTCGCAAACTATAAATGAACAGTCATATTGAATTTTTTTAAAATTATTTTAACATATATATTATGAAATATAATGATATTATTTCTCTTATTTTTATAAAATGAACGTTTGTTTTGTAAACGAATAGAGTGAATGTGTTTTACTAAATCAGAGATAAGCAGATAATTATGCAATAAAAAGGATCAACAGTGGTTATAGAGTAGGATCTTTGTTAATAAGATAGCCAAGACAATCTAAAGAAATCTAACTAACTTTGACTCAGAAGAAATCATTACGAAAGTAATTAAAAAATTTATTTATTCTTTGAAGAATGCTGTATAAAAAGGGGGAGTATTTAAAAGTAAGCAAATATCCGGGTATGATTATCTGACTCATTTCACAATATATATGAACAAATCCAGTAAATTTATCTTTTTTGAAAAAGAGTATGAGTTTAATAATTATAAGAGGGTGAGAATAGTGTGTGTTATAAGTAAAGAGTATTTTTTCGAAATCTCAGATATTGCTGCATTTATTGAAGTAGAGAGAAAAAAACAGGGTAATTCAGCAAAACTAAATACGCATGACTATTTTTTGATTGATATCGTAAAACAATTAAGTGAGCAACAAAAAGAATTAATTCAACTAATAAATTCAAAAAATTTTAAGACGATATTAAGAAGTTTGATTGAAATGGATGCTAAAATTTCTGATTATCTTTTTTTCTTAATCAATTGCAGGTTTGAAAATGATAAAGAAGTAAAAGATTGTATAGAAAGTGTAGAAAAAGATGGTCTTGATGATTACTATTGCGGATTAAATTATAATGACAGCTTAAATGACTTCAAATTGATAGTTCATAAATTTTGTTAAAAAATATGTACAGCCAAGAAATGTTCCACCATCAGTTATTGAAGACGCTATAAAATTAGGAAAGATGATTTTACTTTAAAGTTCTTTATAAGAACCTGTGAAAATCAAATTAGTGTGTTCTTAAACTATAAATAAAAAGATATTTTTTATAGATTTTATATTAGAAATATTTTGAAAAGTTTCAAAGAAGAATGCGTAATAGATGAAAAAATAATAGCTACCACATTAAAGGTAAATTGTAGATAGAGAAAGTGAGTTTTACAAGCAGGAGATTTAAAAATAGATTTATCTGATGGTAATGTTTCTATGGATATTAAAGAAAATGACTAAACAGAAGTAAATATTTCGATAATCGATATTTATTAGAGATTAGAGGATAGTGAACATCCCCCGTGAAAATGGGGGATGTTTACTGAATTTGTTTAAGATTTACAATTTCGCCTTTAGATAAATCGCCGTTTAAAAAAGCTTGAATATTTTTAAAGTTATCTTGAACTCCCTGAATAAAGGCTTCTTGTGAATAAAAAGCAATATGTGGGGTTAATACAACATTATCCATTTGCATAAATGGTAACTTATTCAAATCTGGATTTTCGTTATGCACCACATCTAAAATCGCATATGAGAGTTTTCCTGATTGCAAAGCCGCCACTAAATCCTCTTCATTTACAACACCACCACGTGAAGAATTAATAAAAACTGGGTGCTTTTGGCACAAATTAAATAAGTTTACATTTAATATTCCTTTTGTACTATTATTTAAAGGCAAGTGCGATGAAATATAATCACTTTGCTCAAAAATTTCTTCTAGACTAGCTTGTTTCACATTTGATTGTTCAAAGATTTCTGAAACTACAAAAGGATCATAAGCAATCAATTTACAACCAAAAACCTGTAAACGTTTTGCAATTAAACGTGGGATATTTCCAAATCCAATTAGACCAACAGTTAAGGAAGATAAACGACGCATATCTGGAAATAACTCATAATTCCATTCGTGATCAACTTTTACCGATTGATTGAAATCAATAATGCGACGATTATGAGAAAGAATAGCTGCTATCACATAGTTAGCCACCTCATCAATACAATATTGAGTAATATGAGAAACCGGCAATCTATGTTCATTTGCATAATCTAAGTCCACAGAATTAAAGCCAATCGAACGATAGACTACTAATTTTAAGTTGGGTAACTGTGATAAAACTTCCTCCGTTAATGGTTCATACACGGTAATAATAATATCTGCATCATGGGCATTTTCAATAATATCTGTTGGAGTTTGACTCGGACGCACTGCCATTTCTAGATCTAAATTCAATTCTTTAATGGCTTTTAACTCATGTTCAAACATATTATCTTCAAATAATCTGACTACTTTCATAAGAATTCTCCTATCTAACAAAAAATTTCGCAATTAAAATGACAAAAAATAGTGATAAAAAAGTACGCTCTAAAAAGATGACAATCACATGCCAGAATTTCATGTGCTTATTCGTTGAAATCAGTAAAGTTGCTGTTTCAGATAAATATATAATTTGAATAATACTCATCATCGCAATAATCACTCGACTTACGGTAGATTCAACAGATTGACCTAAAATAACTGGTAAATAATTATCTGCCAAACCAGACATAATCGCACTAGCAGTTATATCTGGGCTTGCAATTCCAAATGCCATTAAAATCCATTCAACTGGCATGGAGATGATTTTAAGTAGCGGTGTATATAATGAAATCACTAAGGCTAAGGTGCCCCAACATACAATGATTGGTGTTAACCAAAACACATAGAAAGTCATATTATCGATTTTAGCAACAAAATTTGAAAGATTAGATTCATTTGCACGATCAACAGCATTATTGAGTGCACGTGTAAACCAATTACCAGATTTTTCTATTGTGATTTTGGATGCAATCGAACCATTCATATAAGTATCTGGAAAAGTTGATAGGGGGGGAATACGTACACTAATTGCTGCAACAATTACGCTCACTATTGCAAGTCCAGCTAAAATTAAGCCAAAGTAATCAATGACATTTAAAACCGAACTGACTAATACAATCCATCCAATACTTCCTGTCGCAAACTGGGAACCAATAACTGCCATTTCACGTACAGTAAAGTATCCTTTTGCAAAGAATTCCTCTGTTGCCATGATTGCCACATTTCCCGGACCGACCCAAGCACTGATGATATTCACAGCACAAATTTCAGAAACTTTAAAAATCGGTTTAACAATTCCACCCACGATTTCACCTAAAAATTCCATCGCTCCGAACTCTAAAATAAAAGTTTGAAATAATAACATCATTGGTACTAACACCGATAATTGGGTCGCTAAAGATAACATCGTACCACCAGTATCAGGCGAAGCGATAAAGTTCGGGCCAATTTTAAAATAAACTAGAAGGGAAATAATCGCTCCAATCACACGGTTTATTGTGTAAAATAAACTAGTAGAAAAAAGCTTATTTAGTAGACGATGACGACGAATGATTGTGTCTTTTTTCACTTGATCGAATACAGCTAAAATCGCACTTAAAACAATCAAGACTACCATAATCCCAGTTAACGGTGCTTGGAACGTTTTTACAAATATCTTTAAATAGTGGAAAAGAATTGTGTCCACTGACCCATCAAAACTAAAGGGCACAAGTACTAAAATCGTCCCAAGTATCGTAAACACAACAAATTTTATAAGTCCCAGTAAATAATGCTGATCTTTTCTTTTTTTCATATCATTTCTCCTTATGCTAAATTCGGAACATCGTTCCGGAAAAAATTGTACAGATTTTAATTTAGTCTGTCAATATAGTATAGTTAGTTTTATTACAAAAAAATCTGCTATAATTGCTATAAAAAAAATAGAAAGAGAGGGATCCGATGAATAAGGAAAACGATTTGATTAAATCCGTTGATAATGCCTTTACTCTATTAGATTTATTGAGTGAACAGGGCGCTTTAGGAATTTCTGAAGTAACTAGATTATCTGGTCTAGCTAAAACAACGGTCTTTCGTATTTTGAAAACTTTGGAGTACCGCGGCATTGTCATACAAATTGAAGATGATATCTATACATTAAGCTATAAAATTTTAAAATATCACCCCAAACCTTTGAATGAACAACAATTAATCAAAATTGCCAAACCTTATATGCAAAATTTTTCGCAAAAAACTGGCGAAACCATTAATCTATCGATTTTATATCGAGATGAAATATATATTATTCATTCGGAAAGCGGCGAAAGTTACATGTTGCAATCGTCTTTAGCACCAGTCACTGATTTATACTGTTCTTCCATGGGAAAAATCTTTTTAAGTGAAATGTCACCTACTGAATTGGAAAAATACTACCAAAAAAGGTTAGTGAAGCGTACCATCAATACTATTATTGATTATTCGAATTTTTGTGAAGAACAGAAAAAAATCAAGGAAAAGCAGGTTGCCTTTGATCATGAAGAATACGAATATGGTCTTACTTGTATGGCAACTGGACTCTATCAAAACGGTGAATTAGTTGCGGCACTCGGTTGTTCCGGACCTACCACACGGCTAGGATTCAAAGGATTATCCCAATTAGAAGATGAGCTAAAAAAAAGTGGCGAGATTATTAATCAATTGCTAGAAGTATAGTAAATATCCACCCGTTTTTATGGGTGGATATTTCAGTCTGTAAATAAAGTCAATTTTATGGATGCTGTCTACAGTCTTTTCTTTTATAATAAATTTATAAAATAGTAAATTGCTGTCTTTTTTACGTGGAGTTTATCATGGATTTAATTTGTTTGATAGTTTGGTAAAGAAGGCTAATAATTTTGGATACTAAATGCTTTTTAATATATTCAGCTATGATCATGATCTTTAAGTTTTTATTTAAAAGACTAATTATAGATTTAGTGAGGGATTTTAATTAATAGGATGAAGTAATAGTTCTAAAAATTCATTGTTAGTGCCTATCATTATAATTTATTGACGTGTTATAGCATTAAATTTGGAAATCTTATGTAAAGTCTAATTAGTGATTCAATTCGTAATAATTTTTTTTATAGTTTAGGGAGTGGAAATTCAAGCTACATATAATTATTTTCTTTTTTATTAATGAAAGTAGGCAGTGAAGGTTCTAGTACTGAGGAGTGTCCTGAAGAAGCTCTAATTAATGAAATTGTCCATTTAAATACCATTTTTTCCAATTATATATAGTTCCTCTTCCTGAGATATTGAATTCTTCTCGAAGAGAAGAGATGACTCTCCTTTCAATAAACGCTCAACAATTTGAATTTTTAGTGTATCAGGATAGTAATTATGCTTTGACGTTAGAAAAACTCCTCTAAATTTATTTTACTAAATTTGAAGTTTTCTTTTTTATTGTATCCAAATTATAGTGCCAGTTCCCCTGAGTGGTGTCTTTTAATGTTGAAGAAAGAGTATTTATCATGAAAGTTTTCTTAATTAAAAACATGATTTAGAGGAAGCAGTTGTATTAATTGTACAAAAGTTTATTTTTGAAAAAAAGAAGCGATTGAGTATTGTTGCTTCTTTTTCTTTCTACATCTAGAGTTATTTTATATCCCCTTGAAAGTCAGGAGTCTTGTAAAGAATAATGAAAATATTAAGACTTCTGAAATTAAGTCGGGTCACACTTCTGTAAATAGTTCAGACGAAATTATTAGTAGTAGAAAAGTAAATGGTTGGAAAATGATTCAATTAGGAGAAGCTTTAAAAAATGAGCGGTCGTTTTTATAAGGTTAATATGGTATACTTAGTTATAATATCTTTTTTGAGGAGATAGCTATGTATAAAACAGCAAATGAATTATTTAATCGATTAAAATCAGAAAAAAAAGAACTCATTTTAAACTATATCTTAGAAGAATTTGGAAGAGTTGGTTATGAATCTGCTTCAGTTCGTAAGATTGCTGATAAGGCAGATTTAAGTGCAGGATCATTATATCAGTACTTTAACAATAAAGAAGGAATGCTAAGAGTAGCAATAGAACACGTTTTTGTTATTTTAGATGAATATATTAATAATATAAACAATGCTCCTTTAAAATTAGAAAATCGTTTAGAAGTAATGTTCGAAACAATCTTAGAATTAGGAAGAAAACATCCTGAATTGATTGTTTTTTATAATAAAATTCCTGGTGACGAACAAATGACAAGCGAGTGGGTTAAACAATTTTACAATAACACTAGTTTTTTCAAAGTATATTGGCATACCGTAAATGAATTAAAAGATGAAAAAGAAATAAGTGATAAAATTGATCCAGTTGTCTACACGTTCATTATTGATACGATGATGTTATCCGGAGAATTACTTCAAAATACGCAATATCAAGAAATAAAAGCCAAAGTTTTTCTAGAAGACTCAATAAAAAGTTCATTAATATTAAAAGAAAATGTTATCGAGACGCTAACTGTACTTGCAAGGGGGTAAGAGTCTATGACAATAAGTAATAAGAATAGCATGCGAGAAGAAATTATAATTATTGCTATAAAGCATTTTTCTAAATTTGGTTATGAGAAAACAAGACTTTTAGATATTGCTAATGAAGCTAAAACTAGTACTACTACTGTATATAGTTTTTTTAAAACAAAACATGATCTGTATGAAGCTGCAGTGGAGTATGATTTAAATATAATAAACCTTGAACTTGAAAAAATTGTTAAGGAAAGTTCTACACTCGATGAATATATTATAAATATAGTTGAAAGAGTACGATTAAATTCTGAAAAGAAACAATTGTTTTTGAATTTTTTTATGCTTATTTCGACCAATTCTGGCCAAATAAAAAAAATAGATATTATAGAAGAATTTGAAAGAAAAAAATTTTCTTTCTATTTTAAATTTATAGAATCCCCTAAGGTAAAAGATCGCTATACATTATTGTTTATAGATAATTTAATTACTATTTATATCTATTCATATTTTAATGTATTTTATCGAAAAAAATTATTGCTTTATCTATCTTTATATCAACAAGATAAACAATCTATAGAATTTGAAGAGGATCTGCTAAAACATCTGAAAATATTGATAAGAACAAGACTTTTTATTGATAAAAACTGATGTCCTTTTTTTCTCTGTTCATTGAATTATATAGATGATAAATGTAAGTGGTTAGACATCTCTTTTGTCTAGCCGCTTTTTTGCTTTATGAAATAGATTTGTTATATTTAGATACTGACTAAAAAAGTGTTTTGTATTTTATTGCTAAAAGTTGTCAGTTATCTTTGATAATGATTATTGTATATTGAAAGCTGTTCATCATATTCCTATAAAAAGAATTTTTTCAAAGTATTGATGGTTGATACTTTTCTTTCTAACACTTCATCTAAAGGTAAGATGAAAGTTATTTGTGCAAATTGTGAGTCCCACTAATTAATTGATATTTCACCTAAATATAAATTGCTTCAATTAATACTCTATTTAATCTAAGCTTTTATCTAAGATAGAGCGTAATACTCTTTCACGCAGTTCCACTGCATTAATATTGTTTTTCTGTTCATAACCTTGTACAAGTAAATCACAAAGGTACAATTGAGAGATTTTCCCTGCCAAAGAACCACCATTTAAAAATTCTTCGATTGCTGTTTGTAAAACAACATCTGCTGTCTGTCCTATTGGAGAATGAAGGTAATTGGTAATTGCTAAGATCTTTGCACCATTTTTTTTTGCAATTTCTACAGAATCAAAGGTATCTTTTGTTTTTCCGGATAATGAAAAAGCAATAATCACATCGTCTTCTTCCATCAAAGAAGCTACTTGAGCTTGAAAATGAGGATCCAGAACAGCTTTTGCTTGAACTCCTACTCGTAAGAACATACTTTCTAAATCAAGGCTTGTATTTCCACTAGAACCCACCCCAAATATATAAAGATTTTTTGCTTGACTGATGAGTTGGATTGCCTTATCTAGTTTTTTTTCATCTAGTAAATGTGCTGTAGAATAGAGCGCCTCAGTTAGATGAGTAGCAATTATATCGTAATATTTCTCGCTTGACGGATATTCTTTTTTTTTACTGAAATCTTCTTTTGCAATTTCGATCTTCAAATCAGAGAAACCAGAAAATCCTAATTTTTGGCAAAAACGAATAATCGTTGCATCCCCAACTGTGGTTTTTTCTTTGATATCGCTCATTGTACTATAAATAATTGCTTTCCCAGAATCTAAGATTAAATCAGCTACTTTTTTTTCAGATTTAGTCAATAAAGGATAATGCTCTTTAATTAAATAGATGTAATTCATATGAACTCCTTTACAGTAAAAAATTTTACTCCATTATACTCCAAAAAGATAAAAAAATCTCCAAATTTATCCATTTTTATACTTTACATCAATGAAAGCGCGTGCTATATTTTATTTGGAGTTATTATCCGAAAATTAATTTAAAGTGGAGTGTTTAGGAGAATGAAGAAACAAATATTTTTAGATGCAATTTCAGGTGGACTGATTGTTTCTTGTCAGGCATTACCTGGTGAACCATTTTATAAAGAAGAAGGAGGTCTTATGTCCTATTTTGCTCTAGCTGCTGAAAGAGCTGGTGCAGTTGGTATCCGAGCAAATTCTGTTCGAGATATTTTAGAGATTAAAGAAAAAGTTTCTCTACCTATGATTGGGATAATTAAGCGAGATTATCCTCCTGAAGAACCATTTATTACCGCAACGATGCGTGAGGTCGATGAATTAGTTGCTACTGGTGTAGAAGTTATTGCGCTAGATTGTACGCTGCGCAAACGCCATGATAATTTGTCTATCAACACTTTCATTACTCAGATCAAAGAAAAGTATCCTGAACAATTATTAATGGCAGACATCTCTACCTTTGAAGAAGGTAAAAATGCCTATGAAGCTGGCGTTGATTTTGTCGGAACCACGTTATGCGGATATACTAATGAAAGTAGAAAGCAAGAAGGGCCAGCGATTGACTTGATGAAACAGCTCGTTCAAGCAGAAATTTGTGTTATTGCAGAAGGAAAAATCCATACCCCAGAGCAGGCAAAAAAAATTAGGGAATTAGGTGTTTCTGGAATCGTAGTTGGTGGCGCGATCACTCGTCCACAAGAAATTGCAGAACGTTTCGTCAATGCATTGAAGGAGGAAGAGAAAAATGTTTAAAAAATTTTCACAACTAGGTCGGGCATTTATGTTGCCGATCGCTATTTTACCTGTTGCTGGTTTACTTTTAGGTCTTGGCGGTGCACTGACAAATGAAAGCGCCATAAATGCTTATCCCATATTAGCTCAACCGTGGCTTCATACGATTTTGAGTATCATGAGTTATGCTGGTAACGCCGTTTTTGCTAATTTAGCATTGATATTTGCGATTGGTATCGCAGTGGGGCTTGCAAATGGTGACAAAGGAACTGCTGGTTTAGCTGGTGGTGTTTCTTACTTAGTTTATACAGCAACAATTAGTGGTTTTCTTGAATTATTTTCTGTCAAAGATGCAACTCTTGATACTGGAGTTGTAGGTTCAATTGCCATTGGCGGAATTGTCGCATTTTTACACAATCGCTATAGAAAAATAGAATTACCGCAATTTTTAGGATTCTTTGGTGGTTCACGTTTTATTCCAATTATTTCTAGTTTGGCTGCAATTATTATTGGTTCCTTCTTTTATCTAATTTGGCCACCGATTCAGAATGGATTAGTTGTTGCTGGAGAGCATATTGCTCAAATGGGGAGTCTAGGAACATTTCTTTATGGATTTTTACTTCGTTTAACTGGTGCTGTTGGTCTTCATCATACAATTTATCCACTTTTCTGGTACACTTCGTTAGGGGGAACTGAGAGTGTAGCGGGAATTACAGTTTCTGGGGCACAAAATATTTTCTTTGCTCAATTAGCTGATCCGAATCACACAGGCTTATTTACTTATGGGACTCGTTTTTTTGCTGGAAGATTTGCCACGATGATGTTTGGCCTTCCTGCTGCTTGTTATGCGATGTATCGTGCAATTCCTAAAAAAAACCGTAAGAAAAATGGCGGTCTTTATTTCAGCGGTGCATTAACTTCGTTTTTAACAGGAATCACTGAGCCTGTAGAATATATGTTTCTGTTTGTGGCTCCATGGCTTTATGTCATCCATGCATTTTTAGACGGCCTATCTTTTTATTTTGCGGATATCCTGAATATTCGAGTAGGAAATTCTTTTTCAGGTGGACTAATTGATTTTCTATTATTTGGTGTACTTCAAGGAAATGACAAAACTAACTGGCTTAAATTGATTCCTTTTGGACTTGCTTGGGCTATTATTTACTTTATCGTTTTTACTTTCTTTTTAAAAAAATTCAAAGTAGCGATCCCTGGTATGATAGAAGAAAAAGAGGTAGTCTCTGAAATTACCTTGAATAAAAATACTTCTTTGCATGAAGAATCTTTAATGATTATAAAAGCACTTGGCTGTGAAGAGAATATTGAATCTGTTGAAGCCTGTGCAACTCGCTTGCGTGTTGCTGTGAAGAATGGACAAAATGTTGACAAACAAGCTATAAAACAATTAGGTGCTACTGCAGTTTTTGAGGTAAAAGGTGGGATTCAAGCAGTTTTTGGAGGAAAAGCTGATTTACTTAGTCAAGAAATCAATCAAATTTTGAAAAGAGATAATTAGGAGGAATTTATATGATTAAGTTTTTAAGAAAGAAAAAACAAGTGGAACTATTTTCTCCATGTTCGGGAAAAGTTATTCCTATATCAGAAGTAAATGATCCAGTTTTTTCACAAAAATTATTAGGGGAAGGTTTTGCTGTTATTCCAGAAGAGCAGACAATTTATGCTCCTTTAGCTGGTCAGGTCACAACTATCTTTCCAACAAAACATGCTATTAGTATAAAGAGTAATTCAGGAATTGATTATTTGATTCATATTGGGATAGATACAGTAGAATTAGAAGGAAAACCTTTTTCAATTCTTGTTGATGAAAATGAATATATAACACCTGAAAATCCACTAGTTAAGGTTGATTTTAAACAGCTTGAATTGGCTAAAAAAGACTCATCAGTAATCATTTGTTTTACTGAATCTAGTCAAATTGATAATCTCGATTTATATACAGGAAGAGTTTTACATGGTGTTCTTTGTGGGTATTTAAATTTATCATAATGATTAATAGTTAGATTAATAAGATCTAATTATTAGAAACTCATTGGTGAAGTTTTAGGGTTTAAAGAAGTAGTATATAAGTTGTAACTTTCTCAATGTATAATAATTTTGATTGACAAGAGATTAATGTGATAGTTTTGAAAAATGAAATATGATTGGAGTGAACCTCGTTTTATTAAGTTTTTGATTATATGATTTTAGTCAGCTCGCCCACGTGTAGAAACAAAAAGATATACGTTTCTATACGTGGGCGAAGCTGTTTTTACTTTTAATAGCGATAAAAGTTTAGTATATAATTTAGATGAAATTGTAAAATTTTACCCTAAAGTATAGGCCAAATGGATAATATGCAAGCATGCTTTGATTAAACAAAAAGACAATTGAAAAAAATTGAGAATATTTGATAGATTATTGAGTTAGAAATAGTTTAAGTAATAAGCATTGTATTAATTTTTTTATCTCTTGAAAAAGAGGTAGAGCGGTGAGAAATTCATAACTATATAAAAAGCTCTTTTTAAGGAGAGAGTACTGGTGAGCCGTCTAGTATGTTAAAATTTCTCCATTTCACATACTAGTTTCCACTAAATTAAATTAATTTTTTGCATAAGAGCTGAGTTTCAACTTTTCAATATTTAAAAATTTTTGAATTGAAAACGAAATTGCTCCACTAAGAACAGGATTCCACTCTATAGGACTGTTAATGATATGAATTTCTTTTGTATATTGATTATTCAAAAAATTTTTGATTATATTAATTATGTTCGGAATTTTTTTTGTTAAAGGACTGTTAAAAATCACTAACTCAGGAGCATAGAGCATAACTATATTGTTAATTCCTATCGATAAATAGTATGCATATAGTTCAATCATCTCTACAACCTTTTGATCCTTGTTGCTATAAAGATATTCCACTATATCCGAATTAATTTTATCTAGTTTTTTTTCTTTGGAAATCTCTTGGTAAATTACTTGAGTAGAGCAATATTTTTCTAAACAACCATAATTACCACATTCACATTTTCTGCCATTTGGAAATAGAATTGTATGTCCCAACTGACCAGCATATCCTTTATTACCAATGTCAAGTTTACCATTTTTTACTACTCCAACGCCTATTCCACTATGAAGACTAATTGATACTAAATTCTCGATATCAGAAGAAAAAGTATATTCACCTAATGCAGATAAGTTTGCCTCATTTTGTAAAAAAACAGGAAAGCTATACTCTTGATTTAATAATTTTACTAAATCAATTTCCTCAAGACCGTTATAAGTTGTACTAAGTACTTTATTATTTAGAACTTGTCCTTGAACAGCAATTGTCATACCGATTATTCCATGTCGCGTATAAGGAAGATTATCGGTGAGTTTTTTTATAATTTTACGAATTAACATTTGTATGTTGTCTTTACTAACATAAGTATCAGTAAGCTGTATTCTTGCAATTTCTTTTCCATCTAATGAAGCTACCATTCCATCAATGTAATTATATCCTAGATCAATTGCAATTGCTAAGCCCGAAGATACTCCATTAAAAGTTAACATAATGGGTTTTCGGCCACGATTTGTTGCTTCTCCAATTCTATTTTCAATTACAAGCGAGTCATCGATCAATTTATTGATAATAGAAGATACAGATGCTTTGTTTAAAGAGGTTATTTTACTCAATTCAGCTCTAGATATTTCTTTATGTCTAATTATTTGATTAAGTATTTTTGCCTCGTTTTGTTCTCTAATTGTATATTTACTTGAAATCATTAATTTCTCCTCAATTTAAAAATAAAATAGCCTATGCAAAAAAAATATAGCGTTTACAGTTGACATTTTAAATAGCTTATTTTATATTTTATTTATTAATTAGTTTAACGTACAAACAATTTTAGTTCAAGTAATTAAGTGTTTTTTGTTATTAGTTTTTTTTTTGATAATTAGTTTATCGAGAAAACAAATTAAAAAGCAGAATTCTAGTCAAAATACTTAAATTAAATTGATATGTATATGTATGCGATTACAATTGCTAGTGTTGTAATAAGAGTTAACTAATTAAGAAGAAAAGGAAAGTGGGATGAAAGAAGTGATAAACATTGAATCAAATTATTTTTCAAGAAAATTTGATGATGAATTACTGATTATTGAAGCATGGGGGGAAAATGCTATTAGAATACGTTCATTTGTAGACATGAACTATGAAGACCGACAAAACTCCTTAATTGATAAGCCTAATTCCCTAAATAAAGTGATAATAAATCAATATGAAAATAAAACAGAATTAATTAACGGGAAAATAAGAGCGGTACTAGATCATCGTGATCGTTTAACTTTTTATAATGAAAAAAACGATGTCTTACTAAAAGAATATATTAGATTAAGAGCTGTTAAACATGATGATGGTGGTGAAGATGCTGGTTCAGTTGAAGTTACAAAGGATTTTAATTCTACATTGAAATTAAAGTCAAGAGAATATCGGTCCAATATGGATGGTAAATTTCAAGTAACTACTAGATTTGAATCAGATCCAAAAGAAAAAATATTCGGAATGGGTCAATATCAACATTCTTATCTTGATTTGAAGAACACTGTTTTAGAATTAGCGCAAAGAAACTCACAGGTGTCAATTCCATTCTATATATCTAGTCTTGGATACGGTTTTTTATGGAATAATCCTGGTATTGGAGAAGTTTCTTTTGCTAAAAATATAACTCGATGGAAAATGTATTCTTCTGATTATATCGATTATGTAATAATTTCAGGAAATGAACCAAAGGAAATACTTAGAAACTATAGTAATCTAACTGGAAAAGTCCCTAAAATGCCAGATAGTTTATTAGGATTATGGCAGAGCAAATTACGATATAGATCACCAGAGGAAGTGATGGATGTAGTAGAAAAGTATCATAAACGTGGAATAAAGCTTTCAACTATCGCTATTGATTATTTTCACTGGCCAAAGCAAGGAGAATATTGTTTTGATGAGGAATACTGGCCTAATCCAGAAAAATTTTTAAAGACTTTGAAAACTGATTACGGAGTGGAACCAATAATCTCAATTTGGCCTACAGTACAAACTGATGCAGAAAATTATGAAAAATATTTAGAAAATGGTTATCTAGTAAAAGTTAATCGTGGAGTTCGATTAACCATGCAAATTCAAGGAAACACTATTTTTATTGATATGACAAATAGTGAAGCTCGGAAATATGTTTGGAGTCTAATTAAAAAGAATTATGTTGATAAAGGGATTAATTATTTCTGGTTAGATGTAGCTGAGCCGGGATATTCCGTTTATGACTTTGATAATTATCGTTATAAAAAGGGGACTGATTTATATAGTGGTAATTTATATCCAATCGATTATCTTTCAATGATTTATGAAGAATTAAGTAATGAACAGCCTGTAATTACTCTTGTTAGAGGAGGATGGGCTGGAGCACAAAGATTCGGTGCATTATTGTGGTCTGGAGATATTGATTCTAGTTTTGAAGCATTTAGAAATCAAGTTAATACTGGACTAAATGTAGGTTTAGCAGGGATTCCCTGGTGGACAACTGACATAGGTGGGTTTCATGGCGGAAATCCAGAAGATCCGGAGTTTAGAGAATTGCTAATTCGTTGGTTTCAATATGCTACTTTTTCACCAATTTTAAGAATGCACGGTGACCGATTACCCCATAGTAAACCCTTATCGGATCATGGTGGAGGTTCGATGGTTACTGGTGCACCAAATGAAATATGGTCATACGGTATAGAAGTTGAGCAGATATTAACTAAGTATATAAAAATACGTGAAGCGTTGAAACCGTATATCAGTACTTTGATGGATAAAGCTCATAGATTCGGAGATCCGATCATGAGGACGCTATTTTATGAATATCCTTCAGATAATAATACTTGGGCTGTAGAAGATACTTACTTATTTGGAGATACGTTCCTAATTGCACCGATTGTAAATTATAAGGAAACAGTAAGAGAAGTTTACTTACCAATAAATGAAAACTGGACCAATATATGGACAGGTGAAGAATATGATGGTGGACAAACGTTGGATGTTGAAGCAGATATTAGTATGATACCTGTTTTTATAAAGACAAATCAAAAAGATAAATTTTCAAAACTATTAAGTATAATTAAGGAGGAGATCTAATGGAGATAAGTGTTATTCAACTTGGTTTAATTGTGTTATATGGTTTTTTTATTAATTTTGAGAAGAATTCAACAATGTTCGGAACCTACCAACCTGTAACAGCGGGATTTGTAACTGGTTTAATACTTGGAGATATAAAAACTGGGCTTTTTATTGGGGGAACCTTACAATTATTGTCTTTAGGAATTAGTAATTTTGGAGGAGCTTCTATACCAGACTATCAAACTGCAAGTATTGTCGCAACTTTTATCACCATAACAACTGGTCAGGAATCTTCGGTAGGGATTTCTATTGGTATACCAGTAGCACTATTAATGGTTCAATTAGATATTATTAGAAATACAATTGGTATTTGGATGGTTCATAAAGCAGAAGCAGGTGTAAAGCGAGGAGATTATAGTATGATCTCCAAGATGCAAATGTTTGGAGTATTCTTAACGGCGGCAACAACGGGCATACCGGTTGCGTTGGCAGTAATTTTTGGACCATCTTTAATTAATACTATTCTTGCTCATACTCCTGAATGGTTAACAAATGGGTTAACAGTTGCTGGGGGATTATTACCAGCTGTTGGTATTGGTTTATTGCTTCGATACTTACCTGCAAAAGAATATTTCAGTTATCTTGTTATAGGTTTTGTAATGTCTGTTTACTTAAAAATGCCATTATTAGGAGTAGCATTAATAGGCGCTGCTATAGCTTTAATTATTTATAAAAAAAATAGTCAGAATGTAATTAATAATACCGTTGTTAATACAATAGGAGGTATGGATGAGGATGAATAGCTTGGAGACGACAAAACTTGGTGTTAATTCCAAAATTAAAAAGAGTGTATTATGGAGATGGTTTTTTACAAGCTCAGTTTCTTCAAATTATGAAAAGATGCAAGCTCTAGCATATTGTTACGCTGTATTACCATTCTTAAAAGTTACTTATAAAAATAAACCAGAAGCGTTACAAAAAGCAGTACTAAATCATTTACAATTTTTCAATACAAATCCTTGGGTTGCACCGTATATTTTAGGTATTAATATAGCTATGGAAGAAAATTCAGATGAAAATACTGAAGAAGCAGTGACATCGATTAAGACAGGACTTATGGGGCCAGTAGCTGGATTAGGTGATAGTCTATTTGTAGTTATTCCATGGACTATATTTGGGGCTATTGCAGCAAATATGGCAATTGATGGTAGTCCAGTAGGAATTATTTTATGGATTGCTGTAAGTGTAGCTTTAAAGATGATAAGTATACCATTATTTCGCATAGGCTATACTTCAGGTACGAAATTAATTACTACTATTGAAAAAAGTTTAAAACTTTTAACTGAATCGACTTCAATTTTAGGATTAATGGTTGTTGGAGCATTAATACCATCTGTTGTTAAAACAAATGTAGTCTTAGATTTTAAACAAGGTGATTTTTCTATGAGAGGGCAAGAAATACTAGATCAAATAATGCCAGGATTATTACCTGCACTCTTAGTTGGTTTAGTTTACTGGTCTTTGAAAAAAAATGTAAAACCTATTTATTTAATTCTTGGTGTGATGGTTCTGTCTATTGTTTTAGCTACTCTAGGCATTTTAAAATAAATGATAGGAGGAAATTTTTGTGGAAATGAAGGGTATAAAAAATATTAGAATTGACGATCGATTAATTCATGGTCAAGTAGCTACAATGTGGAGTAATAAATTAGGTGTGACTCGTTTGATGGTTGTAAATGATACTGTTGCAAATAATGATATACAAAAACAGGTGCTAAGGATGGCAGTCCCTGCAGGAATCAGTTCTTCAATTATAACTGAAGAGAAAGCGATTACCAATATCAAAAATGGAAAATATGAAGGGCAAAATGTGCTTTTAATAGTCAAATCCCCAGTAGACTTATTATCGTTTATCGAAAATGATTTACAGATAGATAGGATTAACGTTGGCAACATGTCTAATCGAAAAGGAACAACGGTTTTACGTCCTAATATTAGCGTTACTAATGAAGAAAGAAATGCCTTCGAGAAGCTATTAAATCTTGGTGTTGAAATTACTACAATTATGACACCAGACGATAAAAAAACTTACTTAAAAGATATTTTATAAGGGGAATAAGTGCGATGACTAATGAAATAATTTTAATGAGTCATGGTTTAATGGCTGAGGAAATATTAAATTCAGCTAAAATGATACTTGGAAACCAGATTAATTATCCGGTAGTTTCTATGGCACAAAATGACGGTATTGAAGGAACAATAAATAAATTGAATAAAATACTGGAAGAAACAAGTGACATACGAAATATTATTATATTAGTAGACCTAATGGGAGGAACACCTGCAAATGTAGCTATGATGAAAGCAAGTATGGATAAAAGAATTCAAGTAGTAACTGGAATGAATCTAGGGATGGTATTAGAATCATACTTTAAAATTAATGAAGAAAAACTTGCTGAGCATTTAATAGAAATAGGTAAAAGTAGTATTAAAATACCTGAGATACAGATGGATGGTGGAGAAGAGTAATTATAATGAAGGAAGAATAGTTCTGTTAATCTCAATTGAAAAAGTTTAAATCAAAACAAAAGGAAAGCTATTTTCGATATTAATATGATTCGTTTTCTACATAATATCAAAATTAGATACGAAGCCATAGTAAGAAATATGTTTTTTTCATTATAATCTTAAATAATTAATACTAGCGAAATAGAGGAATGTTAAAAGGGCTCTTTTTGGAATAGCACGGTATAGCTAGTGCTTGAACTGCTATAAAAACCAAATAGTTAAATAGTAAAGCAATAATGGTTCGAGTGTACTATTTGGAGGACAATCTAAGATTGAAGATGCTTTCAAGTATAAGTGGTATTTTCAATGAGACGGTTAGGAAATTAGTGCCAGAGTAGGTACTAATTCTAGATGTAACAATCTTAACAGCGGTGGGATATGATCTATATGCAAATATTATATAGTTGTGTTAAAGTTTTTTTGATATATATATGAATGTTGTCCAATCAAATTCTAGAAATGCTTTAGACTATAAAATTTATTATACGGGGAAAATGCAACTTTTTAGCTAATAAAGCTGAAGTTGCATTTTTAACTATCTGAAAAAAATCGAGTTGAATTTTATATTAATCTATTTTTGGCACTTCAATAAAAAATGAACCTTCATTTTTATTGACATTTTTTAAGTAAATTTGTAAAATCGTTTTTATAAAACGTAATAGTTACGTTTTATAAAAGCTAATTAGAGAGGAGATAGGGACATGTTTCTATTCAATAAAACAATGGTTTCCTTTTGTAGTATTAAGAATTTTAATAGCTAGAATATTAACATAAAAATTATTTTTTGAGCTTAATAAATAGAATTTAAGGAGAATGATATTATGAAATCAAAGATAATTCTTGGCGGTTTGCTACTATCTACAACAGCTTTCGTTTCACTACAATCCCCACAAATTACTAGTGCAGAAAGTTTAACAAATTCAGCAGAAATTATAGTACCGCTTAATTTAAAGGTGAAAGCACATTACACAAATGGATTACCACTTGAAGCGGGAAAAGAAGTACGGTTAAGAAATTTAACAGATGGATCAACGGAAGTACTTAAGAAACAGGTAGACGCTAACGGAGAGGTAACATTTACCGAACAAGATGGCATTAAAAAAGAAGTAAATTATGGCATCGAAACAGACGGAGTAAGAAATGGCTATACAGTAAGATACGATCTTGGTGGAGAAAAAGAGAAGGACATAACAGTGAATTTGCCAGGATCCGAGTTACCACTTAGTTTAAAGGTAAAAGCACATTATACAAATGGATTACCACTTGAAGCGGGAAAAGAAGTACGGTTAAGAAACTTAACAGATGGATCAACGGAAGTACTTAAGAAACAGGTAGACGCTAACGGAGAGGTAACATTTACCGAACAAGATGGCATCAAAAAAGAAGTAAATTATGGCATCGAAACAGATGGAGTAAGAAATGGCTATACAGTAAGATATGATCTTGGTGGAGAAAAAGAGAAAGACATAGCAGTCAAATTACCCGGAGTAACGAAAAATACAAATTCTAAACAAAGTTCGGATAGTAAAGCTAGCTTTAATCATCCTTCTACTTTTTTTAACAACAACAAAAGATCATCTAATCTAAATTATAATAATAGCAATAAAAAAAGGGAACTAATGAATCAAGAAAAAAATAAAGAAGGCAATCGAAATAAAAATACTATGGAGTTACCGAAAACTGGAGAAAAATATAATGGTCTTCCTGTGTATGTAGGGTTATTCACGGCGATTGCAAGTATTATAGGGCTGAAAAAAAATAAATTTTAATGTGGGAAGTATTATTATTTCTCTAATTCTATTTGAGCAATTTAAAATATGAAAATCAATAAAGAGAAAGTTTTAAGTTGTTAAGTAAATTAAATTTCGATTGGAAGCATAGTTGAATAAGCCTAACATGTTACGAAAGATAAATAACCTACTTTTCATTTCTAGAAGAGAATGTCTTGATGCTTATAAACAGATTTAGCTCCCTATCCACTTCAAGTCTAATTCTTTTGTATGCAAATAAAGTATTTTTAGGAGAGTGTTCTCATTAGAGAACACTCTTTTTTTGTTTTGAAAACTACTTACTATACGGGTAGTTTCAAATAGTTTTGTCATCCTAATCTTCAGCAACAGAAAAAAATCCAAATTTTAAAATTTAGGCTTGACTAAAATATATTTTCTGTATACCATATAATCGTGATAATCATTATCATTTAGAAGGAGAAAGTTATGTTAGAAGTGAAAAAGCTTAATGTTTGTTATAACGATTTTTTAGCATTGAACGAGATTTCTTTAAAAATACAAGAAGGTGCTCTAACAGGTATTATTGGTCCAAATGGTGCTGGAAAATCTACATTACTTAAAGCAATGTTAAATATTATCCCTCATCAGGGAGAGGTCTCCATTAATAATGAAGATATCAATAAAAAACTGGTAAAGATTGCATATGTAGAGCAAAAAGCTGATATTGATTTTACTTTTCCAATAAAAGTAAAAGAATGTGTATCTATGGGAACGTATGCCGGAATGAAAGTTTTTCAAAGAATTAAAAATGCAGAATGGCAAAGAGTTTCAAAGGCTTTGGAAAAGGTCGATATGGGAAAATATTCTAATCATCAAATAGGAGAATTATCTGGAGGACAATTTCAACGTGTACTTTTAGCAAGATGTCTTGCTCAAAATGCGGATTTCATATTTTTAGATGAACCATTTGTAGGGATAGACTTAATTAGTGAACGAATAATTATGGATACGTTAAAAGAATTGAAAAATCAGGGAAAAACAGTGCTAATTGTGCATCATGATTTAAGCAAGGTAAAGAAGTATTTTGATAATATTATTCTTTTGAATCGAAATGTAATTGCTCACGGAAGTGTAGAATCTGTATTTAATGAAGAGAATTTAAAAAAAGCCTATGGAGATACTATATTTATTGGAGAGAGGGAATAACATGCTTCAAAATTTTATTAATGGTCTGTATGACTTTCACTTTTTACAGAATGCTCTAATTACATCTGTAGTTATAGGGATTGTTTCTGGAACAGTAGGTTGTTTTATTATTTTAAGAGGAATGTCTCTTATGGGCGATGCTATTTCTCATGCTGTTTTGCCAGGAGTAGCAATTTCTTATATTTTAGGTATTAATTTTTTTATTGGTGCTATTGTATTTGGTCTATTAGCTTCTATCATTATTACTTTTATAAAAAGCAATAGTGTAATAAAAGGAGATACAGCAATTGGTATTACTTTCAGTTCTTTTTTAGCGCTAGGAGTTATCCTTATAGGAGTTGCAAATAGCTCAACGGATTTATTTCATATCTTATTTGGAAACATTTTAGCTGTACAAGATATTGATAAGTGGATTACGATTGGCGTTTCTGTTTTAGTGTTGGTTATAGATAGTAGTTCTATTTTTTAAAGAATTATTAATTACTTCTTTTGATCCATTAATGGCAAAAGCAATGGGGATGAACGTCAATTTTTATCATTATCTACTGATGGTTCTATTAACTTTAGTAGCAGTAACAGCTATGCAAAGTGTGGGGACTATATTAATTGTTGCAATGTTAATCACGCCAGCAGCTACAGCATATTTATATGCAAATAGCTTGAAAACTATGATATTTATTTCTGCAGCAGTCGGGGCAAGCTCATCATTGCTTGGATTGTTTATTGGTTATAATTTTAACATAGCCGCAGGATCAAGTATTGTTTTAACAGCGGCATCCTTATTTGTAATTAGTTTTCTAATCTCACCAAAACAAAAATTTTTAAGAAAGAAGGAGAGATCGTTATGATGAGAAAATGGAAAGTAGTAGTGGGAAGTCTGGGGATTTTGATTGCTCTTTTTATATTAGGAGCGTGTTCAACAAATAGTAAAGATAAAGTGGCTTCGAACGAAAAATTAAAAGTAGTAGTTACTAATTCGATTTTAGCAGATATTACTGAAAATATAGCAAAGGATAAAATTGATTTACACAGTATTGTACCTATTGGGAAAGATCCCCATGAATATGAGCCTTTGCCTGAAGATGTTCAAAAAACTTCAAAAGCAGACTTGATTTTTTATAATGGTGTTAACTTGGAAACTGGAGGAAATGCTTGGTTTACAAAATTAGTTAAAAATGCGAACAAAGAGGAAAACAAAGACTATTTTGCAGCAAGTGATGGCATAGATGTTATTTACTTAGAGGGTCAGAGTGAGAAAGGGAAGGAAGATCCTCATGCTTGGTTAAATTTAGAAAACGGTATTATTTACGCTAAAAACATTGAAAAACATTTAGCGGAAAAAGATCCTGATAATAAAAAAATCTATAAAGAAAATCTAGATAAGTATATTGAAAAATTGAATACACTAGACAAAGAAGCAAAATCTAAATTTGCTTCAATTCCGAATGATAAAAAAATGATTGTTACAAGTGAAGGATGCTTTAAGTATTTCTCGAAAGCGTATAATGTGCCTTCTGCTTACATTTGGGAAATCAACACTGAAGAAGAAGGAACGCCAGATCAAATTAAACACTTAGTTGAAAGACTACGCACAACAAAAGTTCCTTCCTTATTTGTAGAAAGCAGTGTGGACGATAGACCGATGAAAACAGTATCGAAAGATACCAATATTCCTATCTATTCAACGATTTTTACTGATTCAATTGCAGAGAAAGGACAAGATGGTGATAGTTACTACGCGATGATGAAATGGAACCTGGATAAAATTGCTGAAGGTCTTTCAAAATAAATTGGAGGAAAAAGAGTATGGTAAAAATTAAACCAACTACTATACTGATTTATTTATTAGCAATTCAGGAATTGACGAAAAGAAAAAAAAGTTAAAAAATAAAGATTTAGCAAAAATTCTAAGCATTACTCCAGCATCTGTTAGTGAGATGTTGGCTAAACTTAGATATGAAGGTTATTTAAACATAGGGTGTCAATTGACAAATAAAGGGAAAGACTTTATTGACAATTACAAAAAGAGCTTTATATAAAAGACTTTTTATTTAGAAAGGATAAGAAAATGACTATTGGAGTAATTATGATAGGACTTATCCTAATAGCTGGATATAATTTTTTTAAATCTTTCTTGGATTATTTTAGAAAAGGCGAATGATTTAGATGAGTATATTACTTCTTATAGGATTACTTTTTTTATCAGCTATTCTGTTGCTGCTCATTAGTTTAGGTTTAAGCAATGAGTTTAATAATAGACATTAATGTTTAAAAATTTATAGAATTAAAAATATCATATAAGGCGAATTTTCTCATATAGACTAGGTACTACGTGCCACTTACTGAAAGATAATAGAAAATGAACTAAGTTATTTTCAAAAGGATGTACTTCATCAAATTAAGATAGCTTTGTTTGTCTAAACAATCTATCTAAAAAAGATAAGTTCTATCGAGATGATAGGATAGGCTTATAATTAGCCTATAAATTTTTGGAATACAGCTACAATTCTTTTTCAAATTAGTTACTTAATGTTTATTTCTTATAATATAAGAATTGGTCACAATCTTACAAAATCATTAATAAACGAGTTAAACATAAAAGATTGAATAAAACTATAGTTTCTTTCATAATGCCGTTTTAAGTAGAGAAAAGCTACTTAAAACGGTATTTATGTTTTAATGGACTAATAAAAATGAACCATTATTTTTTGCACTTAAACTACAAGTTCTTTTAATTAATCTGATTATCTCTATGTATCGATAAAATCATTTTCAAATGGATATCTATTCATATGAGTTTTATTTCATGTTATTTATTGTTGACAAGAGAAATTTTTGTTGGTAAAGTGTCAATGTCAAAACGTAACGTTTACGATTTGTGACGTCTAAATCAAAACAGAAGGAGTATAAATGTATATGGCAAAAAAGTCTAAAATTGCTAAAGCAAAGAAACAAATGGCAATGATTGAAAAATATGCAGACAAACGTCAAGAATTAAAAGCCGTAGGAGATCACACCGCCCTTGCTAAATTGCCAAGAGATTCAAATCCAAATCGTCTGAGGCTTCGTGATCAGACGGATGGCCGTCCAAGAGGGTATATGCGGAAGTTTGGTATGTCCCGTATTAAGTTTAGAGAGCTTGCCCATCAAGGTTTGATTCCTGGAGTAAAAAAAGCAAGTTGGTAAGAGGAGGAAATATCATGGCAGTACCAGCAAGAAAAACATCTAAGGCGAAGAAACGGTTAAGAAGAACTCATCAAACTGTAGTAAAACCAGAAATTTCATTTGACGAAGCGAATGGTGATTATAGACGTAGCCATCATGTATCTTTAAAAGGGTACTATAATGGAAAGAAAGTAATTAAAGGAGCTTCAAAATAGTTTAATATATAACTTTTAGGAGGGAACCAAAATGGAAATTATTTACCCACCTTTAGTTGAAGAAGGATTAAAGTATTATCTTGAAACGACCCAGCAATCGCTAGATAAATGCACTTTTTATCGTTCGATGGTAGAGAGAGGAATTATTACTGAAACGGGTTTACCGACCCAACAGGCAATTGAAAATGGATTAGTCAAAGATTACTATGAGGACCAAGGCTTATCATTTGATGATTTTTTAAGAATCTATCCAATTTTTGAAGAGTATGACGAGGAGTTATTTCAATGTATCGATGGTTATTGGGAGATACCTGTTGATATGAAAGAAAATTTAGTTTCACAATTGGAATCTGGCGAGTTAACTTTTGAAGATACACAACAAATTCAAGCATATCTTGAAGATCGATAAGTATTGAAGGAGGAAGATTTATGCGTCAAAATATTATTTTGGAATGTGTCGAAACTGGAGAACGTCTGTATCTCACCAGCAAAAATAAACGGAATAACCCTGAACGGTTAGAATTAAAAAAGTATTCGCCAAAATTGCGCAGACGGGCAATTTTCAAAGAAGTGAAATAGCTAAGTGGTAAAAAGGTGACAAAATGGGCATACCAGTTACAATCGTTTCTGGGTTTTTAGGGGCTGGAAAAACAACGCTAATCAATCAAGCCTTGCAAGTCTCACCCTACCCCAGGGAAGAAATTATTATAATTGAAAATGAGTTTGGTGAAGTTGGGATTGATCACAAATTATTAGTTCATAGCGAGGAACGGGTGTTACAACTAAATAATGGATGTATGTGTTGCAGTCTTCGCAGTGATTTATTAGCAATATTGATTTCTTTACTGGAAACAATAGAAGAACATCAACAACCAATTTCACAAATCATCATTGAAACTACAGGTATAGCAGATCCCCAACCAATCATTCAAACACTTTTAACAGCGCCTCAACTAAGAGGAAGAGTATATATCGATAGTTTATTGACTGTTATTGATAGTGACAGTTTTGAATTTATTGAAAGAGAACCACAAGCCCTTAAGCAACTTGTCATGGCAGATCGCATTTTTGTGTCTAGAAAACAAAACTTGAATTTATCTGCACTAAAAAAATTACAGAGAGAAATCAAAAGTATTAACCCTTTATCCGATATTCGAATGTTCACACATAGTGAAACGATTCAAAAAAAGGATTTTTATAATTTGAAAAAATTTAATCATCCCTTAGTTTTTGAAAGTGATTCATCAGAAAATCACTATAATGGCAAACACTATCATCAACACCATCAAGTACATGAGTTTAAATCAATTCTCTTAACTTCAGATCAAGACATAAAAAAAGATTTTTTACTCCAATGGATTGACTGGTTGATTTTAACCAACCAAGGGAGCCTGTATCGTTTTAAAGGATTGATTGCTTTACAAGAGCAGGATTTTATAGTTGCCATGCAAGGGGTAAACGAACAGGTTAATTTTCAATACACCACTCGACAAAAAGACCAAACCACTATTATTCTAATCGGAAAAATGTTGGATGAAGAAAGGATCAAACAGAGTTTTGATAAATTACTGGCGGAAAGCAAATAATGATAAGTATTGATTGGGGGTAATTTCTAATGGAGAAAACGGATATATCTAGTGCATATCGACGACTTAAAAGCCCGAATATTAAAACTAGAAAAAGGGCATTAAAAATTATCAAAGAACATAAACGAAATAAAATGAAGAAATTAGCATAATTAAGGAAGGAAAAAGAATGAAGAAAATCAGTGTAGGACTTGTTGGGATAGCAGCTCTAGGATTATTGGGAGCTTGCTCCAGCACTAATGATGCAAAAGTATCGAATGATAAAGATGGAAAATTAGAAATTGTAACAACATTCTATCCAATGTATGATTTCACCAAAAACATCGTCGGCGATGAAGCGAACGTGGATTTAATGGTTCCAGCGGGATCAGAACCTCATGACTATGAGCCCTCAGCTAAGGATATGGCAAAAGCTCATGATGCTGATGTTTTTGTATATCATAACGAAAACATGGAATCATGGGTACCAAAAGCTAAAGAAAGTTGGAAGAAAGCTGGGCCTAATGTAGTAGAAGGAACAAAAGACATGATTTTATTGCCAGGTAGTGAAGAAGAAGATCATGATCACGGAGAAGAAGATCACCATCATGAACTAGATCCTCATACGTGGGTTTCACCCAAAATGGCAATTAAGGAAGTTTCAAATATCAAGGATCAGTTAGTTAAATTGTATCCGAAAAAAGCAAAAGTATTTGAGACAAATGCTGAAAAGTATTTGACTAAACTGAAACGGTTGGATGCTGACTATACCACTAGTCTTAAAGAAGCGAAACAAAAAAGTTTTGTGACACAACATGCAGCCTTTGGATATTTAGCTTTGGATTATGGATTGATACAAGTTCCTATTGCTGGACTAAGTCCTGAAGAAGAGCCATCTTCTGGTCGATTAGCTGAATTAAAAGAGTATGTTAAAAAAAATAAGATCAATTATATTTATTTTGAAAAGAATGCTAATGATAAAATCGCAAAAACTTTGGCCAATGAAGCTGGGATAAAATTGGAAGTATTGAATCCTCTTGAAAGTCTTACAAAAGAACAAATGGATAATGGTGAAGATTATGTTTCAGTAATGGAAGACAATCTAAAAGCGTTAGAGAAAACAACTATGGTTGCTGGTGAAGAGGTAGTTCCAGAAAAAGAAGCGAAGGATGAAAAGACAGTTGCTAATGGGTACTTTAAAGATGCCGATGTGAAGGATCGCGAATTGAGTGATTATACAGGCGAATGGCAATCTGTTTATCCGTTGTTAAAAGATGGAATTTTGGATGAAGTTTTCGATTACAAAGCAAAACTCAATAAAGACATGACAGCTGCCGAGTACAAAGATTATTATACTACTGGCTATAAGACAGATATTGATACTATCAACATTAAAGACAACACCATTGATTTTGTAGTCAACGGTGAACATCATCAATACACATACAAATATGTTGGATACAAAATTTTGAATTATGAAAAAGGAAACCGTGGTGTTCGTTTTAATTTTGAAACTGATGATGCAGGTGCTGGTCGCTTTAAATATATTCAATTTAGTGATCATGGAATTGCACCAAGTAAGGCAGAGCATTTCCATATTTTCTTTGGTGGAGAAAGTCAAGAAAAACTTTATAATGAAATGCATAATTGGCCTACTTTCTATCCAGCTTCATTATCTGAGCATGAGATTGCTCAAGAAATGATGGCCCATTAAAATCCAATCTTTGGAGAAAATACATGGTAAGAAAAGTATTATTGTCTATGGATTCCAAGAATATTGATGCTTATCGGCGTTATCGATTTGCAAAGCAAATGAGATTAAATGGGAGTACATTAGCTGATATTGCTGCAACTTTACATGTTAGTGTTGATACAGTTCGTAGAGTGTTAAAACAAGACCGGGATTGTTGTTTTATCAAGGTCAATACTGGAAGAAGTAGACGTTTAGCAAAACGATATAATAGTTTGATTAATTAGTTGTAACAGTAGAGCAGATTAATTTTCTTTTATTAGGATTTGATCTGCTCTTTATTATGTATAGGAATTAACATATTCGAAAAAATATTACAAAATTGTAATGCTATTATTTATAATTAATTATTTTACAATGCTAAAATTGATGATAATATTTTATTGTATCTGTTAATAAAAGTTTTTGTACTATTAATTGTGATTTTTAAATGATTGAAAAATAGAGAGGAGGAAGCAATACGTAGAAAAAATATTTTAAATTGGTGTAAGTACAAATATGTTATTTACAGTATTTTAGTTTCTCGTATTAAGTGTTACTACTATGGTGAATTCTTTAGAGACTTAATAAATAGTCTTCTTTGATAGATTGTTAAAGGGAACTTAACAAAGTAATAAGATGCATAATCAAATGCACAAAAAACAAAAAAAGAAGTTTCTTCGAATAGAAATTCTGAAATAACATCCTTTCGCCTAATAGTGAATAATTTAAATAAAGAGAAACTGGCTACACTATCAAAGCAAGTGATTCTGTTTAGCTAATTACTAATAATTAAAGTATTAAAATAGTATGTTTAATCAAATAGAACAAGATTGGATAATAGTTTATATTTTTAATCCTAGACCATTATTGGTATTTCAAAGACTACAACCATACTAATTAATCTATCGAATGGTACAATTTCAAAAACTAAAATCAAAACTAGTGATTCTAATGTTATCAAAACTGAGTTGAAAATTAAGTAGCCACAATATCTAAAGTGGTGAGGAATTAGCGATAATTACTACGCCGAAAGTAAAAGAATAATAGAAAAAACTTTCCTTAAAAATTATCTATGAATTCGTTTTCATTATAATTGCGCTGTTTTATTTTACTTTATGATGATAAATGGAGGGATAAAGTCATATGTCTGACAAAAATACCTATGCACGTCGTAGCCAACGTCACAAACAAGAACCTGATACCTGTGAAAATACAAATCAATTGAATGAAGCTGTAAAGCCCAAAACCGGAAACGAAAACAAACAACCAAAAATACCGAAGAAAAAATCTAATTATAGCAAGTATATATTCGCATTGTTTACCGCACTTATTCTAGTAATTGTCGCTACTGGCGGCTATATTGTTTATACATTAAAACAGCAAGAAGCAGAAGCTCAAGCCAAATATGAAACTGCTGCAAAAAATCTCATGGCTTCAATCCAAGAAGAGCAAGACCAAAGTGGAATTTCAACGAAAATAGATACTATAAATGACGGAGAAAATAAGTGCCTTGTTTACCGTCCAGTTGATGAAAATACTGTTCCTTTCAAAAATGCAAACCAGCTCTTAGACGAGCTTGCTCAAAAGCAACAAAAAAAGCATCGTGAAAAAGAAGTGCTCACAGTTGCCAGAATAAAAGCAACAGCAATATCTTCTAAAGTTAATCAATATAGAATTGAAGCAGATAGTTTTATCTGGGATCGCAGTAAGGAAAATTTCAAAAAGCCAGATAGTATTTCTGAGAAAGATATCTATATTTTCAAAAAAACTGGCAAAGAAATCACAAATAAGGATTTGATTCCAGATGAAGGAAGTCTCTTAGGTATTCAACAGGTGATTCAGCAATCCATACTTGATCAAGCCAAAGAACCTGAAAAAATCATTGATGCTGTATTAACAATGGATAGAATTTCTTATGATAGTAAAATGACTTATACACCTGATGAATTGACTATCGTCTTACCAAAAAATTCAACTGGAACTTCTAAAGTCACTCTAAAATACAAAGATATTGCTCCATTCATTGATACAGATCTGGTTTCGCAAGAAAGTATAAAAGATACATTACCTGCATTAGATGAAAATAAAAAGTACGTCGCTCTTACTTTTGACGATGGTCCAAATAATAGCTCAACACTTGATTTGTTGAATATACTAAAAACAGATAACGTGAAAGCTACTTTTTTCATGTTAGGACAGATGGTGGATCAAAATCCAGATGTTGCAAAACAAGTCCACGACGAGGGTCATGAGGTAGCATGTCACTCGTATTCTCATCCACAATTGAATACACTTTCGACAGATGAATTACAAAGTGAAATAAATAAAGCTAATAAAGCAATTTTCAAGGCTACAGGCGTCTTGCCTCGCAATATCCGTCCCCCTTATGGCGCTATTGACAAAAAAAGTGCTGAAACAATTGGCATGCCAATTATTCAATGGGATATTGACTCACAGGATTGGAAATCAAAAAATCCTAGAGCAATCAATAATGTTGTCAAACAGAATGTTTATAATGGTGCAATCATCTTAATCCACGATATCCATCCTGAATCAGTTAAAGCCATACCAAATATGATCTCCATGTTAAAAAATAAAGGGTACGAATTTGTGACGATCGATCAACTATTGTCAGGAAAACAAAAACCATTGCATCAATATTTTGGTATGAATGATGAGCGACTAGTAGACTAACTGTAATTAGATTGAGTGGTATTTGAAGAAATTATATTTGTAGTTTCCTTATTTGATGAAAAGTCATGTAAAACAAATTAATAAAGAGTATTAAGTATACTAACTGTTGTAAGTATACTTAATACTCTTTTAGTTATTAACTTTAGTCAGTCTCGTTCGCGTAGCGTACGAAACAAAAAAACACGCATTTCTGTGCGTGGACGAAATAGCTTTAGCGATAAAAAACTCCTTTCGATATACTAATAATGGCTACTAACCGCATATCAGATCGAAAGGAGTTTCTAATGTTTACCGACGATAAAAGTGTAGCACATACGAGATGGAATTGTAAGTATCATATTTTCTTTATCCAAAGTATCGACGAAAAGTGATTTATGGAAAGTTAAGAGTAGGTATTGGTCAGATATTAAGAAAATTGTGTGAGATGAAAGATATTGAAATCATTAAAGCTCATGTTATATTCATTTGTTAGTAAGAATAACGTCAAAAAATAGTATTTCCAGTTTTATGGGTTACTAAAAAGACGTCACTGATCAATTTAGAAAGGTAAATATATTCTGGTAATAAAGATAGACTGAACCCCGTAAAAACCTCATTGCAACGAATCAAGGAAAGACGCTTTTGCTTCTCCCTTGATTGGGCACATTCTTTGATTTTGATTTTTGATATTGATTATATCTTTTAATTCGCCATAGTTATTTATGCAATAAAGAACTAAATTTTCTAAGAATAGACTTTCTAGATTCTTTATTTTCAGCTTTTACTAAAATGAAGTCATCCTATCCATTTTATTCAAAACAAATTTTTTAATAAGAAAGATCTGTTCTTTTTCTTTGAAGGAAAAGAAAAAGAAAACGTGAAAAGAAACTTATGCAATCTATACTGCTAATAACCTCTATAAGATCGTTGTATATTGATATTATTATCATGTTTATTTTAGGAAGAATACTATGAGTTAAGTTTTTAATAAGAAATGTCGAGTTTATGAACCTTTTTTCAAAGTTGAAAAATTTCTTTATTTGATAATGGCGATCAGCATCTTTTAGAATGGATGCAATGGTTAAACTGATTGTTGAGTATATAATCACTTGTTTGTTTTTATTTATCTTTTCCCCACTATATGGTTAGTAGTCAGCCACTTTAGAAAGAGTTTTAGCTGTTTTTTACTTGAGGAACATCATTTTATTGGCAGTCTTATTTGACTTATTAAGTGAATTTATATTAAAAAAATTCGTTTTTACTCATAATAATCTCTACTAAGATTCCTCCTTTATTTGAGTATCATTCTCATTTGATTATAAATTAAATCCTTCCCTTTATTATTATCAACGAGAAAAAAGGTTAAATGAATACAAAAGAAATAGATCTTTTGTGACTAATAAAAAGTGAACGTTCATATTGAAAATATTATAAATTTAATTTAACATATAAATTGAGAAAGGGAATCTATTCTAACCTTTCTTATAAAATGAACGTTCGTTTTTAGGTTTTCTTTTTGATAACTTTTTATGTTAGGAGGATAAAGTATGTTTTATCAAAGAAGCGAGAAGAAGTTTAAGTACGCAATTAAAAAGAAAAAAGGAGGAGGTGGAGCGGCTTCTTTCATTATCGGTGCAATGTTTTTAGGAATAGGATTAATTTCTTGTCCTACAGTTTCTTTTGCTAGTGAAACAACGGAGATAAATCAATCAACTGAAATCCAATCTACTTTGAATAATTCTATTCTAAAAGAAAGTAATTCAGAAGAAAAACAAAATATTGATGTGTCGGAAGATAGTGCTATAAATAAAGATCTAGAACTAGCTTCGAAAGCAACCATTTCTGAATCAGAAAATTCATTTGGTGAAACTACTAACAATCAAGAAAATACAAATTTATCTGAAGATAGTATTGAAGTTCAGTCAGAGAGTATTATTCAAAAGGAAGTCTTGACTGATAATGATGCTATTCAACAATTAGAAGTACATCCTCATGAAGATAGCGATGATGCTGCTTTAGTTGAGAATCAGATGACAAGAGTTACAGAAGAAAGTATAAAAAGCAATACTTCACAAGTAGATAAAGATACGACAGTTTTATCTAATACAACAAGGGACTTAGTTAATTTAGAAGATACTGCTATAGAAAATGTTACTCCACAAAAAACGATCAAAAAAGATAGTATTTCTTTATTAGAGGAAAATAATTCATCATCAGCATCAAGAACTTTACGTAGAAGTGTTAGGAGTCTTGATGTTCAAACTGGAGAAAACTTTTTAGAAGATTGGGCACTACCAGACAATTCTAACATTTCTGGAAGTTTGATTACTCAGACTGGAATTACTTATGTGGGTGTAAAAACTGATGATCCCACTCAATTACATTTGAAAATGGCTTACAGAGCTGCAGCAACGCCTGCTTCAATTGATTGGATTTATCTTCGTGTGGATCCAGAGCTTACGAAATATATTGAAGAAATTAACATAAAAAATACCGTAAACATCGGTGCACAAGTTGGGTACCAACGATATTTTGAAAAAGTAGATACTAATACATTGAGCAATGTAAATACTTTTGGAACTCCGACAGGTGTAAGTGATGCTTATGCACAAGTAGATCAAAAAACTGGCGGAATCTATCGTGTGTTATTAGATAAATTTTTCATACGTATTCCGGGCACGAATCCTAAGAGTCGAGGCGCGCTATCTGGAAACTGGGGGGTATTTCCATCTGTTCCTCTCGAGGCTGAAAGATATGAAGCGAATATCTATATAAAATTATCGAAAGATGTCGCAGAGTTACAGCAAGAGCTTGGAAGGGATAAGTTTGGTGTTCAACTTCGTTTACAAGGTCAATCAAGTTCTGGTGTTGCAACTATTGCTAAAGAAAGTTTAAATAAGAATACTATTGTTGATCTTTCACAAGAGGAGCCAGATGAAAATAATTCAAATTGGTTAAACTCACCATCTGTCCATACAATTACTACCACTTATGAAGGAAAGCAAATGGGAAGCGATGGTCAGTTCAGTAGTATTCTCGAAGGAACTGATAAAAGTCTGATTAGAGTTCAGAATACGATCATGAATAACCTTTTATATGGAACGGCACTTGATTTAGGTCGACCTGTTTCATTTAATATTGAGATTGATCCACAAATATTAAATTTAGTTTCAGATGATGATTATATTACGATTTGGCAAGTATACAGAGAAAATAGTATCAACCATCATGACGGTGGATCAAATGCACCTGTCATGTTGAAAAAGAATATGTTTGTAGATAATAAAATAAAAATTGAAGTCAACAAGGATAAAGCTGGTCAGTATGAAAACGGAGTTTACTACGTTAATGCTGTTGAGAGCTTTATGAATACTTTGAGTTCTTCACCATTTGTTGGTGCAAACTTTATTGATATTCCTGTTATGCCTAAACCTCTAATTGAAGATGAAGATCAATTGATATCAGCAGAAATTAAAACATGGTTTACAGATAAAAAAAATGATCAAGAGAGAATAGTAAGAAACTCACTTGCTTCAAGTTACATTAATTTATTCCCTACTACCATTAATTTCTATGATTATTCAACCAAGGATACAGAACAATTATTGAAGTTACGTGAATCAACCTACTTAGTTTCTACGTTTGGTCAAGAAATTAATGGAATGGATATGGGGGAAACATACGAAATTAGTAATTATGAGTTTGTGACTGCCGATCCTGAAAGTTTAATAATCACACAAAAAGATGGAAATATCATTAATTTGTATTATAAGAAACTTTCTAGTGATGCTGAATTTTATGAACCAGAAGTAGAAAAAGAAGAAGTCAACTATGGAGAAACGATTGATCTGACGGATAATGTAACTAATCTGGAAGAGTTGCCGGAAGGCACGAAAGTGAACGATGCTACACCAGAAGGTGTCATTGATACAACCCAGCCAGGTGAGTATGAAGGAACGATAGAAGTTACGTATCCAGATGGAACAAAAGATACAGTGAAAGTTCCAGTGGAAGTAGTGGACAATCGAAATGATGCTGAAAAATATACTCCAGAAGTAGAAAAAGAAGAAGTCAACTACGGAGGAACGATTGATCTGACGGATAATGTAACTAACTTGGAAGAGTTGCCGGAAGGCACGAAAGTGAACGATGCTACACCAGAAGGTGTCATTGATACAACCCAGCCAGGTGAGTATGAAGGAACGATAGAAGTTACGTATCCAGATGGATCAAGTACAACGGTTAAGGTACCAGTAACAGTCAAAGATAAAGTAGATTGGGTAGAAATCAAACCAATTCCAACAATTGAACCAGAACAAATCATGCCAGAAGAAGTTCATAAAGGAGAAGGAGTTGACCTAACGGACAACATTCTCAATCTTCCAGAAGGAAGTAAAGTGGAAGTCGTTACCCCAGTGGACACTACACAAGTAGGTGAACATAAAGGAGAAGTGAAAGTCACCTTCCCAGATGGATCAAGTACAACGGTTAAGGTACCAGTAACAGTCAAAGATAAAGTAGATTGGGTAGAAATCAAACCAATTCCAACAATTGAACCAGAACAAATCATGCCAGAAGAAGTTCATAAAGGAGAAGGAGTTGACCTAACGGACAACATTCTCAATCTTCCAGAAGGAAGTAAAGTGGAAGTCGTCACCCCAGTGGACACTACACAAGTAGGGAAACAAGCTAAAAAAGCGAAAATGTTACCCAAAACAGGTGAAGAGGATACAAATATGATTACTATCTTTGGTGGTCTTCTATTGTTGGGAAGTTTAGGCCTAATTGATTATAAAAAGAGAGAGTCTAAAAAATCATCAAGTAGAATAGAAAGATCAAAATGATTACCCACTACCGAAAGAAGGATGATTATCAATATCAAATTTTAACTATAAAAGTAATTTGGCTTTTGCAAGGAATACTCAAAAACGATTAGTGATACTAATCGTTTTTTTTTTTTTTTTATGAGAATGAAATTCCACCTAAAAAGTATGATTATTTTTTTAGTTTTTTCGAAAAAAAGGCACTCTCTGATTGTTGTATTAGTGGAAAGGGGAAAAGGAGCATATTTATCGTGCAACAAAACTACAATGAGAAATCTATACAACACCAATTTGATGCCTACTGCAAAAAAGTATTACGAAACGAAGCTAAGTCTATTCGAAAACGAAACACTAGAATAAAAGATAATGAGGAACCACTGAATGATGTAAATGAAGGGAAGTATCCACAAACTAATTTTGATGAACAAGATGTCTATTTCTTATTTGGAATGGAGATATTAATTTCAGATCAGAAGTTATCAGCAGCAATTGATCAGTTATCGGATATAAGAAGGAAGATTATTCTACTTTATTATTTTGCCGATTTTAATGATGCTGAAATCGGTAGAATTCTCAATATGAGTACAAGTGGTATCTGGTATCAACGAACGAAGGCAGTTGAACAATTGAAAATGGGGTATGACCTATGGTAGATAAACCCAAAAAATGGCAGTATCCATTAGTTCCACTATCTATTATCCTATCTGCTCTAGAAGAAGATCCAATTTCGATCAAGATGATACTCAAACATTATCATAATTATATAGCTAAGTTATGTTTAACAAATGGATTTAATGAGGTGGGGCAATTTATTACCTATGTGGATGAATATATGCTAAGGCAATTAGAAGTTAAATTAATAGAAGCTATATTGAAATTTAAAGTTAACTAGCTAAAAACTCCCCTTTCTACTTTTTCTACCAAAAAGAGTCTTCTAATACTTTAGATTAGCGGATTCTTTTAGGTAGAAAACCTATTGTTCATTGAAAAATAAATATATTCTATCAGTACGTTAACACTTCAAGGAGCATATTTTAGTTACGCCATGATCTCTTATTATAAAGAAGGAGCGATAAATATTCTAAAATAATTTTTATAGTCAATAAAAAGCGATGATTTGAGGTTGGGATAATGATACTTCCGTAAGGCTCGCCGTAAACTTGGGGAGAGGTGAAATTCCTATGTGCTTTTGACAAAGGCAGCTGATAGATTAATCCTTAATAATAGAAGGGAAGAGATAATCATGTCAAAGAATAACAATAAAAATAATTCATCAGAGTTAGAAAATTGTTTATTTAATCCCAAAAAGCTAGAGGATTCTATCAATAAAGTAAAGAGAATAAATGACCTACCGTTAGTTTTAACAAATAAAGATCTAAAAGAACAATTTCAAATAAGTGATAGTACTTTAAATCGTCTTATAAAACTAGATAATTTTCCAAGATGCTGGTTTGGCATCAAAGGGCATTACCTTAGAGATGATATTTTGGAGTGGATAAAAAAAGGAAAGGAAGAATACTTTTGTGATCAGTTTCGTTTATTACGAGAATTGTAGAATTTATTTTTTCGTCTGTATATTGTATAATTATTTTATAAATAGAAAGATTTTCAAGAGTTTCCGATTGTTGGGTTCCTTCATAATTGGGGGTAAAAACAAATGGAAAATATGAGTCGTTTTAAAAAACATATTACTGCAACAGGAAAAATTACTTGGTACTTTCAGGCTTTTCGAACTACGAGACGAGGTTTTAATTCTAAGCGTGAGGCTCAGCTAGCTTATCTTGAAATGGAAAAACAACACAGAAATAAGCAAAAAAGAATTGCTAGTAATGATAAATTCAATGTGGTTAGTCAAAAGTGGTTTGAATATTATCGATCACTAAACGAACAAAAGAGGGCAACATATGATAAGCGAGAAGAACAGGTAAAAATACTTAATCGATGGATTGGTGATAAAAAATTAAGCAGTTTATCTTCAGAAGAACTACAAAAATTCCTTTTTATTTTAAAAGAAAAAGGAATTGACGGCATTGATGTTGGTTATGCTAAAAATAGTTTACAATCTCTTGTTCAAGTTCTAAATATGATTTTTAAATATTGTAAGAAAAAGAATTTGATAAATGAAAATCCAATGGAGTTTGTAAAAATGCCTAAGTATCAGTTAACAGTTGAAGATTTAAAAGAGTCTGTTAATAGTTTAGAAGATAAGTTTTTAACAGTAGATGAATTGCGAACTTTTTTAAATTATGGGATCATTTATGAAGAATTACCCATGTCTGTTCTTTTTCATGTTTTGTTTTATACTGGGTGTCGTGTGAGTGAAGCACTTGCTTTACAACCTCAAGATATAGATTTTGAACGAAATGAAATCTTATTTTATAAGCAGACGGCAGTAAAAGGAAAAAGCAAAGATTTTCGAATTGAAACTACAAAATCTGTTAGTTCTGCTAGAAGAGTACCTGTCACACCGTTAGTAATGGAGAAATTGCACGAATTAATTGATGTATTAAATAAAACAAAAAGAAATAGCAATTTTGTTGTAGACGAGACTTATTTATTTGTTTATCTTGATCCTGGTAAGCGTGGAGTTCCTTATCGTCGTGAATATGTAAATGACCACGTTAAGCGCTGTGTAGAGAGATGTGGAATCAACAAAAATTTCCATACTCATCTGGCTCGTCATACGATGGCTAGTTTAGTAGCTGAGTATTGCAGTTGGGATGTTTTAAAGGATCGTTTAGGTCATACAGATAGTACAACTTCAAAAATATATCGGCATTTAACATCAAACGAAAGAATAAAGCCTTTGCTTGCTTTTGATTCATTAGAAAATTAGATTTTGGCAGAAGTGCAGGTATTTTAGAATCTAAAATAGGTGTTGTGACTATGCTTTAGTCAAAGTGTAGTCAGAAAAAGAGAAAAACTTTTATATCAATACTTTAATGACTTTTCACAAGTATCAAAGAAATTCGTCGTTAATCATTTATTATCAGATGAAGCAAAAGCCCTTGATTTCAAGGGCTTTTTTCTTTTGGTCAGGAGGGATCCTATCATTTGCTTTAATACCTCATGCGCAAGTAAATAAGGCTGATCATGTAGCTGCATATTTTTTAACAGTATCTCGAAAATTGTCTTTTGTTCTGACTGAGGATTTGATTGAATCCGAAGAAAAGTTTGATTAGAATCTCGAAAAAGTCATGAAAGTCGATAAAAATTATGCTATACCTAAACAAAGATAAAAATTGAAATGAGGGATGAGGATGAAAGTCACTTATTTGGGTACTGCTGCGGCAGAACGTGTCCCAGCCATATTTTGTAATTGTAGGATCTGCCGTCATGCGATGGAGAAAAAAGGACGGGAGATTCGGACCCAAACGCAAACGTTGTTGGATGATGGCAAGCTTTTGATCGATTTTCCTGGGGACAGTTACCTGCACCGATTGAGTGGTCGAGTGGATTATAATCGCGTCGAAGCGTTATTGCTGACCCACTGGCACTCAGATCATTTTTACGGAGAAGATTTAGCTTATCGAATGTCCGGCTATGCCAATGGGATCACGACCCAATTGGCTGTCTATGGCAATGCCTATGTGAAAGGTTTTTATGACCGAGCGTTTCAATTGGAAGGACGTTACGATGAACAACGTCTGACGTATCATCTTTTGGAAGCGTATCAAAAAACATGGATCAATGGCTATGAGGTGTATTCTTTGCCGGCACAACATGGTCATTTTGCCGAAGATTGTTTTATCTATGTCATCAAAGATCCAACAGGCAAAACACTTCTCTATGGACACGATACAGGCTACTTGACGGAAGAGATGTTTGCTTTTTTAGAAGCAAATAAGTTTAATTTTGATTGTGTATCAATGGATTGCACGGGACAGAACAATGCTGACCAAATGGCCAATCATATGAATTGGTTGCAAAATATTCAAATGAAACAGGAACTGATGGATCGCAAGTTAGCGACTGAAAAGACGATCTTTGTCGCCAATCATTTCTCTCACAATGGAGGGAGAACCTATCAAGAAATGGCAGATCTCTCAGCTTCAGAAATGATCATTACCGCATATGACGGGTTGGAGATCCATCTTTGAGCCACTTGGAAATCGTATAGCACGTATACGCTATCGTTAGTTTAATAAGCGAGTTGAGGACCTATATTTGATCTCCTCGATTCGCTTTTTTTGATAGTCTGAGATAAACCGCTTGCTGATGAAGGAGAGTAGCTAATAAAAAAAGATACCAGTTGAATTGCGAAAAAGGAAAAAATAGAAGTTGTTCTTGAATGAAAATAGTTAGAAAATCATTTTTCATTTTCTTCTATGCCTGTTAAAGTCAATGATACCAATCATATTAACAAGACCAAAAATGAAAATATAAAAAACACTGTTCATAGTATTGACTCATAAAAAATACCACTACTATACTTGTATTGTGGTTATAACCAGTTAGGAGAGACATCGATGCAAAATACATTTCAATCAAAATCACTTTATTATCAGCTGGTAGAAATATTGAAACAACGAATCGAAAACAGTATGGTCGCTCATGATAAGCTGCCATCAGAAAGAGAGTTGACCAGTTTTTATGGCGTTAGTCGCACGACGGTGCGACTAGCATTGCAAGAACTGGAAAAAATGGGCTACATTTATCGACAACATGGAAAAGGAACCTTTGTTTCGGAATTAAGGACAAATGCGACTGATCTAGCTGGTGCATATAGTTTTACCGAACAAATGCGGGCAATGGGCAAACATCCTGAAACTAAGATATTGGCCTTCAAGAAGATTGAAGCAACCAAGTATTTAGCGGGGCATATGAATGTTCAATTAGGTGAACCTTTGTTTCAGTTAGACCGTTTGCGCTTAGCCGACGATTTGCCAATGATGATCGAGAAATCCTATTTGCCAGTGAAGCTATTTATGACACTATCTCGGGAACTTCTATCTATAAAACCGTTATACGATTTGTTTTCTGAAGATTTCAATCAAATGGTACGATCGGCTGACGAAGAATTTTATGCCAGTATTGCCCAGAAAGAAGATAGTGAGCTGCTAAATATTCCAGAAGGATCACCAGTGCTCCATTTAGTTCGCTCAACCTATAATCTCGAGAACGAAGTGATTGAATTTACATTAAGTGTGGCACGGGCCGATAAGTTTCATTATAAGATCAGGCATCTGCGTTCCACTAACTGAATTGGAGGAAAGAAAATGTTTATGTTGTCAAAAGAAGAACTGCAAAAGCTAGGAGCAGAAAATACTACCCGAGAAATTCGACAACAACCGGAACTGTGGCATGAGACGTTTGACCGTTATCAAGAAACAGTCGCAGATCTAGATCGTTTGTTTACGGATGCGAAACAACATGCTGGAGAGCGACCAATCCGCGTCATTTTTACAGGGGCCGGAACCTCTCAATATGTGGGGGATACGCTAATTCCATTTCTTACTAGTCAAGGAAATACGAACCAGTTTATTTTTCAAAGTATTGGTTCGACCGATATCGTTGCTACACCAAAAGAGTACCTGATTCCTGATGAGACAACGATCTTGGTCTCATTTGCCCGCAGTGGGAATAGTCCAGAAAGTCTAGCCGCAGTTGAGATGGCCAATCAGCTGGTCAACAAGATCTATCATATCGTGATCACTTGTGCACCAGACGGATTATTGGCTACACAAATGCCTGCAAAAAAAGAAAATTTGGTTTTACTAATGCCAAACAAAGCCAATGACGCTGGTTTTGCTATGACAAGCAGTTTCAGCTGTATGACGCTGACTGCGCTACTTATTTTTGATCAAGCAAGCAATCAGCAAAAAGAAAGATATGTTCATCAATTAAGCCGACTAGGAGAAGAAGTCATCCAACGAGAATCAGAGATCCAAGGGTATCTGGCATCAGACTTTCATCGCATCATTTACTTAGGTTCGGGAAGTTTAGGCGGTTTGACTAGAGAAGCGCAATTAAAAGTTCTCGAGTTGACTGCTGGAAAAATCGCAACCGTTTTTGATACATCTTTAGGATTCAGACATGGCCCCAAATCTTTTGTCGATGAGCAAACATTGGTTTTCCTGTTTGTCAGCAATGACTCTTATACGCAGAAATACGATGTAGATATGCTGGAAGAAATCAAAAATGACGGTATTGCCCAACGCGTTGTTGGAATTGGTCAAAAGGGTTCATTGTTTAGTGGTGATTCCTTTGAATTAGCTGCAGATTCGTTACTGCCGGATGGCTATCTTGCTTTAGCAGATATAATGGTAGCCCAAACGATCGCATTACTTTGTTCGGTGAAGGTTGGTAATACACCAGATACACCATCGCCAAGTGGAACAGTCAATCGTGTGGTCAAAGGTGTAACGATTTATCCATATGAAAAATAGGAAAGAGTGTGAAGCATGTTAGAATGGTCGGAAAATAAAAGACAAGCAATGGAACGTTTATCGACGCCGGAGGGCATTATTACCGCCTTGGCGATTGATCAGCGTGGCGCACTAAAGAAAATGATGTCAGCTTTAGGGATGGAAGCGACGAAAGAAACGATTGAGCGGTTTAAAACACTGATTTCACAAGAATTGACGCCCTATGCCTCAGCCATTTTATTGGATCCAGAATATGGGCTGCCTGCTGCACAAAAACGTGCAGCAGAGAGCGGTCTTTTGCTGGCATATGAAAAAACCGGTTACGATCAAACCGTTCCGGGTCGCTTTCCTGATTTGCTTCCGGATTGTTCAGTTATTCGGTTTAAAGAATCAGGTGCTGATGCGGTGAAATTTTTGCTGTACTACGATTGCGATGAAGAAGAGGGAATCAATTTTCACAAGCAAGTTTTTGTTGAACGAATTGGAAGCGAATGCATGGCTGAAGGACTGCCATTTTATTTAGAGTTATTGTCATATGATGCTAAAAATGCAGATACAAAATCGCTCTCCTATGCTAAAACAAAACCGCGCAAAGTGATTGAAATGATGAAAGAATTCTCGAAACCCCAGTATAAAGTAGATGTCTTAAAGGTTGAAGTACCAGTAAACATGTCATTTGTTGAAGGAAATGCAACAGGGGAGATCGCCTATACACGTCAAGAAGCTGCCGCTTATTTTAAAGAACAAAGCGATGCAACAGATTTGCCGTATATCTTCCTAAGTGCTGGGGTATCAGCGGCATTATTCATGGAGACATTGCGTTTCGCCAAAGATGCTGGGGCACGATTCAACGGTGTACTCTGTGGCAGAGCAACTTGGAAAGAGGCAGTCGCTCCTTTTGTTGAAAAAGGAGAAGCGGCAACTTTAGAATGGCTGACAGAACAAGGGACGCAAAACATTCGACAATTGAATGAAGTGATAAGAGAAACTGCCGTTTCGTGGCATGAGAAAGTAGTACAGCCAGTCCAATAGAGCAATTTACCTTGCAAAGCTGACTACTAATGAATGGGAGCAGAACATGGCTACGTTTGAAATAAAAGAAGAGTTTTTAATGAATGGTTCTCCTTTTAAACTACTATCTGGTGCGATTCATTATTTTCGGGTCCATCCGGATGATTGGGAGCACTCTCTTTATAATTTGAAAGCGCTAGGATTTAATACTGTTGAAACCTATGTGCCTTGGAATTTGCACGAACCGCATAAAGGGTTATTTCAGTTTGAAGGCATTCTTGATTTAGAGCGTTTTTTGTCCTTGGCACAAGAGCTTGGTCTATATGTCATCTTGCGACCTTCTCCATATATATGCGGCGAATGGGAATTCGGCGGGTTACCTGCTTGGCTATTGAAGGAGTCTGGACGATTGAGAGCATGTGATCCGAACTATTTAGCGCATGTAGCGGAATATTACGATGTGTTACTTCCAAAAATCACTCCTCACCAGTTGAGTCATGGAGGGAACATTCTAATGATTCAAGTGGAAAACGAATATGGGTCATATGGTGAAGAAAAAGCTTATTTGAGAGCTATCAAAGAAATGCTGACAAACTGTGGCATTGATATGCCTTTATTTACTTCGGATGGTCCTTGGCAAGCCGCCTTACGAGCTGGCAGCTTGATTGAGGACGATGTGTTGGTAACAGGAAATTTTGGTTCCCGAGCAAAAGAAAACTTTGCAGCGATGCAGGATTTTTTTGATCAGCACAACAAAAAATGGCCTTTGATGTGTATGGAATTCTGGGATGGCTGGTTCAATCGCTGGAATGAACCAATCATTCGGAGAGACCCAGATGATCTCGCTGAATCAGTCAAAGAAGCTTTGGAAATCGGCAGTGTCAATTTATATATGTTTCACGGCGGTACCAATTTTGGATTTATGAATGGTTGTTCGGCTAGAGGCGCAGTCGATTTACCGCAGGTCACTTCCTATGACTACGATGCACCATTGGATGAGCAAGGGAATCCGACAGCAAAGTATTATGCATTGCAGAAAATGCTAAAAGAACATTTTCCAGAATTTGAACAGCACGAACCGCGCATCAAAACATCTCTATCAATGGAACTTCAACTACAAGATAAAGTCAGTTTGTTTTCTGTTATCGATCAAATCAGTCAACCAGTAACGACGGTTTATCCGCAAACAATGGAACAATTGGAACATCCCTATGGCTATCTCTTGTACCGTACGAAGAAACAACGGGACACGGAAATAGAAAAGCTCCGGATCATTGATGGAAATGATCGAGCCCAGGTTTTCTTGAATGAAACGTTGCTTGCTACTCAATATCAAGGAGAAATTGGTGAAGACTTGTTTATTAAGCAAGCGGCAGAAGAAAATCAATTGGATATTCTAGTAGAAAATATGGGACGAGTTAACTATGGACATAAGCTGACAGCAGAGACCCAGCGAAAAGGGATTCGTAGAGGCGTGATGGCTGATCTGCACTTTGTGACCAACTGGACCCATTACGGAATAGACTTCAGTAAGTCACCAGCAATTGATTTTACGCGGGACTGGCATTCTGAACAACCTGGATTTTATCGCTATTCCTTTATGTTGGAGGAGAAAAGAGATACCTTTATTGATTTGACCGGGTTCGGCAAAGGGGTCGTTCTGGTCAACAATGTCAATATTGGACGCTTTTGGGAAGTTGGTCCCATTTTATCATTGTACCTACCAAGCGGATTTTTGAATCACGGGGAAAATACAATCATTATTTTTGAAACGGAGGGCTGCTTTGCAAAAGAAGTACATTTGAGAAAAGAACCGGTCTATAAAACGATGGAGGCGAAAAAAGTATGAGTATTATTGGTGTACGTATTGATGGACGATTGATTCATGGACAAGTGGCAAACTTATGGACGACCAAGCTGAATATTAGCCGAATTATGGTTGTGGACGATGATGTAGCAGAAAATCCAATCGAAAAGAGTGGCTTGAAATTAGCAACACCTGCAGGGGTCAAGTTGAGTATCTTGCCGATTGAGAAAGCAGCTGCCAATATTTTGGCTGGAAGATATGATTCTCAACAGTTGTTGATTGTTGCTAAAAAACCTGACCGTTTGCTCAAGCTAGTGGAATTAGGTGTACCGATCACTGAAATAAATGTTGGAAACATGTCCCAAACAGCTGAAACAAAGTCTATTACCAAGTCAATCAATGTTGTTCCCGCAGATATTGCTGATTTCAAAGAACTTGCTAGCAAAGGTGTGAAACTTTTTGCACAAATGGTCCCTAGCGATAAAGCTGAAAACTTTATGAGCCTTTTAGAAAGATAGGAGAATCAATATGGAAATTCATTGGTGGCAAATTTTATTATTATCATTATATGCAGGTTATCAGATTCTAGATGAATTACAGATCTATTCTTCAATGAGTGCGCCTGTTTTTGCTGGTCTTTTTTCAGGGTTAGTGATGGGCGATATCACAACCGGTTTATTGATTGGTGGTAGTATGCAACTGACAGTCCTTGGTGTAGGGACTTTTGGCGGTGCTTCGCGGATCGACGCCAATTCTGGAACGGTTTTGGCCACGGCATTCTCTGTTGCATTAGGAATGGATCCAGAACAGGCAATTGCTGCAATTGCTGTACCGGTAGCTAGTTTGATGATTCAATTAGATATTTTAGCTCGTTTTGCGAATACGTATTTTGCTCATAGAATCGATACCCACGTGGAAAATATGAATTTCAAAGCCATCGAACGAAACTTTTTGTTGGGTGCAGCACCGTGGGCGCTATCACGACTTGTTCCTGTATTTCTCGCGTTAGCTTTCGGTGGCGGATTAGTCGAAAACGTTGTTGGTTATTTGAATGGTGATTTAAAGTGGTTAGGCGATGGATTATCCGTTGCCGGAGCAGTCTTACCAGCTGTAGGTTTTGCAATTTTACTTCGTTATTTACCAGTAAAAAAACATTTTCCTTATCTTATTTTAGGCTTTGTTTTGACAGCGTTATTAACAACGGTATTTAGCAATATCCAGCTATTGGGCAGCAGTGTAGCAAGTGTTGTAAAAGATTTCAGCGGTACCTTCAACGCATTACCAATGTTGGCAATCGCACTAATTGGTTTTGCATTTGCCGCTATCAGCTACAAAAATGGACAAGCACGTCCAGCAAATAATACCGCACAAAACGAGCAGCATTCGGAAGGAGAGATTGAAGACGATGAAATCTAATGTTAAATTAACGAAAAAAGACTTCCAACAAATCAATCGGCGCAGCCTATTTGGTTTCCAACTAGGATGGAACTATGAACGGATGCAAGGATCAGGTTACTTGTACACCATTTTGCCACAACTACGTAAAATCTATGGGGACAATACCCCTGAATTAAAAGAAATGATGAAAACGCATACGCAGTTTTTTAATACATCAAATTTCTTCAATACCATTATCACGGGGATTGATCTAGCGATCGAAGAAAAGGAAGGGTTTCAGGCAAAAGATACCATTTCAGGGTTGAAAGCCGGGTTGATGGGACCTTTCGCAGCGATCGGTGATTCGATTTTCGCAGCCTTAGTGCCAACGATTTTTGGTGCATTGGCTGCAAATATGGCCATCAATGGAAATCCGATCGGCATCTTTATCTGGATCGCTGCACAAATCGTAGTCATGATCTTTCGTTGGAAACAACTGGAATTTGCTTACAAAGAAGGTATTTCCCTTGTGACAACCATGCAAAGCCGCTTAACAGCATTAACAGATGCTGCGACATTACTGGGTGTCTTTATGGTAGGGGCATTAGTGGCAACAATGGTCAATGTTAAATTTGCCTGGGCACCAAGCATTGGTGATGTCACATTGAATATGCAAAACAATATCGATATGATCTTGCCACGGCTTTTACCAGCCGCTATTGTCGGTGTTGTGTATTGGATGTTAGGAAAGAAAAACATGACATCAACCAAAGCGATTTTCGTCGTATTGATCGTTAGTGTTGCCCTGTCAGCGTTAGGAATTATTTCAAAGTAGGTGGAAAGTAGGTAGGAAGTTGATGGAAAAGCAATTAGTCTTGATTAGTCATGGCCGGTTTTGTGAAGAATTGAAAAAAAGTACAGAAATGATTATGGGGCCTCAGTCAGAGATCCAGACAGTCCCATTATTACCAGAAGAAGGTGCTGATGATTTTCGCCAAAAACTAGCAGCTGTCATCGCTGACAGTCAAAACCCTGTGGTCTTTGCTGATCTGCTAGGAGGAACCCCATGCAATGCGGCTTCTCGGTTAATCATGGAAGGCGCGACATTTGAGCTGTATGCAGGAATGAATATGCCGATGGTGATTGGCTTCCTCAACGGCACATTGACCGGAGATCCATTGGATTATGAACAATTTGGTAAAGAGAATATCCAACATGTCAACACGCTTCTCACTGCAGTAGCAGATTTTGAAGAAGATTAAGCAGAGGCAAGGACATTAGAAGTTGATCAGCAAAGGAAAAACGGCAGTAGCTGTATTTCTCAGCTATCACCTATTTGCCTTAACCAAACGACAAAAAGCGCTGAAAAGCCCCAACTCTTTGAACAATTCCCTAAAAAAAGGTATGATAGCTAAAAGTATATTTTTGAAGGGACATCAAAGGGATGAAGTACTCAACGAAATACAGCGATGCCATTCATATTCTGGCTTATATTGAAATGTTGAAGGGAACCGATCTATCCAGTGATCGAATTGCACAAAGTGTCGAGACCAATCCAGCCTATGTCCGCCGAATCATGAGTGATTTGCGAACAGCTGGCTTGATTGAGAGCCAACGGGGAAAAGCTGAACCTAAATTACTAAAAAAACCCGAAGAGATCACTTTGCTAGACATTTATTCAAGTGTTGAAAAGGACCAACGATTGTTGCATATTGACAAAAAAACCAATCCTAATTGTTTGATTGGCGGTAGCATTCAGGAAGTTCTAGATGAGACCTATGATCGTCTGCAAAAAAAAATTGAGTTAGAGATGCAGCAGATCACATTAGCAGATATTATAGATAAACTCAATGTGGCTGCTGAAAAATGAAGAGAGACAGCTCCGTTTCAAAAGCAAATGCTTGACGAAAAGGAGCTTTCTTTTTATAATCAACATGTAATCTTAAAAGTTACATGTGTTTTTCTACATGTACAAGTTGAAAGATGAAAGGAAGAGAGCAATGAAAATTGGAATTATTGGTGCAACAGGAAATGCTGGTTCAGCGATTTATCGGGAAGCAAATGCACGAGGACATGAAGTCGTAGCTATCGTACGCAATGAAGAAAAAGCAAAGGAAATGTTTGGGACTTCTGTCAAAACAATAACCAAAGACGCGTTTGAATTGAAAAGAGGCGAGTTGGAAGGTTTTGATGCTATCATTGATGCGTTTGCTACTAGCCCTGATCAAGCCTATCTACATGTCGACTTAGCAGCCCGTTTGATCCATCTTTTCCGTGGAAAGAAAACTAGATTGTTCTTCATTTTAGGGGCGGGTAGTTTACTGAATGATGCTGGCGACTTGAATGTCAATGACTTGAAAAAAGCACCTGATAGTGAAAGCTGGATCGCGATTCCAGAAAATCAATTAGACGAGTACAATTTCTTATTAACTGTTAAAAATGTTGACTGGGTAGGAATTTCTCCAGGAAATCTTTTCCAAGCTGGGGAAGCTAAACCGGCTATATTAGGAAAAGATCACTTGCTTCAAAATGATGCCGGACAATCTGTCACATCTAGCGGAACATTGGCGAAAGCTATCTTGGATGAGTTAGAAGTCCCTCAATATCAACAAACAAGATTTACAGTTATTGATGCCTGATTTTTTTGACGATCGGGATGGTTTTGAGGAGCAAAGGAGCGGAAAGAACAGTAATGCTTTCATAATGTTTCTTCCAAGAAAACAGGAAAGAAACCATTTTAGAAGAAAGAGTTTTCGAAATTCAAGAATTCTACCAAGACAAAACTCTGCGAGTTGCTTATAATCAATAGCAGAGGTGATGGATATGGAGAAAAAAGAAGCATACGAGCTGATGCTCCTTCAGTTAAAAGGATTGTTAGAAGCGGAGAGTAACTGGTTAGCGAATCTGGCTAATTCTTCCGCATTGCTGAATGAAACGTTACCAGATACGGTCTTTGCCGGCTATTATCTGTTTCAAGAAGGTGAATTGATTCTAGGTCCTTTCCAAGGCCGTGTGTCTTGTACCCGCATCCAGTTAGGAAAAGGGGTCTGCGGGGAGTCCGCTGCTAAGAAAAAGACTATGATCATCGATAATGTCAAAGAACATGAGAACTACATATCTTGTGACTCGGCAGCAATGTCAGAAATCGTTGTGCCAATGCTGGACAATGACCAACTGATTGGAGTATTAGATATCGATAGTTCGAAAACAAGTAGTTATGACGAGATCGATCAACTTTTCTTAGAAAAATTTGCCGCTTCGCTAGTAGCTGCACGGACGTAATTGATAAAACGAGCAGCGAATCGTGTTCGCTGGTACAAAAGAAATATCCAAACGATAGATAGCGCAACTTTCATTCTTGAAGTTGCTGAATTGCCGGCTTGTTTCTGCGGCAACTTCTATTCGTTTGGTTTTTTTGTCTGTACTGGTTTTTTGTGCGGATCAATGCGTATTACTTTTAATTATTAAAAAACGATGATATTATGATAACATAATTAGAAAAATTAAATTTGAAGGTGAAAATTATGAATTGTGATAACATTGTTTTAGGAAAAGCGTATGAATGTAAACCGGTAGGTATGCAAAGGAGGATCATCGGTGAGGTAATCCGCAAAATGGAAAACTGTGTGGTGATGAGTGTTGTAAGATATGATGGCATTGATCATGATGAAATCGAGGAACGCTGTGGAAGAGTCGTTGCTCGGTATAACGAAATCTATGGACCAGCTTTAGTCGAATGTTTTTTTAGTTGAAAAAAGTTGAAAAAAGACAAAAGCTTATTGTTTAAAAACAGGAAAATAATGAGCTAAACAATTAAAAATAACAATTTAATCTATAATATTTACGATGTTAGCCAAATTTTTTTCAGTAAAGAATTTCCTTTGCTGTCTGGGACAGTAACTTTCAAGGGCAGAATACTTGCCTAATAGTTACGGCTCCATTTTTCTGCTATCATCGTTTTTTGTATGCTGCGATAGACTGCCAGGCGGCCAATAAATTTCAATAAAGACTTAATGATGGTACAATAAATTAAAATCGTACGCCTGGAGGAGAATGTTATGAGAGCTGAATTAGTGATCTTAGAAGAAGAGGAGTTGCTGTTTAAGCTTCCCAATGAACAAGGTTTATTACAAATTGCAGATCATGATCGTGTGACACAGCTTGATAATACTGTGTTTTTTCTTGTTAAGAATCATGCGGTAACAGCTATTACAACTGATACATTGCTGGACTTGACTCAGCCCCATGATCGAATCATTAGTATTACTCCTAGCTGGGAAATTCAGGCACCTTACCTTGCACATTATTATCAGGAGAAGTATGGTTTGTTGAAGAAAAAAAGTGAAGCGATCCCAGGTGAGCAAAGTGAGCTCATTGCAACTTGCGCAAAAAATTTTGACTTATTGTTAGATAAACTTGGCTATTACCAAAATACTACTTCCATTGACCCAGTGAAAAAAACAAAGGCAAGGCATCAATGGAAAAAAGAATTGCAGGATCGCCCTTTCTATATTGACTGTCAAGGAAGTCAGGCAACTGTTTATTGGCAAAAGCGCAATGAAATGCGAATTGAAAAAGGGGCAAAATTAGCCGAAGAAATTCCTTATAATAAAGACGGTTCCTTGGGATTTTCTGCTCGCTTAGGAGAAAAAATCCGCCAAGATCATCAAGCAGCGATTAAGGATCATTGCACGATAGAAGAAGTTATTTTAAAAAGTGTCAATGAGGTTGGTCTGTTTCTTTACTACGGAGGGACCAATGGTTGGTTGCAGTTAAAAGACCCATCCGGACAGACACTCCACGAACTAACCGTGGTGGGCTGACACGACAAATACGCGATATGCACTTGAAGGACAACGCTTGCCTGATGAAATGGATTCCCATCGGCAAGCGCTGTCCTTCTTTTTTAGCTGAACTTTCTTGAAATAAGTTTCAACTCAGTTCTTGCTGGAAGATACAAGTGAGTCGTCAAATAAGGAATAATCTTGTCCACTCTTGTTTATTACTACGGAAGGTTTTCCGTTTCCTTCTTTTTCTGCACGATAAGCTTCACGGTGTTTTTGCAAGTGTTCGGGCCGCTTTAGCCAGGCTTGGAAATGTTTCTTTTCTTGCCATTTTGATACGAGTTGAAAATCGACTGATGCCTTTTTTTCGTTGATCCAACATTCAGATTGGAGACAGCCTTCAAACGTTTTCATCGAGGCGATATCTTTGCGAATCTTTTCTGAAAATGTTTCTTTTGCTTCTGCTAAAACTTCAAATGTCACAGTTTTGATATACATGAACAACACTCCTTTTTGTGGTAAATGCACGATTTGACTTTGCATCATCATTTTCCAATTAGTATGGCTGTAATTGAGAATGATTGTCAATTAGGTCGGTATTTTTCTTGGGAAATACTTGCCTAGTGAAAAAAAAATGTTTATTTCCTACCTAAGAACAGCTAAGGAAGAACTCTTCATAGGAACTCTTCATAGGAACTCTCCATAGGACCTTTCTCTAGGTATCTTTGATGATTCTTTCAAGTAAGGGAATTTGACAGAAAGATTCGAATCACGGTAAACTTCACTTAACAAAACGGAATTTTTGGAATTATCTGAAAAAATAGGAGGCGTCAAGAATGGCAACCAAAGCAAGAGTCATCGGATCACTCATCGTTTGTAGTTTTTTTCTAGCAGCCTGTCAACAGCCGTCATCGAAAACCACAGATTCAACCAAGTCAGCAAATGCCAATCAGCAAATGCTAAATGTTCAGTTTTCTGCTGAAATGGGGAGCGCTGATTTGTCGTTAGCAACCGATTCTTACAGTTTTATTACCTTGAACAATGCTTATGAAGGACTTTATCGCCTCGATGAAAACAATGAACCCGTGATTGCCGGTGCGAGTGAAGACGCAATGGTCAGTGAAGATGGGGTGATATACACAATCAAATTACGAGAAGATGCCAAATGGTCCAATGGGGAACCTGTCACAGCAGAGGATTATGTCTTTAGCTGGCAACGAACGGTTGATCCTGCTACCGCCTCCAACTATGCCTACATGTTAGCACCAGTCAAAAATGCTGTAGCTATTTCCGATGGGACGAAGGATAAAAGTGAACTAGGGATCGAAGCCGTCACGAGTCATGAATTGAAGATTACATTGGAAAAAGCAACGCCTTATTTTAAATCTTTACTCGCTTTTCCTACTTTTTTCCCGCAGAGTGAAGCGGTTGTTCAAGAACATGGGGATCAATATGCCTTAACAAGTGCGAATGCAGTCTACAATGGTCCTTTCACATTGGAGGATTATGACGGTCCAGGTACAGATATTCAATGGACACTCAAGAAAAATCCTGAGTACTGGGATGCAGACTCAGTGAAATTATCCGGTGTTCAGTTTGATGTCGTCAAAGAATCTTCAACTAGCTACAATTTGTACGAGAATGGTCAAGCAGATGACATCACGTTGAGTGGGGAACTGGCGATGCAAAATGTGAACCACAAGGATTATGTTGTTCAACCGAGCGCGACGACCCAGTATCTAGAAATGAATCAAGCAGCAGAGGATTCACCATTTCGGAATGAAAAGTTGCGGCAAGCGATTTCTTATAGCCTTGACCGTCAGCAAATCGTTGATCAGATTTTAGGTAACGGCTCGCTTCCAGCTGTAGGATTTGTTCCTTCTGACCTAGCTTATAATCCTGATACGAAAACAGATTTTGTCAAAGATGCAGGGACTTCGCTTCCTTATGATGAAGAACAAGCCAAGAAATTTTGGGAGCAAGCGAAATCCGAGCTAGGAAAAGATACACTCTCTTTTGAATTACTGACCTCAGATACAGATCAATCAAAGAAATTAGCCGAATACATTCAAGGAACGCTCCAGCAGACCCTTGAAGGATTGACTGTAGAAGTGACTAATGTCCCTTTTTCTGTACGATTGGATCGTTCAAATAGCGGAGACTTCGAAATGGTCATGAACAATTGGATCGGGGATTATGCTGATCCAATCAATTTCTTGGAGCTTTTCAAAAAAGATAGTTCATACAATCGCGGAAAATGGTTGGATGATACTTATGATGACTTGATCTCAGAAGCATCCGATGCGTATGCCAACGATCCTCAAGCACGTTGGCAAAACATGGTAGAAGCTGAGCAGATTTTGAATAAGAAATTGGGCGTGATTCCATTGTTTCAAAGCGCAGAGGCTCATTTACGTTCCCCAAAAATCAATGGTTTAGTCATTCATAGTGTTGGCGCAGCGTATGATTACAAGAATGTTTCCCTAGAGTAGGCTATCAGTGGGCTAGACATGATGGTTGTTTCATTTTTCATCAGATTGCAAAAGCAAGAAGAATTAGTAAAAGATCAGCAAAGGAGAACCTAGTGAAAAAAGCAGTCCAAGCAGCTATGACTTTTTTATGGAAACAGCCGCAGCAAAATGCAGTTTTAACAAAAATCAATGCGCAACCTTTAGAAGCAGTCCATTCGTTTTTATCAGCAGCAGATGCGATGACTCTCTATGAAGAGGACTTGGTTGATTCAGAGATTCTTTATGGGACCGTTGTCGAAGTCGTTCAAGAAAAAGCAGAATGGGCAGAGATATTTGTCTTAGACCAAGCAAGTAATAAAAATCCCCGAGGCTACCCAGGGTATGTTCCTAGTAACGTATTGACTGTCATAGACGAGAAATATGGATTGGGGAAAGGCAATCAGAAGGTAGCGGTAATCAAACCAACAGCTGTCCTGCAATTCAAAGATTATCAAAGAATCCTTTCTTTCGGAACACTGCTGGATTGGCTTTCTGAGGACGCTGAGTGGTATCATGTGATGACACCTGAAGGACCAGCTGAAATTTCTAAAACACAAGCCCAACGAATCGATCAAGGAAACTCAACAACTCCCCGACAGTTGATCGAGATGGCAGAACAATTTCTGGATTTGCCTTATGTATGGGGAGGAATCAGCAGCAGTGGCTTTGATTGCTCAGGGTTTATGTATAGTTTGCATCGGGTCAATGGTATATTGATTCCTCGAGATACCATTGAACAAGCGCAAGCGGGTGTGCAGCGATCCTATGAACAGGCGCAGTCAGGTGATTTATTGTTGTTCGCATATGAAGAGGGAAAAGGAAAAGTCCATCACGTCGGTCTTTATTTAGGTGCAGACGAGATGATCCACTCACAGACTCCAGGCTCCAAAGTCATGAAAACAAAGATCACTGGTTCTGCTTATGAGCCGGAATTGGCAGTTGTTACTCGGTATATTGACTAGAAACAGCCGCAATAAGAAAGAATCAGGTAGAAATCGCAAGTGATAGAAACAAAAAAATAGCAGTAACCGAGGGAAGCCCACCATTTTTGCAGAATGCAGCAAGAAATGGCGGGCTTTTTGACCGATCAAAAGAAGGATCAGTTATTAGCAACAATAAAGTCACCCATATCGTATCGATGCCGGGATTGTGAAAATTCGAAAGGTGTCCCATTTTCTAAGTAAACCGTTTGCTCGACTTCTAAAATGGGGTCATTGGGGGAACAAATCAAATGCTGCTGGTCATAGATATCTGGACGGTCGGCTTTGATCCTTCGAATCGATGTTCCAATCGGTAACTGCAATGTATTGGAAATATATTCATAGACGGAACCCTTGAGAACCTCTTCGGTGATGCCGGGAATCACTGCGACTGGCATAATGGTATATTCCAGTGCGACAGGGACATCATCCAATAATCGCAAACGAACAATATCATAGATTCGATCTTCTTTACCAAGTTTCAATTTTGATTGTTCTTGCTCATCAGCCAAAAGCGTATCAAAAGAAATGATTCTGCTTGTGAGTTTGCCCGTCTTTCCTAAGCGTTTGGTTAATCCGCGGTTCACTCGGGCGTTATAATCGAAGGTAGAATAGGCTTCACTGACAAAAGTGCCAGTGCCTTTTTTGGCATAGATGATCCCCTCTACTTGCAACAAATTCAACGCCTTTTGAATGGTTACTCGACTAGTTTTATACGTAATGGCTAATTCAGTTTGTTTAGGCAGCTTCTGATTCTTCTCATACTTTCCATGACTAATTTGTGTACGAATAGCTGCTGCAATATCATGATAGTAGGCCAAATCATTTCCTCCTTTTTTGAAGCATAATCGATTTTGCTGAGTATGTAAACCTCGACGTTTACATACTCAGCTTTTTGCTTCTTTCGACGATTTACAGAATGAAAAAAATCCAGTAAATTGAAATTGTAATCGGTTGCATTTGGTTTGTTGATTTTGGTTAATCATAGAGGAGCTAGGAGGAGTAAAAATGGAAGGGTTTATGGATCGATTGGCAAATGGATTAGGTAAAGTTGCTACGAGAATCAATAGTTGGCGGTACATCATGGTAATTAAGAACGCTTTTGCCGCTTTGATACCAGTCATTATCACAGGTGCCTTTGGGACCTTATTTTCAGCAATGGTTTTTGATTCGGAGAACGGCTTAGCAAAAATTGATGCGCTCAGCTTTTTAGAAAATCTAAAGCCGATCTCTTCAGCAGTCAGTTATGTAACACTTAGTTTTCTAACGATTTATGCTGTTTTTTTAATTGGGATCGAACTGGCAAAACTGAACAAAATCGATGGTGTTTTCCCTGGGATCATTGCAGTGATGTCTTACTTATCGGTCAATCCGATGGTTTTTGAATTCTTACATGAAGATGCTACTGTTATTGCCGAGAATGTTTTAGCGAAACAATATACAGATACGAAAGGTTTATTCTTGGGCATGTTCGTGGCAATCCTATCAATTGAACTTTATGCCTGGCTTTGCCGCCAAAAAAAATTGCAAATCAAGATGCCGGAAAGTGTTCCTGCCAATGTCTCAGCAAGTTTCTCGGCACTTTTCCCTACAATATTAACAGTAACGATCATCGCAACAGTTGGCTTTGCTATCAAAGCCATCACAGGAATGTATGCTTACGATATCATTTACAATATTGTGCAAAAACCATTAGAAGGGATAGTACAAGGTCTGCCTGGTATCTTGTTGTTGATGTTTATTGCACAAGTTTTCTGGGTCATTGGTATCCACGGCAATCAGATGGTCAAACCAATTCGTGAACCATTACTACTGGCGGCTATCGCCGTGAATACAGAAGCCTTTGAGGCAGGAAAAGAAGTGCCTAACATCATTACGATGCCATTCTGGGATATGTATATGAGTATGGGAGGATCAGGTGTCACCATTGGCTTACTGATTGCGATCCTAATTGCAGGCAAGCGTGAAGATATGCGTCAAATCACGAAGTTATCTTTAGCACCAGGCATTTTCAATATCAATGAACCTGTTATTTTCGGGATGCCGATCATGCTGAACCCGATTTTGGCGATTCCATTTATTCTGACCCCAATTATTACCGGCACGGTGGGTTATATTGCTACATCCATCGGTTTTGCAGCAAAAGCGGTTGTGATGGTACCGTGGCCAATGCCGCCAATCGTCAATGCCTACTTAGCTACAGCAGGAGACATCGGTGCAGTGGTCACACAAATCATCTGTATTTTATTATCGATCATTATTTATTTGCCATTCGTTATCGTAATGAATCGTTCAACAAACGAAGTGGCATAAAAAGGAGAGGCTTATGTTAATTGAAATACCAGAAACATTTATCTTAGGGGCCGCTTCTTCTGCTTGGCAGACAGAAGGTTGGCAAGGAAAAAAAGCGGGTCAGGATTCTTTCTTGGATCAATGGTATCAACAAGAGCGTTTTGTCTGGCATGAAGGCTATGGACCGGCCGTTGCAACGAACTTCATGGAACAGTATGGTGAAGACATTGAGCTGATGAAAGAGATTCATCTGACACATTATCGCACATCCATCAATTGGGCACGCTTTTTTACCGACTATGAGAAGTTGATCGTCGATGAAGAATATGCAGCCCATATCGATGCGGTAATCAATGCATTGATTGCTGCAGGAGTAGAACCCATGTTGTGTTTGGAACACTATGAATTGCCTGCCTACTTATTAGACACGTATGATGGCTGGAGTTCTCGGTATGTTGTCGAATTGTATAGCAAGTATGCAGCAATCGCCTTTGAACGTTATGGCGATCGGGTCAAGCACTGGTTCACTTTCAATGAACCTATCGTGATTCAGACCCGTTGCTATCTTGATGCGATTCGCTGGCCCCATGAACAAAATACGAAGAAATGGATGCAATGGAATTATCATAAAACATTAGCTTCTGCATTAGCGATAAAAACGTATCATGAAAAAGGCTATCAAGGCAGAATCGGTTGCGTATTGAATCCTGAAATGGTGTATGCTCGTTCTTCTTCGAAAGAAGATCAGCAAGCGCAAAAAATGTACGATCTTTTCTTCAACCGAGTCTTTTTTGATCCGATGATTAAAGGCATTTATCCCGAAGAACTGATTGCACTATGCAAAGAGCATGATATTTATTTTGATCCTGCAAAAGAAGACTTAGAAGTGATCCAACAACATACGGTTGATTTTTTAGGAATCAATCAATACTATCCAAAGCGTGTGCGGGCACCTCGTTATCAATGGAATGCTGAAGCACCGTTTCATCCGGAGCGATTCTATGAGAACTTTGATCTTCCCGGCAAACAAATGAATCGTTCTAGAGGGTGGGAAATCTATCCGAAAGTCATGTATGACATGGCAAACTACCTCAAAGAAAATTACGGCAACATTCCTTGGCTGATCACAGAAAATGGCATGGGTCGGGAGAATGAAGAGGCGTTCATGGATGAGAATGGTCAGGTAGTAGATGACTATCGGATCCAATTCATTTCCCAACATCTTTATTGGCTTTTAAAAGCAGTGGAAGAAGGGGCGAATTGCGAGGGTTACATGCTCTGGGCTTTTACCGACTGTATCTCACCGATGAATGCCTTCAAAAACCGCTATGGGCTGGTGCGGATCGAAAGAAATGCTGCCCGTACCCGTTCTTTGAAAAAATCAGCCTATTGGTATCGAGAATTAATTGATGAACGTCGCTTGTCCTATGAGGAATTGCCGCTTATTCTTTAAATAAGTCCATTAAGATTAGAGAAGCTGTGACAAATCTTTTGTCACAGCTCCTTGTGTATATTGCTTAAAAATCTAATTGATGAGGGGCTAATTTGTCCCAGTCAAAGGTCACACCAATTCCCGGTTCTTCTGGCGCGATAGCCATTCCGTCCTCTGGATCAATCATCAGAGGGCGAATGGTGTATTGATCGATCGGGAAACTATGCATCTCTAGGTATCCGGCATTAGGCATGGCAGCCAGCAGACTGACATGAAGCTCTTGCATGCCGTGAGTCGAGATACTGACATTATGCAACTGTGTCAATGCGGCAATTTTCAACCAGCCAGTGATTCCTCCACAATTCGAGGCATCCGGTTGAGGAAAATCAACTTGACCATAAGACAACATATGAGCAAATTCAATTGGTGTTCGTAAATTTTCTCCGCCAGCAACTGCTATTTGACCTTCTTTAGCGATTCGAGCATATCCTTCGTAGTCTTCGGGAATCGTTGGCTCTTCCAAAAAGAGAATATCAAAAGGCGCCATCAATTTAGCGGCTTTGATGGCTTGTTCAACGGACCAGCTCATATTGGCATCCACCATAAAGGTAATATCGGGACCGATCAATTCACGAACGGCTTTGATGCGGGCGATATCTTCCGCCAGTGTTGCTTGCCCTAACTTGATTTTGACAGCCCGTAATCCCATATCCAAATATTTTTGATTGTTGGCTAATAATTTTTCTAGTGGAAAATTCAAGTCAATGGCACCGCCATAGCAGTTTACTTTATTGCTGTGTCCTCCCAATAGTTTATATAATGGTTCTCGTGCTTTTTTTGCGCGCAGATCCCAAAGGGCAATATCACAGGCGGCAATGGCAAAGCTTGCTAGACCACCTCGGGCAACGTAATGGATGCCCCAATTCATCTGTTCCCAAAGAGCTTCCACACAAGCAGGATCTTTTCCTAGCAGGATATGTTTCAGTTCTTTGTCGATCAATTTAGCGATCGACTCTCCTCCGAAACCACCCGTATACGTATAACCGATACCTTCTCTACCATCATCCGTGCGAACTTTGACGATTGGGACCTCAAAGTGAGTGTGTAATCCGTGTTTGGCATCTTCCATTAATTCTGGTAAGGGAATCCGATAGTAGGCCGTTTGGATTTCTGTGATCGTGGACATAAAATTCCTCCTTTTCCAATAATGTTAACGTGTGCATTATTATCTTAACATCCACTTGGTAAGAATTCAAGCGGTTTCATTTATAGCTTGAGTTGTCAATCTCTTTCTATCATTGTAATAATCCTGTTTTTCCAGGGACCTTTAACCAAGTGATTCCGATCTGAAAAGGAGTCAAATTTCTTGGTGGGCACACGCTGAAATAGTTGAACTTCTGCGCAACCCAAGCTATGATGAACAAAAAGGAGATCACGCATATGTGTACTAGTTTCACGCTGACTGCTCATGGACAGACTTTTTTTGCTCGGACGATGGACTTTGCATTTTTGCTAGACGGCGCACCAATCGTCATGCCACGGGAGTATCAATGGTCTTTACAACTAGGGGGACAGGTCACCAATACCTATGGCTTTGTTGGAACGGGCAAACAGTTAGAAGAATTTCTGTTTATTGATGGGGTCAATGAGAAGGGACTAGCGATTGCTGAACTCTACTTTTCGAATGAAGCTGTTTATTGCGAATACACAGCGGAGAAAATAAACCTTGCACCCCATGAATTGTTACACTGGGTATTAGGAAATGTAGCAGACATTTCTGATTTGTACCAAAAAATCAGTAGGATCAATCTAGTACAGGTAGAAACGGCGCTACTAGGGATCACAGTCCCATTGCATTTTATTGTAACGGATACTACCGGAAGATGTGTTGTCATTGAAACCAATCGCGGTTTTATCGAAATAAAAGAAAATCCAATCGGCGTGATGACTAACAGTCCAGAATTGGAGTGGCATGTAAAAAATATTGGTAACTATTTAGCTGCGAGACCTGCTAATTTTCCTCCCGCAACAGTCAATGGAGTAGAGGTGCTCCCCTTTGGTCTTGGAAATGGAACATCTATTTTACCGGGTGGATTGACTTCCCCTGAACGATTTGTTCGAACCGTTTATAACAAACAGTTTGTGAATGTAGGAGAGACTGCTGAAGAAACAGTCAATGCTATGTTCCATCTCTTAAATAATGCCACGATCCCCAAAGGACTGATGGTCGAAGATAATGGTCAATCTGAGTATACTCAGTATCGAGTGGTCTATAATGTGACAAATGGTACTTACTATTTCAATCCTTATGAAACCCAAGAAGTTTTTTCATTGGAATTGAAGAAAGAGTGGTTACAATTGAAACAGCCCCGGATTTTTGCGGTTGCCAAGAGTTTCACAACAAAAACAATGGTGTAATAATCGGCCACACAACGGTCGATGCAAAGATAGATAAGTAGAAAATAACTTAGTTTAACGAAGAGTCATCTCTCCAATTAAAAGATCTACGGTGTGTCACTACCGCAGATCTTTTTTCGTGTGATTTGCCGTCTAAATTTTTGTATTAGGTAGCTGGGTAGTTTATCTATTCTGATGCTGAAAAAACGGTTCAAAGGAAAAGCGTATTCTTATGATAATCTTTCATTGAAATTACGAGAAGAAAACAAGAAATATTTTTTTTACTTTCAGATATTAAAAAAAATCTTTGAAATACAATAAGTCCAGTAATTTTTTTTTTTTTGAAAATAGTAAGGCGTCATTGATAACAACACTGGGAACTTTTGTTTCAGAAATTGGCTGATTCGTGATGATTAAATCAAAGGATTCCAAGTCATAGTTACCTAATTGCTCACCATTGATGGGCAAGATATCTGAACGAATTTTATGCAGATCAAGAATATCTTGAACATAGTAACTGATGTATTGACTGTGATTGATCCCCATATCGCTGATCACTAAGATTTTTTTTGACACCAAAGTCTGATTGATCTCCGGAAAAGAAGTCAACAACCAGAATACATAAGAAGACAAATAACTGATGAGATTCGTTTCCAACAATTCAGAAAAAAAATGCAGTTCTGCTTTGAGTCGTGCATACAATTGGCGCTGTGTAAATTTGATATGTCTTGTAAAAAAAGTGGCACGCTGTGTCAGCTCTGTCGTATCAAAGGGCAGTAATTGCGCATAGGAATAAAGACAAGTCAGTAAGTGTACAACGAAGTCGCCAACCTCGTCTGTGATTTGTTCCAACTGCAGAAAAGTATTGAAAGTCAAATTGTCACGTATCTTCTCACTGATCACAGATCTATTCTCTGAATAAAATTGCTGGAAAGCCCCTTTTTGAAAGTAGTCAATGACTGTTTGGCAAGACTCCGAACTAATCCCACTCAAATGGCGTTTAATCAATGAATAGTCTTCATTACTGATTTTTGCTTTCACGGCTATCTTGGTGATCGGGCGTTGCCGAAATCCTTGACTCTCTCTTAACAAATCAACGATAAAATACATAATGAAAAAGTCATGTTCATAGCTGTTGTCTAAGCTGATACTATTCAAAATACAGTGATTGCGCCGCATCACTTGTTTTAGTTCTTGTTTATCAAAGTGATAAGGCAAATCACAATGGCCATAATACATCAAAAAAAAGTAGGTCGTAAATATACGCAGAGACAGCTCATCGTCCTGACTCGTTAACTGATACCCTCGATCCACAATGACCCGGAGTGAATAGGCAGCCAACACTTTATTGCAATGTTTTAATTTTCGTGCAAAAGATGATCGACTGATATTGATTGCCTCACAATAATAATCGATCGTTTTGCCTGGCTGTTGAATAAATTCATGAAGGAGTTGTGTCGTTGTTGAAGTTCTCGCCATATCTGTGAGTATTTGAAGATACAACGTAGCATTGAAATTCTCTAGACGATACCCTAATTTATGCGATGTTTTGATGGTTAAAACATCTCCCCAGCGTTGCTTGATCTCTTCAATATATCGGATAAACGTTGATTCGCTGCTACCAATGTGTCTTGCAAGTTCTTTTTTAGTCATCCACTTATCAGAAATGGATAACACACGAATGATTTCTTCCATCTTCCGATAATTTTTCTCCAAAAACCTAATCATTTCATTTCCTCCCAAGTCCTTTACTTTAATAAAACAATCAACGAAACAATAACGCAATCTCAATAATGAAACCGCTTGGTATGAAAGCTGGTGTGATTTGATTCTTCCCTTCTATGTATACTTAGGTATCTGATTAGAATAACAAATTTTCAGCATGCAGGCTATTGTGATTTGCTATTGGTTCGCAAATGAAAGGGGAGAATGAAAATTAATTTACTGAGGAAGTTGTGGGTTTTAGGGGCAGTATTCATGCTGGTTAGCTCCTATTTCACATCCATAATCGTTAGAGCAGAAACTATTAATGGGGCAGCTATTCTATCTGCCAAAATCATAACAGATGATTCTGAGCAGCCACAGCTATTACTAGATGTTGCACTCACGAATCAAACAAATGAGCCCTTAAAAAAAGAAATACGAATGGATCATGCCAAGCTAAAAGAAGTAGAAGAAAAACAAGAGGGATACGGTTATCAAATTAAACACAATACCCTCTATCTGACAATAGAGCCTCAACTAAATCAGACCGTTCAACTGACGCTGCCCGTTGAGAAAAATTCTTTTTTGACCGAGCAAGCACCAGAATTAGTTTACGAAGGTCAGATCCAAAAGGTCTCTGTTGTCATGCCGCAGGCAACAAAGGAAAAACCAACTGACACCCAGGACAATACTTCTAGAACAGAAACGGATGCTGCAAAGGAAACAGCTGCTACAGATACACATTCAGTAGAATCTGAAGAGTCAAAATCAACAAATCCATCAAATACCAACGAAACGCTGGCAGAAAACAGAGAAACAGAAGGACCTGAAGCATCTGAAGTATCTGAAAGATCAACAGCTGCTGATGAAGTGATAAAACCTTTTTCACTCCCTAGCGTTGCTCCTGATCCAGTGTTAAGTCGCAGTCATAAGGCAATCCTGCCTCAGTATACGACAGATGCGTCAGGAACCTATCCGACAGCAAGTTGGCAACCGACTGGGAATCAGAATGTGCGCAACCATCAAGGAAACAAAGACGGAGCTGCACAATGGGATGGGCAAACGGAATGGAATGGGGAACCAACGAACAAAACCAATTCCTATATTGAATATGGTGGAACTGGTTCCCAAGCAGACTATGCCATTCGTAAGTATGCCAAAGAGACCACGACACCTGGATTATTTGATGTATATCTGAATATTCGCGGAAATGTCCAAAAGGAGATCGCACCGTTGGATTTGGTTTTAGTAGTTGACTGGTCAGGTAGTATGAATGACAACAATCGAATTGGCGAGGTCCAAAAAGGGGTGGATCGATTTGTAGATACGCTAGCAGAAAGTGGAATCACAGACAACATTCATATGGGCTATGTTGGGTATTCAAGTGATGGATACAAGAATGATTCGGTCGCGATGGGCCTCTTTGATTCGGTCAAAAATGCCATTAAGACGATTACTCCAAGCAGTACTACTGGCGGAACTTTCACGCAAAAAGCCCTGCGAGATGCTGGAAACATGTTGGCGACACCAAATGGACACAAAAAAGTGATTGTTCTACTGACAGATGGTGTTCCCACTTTTTCCTACCAAGTCAGCAAAGTTCAAACAGAAACGAATGGCAGCTATTACGGCACCCAATTTACCAATAGACAAGACCAACCGGGCAGTACTTCTCGTATTTCTAACAGCTACTATGCTCCAGACCAAAGAAATACCAATAAATTGATCAACAGTACGTTTATCGCAACAATTGGTGAAGCAATGGCATTAAAGCAGCGAGGGATTGAAATTCATGGATTAGGCATTCAACTGCAAAGTGATACCAATGCGGGATTATCCAAACAAGAAGTAGAAAACAAGATGCGGCAAATGGTGTCTGCGGATGAGAATGGTGATCTTTACTATGAATCAGCCGATCATGCACCAGATATTTCTGATTATCTCGCGAGAAAAGCGGTTCAGATATCAGGAACTGTGGCAAACGGCAAAGTAACCGATCCGATTGCTGAACCGTTTAGTTACGAACCAAATACATTAACCGTCAAAAGTGTCAGTTCCCTTCAAGTACAAGCCATGCCCACACTCTCATTTGAAGGAAACACCGTTCATAGTGATGAAATTTATTTAGGGAAAGATCAAGAAATTCAGATCCATTATCAAGTCAGGATCCAGACAGAATCAGCAACATTCAAACCTGATTTCTGGTACCCGATGAATGGCAGAACAACCTTCCAACCAGTAGCAACAGCAGACGAAGTGGTAGATTTTGGAGTGCCATCGGGGAAAGCACCAGGAGTCAAGCTTGATTTCAAAAAAATCTGGGAAGAATATGATCATGATCCGAGCAGCCGCCCAGAACATGTTATCTATGAAGTGACCAGAAAACAAGTTTCAGAACCGACAAATTGGCAAACAGGCTATATCAAGATTTCGCAACCGTCAAATGATACAGGGAACCTGTGGGAACGCACCACTGTAACACAGCTTTCAAAGTCAGCAGAGGATGCCTATGCCGAAACCTTAGGACTACCCAAATACAATAATCGGGGGCAAGATTTCAGCTATCAAACGACTCGAGAGCTAGCTGTCCCCGGTTATGAGCAAGAAAAAGTAGATGAAACAACGTGGAAAAACACGAAACAGTTTCAGCCATTAGCGCTTAAAGTGATCAAAAACTCTTCTGCTGGCGAAAAAAATCTGGTAGGTGCTGTGTTTGAATTAACTGGCAAAAATGGCCGTACGACATTGATCGATAATCAAGATGGCAGCTATTCCTTGCCGCAAAATGTCCGACTGCAAAAAGGTGAAACCTATACTCTCACAGAAGTGCAAGCTCCTGCTGGACATGAACGTGGGAAAACAACTTGGCAAATCGAAATCACTTCAGAGGGAATTGTGACAATCGATGGGGATGAGGTTTCTACAGAAGAACAAGTGATCACACTGACCGTGGTTAATCAATTTTCAGAATTGCCAATCGGCATTCGCAAGTATACGCTGCAAGACGGCAATCAAGTCAATTTGTCTGGGGCAACCTTTTCTCTACAAAAGAAAAATACTTCAGAGGGCTATCAAACCATTGCTACGGAAAAAACTGACGATTCAGGATTAGCCCATTTTATAGTAGATCAGCCAGGTCAATACCGAATGGTCGAAGATTCAGGTCCATTGGGATATGACACGATCGCCGGCAACTATGAATTTACGGTGGATAAATATGGAAAGATTCGCTACGACGGCAAAAATGTGGATAAACAAAGTAAAGAATGGACGTTGAATCATCAAAACCAGTTAAAAGCCTTTGACTTGACCGTCCACAAAAAGGCCGACGATCAGACGCCATTAAAAGGGGCGGAATTCCGTTTGACAGGTCCAAATACAGACATTGAACGATCAGGAGAAGAGACGGACACGTTTGTCTTTGATCAGTTACAGCCGGGAAAATATGTCTTGTCGGAAACATATACGCCAGAAGGGTATCAAGGATTGAAAGAGCCAATCGAAATTGTGATCAATGAAGATGGCTCAGTACAGATTGATGGCGAAGAAGTCGCTGATGTGTTAGTTGCTGGAGAAAAAAACAACCAGATTACACTAGATGTGACTAATCAGGCGAAAGTTCCGCTGCCGGAAACAGGCGGAAGTGGTCGATTAGGGATTTATCTACTCGCCTTTAGTTCGATCGCCATCGCTGGTATCTACTTATACCTCCAGCGATTA
>NZ_BCQE01000019.1 GCF_001544275.1 Enterococcus gallinarum NBRC 100675 | reverse complement strand
AAAAGATCTGAGATGGTAGTTACCGTTCAGATCTTTTTTCTATGAGCTCAGCTATAGATAAAGGAAAGGGCGTTCTCTTCAACCATTTTTGATTATTATTTTTTTAACAGCATTTTTTCAGCTCCCAAGAAAAACATTGCACTAGAAGCGACAAATTGTTCATGAGAGAATAAAAATATATGGTAATCCACTTTATATTAAAGAGAAAGTTTTAAATGCTCGCATCTAAGACTAATCGAAGTGTTGGATGATTGCGGTAGGAACGATTACGGAACCAATGCTAGCTATGATTTAAGAAGTTTAGTTATGCAAAGTGATAATTAAAAGATTGTTGTATCAATTGGGAAATGGGAACGTGATGCTCGTCTTTTTCGCACAATATGTGATTCTTTCCGACGAAAAGTAACTGATGTACCGATGGAAAAATGGGATAACTAAAAAAAGATGAAGGAGTATTGATATGAAAAAGAAAGCAAAAATCTATTATTTACTAGTTCTGGTCGCATTTACAGCTGGATGTATCAGCAAAACTAAAGTAGGATTTGCTGAAGAGAAGGGATCAATATCCGCTAGTTCTGATAGTTCAGCTTTTATTGATTCATTCAAGAATGATTCATCCAAATGTTCAATAGCAGCATCGCAATGCCCAAATTCTGAGTCTCCATCCTCAAGTGCTGCAGTTAATACTAGTGACGAACAACCAGTCAATGATAAAAAATCTCTAAATACAACTGAAGATTCGATTTCGAACAAGCAAACGGAGTCAGAAGGAAAAGAAGAGTACCGTGCAAAAAAAGACTTGAAAAAAACTTCAATAGAAAACTCTGTGACGGTAAGCACATACCCTGAATTCAAGTCTGCGTTGCTTGACTCAAATGTACAATCGATTTCTTTAGCAAACGATCTAAAATTATTGGGAACATTTAATATCTTCAGCAATAAAAAGATTCTTGGAAATGGTCATACAATCGATATGAATTATCAAAAAATTGGTGTAGCTTTGAACAACGCTGTATGTGGGATTGAAGACATTCATCTAACCAATCAGCCCATCTATCCGCTTTTCTGGTCCGAGTATCCAGGTGTGACTGTTAACTATAAGAACGTGACTTCAACAGGAAATCAGTTCATTTATTTGGCAAATGGAACGGCAAATTTGGAAGGAACCATAGAGGCAAGTGCCAATTTAGAAGAAATCTTTCAAGGAAAACAATTAAACATCACCAATGATGCGAAGGTGAAATTTACAGATACCGCAAATTACATTGCTCTTAATACAGGCGATGGCCTAAACGTTGGTGCAAAAGCAAACGTAAAAGTAGCTGCAAAAGGATTAGGACTATCTATGTATAATCCCAACGGAAATATTACTGTCCATGGAAATGTAACGATCGACTCCGATGTGGACTCTGCCATTCGTGGTGCAGCAGGAGGAAGCTTGATAATTGATCATGCTGGAACATTAGACACAAGTTCAAAAGTAACTGATGAAGAAGCGATCCTGCTTTATAACGGATCAGTGACAGTCAAAAGCAATGGGACATTGGTTGCTTCCTCTGAAGGATTGCAGGCAACAATTCAAACTGGGAACAAATTAAATCTCCTTGAAGGTTCCAATTTCAAGATTTCCAATAGTAAGGGGCCTGCTTTGGGTGCCTGGGCGCTTCCAACAACTGTTCATGTTGCTTCCTCAAAAGGACTAAGTACGTGGAAAGTTAAGAATACCGCATCCGAAGAACCAGATGATGTTTATGAAGGTCCATTAACCGCAAGTTTTGTTCTAGATACCTATACAACTGGACAACGAACGTTAGACTTGGAATCAACTAATGCAGCTTTCTTAAAGAATTTTGATTCAGGTAAAGTCGGAAAAATTGTTGGCGGCAGTTTTTCAAAGAAAACAGAGATCGCCCCAACTACGATTGATGCATTGACTACCGAAAGTACGCAAGCAAGTGGAACGGCTGAGCCGGAAGCGGAAATTGTAATCAAAGTGAATGATAACGAAATCGCAAAAGGGACGGTCAACAAAAATGGAAAATATCTGTTGCCAATTCCACAACAAAAAGAAGGGACGAAAGTCGTTGCAGTGGCAACTTTGAATGACTTATCATCCGATGCAAGTACAATAGTCAAGTACGTTGGACCTCGCTTCGAGATACCAGATACCCTCGATTTCAAAGAGCAAGAAATTCCAGCTTCGGATGAGTTTGTGAATCTGCCAAGTGACCAAGAAATACGAGTGAATGATACTAGCAGTAAAAAGAAGGAATGGTTCCTATCTGTTCGCGAAGAACAACCACTGAAAAATAAACATGGGGATCAGCTAAAAAATCGATTGAGCATTGCTGAACAAGATCAGATAACTCAAATCAACTCAAAGTACCAACCGGTGTTTGAAGGCAAAGGAGCTGCCAAGATTAAACTCGCAGAATGTCTTCGAATGACGGTTCATCCGACAGATCAAAAAGGAATATATGAAGGACAATTAACTTGGACTTTGACAAATGGTCCTCAATAATGGATAGACTTTTAAAATAGAACCAAGGTTCTTAACGTTTGTTCTTATTATAACGCCAAGAACGAACATTAATGATTCATTTAAGTCGTCATAAGGATAAAAAGGAGATAAGAAACATGAAAGCAGCAGTAATTAAACACATTGGATCGCCAGAAAAAATAGAAATTGTAACGTTGCCAGATCCGAAAATTTCGCCAAATGAAGTTTTGATTGAAGTATGCGGTGTTGCTGTGAATCATGTCGATACCTTTATTCGTTCTGGAAATTACCAAACGCCCATTCCTTTGCCGTTTATTATTGGGCGTGATGCAGTAGGAAAAGTCATTGATGCGGGTGAAAAAAACAGCAAATTTAAAGTGGGAGATTGGGTTTGGACCAATAGCATGGGCTATGGAGGCCGTCAAGGAATTACCAGTACACTCGCTGCCATTCCAGAGGAGCGCTTATTTCGTGTGCCGGAAAACTGTGATCCATTGCAACTTGTGGCTTCTGTACATTCAGCAGCCACAGCTGCTATTTTACTGAAGGATGTGCTAAATCTATCTGGTGAAAGAACACTGTTGATTGAGGGAGGAGCGGGGCATTTAGGAAAGAAGTTGATTCAGATTGCTTGTGACTTAGGTGCTCATGTTCTAACAACGAGTCGTCCTGATTCCTTTGCTGAGCTCCGAAGTATAGGTAGCCAAGAGGGTTATAGTTATCATACAGATGATCTAGTTCAGCTGATTCATCAAAAACATCCTCAAGGGGTCGATTTTGTGATTGATACTTCTGGACAAGTCTCTTTACAAACAAATCTAGACTGCTTATCTGTTAATGGTGTCCTAGGACTCATCACAGCGCCGATTCAACCAGCTGCTTTTTCCGTGCAGTCTTTCTATACCCAGAATAAACAAATCAAAGGATTTGTGATTAGTTTAGCTACAATTTCTCAACTTCAGTCTGCTGGGGAACAGATAAATCGCTATTTTGGTCAGGGAAAATTACTGGAAAACAATATTCTCCTCAAACATTTTTCCGATGCCTCTTGGGCTCATTCGATCCTTGAAAGAAATGAGGAAAAACGTAAAATCGTTCTAATCCCGGGAGATGAACAATAAAGGAGGACTCTTTCAAATCCGATAATTCATACACAGTGCTAGTTGAAAACCGCTGTTTTTAAAATCTAAAGTAATCATTTTATTAGAAAGGACTGGTTTACATAAGAAAGTAAACTGGTCTTTTTCACTTTGGCCCCACACGTTCATTTTTATTCGGTTCTCGTGAAATTTATTAAACTAGAAAAATTTTGTCTATCATGGGAAAATAATTCTTGGTCGATTTTGGACCCTAGTTTCTGTAATAAGTTGTACAAAGAGAAAATGACAATTTTTCATTAAAAGAGGTTATTAATTGACGTTTCTTAAAGATCGTCTCATCATATAATTAAGACATCACTGTTTATTCAGGAAAGGTATAAAAATTAAAAGGCCTGATTCTAAAAAAATGTTGTGGGAACTTTCATGTCTTTAGATTGTAGATGAGTGGTATTTTTGCCCTCAAGAAGGTAATGGCGGACTTATTCGCTTTAGAAAGAAAATATTTCTTTCTAAGCATTAGGAATTACATTTCTGAACGAGTTGGCAGAAGAAATATCTAAGAAATTCGTTTAAAAGGCGTGTTTTTAACGGTTGGTGAGAGTAAATGAAAAGGAAGTGGGTAGAATGGAATTAAAACAGGTTTCTAAAACGATTGAGAACAAGTCGATTTTGACCAATATCAACCTCGACGTTCGACCGGGAGAAATCGTTGGTTTGATCGGTCCAAATGGTGCGGGTAAGACCACCACGATGAAGATAATGAGCGGTTTAACGGTTAACTATACAGGAGAAGTGATTGGCGATGAACGAGTGGGGATGTTGATTGATGGACCAAAGTATTTTCCAAATAAGACAGCAAGAGAAAACTTATCTTATTTTCAGGCTATGTCCAATGATAGTTACCCGCTAGAATATATCGAGTCACTTTTTAACATGGAAGGCTATCAAAACAAAAAGGTGAAGAACTTCTCTTTAGGCATGAAGCAACGTCTAGGGATGGGAATCGCACTCATTAACAAGAATGATTTATTGATTCTGGATGAACCGATGAACGGTCTTGATCCAGATGGAATTCAAGCAACCATTGACACATTGAAACACCTTGCGAAAGATTTAAATCTCTCGATAATCATATCGAGCCATATTTTAAGAGACTTAGAGAAACTTTGTGACAGAGCTTATTTCATCAAGAATGGCGAAATTGTCTATCATGCGGAACTCGGCGCAAAAGAGCGTTATCAATTTGTTTTCGCAAAAGAAGACATAGCCAACGTTCAGAAATTGATCAGCCAAATTGGAGAATATGAACAATTGAATGAAACCTTTATCGTAGACGCTTCGGTAAGAGTTGAATTAATGAAATTACTTGTTCGTTTTGATTTATTTCCAACTGAAATAAAAAAATACCAATCAAATTTGGAAGAGCTGTATTTTTCAATGTAGGAAGGAGAAAGAACGATGAATGTATCCGTATTAACAAGAAAAGATATTCGAAGACGCGTCGTCTCTTTTGGCAGCAAGTATTTAATTGCAGTTAGCCTAGTTTGTTTAGCATTGCCATTCCTAAACTATTTCATGGGAGATCCTTTGGATTTCACTGATTATCTGAGCGCTGTTAACTTTATTTTCCCTGTTTTATTGCCTATACTAGCCGTTAATTTCCTAATAGACGATCAAAACACGCATATTGGCGATTTCTTCTTTAAAACAAAGAAAGGCAGAAGAAACTATCTTCTTTCACTTTTTCTCTCTGCATTTGCTCTAGGTATTGTGGCAGGAATGTTATTATTGATTTTTAGTTTAATCTTTCAATTTGGCTTTCAAGTGACAGTTCTCTGGGAACCAGTTCTGCTTTCGATAGGGGCTTATCTTTTGTGTCCGCTTTTCTATTTGAGCATTGCGTTGATTTTAGCGTTTTTTGTAAAATATGAAGGGGTAACACTAATGACCATCACGATTTTGTTGCTGATCCTGTTACCCATATTGATCTCGATTGGTGCTGCAAATATCGGGCTTTCTTTTCTATTTGAGACACCATTGTATTTACTTAGTTTTTTAGGAGTAGGGTCCGTTGCAGCAATCGATCTTGTGTATACAGCGGTTGTGGTTCTTATTCTTTATCTGATAGCTAATTGGAAAATCAAAAAGATTGATTTCTAAATGGGGTTTTCAGCAAAAAAACTTAGCATTTGCGACAATATATGTTCATAGACGAATGAACATCACTCTGTAAAAAGATTTTTTAAATGATTAATTTCAGAATTCGCCTACGATCATCGATATGTAGGTGATTTTTTTAGGCTCTGTGGGCAAGATTATACGGCAATCAGCATTTTATTATCTAAATAAAGATTTTCAATTGCAAGATAAGGCAATTTAACAAAAAATTCATAAGATTTGAGGTGTGAACCATGCAAACTTTTTTAACCAAAACATCACTGAAGAAAGTAATCCTACTAGATTATTTACTGGAAAAGAATACCCCTTGCGAAATGAACGAATTAAAGAATATTCTCCATGTAACGGATCGATCTATCTTAAACTATATAGACGAACTGACTGGATTATTCAAAAGGTATGATGGGAAAATTTGGTTATTGAATGATAACAACAAACGATTTCAGATCCAAAAAGAAGAAGATTTCCCGATATACACTATTTATCTTCATTTTTACAAAGCATCCTACAATTATCATTTGATTCAGTTCATGTACAATCACCCAGAAAAAACCTTGAAAGACTTCGCTGAAAAACAATTTACTAGTGTCTCGACTGTTCTTCGCTACGCGAAACTTCTTGAACAGTATTTTAATCGTTACCGAATACATTTCCATCCATATCGATTGCAATTAACTGCAGATGAGAGAAACATTCGCTGTTTTTTCTATTACTTTTATTGGAACGCCACTAGAGAAAATGATGATAAATGGCCTTTTCAAATTAAGTTCAGCAAAATAGAACACCTAATCCATTCATTTGAAAAAAACTATCAGATCACATTAGAACCCTTACAGACACGAATCTTTTCCTATTGGTTGGCGATTAATTTAGAGCGAAGCCAAATCAAAAAGGTCATTGTTACTCTTGATGATCAGTCAGTGATCAAAGCGGATCCCAATTTTGTTCGATTACAAAAGTGGAACAATCAGACAGGTTTGTTTTTTGAGGAAGATGAACTCTTTTTTCTTTATCAAGTGATTTATTCTTTTGGTATTATCGATGGAAATAGCCAATATGAAAATAGTTATGCTACTGCTCATAGAGAACACCAAACAAGTTCTTACAGAGTCGTCCAACATTTGACGGAAGTTTTAAAAGAGATGTTTAAGTTCACTCTAGCTATTGATGATCCTGAATTAATGTTTAATTTTATTGCGTTTCATGAGCGTAGTACTTTCTTCTATGGGAATACTGACCTCTTTTTTAATCGTTCTTACATTGATGAAGTAAGGGAAGAAAGTCCCAAAAAATATCGCATCATAGAAGAATTTCATCATCGATTGACCGACACAACGGATAAAGAGGTGGCTCAGATTCTTGAAAATTGGGAACAACTATTTTTAAATTATTATTTTATTCTCGATTATTATGATTTATTCTCATTTTATATCGATCCGGTAAAAATTTTAGTCCATGATGATTTACATCATACCCATCGTCTATGGCTAATGAACAAGATCAATGCGCTTTTTGGCCATTCTTATACCTTCGCATTCTATGATTATCAAACAAACATAGAGGATGTTGATTTGGTCATTTCGAATTATTATTTCAATACAGGCGAAGTGCCATTGATATTGATGAAGAACATTCCTACAGAAAGGAATTGGCACCAATTAGGAGAGGTTTTGTACCAGTTAACAACGATCAACGCAAGTTTGCGCTAAATGCAGACTTGTTTTTTTGATTAATCAAAACGTAATTTTCTTCTGAAAATGCGAAAATTCTTAAACTAGAAAAACCTGAGCGACCGTGGCAGAATAATTTTAGATCTAAATTAGATCAATTATTATCTAGGAGGAATTACAAAATGAAAAAATCATTGGTTGCTACAACTGCACTAGGATTACTCGCACTTAGTGCCACGGGCGTGACTGCTTTCGCAGAGAGTCAGGAAAGTCTGCTATCGAGTTTTACGAACAAGACAGACGTGACATTTACACCAGGATCAGGAGAAGATGTAGACCCAATCGTTCCTGATGACACTCACGATGATGATCCAAGCACAGGAGATACAGGATCATTATCGATTCCTTTCGCTTCAAACATTACTTTTGGTCAGCATGAAATCTCACAAGGGGATGAAGATTATTATGCACTCAATCAAAAACCACACGTACAAGTAAATGACACTCGGGGTGGAGCAAAAGGATGGTCTCTAGGTGTCACATTAAAACCATTTGTTGGAGAAAACGGTCACGAATTAACTGGAGCCAAAATGACATTGTCTAATGGTAAAGTTGTAACTAAAAACAACCAATCGCCTATGCCTAAAATGGCAGATACTACATTCGACTTGAATGAACAATATCAAGATCTTATGCTTGCGAAAGAAGGGCAAGGTGCTGGTGGCTTTGCTGCTGTTTTTGAAGGGGAAGACGGAAACAATGAAAGTGTGAAGCTTCATGTTCCACGAGCTAGCGTTGAAGCACAAGCCTATACAGCAGATCTAACGTGGGTGTTAACTGATGCGCCAGCCTAAGAATCACGGAGGATGGGGAATATCATTCTCCATCTTTTTTATTTTTTCTGTTTTCTTCTTGGCAGCTACGTGTCCCTTAAATGGTTTTGCAGAAACGGATTCGAAAACAACGAATAAAGTTTCTTTCGATGCCCAAGCTGTTCTGCCAGAAAACCAACAATCAGAAGCGAGCTATTATGATTTAAAAGTTGTTCCTGGCAGCTCACAAAAATTGATTCTTAAACTTCGAAACACGAGTACAAAGGACATCACAGTCAATGTAGAAGCAAATAATGGCATAACCAATCAAAATGGGGCGATTGATTACTCCAAACATGGAGAAAAACTTCTTGGGGGACCATCTTTTGAAGAACTGATTTCAAAAAACCAAAAAGTCTCTTTAAAACCAAAGGAAGAGAAAGAGGTTGCTTTTGAGCTGAATATTCCTGAAAAAGGTTTTGACGGAACTGTATTAGGTGGATTCTATTGTTATGAAGACACTGAAGGAAAAGAAGAACAAACAGAAGGGTTTACTCTAAACAACAAATTTGCCTATACAATAGGAGCAAAATTGATTTGCTCTGGTAATGACGTGCAACCTAATTTTGCACTGACAAAAGTCACACCAGGCTTGGATAATGGTTATTTGACGGTTTTTGCTGATTTAGAGAATTCGCAACCCGTCCTCATGAGCAAACTGGCTATGCATGCAACAGTCACTAGAAAAGGCCAAAAAGACGTGCTGAAAGAGATGGATAAAAAAATCTCTTTTGCTCCACGGTCAAAGTTCAGCCTACCAATCAGCTGGAATAATGAACCATTGAAAAAAGGGAACTATGAATTAGTCATTGACTTAAAAAATGATGAAGGAAAAACGTGGCAACTAAAGAAAGAGTTTGAAATCAAGGGGAAAGATGAAAAACTAAACACGAAAGCAGTCGAAGTAGAAAAAGAACAGAATCATACAATGATTTATCTCATTGCCGCACTGTTCTTGGTGATCATTCTGGTATTAGTCGGCTATATTTTCAATTTGAAACGTAAAAAGCAATAGAACGGGGGAGGCAAAAATGAAAAAACTCTTTAGTCTTTTCTTGTTGATGTTATTACTTGGGGGCGCAACATCGGTATCAGCAAGTGAACAAGTTAAGAGTGAAGTGGGAATCTCTTTTTATCAACCTACTAATAAAAATCAAGTGGTCCCCATGGAGAAGGTATCTATCGGAGACCATAGTATGGCTATTGGTCCAAAAACATTGCCAAAAACTGGGGAAGAACGACCATTTTTATTACAAGGATTCGGTATACTATTACTAGGCGTGGCTACCACACTTTACTTTTTGAAGAAAAATCAGAAGGATAAAAGGGATGCTTTATGAGAATATATAAGCAGCTAATCTATTGGTTGATTCTATTCTCCGGCATTTTCTTAGGTGCAGTGACTGCAGAAGCTGCGCCAAGACCTTTAACCGATCTAGGCTACTTTCATTGGGCCAATCAATCAGTGACTCCTGCGGAAAATACGTTTATCATGCATTACAATGAGGCACTATCCGTTGAACCAATTGAAGGAAATGCCTATTCAACTCATATAGAAGTAGATCGAAATACGAATAAAAGTAAAGCGCTAGTGAAAAATGTCGGCTTTTACAATGGCGAACCAGTCAATTTACTCGTAACACTAGAAAGGAATAAAGGAAATTTAGACGGTGGAGAGATTTGGTTTACAAAAAGAGACTTTCTGAGAATCTATATTGATGGTGAAATGATCGCTACTTATGAGTTTCTAGACAAAAACAACCAACCTTTGGAATTGAAGACAGCTTTTAATTACTATGGCTTAAATCAAAATAAATATATTGGTTTCGTATCTCCGGGAACTTTGATTAAAGGGCTATATGCGAATAACCCTACAAACATCATGTATGATGTCTATGATGGTGGAGCAGATGATTATTGGGTATATTTCAAAAATCCAGCAGGAGGCGGCGCTTGGGCAGTAGATCCAAGACAAAATTTTGAGTTAACTACGAATCTAGTTTCTAGTGTGAAATTTGTGGTTCACAATAATGATGCTACTACATCATCAATAAAGTATAGTACGGAGTTTCTAGCCAATCCTGAGTTCCCTGCAGCTTACGGCGTTCAATCCTCTTTTGCAAAAGCAAACCAAGACGTTTATCTGAAAGCACAACAAACTATTCCCAATATAGCAAATTGGGAGAAAAATAATTCTATATCCGTGGCTTTTGATTTACAAAAGATGTTTGCGACGAAGCAATATTCTGTAAAAAAAGCGAGAATCGTTAACTTTTCTGGAGAAGATGTAACTAATTTGTTTAGTATTGACGAATCATCTGATGGTAAAGTCAATTTTAAAGTCAAAGACTTCAATGATGCACGTTTGTATGACACGATTCTATTCTACTACGTAGATTTAACTTGGAATGGCGCAAATCATCCGGTAGATGAATCATTTGTTAAGGATGGAAAATTATCCCTGCCTTTCAGTGTTCAAACATTCCGCAATGGACAAAAAATTGGGGAGCATTCAGGAGAATCTTTTGTAAATTATATGGGGAAAGTGACAGTTGCTTTTTTGAATGAGAAAGATAACATTTTGCAGCCACCATTTGAGAAAGAGGGGATCATTACAACGCACTATGATCTCTCTGATAAATACCCGCAGATAGATGGCTACACACCAATTAGGAATAACAAACAGGATCAGGGGATTTTTTTACCAGATGAACAAATGATGGTTCATCGATACAAAAAGGGACAACCTTTAAAATTTGATTTACTAAACAAAGACAATCCTCTTTTGATTTCAAGATTCAATAATCAAAGAGAATTGACTATCAAATATTCTCATGACCCATCATCAGAAAAGCCGACAACTCTCTCTTTCGTTGCCAAGTATCAGGAGGAAGAAAAGGTCATAAAAGAATTTCCCTCAGCTCCTAAAAATGGCGAAGCTAAAATGATTTTCGCATTTCCAGAGCAATGGATAGGCCATGAAGTTTCTTTCTATATGAAAGATAATGACGGACAAGGATCGAACGTAGAGACGAGGGTAATTGAAAAAGAAAAGGGTCCAAGTTTGTCTCTTCCGGGAAAAATTAGTTTTGGTGAAGTTCACATTCCTTCAAGGGACAAGGCCGTTTTTCCACCTACTAAGGATAAGGCACAAATAGAAGATCATAGTAAGTTAGAAAAAAGTCGCTGGACAGTGAAAGTAAAAGAAGAACAGCCGCTTACGAATGAAGAGAAAGACGTATTAGCTCAACGGTTAATCATAAAGGGTGATAACACAGACTTGCGAATCAATCATGCAGAGCAAGAAATCTGGCAAGGAAGTGGAAGTGCCTCATTTGATTTATCGAAAAATCTAAAATTGGCTGTCCATCCTTCTGATCCTGTAGGAAGCTATCAGGGATCTTTACGCTGGACCTTTGAAGATGCACCAGACTAGGTAATTTGAGTATCAATATCCAGCGCACTAAATATTAGAGGAACATTGGTTCCTTAATATTTAGTGATGGTAAAGAAAAAACTTAAAAATTTTAACAAGACAACATTATTGACTCAGAGTCAGATAATGTTGTCTTGTTAATTTGCCTCAAGAAAAGGAGAATCAACAATCTCCTTGTGTTGATATGTCAGAATATCTTAGCGCTACAACTAAACGATCATCATTTAAGATCAGAATAGGTAGGTGACATGAAAAATTATTTTGGATCTTTTTTAGCCGGATTGCTTTTGAATTTGGGACTATCTATTCTAATCGATAGACCTTTCAAATGGTGGATAACTGTGAGCTTATTTATAGGTTTTTCAGTTGCTTACCATGTTGGTTCAGAGAACAAAAAAACTACAAATAAAGGTACTCCTAGTAAGTGAGATTACTATCGCAAGACCAAATGACTTTTTGCTAAAAAACTTGGTATTCTCACTTAGAAAGACTGGCTCTTTACCAATAAGGACTAATAGTTGTGTGAGATCATTTCTGATTCAACTAGTTCCATAAATTCCATAGAAAAAGGACTAGCAAGCCAGCTAGTCCTTTTTCTATGGAATTCTATTCCCAAGTTTGATTCATTTTGTCAGCATAAAAAGCAATCGCTTTGTGATAATCGTTGATTTTTTGATCCGATGAAGTTTGTGCTAGCAGTTCTAATAAAATTTGATTGGATTGGCTGTATTGTTGAAGATTAAAAAGAGCCATCGCATAAAACACTTTTAACGCATTGTTTGTCGGAAATTTATCTTGACCTTCACGCAAGACTTGTTCCGCTTTTTGATAGTTTCCTAAAGCACGATACGTGCTACCCAAACCAAGATAGGCTTCTTCCAGATCTGGATCCGCCAGCCCTAATTCAATTGATCGTTCGTAATAAGGCACCGCCTGTGCCTCTTCCCCTAAGGCATCAAAGCTCCAAGCAATTTGATAATTTAGATAGGCATTCTCAGGATTACTTGGATAGCTTTTTAGCAATAGGTCGTTTGAATCTTGCAGCTTTCCAGCTTTGCGTAACTGGATGGCAGTTTCGATGATAGCCAGTTGGTTTTTCTCCATCTATTTCTCCCCATTCTTAGTAGACATAATTCAATTATATTATTCTTGATAAGCTTTAAGCCAGTGATGAGGCTGTAAACTGCTCAGCTTTGCAAATTCAATCCTGTCAACATCTTTTGTGGTCAATGCACACAACACATCACCACCCCAAAGAGCAAGCCGTTCTTGACATATGCCGCAGGGAGAAAGAATTTTAAAGGGTGCGTTTTCGTCCTCTCGAACCAAACAGAGGGTATGGGTGATTCGTGCATTCATTTTAGCCGCTTCCAACATACAACCTAGCTCCATACACACACTAGAACCGGCATTAGGAAAGTCTGGCGAGATGCCAATTATTATTTCATCATTCTCTAAATAGGCACCGGCGACACCACCCCAACCTGTCGGATACCGCTGAAGTAACTCCGATTTAACCGTTTCAAAAAGTCTTGATTCAGCTTTCATGAAAAAACTCCTTTGATTGATTTTTTGTTTATTGTCTTTATTCTGATAAAAACTTATTCCTTCTCTCTCAGAAGCGGAGAGAAGCCAGTCACTGAATGGCTGAAGGATTTGGAGGATAGCCGTTTTATGTGCGTCTTTTTTTGATTGCTAAGCCAATGTACACCATGAAACTAATGAAAAAGATCATGCTGGCGACTTTCGCTAAGTTTCCTTTAGCAAAAAGCAGCAATAGGGAGGCCAGAAAGTTGATGAAAGCAACTGCGAAATAAGCATTACTTATTTTTTTGTTCGACATTGCCAAAGCACCTCTTTTTCCTAACAATAGCATACTATACGAATAAAATAAATTCCCTAGAAGAAGGAGCAGAGAAAGTTATTACTTTTGACAGATTTATTCTAAAAGTTTCCATAAGAAGGACATAAACGTTATTTTTTTGACCACTTTTGCTCCGATTTTTTCATGTGTTTTTCCTATTTTCCAACTGAATATTTTGAATTACGCTGTTATTCGGAACTTTTTTGTCAAATGAATGACTTGTATCAGACGCAAAAAAATCATTAGAGATAACTAAATTCAAGTCTGTAGAACAAAGGAACTGAGGTTGTTGTTGTTCTTTTTCACGGTGACGTTTTTTCTGTTTAGAAGTGAAGAGTGTTGATTTTTCTATACTAAAAAAGAATAAAAAATTCATGAAAAAGAAGTGGATATTCACAAAAACTCCGATGAAAAAAATTTCCTCCAGAAAATATAACACAACATATTGTGTCTAACTCTCGGTAGTGATACTATATATCGTGTTCCAAGAAGAGATAGGAGGAATCGATGTGAAAAGAATCAACATTCTTTATATCAGTCTAACAGGAAATACAAGAGACTTTATTAGGCGTTTAGAAGCCTATTATCGTCCAAAAAATATAGCAGTACACTCATGGAATGTAAAAGAAATTGTTACCAACAAACAGGCATTCCAGAAAATCACTGAACCATTTGTCACCTTTTTGCCAGCATTTTTAGAAGGAGGCAATGGGACTGATAATGGCTACCAAGAAATACTTACTACACCCCTCAAAGAGTATTTGATCTTTGAAAAAAATTACGAAAATTGTTATGGAATCATCGGGAGCGGCAACCGAAATTTCAACAAACAATTCGCTTTGACTGCGCATCAATATGCAGAGCATTTTGGTTTTCCATACTTGGATGAATATGAATTAAAAGGAACCACAAAAGATGTTCAGCGAATCGGCGAAAAACTACTCATTTGCCAAAGTTTAGCGGAATTAAATAAAGAGAGAGAAGGATCACTATGAACGATGAACTGACATCTTATTTTTATTTGAATAATCTAGTTAACATTCCAGTGGATGGGAAAATTCCTTTGCAATATGACAAGGAAGCATTACACGCTTTTTTTAAAGAAGAAGTGGAACCAAAAACCATCGCTTTTCCTTCTTTCAAAGAAAAAATGTACTTTTTGATTGAAAATGAATATATCGATCAAGTATTGATTTCAAAATATTCCTGGTCATTTTTGTCTGATCTTTATCAAGAAATTGTTGATCAGAAATTTGCATTTAAGAGTTTTCTAGGAGCGTATAAGTTCTATTCCCAATATGCGATGAAGACAAATGATAAAGCCAAATGGCTGGAAACATTCAATGATCGGGTCTTCTACAATGCATTGTATTTAGGAAATGGGGATGAAGCGTTAGCTCACCAAGTGGCTGGTGAACTGATCCATCAACGGTATCAACCGGCAACTCCAACTTTTCTGAATGCTGGTAAAAAGCGCAGAGGAGAAATGGTTTCCTGTTTTCTAATTGATGTTTCTGACTCGATGTTAGCGATTGGACGTGCCATCAATTCAGCTTTGCAACTTTCAAGAATTGGCGGTGGTGTAGGAGTCAATCTCTCGAATCTTCGCAGTTCTGGCGACCCGATCAAAAAAATTGAGAATGCTTCTTCTGGTGTCTTACCGGTAATGAAGTTATTGGAAGATTCCTTTAGCTATTCCAACCAGCTTGGTCAAAGAAATGGGGCAGGGGTCGTTTATCTAAATGTATTCCATCCAGATATTTTTGCTTTTTTGGCAACCAAAAGAGAAAATGCGGATGAAAAGATTCGGGTAAAAACACTGTCATTAGGGGTCACTGTCCCGGATAAATATTATGAGTTGTTGAAAACAAATGAGCCAATGGCTTTGTTTAGTCCTTACGACGTGGAGCGAGTATATGGCAAACCTTTCAGTTACATTGATCTAACCGCAGAATATGATGCGATGGTCCAAAATAAAGAAATCCGCAAAGTCTACATTAATGCGAGAGAACTTGAACAAGAAATTTCAAGACTTCAGCAAGAATCCGGTTACCCTTATATTTTGAATATCGATACGGCTAATCGTACCAATGCGGTAGAGGGTAGAATCATTATGAGTAATCTCTGCAGTGAAATCTTACAGCCGCAGGAGCCTTCAATTTTGAATGACGATCTGTCTTACCAAACGATTGGCACAGATATCTCTTGCAACTTAGGTTCAATGAATATTATGAACTTGATCGTTTCTCCTGATTTTGGTCAATCCATTGAAACGGCAGTCAGGGCATTGACCACCGTTTCTGACTTAACCGCAGTGAAGCAAGTCCCAAGTATCAAAAAAGGAAATGACCTGTATCACACGATTGGCTTAGGGGCAATGGGGTTGCATACCGCCTTCGCCCGAAATCAAATCGAATATGGCAGTCCAGAAGCGTTGGAATTTACTGAGGCCTTCTTCTTAGCAATGAACTATTATTCTTTAGTTGCAAGTAATAAAATCGCAAAGGAACGCAAGGAAACATTTCATCGATTTGAGAAATCAACCTATGCAGACGGCACCTATTTTGATACTTACCTATCATCAGACTTCGAATTGACGTTTGCCAAAAACAAAGAACTCTTTGCTAATATTTGCTTGCCTAAAAAAGCTGACTGGCAAACATTGAAAGAATCTGTTGCTGAGTATGGGCTGTATCACCGCAATCGACTCGCCATTGCACCGAATGGATCGATTTCTTATGTAAATGAAACAAGTGCGTCACTGCATCCCATCACCCAATTGATCGAACAACGCCAAGAAAACAATGTTGGTTCGATCTTCTACCCAGCACCATTTTTAAGTGATGAGACCCTGCCATTTTATACCCCCGCATATGATATGGATCAGCGCAAAATCATTGATACCTATGCAGTTGCCCAAAAACACATTGATCAAGGGATGAGTTTGACATTATTTATGCGCTCTGTTTTACCAGAGGGAATCTATGAGTGGAAGAAAAACGGGACTTCACTGATGACTACCAGAGACTTGAATCGGTTGCGTAACTATGCTTGGACCAAAGGAATCAAATCTTTGTACTATGTGCGGACATTTACCGAAGATGACGAGATCCATACCGCCAACGAATGTACTTCATGCATGATCTAACATAAGCCAAACCTGAAGGAGAAGAAACAATGAATTATTTGTACTATAAAGCAGTCAACTGGGATGAATTGCAGGATGCATTGGACCAATACACTTGGGAAAAATTAACCAATAATTTTTGGCTGGATACCCGCATTCCCTTGAAAGAGGATATCGCAGAATGGGAAAACCTTTCAGTCCAAGAACGGGATCAACTGAACAAGCTATTTGCCAGTTTATCTGTGAATTACACCTTGCAATCGGAATATGGCGCTGCTAGCTTGCGTCGGGGCATTCAAACCCAACAAGAAGAAGCTGTTTTGAACATCACCACTTTTATGGAGTCTGTTCATACCAAGGCGATCACGACATTTTTCCGTGCCTTTATTGATGAAGAAGAAACCGCTGCTTACTATGCTTTTGCGGATCAACAATCAGCGTTGGCAAGGGAACTGCAACGAATCAGTGAGAGCTATCAGACGGGAAATGAATTACAAAAAAAAGCGGCTTTTCTTTTGTGTGAGACCATTCTAACCTATGGAAGACTTGCTCCAGTTTTTGTCAAAGACTCATTGATTCAAACCAATCAACTTGTTGGCAATCTCTTGCGCGGTAGCAGTATTTATTCCGCTTATCTTGGCTATAAGTTCCAACTTGCCTGTCAGCAGTTGTCAGCGGAAGAACGCACTGCACTCATCGCTTGGGTCAACCAGTTGGTGGAAGAAATGCTTTCAATAGAAGTCGATTTCATACAAGAAATCGGCGAGCCGATCATCGGTGTGGAATTGCTTCACTATGCCACGAATTATTTCTATCATCTATTGGGTTTCCCTCAGTCGGTTTTTTATGATTTGCCAGTTGACACTTTAAACAAAATCACAAATCTGATTACTAGCATCGATGACTTACAGAAACAATCACGCTTGATTTTAAGCAGCAAAACCGAAGATATGGAAAACGGGGATTACGAGTTTTAAGGCATTCGTTAAAGGAGGATAACACAATGGAACAGACAGTAAATTGGAATGTGATTGAAGACGAATTTGATGAGTATGTATGGGACAAAGCAACTGCTCAATTTTGGTTAGATACGCGAGTTCCGGTATCCAATGACTTAAAAGACTGGCGGGTTTTATCAGACATTGAGAAAAGCATTCTGAATAAAGTTGTTGGCGGGTTAGCGCTATTGGATACATTGCAATCAGAAGAAGGCGTAAATGTGATGCGGGAAGACGCATTGACCCATAAAGAGATCGCTGTTATCAATAATTTTTTGATGATGGAATCGATCCACGCCAAAAGTTATGGTACGATCTTGACATCATTAAATGAAAAAGCCGTCACAGAAGCAACCTATGAGTGGATGAACAATGATCCGCGGATGCAATATAAAGTGCAACGGATCAATGAGATTTATCAAACAGCAGACAACTTGAAAAAGAAAGTAGCAAGTGTCTATTTGGAAGGTATTCTTTACTACAATAATTTCTTCTTGCCCCTTTGGTATCGCGGCCAAAATAAACTGGCCAACTTATCAGAAATCATCAAATTAGTCATCCGGGATGAGTCTGTTCACGGCACGTATCTCGGCTACAAATTTCAGTTGAGTTTTGCTAAACTTTCATCTGAGGAGCAAGCATCTTTCAAAATCTGGATGGATGAACTACTAGACGATCTTTTGGAAAATGAGTTCCGTTTTACAGAAGAGATATATGCACCAATTGGCTTGGCGGATGAGGTCAAACAGTTTGTTCGCTACAATGCCAATAAGTCATTGCAAAACATGGGCTTTCAGGCACGCTTTGATCATGCGACGATCGAAGATATCAATCCGATCGTGATGAACGGCATCTCAACAGAAACGGCCAATCATGATTTCTTCTCACAAGTCGGTGCGGGGTACTTGATGGGCAGTGTAGAAGCCATGGAAGAAGACGATTACGACTTTTAAACCTTTGATAGAAAGAAGGCCCCGTTTTTGGGGTCTTCTTTTTTTGCTAAGAGCAAGACGTAGGAGAGGCAACAGCTGAATTTTTTTAGAAATTTTCAGTGCAATTTTTTTATAGTTTTTTTGAGAAGGAACTCTTGTCAATTTGTTCGTTTGAAAGTGAAAAAATGTGGCAAATAAAATAAGTTTTTTAAAAGTTTTTTGTTCCTGTTCACTTACGTTGGCTGTCAGACAACCGAGAAAAGAGAGGAGATAACCTTATTCTCGCTATTGTAGTCTTTATGGTATGATAGCCTTGATTGAAAAGGAGGAAGAAAATGGACCTTAAAACAAAAATAAGGGATTACGCCAGCACATTGGAGAATGTTCAAAAAGACCATCCTTTCCAAAAATTCCCCGAATATGAAGTCTTTCGCCATACAAAAACCGGCAAGTGGTTTGCACTGATCATGACCATCGATCGCAATAAATTAGGTATTTCTGGTGATGGACAGGTGACTGTCATTGATGTGAAAGCAGAGCCTGAAGAGATCTCTATCTTAATCAATGCGCCGGGATATTTTCCTGGCTACCACATGAACAAAAACCATTGGCTCACGATTCTTTTAGACGGAACAGTCAGCGAAGAGCAGATCAAACAAATGATCAAAAACAGTTATTTGCGAACGAGCTAAACGATAACTCTTCTGTTCATTTTTTTAGACCCTTTTGAATTTATTGCTATTTAATGTAGATCTGTTGTCAAAGTAAAGGTTAACAGAAGCCGAATGGACAATAGTTGTTGCAAATTAAAGAAACTGCTTGCGAGAAAATCGTAAGCAGTTTTTTTAACTGAGCATGATTTGAAATAATTAGCCACCAGATTCCTTGGAGCTGCGGTCACTTAAGTGGTATTGATAGGTGATCTTTGGGTTGATTCTATCAAACAATTGGTTCCAGTCTCCTGCCGAAGGAATCGTTCGAAATAAAAGGCAGTCTGTGATTTCTCTGAATTCGGATACATATTCTGCATAATTGGTCACTAAAAAATCAATCCTATTTTCTACCAGATATGCTCGATTGACTTCACCAGCGTCTGGGTAAAATAGATGATGGAACTGTCCAAAGTATTTTTGGGACCATGCTTCAACAAAACGACAAATACTGTGATTGCCTTCAAATAGAAAAGCAATTCTTTTTTGAGTTCCCCAACAGCATTCCCGGATTGTTTCCATATGCATGACAAGATTGACAGTGAAATCAGCTAAGTTTCCGACGGAATAAAGTTCGTTGTATGCCGGATGAGACCTCAAAAAAGCAAGATAAGATTGATATTCTTCTGGAAAGGTCTCTTGGACAAAAAGATTGATGTCTTCAATGTTACGATGCATAGATGAGGAGAGAGATTCTTTCAGTTTTGCCGTAATGAAATAAGATTCAATGAAAAGCAAGTCGATCGCTCTCTGCTCAAAACGAAATTTTGATGCTAGAAATGTATAGAAGTCCTTTGATAGTGTTGTGATCTCAGACCAGTGGTTATAGGTTTGACAAAAAGTTTGTTCTTCTTGGGGGCTCGCTATCTTTCTCTTTGTGAGCATACATAGATACAAATGCAGAAGTTCATCTTTGGAAAGCTCGCAATCAAAGTAGTGACTGACGATCTCATTTATTTGTAAAAAATGTTGAAATGATTGGCTATTTTTTACTAAACGATGGGTGTCTTTAGAAAGCAGGACTGGACGTCCACTTTTAAAACGCTCCACAGTAATAAAAAGCAAGTATGAAGAAAGAGCAAAAGAGGCCGTATCTTTTCTACCTAGGAGTTGGCCCATTTCATTGACAGCTTGATGAATTGCGGCAGTAGGGAAAATCGTGTGAGGGGTAATGTCAGATTCATAAAAGAAGGCACAAAAAAAGGTACGGATGTCGATTTCATTACCTATTATCGCAATCGGATTGAAGGTCAACGTTAGATCGAAACGCGTCAATTGCCCTTCAATGATGGTCAAATATTTCTGCAAGGTGTGGTTCGAAAGATGAAAGTAATCCGCCCATTCATCCAAAGAATAGACTTTATTGTAAAATAATTTCTCAAGTAAGACAAAAAGCGGTTCATTTGATAAAAGAGATGTTTTCAATTCTAGATAGGCCTTATCATTGCAAATGCGAAATGCATAACCGCGAGGAGTCGTTTTTAAAATGATCGAATCTTTAAAAAATTCACGAATTCCACGTATGTCACTTCCTACGGTGCGTCTCGTACTGTTAGTGACTGCAGATAATGCGTTGGAATTACACTGAGTTTTCTTTTCGAACTCTTTTAAGATGATTAGCCATCTGACTAAAGTTTTGTTTGTAATAAAATGAAGTTGGAATTTTTTCATATGACCTCCTATTTGATCGAACCTATGGTAAAACATCTGTTTTGTTTTGTTAATATTATCACAAAATCAGTTAATCTAGTTGCTTTCTTTTATAATTTTGACGAAAAAAGAGTGGGTCTAAGTTTTATTATTAATGATATTTTTCCGATCCCTCAGAAAAAGTTGATTTGTTTTCTTGAAAAAACTGACTTAAACTTAGATTTAGATCAATCGAGGAGGTAGAGAATATGAACGATAACTCATTTATGCGCCCCGAATTTTATAAGAAATTTCAATGTGAGAGTAGAAACAAGTATTGCCAGGAACGGCCGAATCCAAAAGAAAACCAAGAAAAGCTGATTATCAAATCCTTGAATCACCAAGCAATATCTCCTCAACATGATTTTTTGAGACAACCAATGAATCTAGATCATAGAAATCTTTTAACTTTTTCGGAGGATACTCGTGGGACTGAGGTTGCATCCTGGAAACAATTCTCAATTGCTATTAATGATCCTCAAGTATCTTGGGTCAATATCACCGCCTCATTTACTTGTCGTAAAGAAAATTTGAAGCCCGTCACGCGCCCACTTCTTTTAAATTTTATGAATGATGCCACTATTTTCATTAATCAAGAACAATCGATTCGGATCGAAAGAGAAGGGGTGCTTCTCATGAGGTCCTACTCAGAGACTCCCGTTTTTAAGCGCTTAAACACTGTCAAGGAGCCATTTATCGTCGGAAAACCAAAATCAATCATCGAATTCCTTGGAAATGTGGTCATAGGAGATTCGACAACGACTTCGCATTCGGCTCCTTTTATTCAAACGAAAGGGGATGTCATCATCGGTGGGGAATGTTTGTTGCGTAAATACGAAGGAATCGAAGTTTCAAATCTGCTGATCATGCCTTATGGAAGTCTTGAGATTGAAACCAAGCTTCTCTCTCCATTGGTGATTGTTGAAGAAGGGCATTTATTTGTAGGGGATATCTCTTACCTTTATGTGACTCATAGTGGAGAACAACCTGCAATTCAAATTGAAGATGGAGGAGAATTGACATTCGACCAACCATACGATATACACATTCGCCAAACAGGGTTAGGTGCATGTATCAGTCCCTTAATTAGTTCTGTTGCTGCCAAGATGTCTATCGTAGCCGTTAATAGTGCATTATGGCTCAATAATAATTTAGAAATGCAGCCCACTCAAATGTGGAAGCAAGAATTAAGAGCAATGCTTGATGGTATCAACGGCAAGAGAATCGCCGAAACAAATTCCTCTGATTTTCAGCAATCCTTTTATGGGTTTGGCGCTTATCGCGAATTTTCTGCTGGTAGCAGGGCGCCTGAATTTATCCAAAATGTTCCCCAATAACCTAAAAGACTTGAAATAAGTACTCGCAATCAGTGCTAGTAAATGGGAAAGAAGCCGAACAACAACCGATGTTGATTCATCGATTGTTGTTCGGCTTCTTTTATTATTAAGCAGTTTGATATTCTTGATACAGTTTGGCAATTCTTACTTTCTGTTTTTCTGTCAGGCGCGACTGTTTTTCCAAATGCAAGAATAAGGCAGGCAATTCCTCAAGTGGGGTAATTTGATCCACACGAATCGCATTTTGAAGCATACGCAATAAGTTGCTGATTTTTTCTGTTTCAATCATCCCTAGATAGTCGTCCTTGATACCTAAAAACTTATTCTCAACATCACATACAACTAAATTACTTATCATGTCATGGGCGATTCGTCGATGATAGGAGTTTTGATGATGATGCAGTTGCCAAAAATCCTCCCAGAAAGGATAAAAAAGCGTTGGTTCAATAATAGAAGCTCTTTCAATAATCAAGTAACTATTGAAATAATAATTAATGTGATTCTTTCCCTCAAGGACATTTGCGATTAATTTTTCTCGTAATGACTGGTCCAACAAAGTGCTTTTAATATAAGGGGTGGGATCAAAACTTGTCGTATCAAATTTTTGTTCAATTTCTTCGTAGGTAAATTGTTCCACATAAGTCATAGCAACGCTCCTTTAAGAATAGTTGAGAGAAGTGGTTTGCTATTATAGTAACAAAGAACGAGAAAAATTACTTAAAAAGAATCGATTTTCTTCCAGCTACAAATTTTTATCATGAAATGCTTGATGATTTTAAGATAAGGGAAGTGATTGATCGGAGATGACAAAAATGATAGTTACAGACTGGCACTTTTCGTGCTATATTGTGTAAACCATATTAGTGAAAGAAGGAATTCTCGATGCCAGTCATCGCTATTTTAATTGATTTGATTACTTGTGCTAGCTACTTTTTTCAATTGCATTCCGCACCGTCACAATCCTTGTACTTGCTGGGAATGATCTTACAAGCATTCTTTACCCTCATTTTATTGATTATCGCTTTCAGCTATAGCGGGAAAAAGTTTGCTCGTATCCAGACCCATCTTTTTTACCGGGTCGTTTCTATTAGGTATGGGATTATTTTGGTCTCTACATTCATCAACGGAGCAGTCCTGTTTTTGTATGTCCTGAATTACTTAGGCATCAATGATGTGGTCTTTTCCAACTTCTGATCCAGCAAAACAGTAAAGATCAAAAAAAATCCACTCGCATAAAGTGGATTTTTTTGTGTGATTTTCATTTAAATTAGGTGGCAGACGAAGAGGCAATTAGCACTTCGTCTTTTTATTTCGATCTTAGGAGAGATAAAACTCTTTCAACGTTTTCGCGATCATTTTTGCGATGGGATGGCCCTCGGTAAAGCTGGAAGACAGATAAATTGTACGAGAGAGCGGGAAATCATCCAAGGTGCGCAGTACGAATGGAGCACTTTCTTTGTAGCCCCAGGTCACTTTAGGAAAGAAGGTGATCCCTAAGCCCTGATTGATCAATGAACGTAATGTTGCCGGATCATCCGTGGTGGCACCAATACTCAAAGCAATTTTTCTTGATTCAAATGCTTCATCGATGGTACGTCGTAATGGTGTATTCGACACGAGCATGATTAGTGGCAAATCAACGATATCAGCGGTCAATAGCGCTGCTTTTTTCGCTAATGGGTGATTTTTAGGAATCGCCAACAAAATCGGTTCGGTAAAGATTGGTAAATTCGTCATTCCGGTTTTCGGTTCAGAAGTAATGTAAAAGACGCGACCTTTTTCCTTTTCAGCTTTTCCGTGTTGTTTGATTGAAAGTTGAATATCTGGGTGCTTCTCAACAAATGTTTTGACCAAATTGGGAATCGATACCGAGGCAACTTCAGAATAGATCGTGATGGAAGGAATGATTTCTTCATTAAGAGATCGAATCGCTTCTAACCCCTGGTCATATTGTTCCAGTGTTTTAGTGACATAAGGGTAAAATTCTTCCGCATACATCGTCAGTTCAATGTGACGGCCTGTATGATAGAACAATGGCACGCCTAATTCACTTTCTAAATGTTTCATGGCCCGGCTCAATGCCGGCTGTGAGATATATAGTTCTTGTGCAGACTGAGTAATGTTTTTAGATTCTGCGACTTTTTGGAAATAACGCAAATGTTCGAGGTTCATAGGACACTCCTTATTCCATACCTTTTTGTTATGGATACTCATCAAATTGGTATTTTTTATTATAACAAACTTTGACTAGAATAACAGTGTAAGAGAAATTGTTAAGGAGGTTCTTCATGAGTACAGGTTTCTTATTCCCAGGTCAAGGCAGTCAAACAAGCGACATGTTGCATGATGTACCAGATGATTATTTCATCCGCTTGGAAGAAGCTACTGGCTTTCAATTGAAAAAGGCAACGAACATTGAAAATGACACTGTCTATATTCAATTAGCTATGCTTGTCAAAGCTGCTTATTATACCGACCAGATCAAGAAAGCAGGCATTTATCCTGATTTAGTCGCGGGTCATTCAATCGGCGCTTTTTGCGCAGCATTGGCTAGTGAATGTCTGAGCTTTGAAAATTCTGCCAGTCTGGTCTATCATCGAGCGACACTGATGAAAGAAGCATATCCTGCTGATTATGCAATGGGTGTAATCGTTGGATTGACAAGAGCAGAAGCTGAGAAGGTGGTCAAAGAAAGTTTTGATCCAGAATTCCCAGTGTATCTGTCCAATGAAAATTGCCCAATGCAACACACTTTATCCGGACATATCCAGGGTTTGCAGCAAGCATTAGACCATGCGAAAACGTATCATGCACAAACCGCAAAGCTATTAGCAGTTCCTGTTCCATCTCATTGTGAATTGATGGACGAAACCGTCAAAAAGTTTGAGCCTTTCTTGCAGACTGTCACGATCAATTCGCCAGTTTGTCCTTATGTCAAAAATATTGATGGACGATTGACAACTGATCCAGCAGAGATCCGCAAAGATCTATTGCAAAATATTGCTCATCCAGTGCAATGGAACAAAATGATGGATGTCATAAAAGAAATGGGAACCGATATCGCTCTTGAATTTCCTCCCGGCAATACCTTAACAAAGCTGATTCATGCGAAATTTGGTGAAAACAAGGTGATCCGAACCATCAACTTGGACCAACACGGTATTGATGATGCCATATTCCTATATCAAAAATGGAGATGAACACAATGGAAAAACCAGCAAGAAACTGGGCCAGCAAACGCGAGCAAAAAGCCCAAACAATGAAAAAAATCGAACATTTGCTTGATGGAAAATATGTACCAACTGAAGCCATTATCGAAGTGTTAGAAACGGTTATTCAACCAGGTGACAAAGTCGTTCTAGAAGGAGATAACCAAAAACAAGCAAGCTTCCTTTCAAAAAGTTTGGAACAAGTCAATACAGATAAAGTCAATCAATTGCATATGATTATGTCGAGTATTTCTCGTCCAGAACATTTAACTATTTTTGAAAAAGGCATCGCAGCAAAAATCGATTTTTCATACGCTGGTGCGCAAAGCACACGTGTCGCTCAAATGATCGAAGACGGTACGATGAAATTAGGCGATATTCATACTTATTTAGAATTATACGGACGTTTGTTCGTTGATTTGATTCCTAATGTCGTTCTTGTCGCTGCAGACAAAGCCGATAAACAAGGGAATCTTTATACAGGCTACAATACAGAAGAAACACCAACTATCGTTGAAGCTGCTGCTTTTAAAGATGGCATCGTCATCGTGCAAGTCAATGAAGTGGTAGACGAATTGCCACGGGTCGACATTCCAAGTGACTGGATCGATATCGTTGTCTTGGCGGATCAACCTTATCAATTAGAAGCATTATTTACTCGGGACCCTCAAAACATCACCGAATTACAAATCTTGATGGCAATGATGGCATTAAAAGGAATTTATGCCGAACATGAAGTTCAATCATTGAATCATGGGATTGGGTTCAACACTGCCGCTATCGAGCTACTTTTACCAACCTATGGCGAAACTTTAGGAATCAAAGGGAAAGTTGCTAAAAACTGGGTCTTAAATCCACATCCAACAATGATTCCTGCTATTGAATCTGGTTGGGTCGAAAGCATTCACAGTTTTGGCGGCGAAGTAGGGATGGAAAAATATATTGCTGCTCGTCCAGATGTTTTCTTTGTTGGGAAAGATGGTACGATGCGTAGTAACCGTGCTTTGTCACAAACAGCTGGTCAATATGCGGTTGATATGTTCATTGGTTCCACTCTGCAATTGGATTATGAAGGAAACTCTTCAACCGTAACCAAAGGACGTTTATCTGGTTTTGGCGGTGCGCCAAACATGGGTCATAACCCTGGTGGTCGTCGTCACTCAACACCGGCATGGCAATCATTGCGTGACGAAAAGGATCCGTTAGGCAAGGGTCAAAAATTAGTTGTTCAAATGGTTGAAACTTACAGCTCAAACAAAAAACCTGTCTTTGTTGAAACACTAGATGCACTGGACGTTCAAAAACAAGCTGGTTTAGCCAACGCCCCTGTAATGATCTACAGTGATGACACAACTCATATTGTGACAGAAGAAGGAATTGCTTACCTTTATAAAGCCACTTCTAAAGAACAAAAACAAGCAGCAATCGCAGCAATCGGCGGTGTAACACCATTAGGTATGACGAGTACCAAAGAATCATTGGATGAATTGCGTGCTGCTGGCATTGTAAAATTACCAGAAGATCTTGGCATCAAACGCAGCGATGCGAAACGTTCATTACTAGCTGCGCAAACAGTGGATGATTTGATCGAATGGTCTGATGGCTTGTATCAACCACCTATGAAATTTAGAACTTGGTCATAAAGGAGAGAAGAACAAAATGGAACAATTAGCATATACCTATAAAACAACCAAACCCATCAAAGAAAAAATCCATGTTGGTGTGGTGGGTTCAGGCGATTTAGAAATTTTACTTTTCCCAACAGATAAAGCAGAAACTTCAGTGAAGATTTGTACCGGAAGTGACGGCTTTGGCGATGTTTGGCAAAATGTTTTGACACGCTTCTTTGAACGTTACCCAATCACCGCAGACATGGTTATCAATGACTTTGGTGCTACTCCTGGAGTTGTCTATCTTCGATTAACACAAGCAATGGAGGAACTTTCAGATGAAAAATAGTTTTGTTGAATTAAATGCTCGCGAACGTGTCAATGCGTTAGTTGATAATGGTCGTGAATTGATTGATCCCTTTGATCAAATGATCGCGCCTAATTTGGTCGCACAAGATATTGTTCCACAAAGTGATGACGGGATCGTGGTTAGCCGCGGTAAAATTGCTGACAAAGAAGTAGTCGTTATTGCTATGGAAGGTAAATTCCAAGGCGGCGGTATCGGTGAAGTTTCCGGTGCGAAAATCATTGCCGCTTTGACCCATGTACTGGAAGAAAACCAAAACGGCCACGAAATCTATCCAATCATCGTATTGGATACTGGTGGTGTCCGTTTGCAAGAAGCCAATTACGGGTTGCTCTCTATTTCCGAAATTGGTAATTTGATTGTCGCTTTGAAAAAATATGTTCCAGTCATCGGCTTAGTTCCTGGTCGTGTCGGTTCATTTGGTGGGATGTCTATCACTTCAGCCTTAATGAGCTATTTGATCGCTACCAAAAAAGCCCGGATCGGTTTAAATGGACCAGAAGTGATTGAACAAGAAGCGGGCGTTCGTGAATTTGATTCCAGTGATAAAGATTTGATTTGGAACACGATCGGTGCCCGCCAACGGTTGAATGCGCAAATCGTTGATGAATTAGTAACGGATAGTGTAGAGGCAATCAAAGCAGCTGTGATTGCAGCAATCAACGAAAAGAAAGACAGCCATCGCAGCGAAAATGCCGACTTTTATCTTTCATTGTTGGCAAAACTAGATTTATCCAAACCAATGGCGATTGACGCGTACAATCAAGCATTAGCCACTCACAAATCAGCAGCTGTGAAGGAAATCAACGTAACAGAAGGGACAGAAGATGCTGCTACAAGTGTTGGTTACGACTGGTTTGCGGCATTGACAGGGTTGAAACACCCAACTTCTACAAGTGCCACGGTTTATGCTGCAGCTTCAAACTTATTCAACGAAGATGCGGTGGTCACAGCCATTGTACCAAATGCACAAAACCCAATGTACCGTGTTCGTAATGGGGAAGTTGGCTTGATCGAAGGCTTCGAAATGGCTCATGTCTTAGAAACTGTTTATCAAGAAGATAAAGAAAAAGCCGTGAAACGTCCGGTTGTTGTCGTGATCGACGTACCAAGTCAAGCTTACGGTTATAACGAAGAATTGATTGGAATCCACGTAGCCTTAGCAAATAGTGCTGCAGCTTATGCAAAATTGCGTCAAGCAGGACATCCAGTGATTGGCTTCATCGCTGGGAATGCGATCTCTGGTGCGTTCTTAGCCCATGGCTTACAATCTAGTCGCTTGATCGCTTTGAATAGTACCAATATCACTGTTCAAGCAATGTCTAAAGAAAGCGCCAGCCGTGTGACGAAACGGTCAATCGCAGCGATCGAAGCAGCAGCAGTAAAAGTACCAAGTATTGCCTACGACATCAAAAATTATACGAAGCTTGGTGCGATTTTCACTTTCTTAGAATCAATTACGGATCAAGAAACCAGCGCTGACCATGTCAATGCAGTGATCGACGCCATCAATGCAGCGATTCTTGATGTTCGCCAAGCAAACGACACTATGTTGACCAACCGATACACCAACGAGATTGCTGTTAAAGGCGGTCGTTTAGAAACAAATAAAGTCTTTGCCCGTATGAATGAAGAATGGACTGATTAAACAATGAACTTTGCCCACGATATTGTATTGATCGATAACCAAGCGCTTGCTGATCTCGTTTTACCAGATTGGCTGCACCAAGGAGAAAAAATGTATGCGACTGTCCGTAGAGGCATTCCTCAAAGCCCACAACATCTCCTTGTCGGCTTTCGAGGAACAAAACGGGAACAGCGCTTCGGCACCGAGATACTTTCTAAGTATGTGATGGCGACCATTCATCCATGGCAGCTGATTGCCAAAGAAAGTTTTCGCCAAAACGACATTTCAGATTATCCTGTTTTTCGCCAATATCGTGAGGCACAACGATTGTTGTGTGATTGTAAGTGGGGTGTGGGTGGCAGCTTGGGGTTTGAGTTGGCTTCAGACCAAGCCGCGATCAAAGTAACCAGTGACTTGGATCTCTTGCTTTATGCTGATTCTGCCACTCAACTTCCTTTACAACTCATTCAGGACAATAAAGATTTTTTCAATGATTTAGATATTCAAGTAATAACTAAAAAAGGCGGTTTTTCCTTAAAAGAATATTTGAGGAATCCCCAAAAGAAACTATTACTTAAGACAGACGAGGGGCCAAAACTCACAAACAAGATTTGGTAAATATAAGAAAAGTGAGCGAAAACAATGTTCGAGAATAAAGAAATCAAAATCAATATCAGCGACTTCCTAAAAGTCTTTGCTGTGACCGCCGTTATGATGCAGACTGTTTTGAGTTTTGCTTTAGCAAATGTCCAAAACGAAAAAACCGCCGCCTTTATTGGTATATTTTATGTCATCGTGAAATACACCGCACCAATGTTTATTTTTGCAATTGTTTATAATATGGTAAAAACAAGCCAACATCTTTCTTATTGGGAATTTCTGAAAGAAAAATTCTTTGAATTAGTGGTTCCTTACCTGTTGTGGACGACTGCATACTTATGGCTCTTTCCAGCCGTTCAACAAGGTCAACCCTACACAGATACTGCTTCATTCTTATTGAAATATATTACCGGTGACGGCGCACCCCATCTATGGTATACCGTGATGATGCTTCAAATTCAATTGTTGATGCCGTTTTTCGTATGGTTAGGCTACAAAGTCTTTTCAAACAAGAAAAATGTTTGGCCTGTCCTAATCGTTGCGACAGTTTTATATGTAGCTTGGTATTTATTCTATGATGCGCAAGTTTTTGCCGGACCTCATCATGACAACTGGTACTTATTGGATCGTTTCGTTGCTAGCTTTGTGATTTATGGTATTTATGGCGAAGCGGCATTGATGTATCATGAAGCCATTTACCGCTTTTTATATAAAGTGCGCTATGCACTATTGCCAGTTGGCTTAGTATTAGCTTTATTTTCAGCTGATCATTTATTACACTTCGGCGGAGATCTTTCTTTCGCTCATGCACCTTATTTAAATACATTACAAAGTCTTTATAGCTTAGTGGTGATCTTCGGCGTCTTTATGTTAGGCTCAACTATGATCAAGAACAACGCACCACAACTTCGTGCATTCAAATGGTTATCTGTTTATGCGTACCGTACCTATTTAGCTAATGTATTTGTATTTCAAGTTATTCTAGTTTGTTTCAAAGATACACTATTGCAATTGCCAATGGGAATCATGATTCTTGTTGCCTACTTAGCTACTGCCAGCTGCAGCTTTTTGTTAAGCTATCTTCTGCATGTGATTTGGGCAGGGATCAAAGGACCATTTAGTAAATAATTCATAAAAAGAGGGGAATCTTATGGAAGAACAATCTGCCTTCGCTACTTGTTATCAACTGGCAAAATTAGTTGAAAAAGCGCTGATCGATGAAGTAGAACTCTCACCCAAGCCAGGCTTAGTCGATCGTTTAACAACTGGTTCACATAGCGATATGAATCACGAACTATTTGTCTTATCGGCACGAACGCTGACACCATTTTTTGAAGAAATGGCGCTGGCTTCTTGGCAAAAAAGACCGAGCCAAGCCGTCAGAGAAGCGATTGCGGAGATTGGCCGTCGTGCTGAAACAGCCATGTTAGCAGCTACTGGTGGAGTCAATACCCATAAAGGGGCCATTTGGGCAATGGGATTGTTTATCAGTGTGATCAGTAGCCAATACAGCTGTGATCGTCAGTTGTTCTTACCAAAGATTTTTACAGATATTCAACAGCTGGTCGCTTATCCAGATCGTCGGCTACAAGTTGCGGCTACTGGAAGTCACGGAAACAAAGTCAAACAAAAATATGGTTATACGGGCGCTTTTGGGGAAGCAGCCGCAGGTTTTCCTCATGTTCAAGTGGCATTATCTGATTTTTTGTCACGACAAATAAAAGATTCACCAGAAAAAAGACTCCATATGCTCCTAGCGATCATGGCCACACTTGATGATACGTGTATTTTGTATCGCAGCGATCAACAAGTGCTGAACCATGTTCAACAGTTGGCAAAGCAAGCCAATAAACAGCCCATTCCTAGTGCCGCTTTTGAAGCATTGAACAACTATTGTCAACAGCAGAATGTTTCGCCCGGCGGAAGTGCTGATTTATTAGCTGCCAGTTTCTTTCTGCTTTCTTTGGAAAACTTAACGAGTCAGAAACTTTATTTCGCTACAGCAAAATAACAAACTTATTCCGTTCGCAGGACTTTTAAAGAGATTGGTTCTTAAACTCTTTAAAAGTCTTTTTTTGTTTGTTCGAAAATTGTGTTATTTAAACAAAAAAATTAATTAAAAAAGAAAAATTATTTAGCTGGAAAACCACTCTTAATTACTTTTTGATGAACGCTAAATTTCAAAAGTCTTTTTAAAATCTTTCCAGATAACGACGAATTTTGCACTTAAATGTTTGCTTTAATCGTTATTTAAAAGGGATAGAAGAGGGGTTTGACACCTGAATTAAAAAATAGTAGTATCTATCGTGAATTGAATATGTTTCTTCGGGGCAGGGTGTAATTCCCGACCGACGGTGACAAGCAATGCTTGAAGTCCGTGACCCGCATTCGTGCGGTTGATCCAGTGAAACTCTGGAACCGACAGTTAAAGTCTGGATGGGAGAAGAAAAACTTACAAGAATATTGACGGGAGGAGTCTATCCTTTTTTGTCATCGTTTCTTTGAGTTTGTCTAATCATGGCCTCGTGTACTTATGCACGGGGTCTTTTTGTTTAAAGAAAGGAGGAATGCTTATGCATGAAACGTATATGAAGCGCGCCATATCCGAAGCATTAAAAGGCAAAGGACAAACCTTTACGAACCCTTTAGTCGGTGCTGTCATTGTGAAAGATGAGGAAATAGTTGCTGTAGGCAGCCACATGGCTTATGGAAAGCCACATGCGGAAAAGAACGCCATCGATTCATGTAGTTCCCCCGAAAAACTAATTGATTCAACCATTTATGTGACCCTTGAGCCTTGTCACCATTACGGAAAACAGCCACCTTGTACAACAGCCATTCTACAAAGCGGCATCAAAAAAGTGGTGATTGGTCAATTGGATCCCAATCCGTTGGTATCTGGCAAGGGTAAAGCGTTTTTAGAATCACAAGGAATAGCAGTGATCACCGGCGTTTTAGAAAAGGAGGTACGAGAAATCAATCGCCACTATAATACGTATCACGAAGAGCAACGTCCTTTTGTGGCTTTAAAGCAAGCAACCACACTTGATGGGAAAATCGCTTTGGCTGGTCAGCGAACAAGGATAACCGGTGAAGCTGCATTGCGTCGGGTTCGCCAGGAGCGTTCAGACTATCAGGCTATTTTGATAGGGAGTCGCACTGCCTTAATCGATAATCCTACTTTGCGGACAGAGGCTGCCTTTCCGCCTTATCGAGTGGTCCTGGATCGTAAAGGAGAAACCTTGAAACAGCAACTGACTCTTTTTAAGGATACCAGTAGTCCTGTACTGGTCTTTACTACGAAAAAAATCCAAACTGTTTTCTCAAATCACTTGAAAATCATTACCACGCCTTCACTGACTCTCTCGTTTGTCATGAAAGAATTGTATCGACGCAAGATTCAATCGGTTTACGTTGAAGGCGGAAGCAGCATTCATGATGCCTTTTTGGCGAGTGGTTATTGGGACCAAATCATTACCTATCTCTCGCCAAAACTTATCGGCGGCAATGGAACAGCGAGTTTTGCTAGTTCTCGTGAAGTGAATCAGATGTTTGCGCTAACGGAAGTCACTGTTGAACCGGTCGGAGAAGAGTTAAGGATCGTTGGAAGGAGGCAGGAAAATGTTTACCGGACTCATTCAAGAAAAGGGCAAGATCACACGGATCGTGCCTAGTGGCCGCACCATTGCATTGACTTGTCATGCTTCTGAAGCATTGTTAACGGATTATCGGATTGGCGATAGCATGGCGATCAATGGCGTATGTCTGACAGCGATCAAGACTGCCAAACAAGATTTCACTGTCGAGATCATGCCGGAAACTTATCAACGAACCACCTTTGCGACCGCAAAAATCAATGACGAAGTCAATTTGGAACGAGCGCTAGCTTTCAACGGCCGCTTGGAAGGGCACTTGGTGGCAGGCCATGTAGATACCACGACAACATTTCTAGAAAAGCGTGTGTTGGAGAATGCGCTGATTCTGACATTTGCTTATCCCGACGAACTGAGAAATGAGATCATTCCACAGGGCTCTATCGCATTGAATGGGGTTAGTTTGACGATTATCGAGACCACACTGCGCTATTTCTCCGTTGGACTGATTCCTCATTCCAAAAATCAAACCAATCTGGGGCGACTTAACCGCGGTGAAGCGGTGAATGTTGAAACAGATCTATTAGGAAAATATGTCAAAGCCAATCAACTGATCCGTGACGGAAGAAAGGAACTGTCCTATGAGTAAAAATAAAATCGAAACAGCATTAGACTATTTAAGAAATGGGCAATTAATCATTGTTGCTGATGATGACGACCGGGAAGCGGAAGGAGACCTTGTTGGGATCGCTAATCTAGCTACGATGGAAACCGTGAATTTTATGACGAAATTTGCTCGAGGGTTGATTTGCGCACCTATCTCAGCCCAACTAGCTGACCGCTTGCAGCTAACTGAAATGGTCGCGCAAAATACGGATACTTTCAAAACAGCCTTTACTATAAGTGTCGATCACCATTCAACGACAACAGGCATTTCTGCTGAAGAACGCGCGCGAACGATCCGAGCATTGGCTGATCCTCAAACTAAGGAAGAGGACTTTCAAAAACCAGGTCATATTTTCCCGTTGATCGGAAGAATAGGCGGGGTACTGGAAAGAAGGGGCCATACCGAGGCTGCATTGGATTTAGCAAAATTGACCAATCAAAGTGAAGCGGCCTATATTTGTGAGATTCTAAATGAGGATGGCACGATGGCTCGCCGCCCACAATTGGCTCAACTCGCGGAAAAATGGCAGCTGCCGATGATCACAATCGAAGAGTTAGCGTCTTATCTGGCAACAAGGCAGTTAACCGTTCAATTGCCAACCGCATTTGGGTCCTTCGATTTAACCTTATTTGAAGATCAGCATCATCTTGAGCACTTAGTATTAGCAAAAGGGGATTTGACTAATCCCGAAAAACCATTATTGGTTCGTCTTCACTCAGAATGCTTGACCGGAGATATTTTTGGGTCCCAGCGGTGCGATTGTGGGGAACAACTACATGAAGCCATGCGTCAAATCGAAAAAGAAGGTACCGGAGCCATCTTGTATTTGCGTCAGGAAGGCCGAGGAATCGGCTTGAAACATAAACTGCAGGCGTATCAATTACAGGAAAAAGGCTTGGATACGTATGAAGCCAATGTTGAATTAGGTTTTCGTCCAGATGAACGGGATTATGGTTTTGCGGCGATTATTCTGAAGTCTCTTGGCATCGATACGATTCGCTTGCTGACAAATAATCCAGAAAAAATCACCGAGTTAGAAGCTCATGACATTCATGTTGCTGAAAGAATTCCGTTGGAAATAACTCCAGTTGCAGAAAATAATCGTTATCTTCAAACAAAAAAAGAAAAATTCCATCATTTATTATCACTTTGAGAAAGAAGGAGAGCACAACATGACACAATTTGAAGGAACATTTGACGGACAAGGAATGAAAGTAGGGATCGTGGTTGCGCGTTTTAACGAGTTTATTACGGCGAAACTTTTGAGTGGCGCACAAGATAATTTGATGCGGCATGGAGTAAAAGAAGAAGACATTGATGTTTACTGGGTGCCTGGTGCCTTTGAAATTCCCTATGTAACAAAAAAATTGGCTAATGGGAACAAATACGATGGCTTGATTACACTGGGTGCCGTTATCCGCGGTGCAACCACCCATTATGAGCTTGTCAGCAATGAAGTCGCGAAAGGCGTGGCCCAAGTTGGATTAGCGACAGACATTCCAGTTATGTTTGGCGTTCTAACTACAGAAACTATCGAACAAGCCATCGAACGGGCCGGAACTAAAGCGGGCAATAAAGGTTCAGAAGCGGCGCAAGGATTGATCGAAATGATTTCATTGAACCGGGTGATTTAATGTTTTAATGACTGTCTGCAACTTTCTTATAGTTGCATTTATTTACTAGAGGCATTCAATTTTTTCTGAAAAACTGCTATGATGAACAAAAAAACTAGGGGCGAAACGAACGGATGCAAGAAGAAAAAAGACAAGTTAAAGCGATGGGAACGATCATTCAGCTTTGGATTCAACATGAAGATCCTACACCAATTTTGGAAGCAGCAGTCCAACAAATCAGAGCGTTTGAAAAACGGTTTAGTGCCAATGATCCTGCTTCAGATCTGATGAAAGTCAATCAAAACGCAGGAATTCAGCCGACCAAAGTAGCCAAAGACTTGTTTGCTTTGATTGCCTTAGCAAAAGAGCACAGCTTGCCAGAGGATAGTTTCTTGAACATCGCGATGGGACCCCTGGTTCAGGAGTGGCGTATTGGTTTTTCAGATGCCAAAGTGCCGACTGCCGAAAAAGTGACGGAATTACTACAGGTGACCGATCCTCAACAAATCGAATTAGATGACCAACAGCAGACCGTCGCCTTAGCTGCCGGTATGTCAATAGACCTAGGTGCTGTGGCCAAAGGCTATTTCGCAGATCAGCTGGCAGATTTTTTTAAGCAATCTGGTGTCAATGCCGCTTTGATTGATCTGGGCGGTAATGTCGTTACCTTTGGAGAAACACCAAATCATGCGGATCACTTATGGCGTATCGGGATTCAGAATCCTTTTTTGCCAAGAGGAAATTTCGTGGCAGCTTTAAAAATCCGCGATCGTTCTATCGTAACCTCAGGGATCTATGAACGTTCCCACACCGTCGACGGTAAGACCTATCATCATATTTTCGATCGCAAAACCGGTTATCCGATAGAATCAGCATTAGCAAGTATCACGATTATTTCCGATCGTTCAGTGGATGGCGAAATTTGGACCACACGTCTCTTTGGTAAAAAACCTGAAGAAATCATGAAACAACTCAGCCAACTCGATGGCATCACTGGGTTAATCGTAACCCGGCAAGGCCAATTGCTTTATCCCTCTACGCTGCAACCATTGATTGAGTTACCTGAAACGAATCAAAAATCCTAATTGAAACATACTCAAAGATAGAGACGAAACTGCCCTGACAAAGCAGCTTTCAGAGTCTGTGAATGAAGTAAAATGAAGTATTTAAACTGGTGAAACAAGATAGCAGAACGACTGCGCTTCTTGGCAATTGCACGATCTTAACGTGCCTGCTTAATCTGTTTAGCTCGTTTGACGTACCATTACTTCTGACTCTTTCTTCTTGGAGTATGTTTTTTTACTTTTGATGGCGTGATGGCGGTTTTAGCGATCATACTTTTTCTAGAAAATAGCGAATCAAATTTTGATCAGCTATCGATAACGGACGCTCTGCCTGATGTGCGATAAAGTAATTCAACGTTAGCATTTCTTCAGGTATCGGATAAAGGTTGAAAGGCGTCATTGTCGCTGCTTGCAAGACACTTTCAGGAACGATGGCCAACCCGAGATTGTTTTCAGCAAGCGCTGCTGCAGTATAAATATTGCTGCTTTCTACGAGAATGGTTGGTTCAACTTTGTACTTTTTCAATAATTGATCGATTTGCCGACGAATCGCGGAGCCGCTTGTCGTCAATATCAACGGGCTCTGTAACAGTTCTTTCATTGAAACACTGTCTTGAGAGAGAAATTTTTTGTTTGCTTGATACAAAGGCGAAATAGGGGGGATGATCGCAAAATAGTTTTCACTCTTTGTGGCGTAAGTCGTCAAATTGGGTGAAATAGTCTCCGGGTTCTGGCCAACAAAAAAATCCAACTGATTACTTAATAAACGTTTCTCATTGTGCTTCGGCAAATCTTCACGCAAAAAAACGGTCACATCCTGGTGTTCTGCCAGATAGTCAGGTAAAAAAAGTGGGAGCAAAAACGAGCCCAGACTGGGCAAGATACCCAATCGCAATGTTTTGGTTTCTGGTGATGTATAGCGCAGCAACCGATGACGAAATTTCGCAGAAGCAGTTTCCAGTGTTTCGAGGTATTGATAATAGATTTTACCGGCTTCAGTCAAATGCAAAACACCTGACTGTCGAATGATGATGGCCGTTCCCAACTCTTGTTCGACTTTTTTGATGGCTTGCGTAAGATAAGGCTGAGAAATAAATAGGTCTTTCGCTGCTTTGGTATAGTTATTGTACTTTAGTAATGTGTCGATGTACTGCAGCATCAAATGGGAATCTTTAAGAGACATAGAAGATGCTCCTTCCGTAGAAATATGTCCATTATAACAAAAAAGTTATCAGAATATAATTAAATAAATATTTCACAAATGTGAATGGTCAGACTAAACTGTAGAAGTACTTAATTGGAACAAATAAATTGTCCTTCAGATCCTTCTATCGGAATGAAATCAGAGAGATTTAAGCTGAGTTTGACCATTTTTATCTTTCTAAGACGACTATTTGTACGATTAACCTTTGAAACAATTGATTTAAAAGTGAGTTATAATCGAATCGATTGTTAAATTTATCACATTTAGGAGAGATGAGTATGAAACTGATCGGAATCGTTGGCACTAACTCTGCGCGCTCGACCAATCGCCAGTTATTGCAATTTATCCAAACCCATTTCAAAGATCAGGCAGAAATCGATCTTTGCGAAATCAAAGATCTGCCAGCATTTAATGAACCAGAAGACAGAACAGCACCTGAAGCAGTTCGAGAATTAGCAGAAAAAATCGAGGCTGCTGATGGCGTGATTATCAGTACACCTGAATACGATCATTCTATTCCAGCAGTACTAAAAAGCATGATTGAATGGCTTTCTTATACGACCCGTCCTTTGATCGACAAACCAGTGATGATCACTGGTGCCTCACTTGGTGCTTTAGGTTCTTCCCGAGCGCAAGCACATCTTCGCCAAATTCTTGATGCACCGGAAGTCAAAGCACGAATCATGCCTAGTGCCGAATTTTTACTCGGTCATTCGATGCAAGCCTTTGATGAAGAAGGATGTTTAAAAGATGAGGAAAAAGTCGCTGAATTAGAAGACTGCTTCAATGAATTCAAATTATTCGTGGAAATCACGAATCGTCTCGTCAGTGAATATTCGACTGCCAAAGAACGCTCAAAGAAATTTTCTTGGGAACAGGTATAAGAAAGAGAGGAAATGTCCATGAAATTTGTCGGTATGATCGGTACAAATGCAAAGAAATCGACTAATCGCCAACTGGTGACGTATATGCAACAAGCATTTGCCGATTTAGCAGAAATCGAAATTTTAGAAATTGATCAAGTTCCTATGTTCAATGAAACAGAGGATCAAACCAATAGTGAAGTCATTCAAACATTAAATCAAAAAATTTTGGCTGCCGATGGCGTAATCATCGCTACACCAGAACACAATCATTCCATTCCATCCGCACTAAAAAGTGTCTTAGAGTGGTTGTCCTTCAATGTACACCCGTTTGATGGCAAACCAGTGATGATCGTGGGCGCTTCTTATGATGTCCAAGGTTCTTCACGGGCCCAACTGCATTTGCGTCAAATTCTTGATGCACCTGGTGTCAACGCAACGGTTATGCCTGGTAATGAATTTCTTTTAGGTCGTGCGCATCAAGCATTTGATGAAAATGGGCAGCTGAAAGATCAACGGACTGTTGACTTTTTGGAAAGCTGTTTTAGAAAATTCATTCGCTTTACAGAAGTGGCCAATATCCTGAATGTTCCTGAAGAAGTAGTTTATCAGCCTGGGGATTATACTGTTACGGCACCAGGACACAATGGTGACTTACCGATGGTGGTTACATTAAGTGAAGAACGGATCGAAGCAATCAATATCGATACTTCCGGTGAATCGGAAGGAATCGCAGATGTCGTTTTTGCGCGAGTTCCACAAGAAATCATCGAAGGCCAAACATTAAATGTTGATGCTATTTCAGGTGCTTCTGTCACGAGTAATGGTGTGGTTGACGGAGTCGCTAAAGCAGTGAAAATGGCCGGTGCTAACCCAGATGTTTTAAGAAAACGTCCTAAGGCTGCCAGTGCACTAAAAACAGAAGATGAAACATACACCACGGATATCATCGTCGTCGGTGGTGGAGGCGCAGGATTGAGTGCTGCAGCAAGTATCCTCCAAGAAGGCAAAGAGGTGATTTTAGTTGAAAAATACCCAGCCATCGGAGGGAATACCGTTCGCACGGGTGGACCAATGAATGCCGCAGATCCTGATTGGCAAAAAACATTTGCTGCGCTTCCAGGTGAACGGGCTGCGCTAGAAGAAATCATTGCCGTAGATGAAGCAACCATCGATGCAGAATATTTGGCTGACTTTCGGTTACTGAAGGAACAGATCACAACGTATTTACAAGCAACGACTCCAGAAAAAGAATTCTTGTTTGACTCTTCGATCTGGCATCGTATCCAAACTTATTTAGGTGGCAAACGGACAGACTTAGAAGGAAATGTGATTTACGGTCAATATGACTTAGTAAAAATCCTAACTGATCGTGCACTAGAGTCTGTGAAATGGCTAGAAGAAATCGGCGTTGAATTTGATTACAAACATGTCGATATGCCAGTTGGAGCAAAATGGCGCCGAGGCCATAAACCATTGAAAAATGAAGGGTACGCTTTTGTTTCTGCTCTACACAATTTCGTCAATGAAAATGGTGGAAAAATTCTTACCGACACACCAGTCAAAGAATTGATCATCGAAGAGGGCCAAGTCGTAGGGATCATTGGTGAAGGTCGCAATGGACAAAAAGTAACGATCCATGCCAAAGCGGTTATCTTAGCTTCTGGTGGTTTCGGTGCAAATACACAAATGCTGAAGCAGTACAACACGTATTGGACTGAAATCGAAGATGACATCAAAACTTCCAATTCGCCGGCAATCACAGGGGATGGTATCAAACTAGGGGAAAGTGCCGGTGCGGATCTAGTTGGAATGGGCTTCTCACAAATGATGCCGGTATCTGATCCGAATACGGGGGCATTATTCAGCGGTCTGCAAGTACCTCCTGCAAACTTTGTGATGGTCAATCAAGAAGGCAAACGTTTCGTCAATGAATATGAAAGCCGTGATGTATTGACACAAGCTGCAATCGATAATGGTGGCCTATTCTATTTAATTGCTGATGAAGAAATCAAGAAAACAGCTTACAATACGTCCCAAGAAAAAATCGACAAACAAGTAGCTAACGGGACATTATTCCGTGCCGATACTCTTGAAGAATTAGCAGAACAAATTAATGTTGATCCAACCATCTTGAAAGAAACAATCACTGCTTACAACGCCTATGTCGATGCAGGAAAAGATCCTGAATTTGGCAAAGATGTGTTTGATCTTAAAGTAACGACTGCTCCATTTTATGCAACTCCAAGAAAACCGGCAGTACATCACACCATGGGGGGATTAAAGATCGATACACAAACCCATGTGTTATCAAAAGAAAACCAAGTGATCAAAGGTCTATATGCAGCTGGTGAAGTAGCAGGAGGAATCCATGCAGGAAATCGCCTTGGTGGTAACTCATTGACTGATATCTTTACCTTTGGACGGATCGCTGGCAAGACCGCAGTTGCAGAAAATCTTTAATAGGTTAAAAGAAATGTGCAGAGAATCGCACTGCACATTTTCTTTTAATACGTTATGTGAAATAGGTAACATGCGGTGTATTCATTCAATTCATTTAAATAAAACTATTTTGGGGGTTAAAACATGGAAACAAAACTCAATCGATGGCTAGTCTTGATTGCTTCAACTGCTGTTCTATTATGTACAGGTGCCGTTTATGCATTTAGCGTTTTCGCCGGACCGCTTAGTCAACTAAAAAATTGGACAATGGAAGAAATCATGCTGGCATTTACAATCAATGCTGCTGTCGGACCTATCACAATGATTTTAGGAGGATTCTTGACCGACCGTGGATTGGCAAAATGGACGATTACTTTTGGTGGTTTATTATTTGCGCTAGGTTTCTTCTTAACTGGATTTGTGGAATCACCTGGGATGCTCTATCTAACTTATGGTGTGCTTTCAGGTCTTGGTCAAGGATTTGCTTATTCTGCTTGCTTAAGTAATACGATTCGTTTATTCCCAGACAAACGTGGACTTGCTTCAGGATTGATCACTGCAGGTATGGGCGGTGCAGCCATTATCGCCGCACCGATCGCGAATGCAATTATTGAATCAAGAGATGTGTTGACCGCTTTTCGTTTTATCGGCATTGCTTATATGATCGTCGTTGTTATGGCAAGTTTCTTTATCAAAAAAGCCCCTGCAGATTATCGGCCAGCAGGATGGGTCCCACAAACTTCTGCGGCTAAAGGAACCGCAGTAAATTATTCCTGGCAAGAGATGATGAAAACACCTGCTTTTTATTTGATTATTTTGATGCTCGGTGTTGGTGCATTTTCTGGTTTGATGATTGCTTCCAATGCTGCTGTGATTGGGCAGGAAATGTTCGGATTAACAGCTACAACAGCCGCTTTTTATGTTAGTCTATATTCTTTAAGCAATTGCTTAGGTCGAGTGATTTGGGGAACAGTTTCTGATAAGATTGGGCGTTCCAATACATTGATGATCATTTACGGTGTCGTTGCGTTATCTTTACTCGTTTTAACACTTTCAAGTGCAGCGATGATCTTTGCAGCGGGAATCATTGGGTTAGGACTCTGCTTTGGCGGAGTGATGGGCGTTTTCCCATCGATCGTAATGGAAAATTACGGACCAGCTAATCAAGGAGTCAACTATGGGATCGTCTTTGTTGGTTATTCTACTGCTGCTTTCTTTGGACCACGAGTAGCAGCTGGAATGGCCGCTAGCAACAATGGAGATTTTACAAATGCATTCTATACAGCGATCGCTTTGGCAGTCGTCGGCTTTATTTTGAATATTGCTTATGTTCAACTAAAAAAATCACGTAACGTTTCAATCGCCAAATAAGCAGCGCAGCCTTGAAAAGGTTATAAGACTATAAGGGAGAAATAATCAATAGTACTAATATAGATATATGCAGATTGACCTGATTGTCCATGGTCAATGAACTTAGAAATGCTTGTACCAGTGACAGGAGTTAGTACGATCGATTGATCGGTTAGATCGAGTAGATTTTCAAGTACTGAGAATAAAATAAGTGATAAAGTCTTTAATTTCTTTTTTTTCATGTTCCAGTGCAAAAAGTGATTATGCTATTTTTTCCCAAAGTGATAGGATAGTAGGTAGAAAGATAGTTTTATAGAAGGAAACTCCAATCAACTGATTATTCATTTCTACACGATAGTCATAACATTCATGAGGGAATGAAAAAATAGATTTGGTAGTGTCAATACACGTCGCTTATCATAAAAAGGCAACGTGAATTTTAATAACTATCAGTAATAGAAGAGCTTGGGGAAGTCTTTTCTTTTGCTGATGGTTTTTTCACAGAGACATCGGATGTTTGACTAAAAATAAGAATAAAGAAGGACACTAATCTGCTTTCCTAAGATTAGTGTCCTTCTTGTCTTTCATTCAAGTTGGAAGTTCGCAATAATTTTCTGGCTGACCATTTCGGGTGACAACTCAGTATTGTCGATTTTCATCGTTTTTACTTTTGGAAAAAGGGCTGCCAATTCCGTCGAATGGCTTTCCAAACGGTATTTTTCATTAAAAGTAAGAAGTTCTTGGTGCGAAAAAGCAAGATCCCGTTTTGACGGCTTCGCTTTTAAACGTGCTTCCTGACGGTTACGGGCGATGCGCTCCTCTAATTGCGCAACAAGTTCAACAAAATAAACCGGTTGTCCAGCGCGTAGAAAGATCTCAGAAATTTTGTGTAAAAAAGCAATATCTTCTTTCTGATCAAATCCCACTAAAACAGTAAATATGATTGTCTTAACTGTATTGTGTTCACCAGCAACAAATGCTTTGAAAAGTTCGATCCTGGTGGAATCAGACAACTTAAATGCTGCAGGCGTATACCCAAGATAATTGGCAAATAAATCAATAGTTTGATGATTAAATAGTAATTTACCATCAATTCTTTTTTCAAGTTCGCGACCGACAGTCATTTTTCCAACAGCCTGAGCACCAATCAAAACCAGTAATGGCATAGGAGCACCTCATTCTTTTAGACTTATTGTAACAGAATGACAGGAAATAATGGATCCTATTTAGATGCGAAAGTCCAACTTTTATCCCAATCCTGCTGAGCGAATCTTTTTGTTGCGTTTGGGCATTCAGCTATACTTAAGGCATACTAGAAAAGTGGAGGATAGAATATATGAATGAAATCATTCAAACGTTTAGCGAGCGAAAGGAGGAGTTGCTGCAGGCAATCTTTCAACACTTGGCCATTTCGCTGAGTGCGTTGATTTTAGCCATTTTAATTGCTATTCCATTAGCAATCTTGTTGAGCCAAAAGAAACGAATGGCAGAATTTGTTTTACAGATCACAAGTATTCTACAAACAATTCCATCATTGGCATTATTGGGATTATTGATTCCTTTTGTTGGTATTGGCACCGTTCCAGCTCTAATAGCATTGGTAGTTTATGCGTTACTGCCAATTTTTCAAAACACGTATATTGGGCTTTCCGAAATCGATCCGTCGATTGAAGAAGCGGCGGATGCATTCGGTATGTCTCGCTTGCGAAAACTCTTCAAAGTTGAGTTACCTATTGCAATGCCTGTCATCATTTCTGGGGTACGTACAGCATTGGTGTTGATCATTGGAACGGCCACGTTGGCAGCATTGATTGGTGCTGGTGGCTTAGGAACCTTCATTTTGTTAGGGATCGACCGTAATGATCCGAGTTTGACACTCATAGGGGCGGTTAGTTCGGCTCTATTAGCAATCTTATTCAGTGGATTGATTCGTTTTTTACAAAACCGCAGTATGAAAACCACACTGATCTCTTTAGGTGTCATCTTTCTTGGCATCGGCGGAATTCTTTTCGCACAGTATAATCCTATTTCAAATAAAACGGTAACGATTGCTGGTAAACTCGGTTCAGAACCAGATATCCTTATCAATATGTATCAAGCAGTGATCGAAGAAGAAGATCCTAGTTTAACTGTCGAGATCAAACCAAACTTTGGTAAAACAAGTTTCTTATTTAGTGCCCTTGAAAATGACCAGATCGATATTTATCCCGAGTTTACGGGAACAGTATTAGAAAGTCTAGTCAAAGTCCCAGAAAATACCCAAATCGATGGTTCTCCAGAATCAACTTATCAAGAAGCAACAAAACTGCTTAGCGACCAGTTTAATATGCGCCTGTTAGAGCCGATGACCTACGAAAACACCTATGCTTTAGCCATGCGTCGTGAACAAGCAGAAGAGTTGGGTATAACAAAGATTTCTGAATTAGTTGCTCATGAATCAGAGCTTCGGGCTGGTTTTACTTTAGAGTTTATTGATCGGGAAGATGGCTATCGCGGGATCCAAAAACAGTACGGGCTGACTTTTGATTCTGTCCAAAGCATGGAACCGGCACTGCGCTATCAAGCGATCCAAAGCAAGGATGTCGATGTGATCGATGCTTATTCGACAGATAGTGAGATCAAACAATACGATCTCGTCGTTTTAGAAGATGATCGGCAGCTCTTTCCACCTTATCAAGGAGCCGCATTGATGAAAGATGAATTTGCTGCCGATCATCCGCAAGTCGTCAAAGCATTGGAAAAACTATCAGGAAAAATCACAGAGGACCAGATGATTGACATGAACTATCAAGTGAATGTGGAAGGAAAACAACCGGCAGATGTTGCTCGTGAATTTCTAAAAAAAGAAAAGATTATTGGGGAGGGAAACTAAATGGAACCAATTATCGAATTTAAACAAGTTGCCAAAGAATTCGAGGGGCAAGTCGTATTAAAAGAATTGGATCTCTCCATTCATCAAGGAGAAATCTTTGTCTTAGTAGGTCCCTCAGGAAGCGGAAAAACAACCTCCCTTAAAATGATCAATGGGCTGATCGAACCGACGGAAGGCAATGTTTACTTCAAACAAAAACGAGTGAAAGACTATCAACTCCAAAAGTTACGTTGGAAAATTGGTTACGTGTTGCAGCAAATCGCTTTGTTTCCAACGATGTCCGTCAAGGAGAATATTGAAATCATTCCAGAAATGCTCGGTTGGGATAAAAATCGTCGCAATCAACGTGTCGATGAACTTCTCACTGAGGTTGGACTTGAACCAGAGACGTTCAAAAAACGGATGCCGGCAGAACTTTCAGGTGGTCAAAGCCAGCGGATCGGGATCTTGCGAGCGTTGGCCGCAGAACCGGACATCATATTGATGGATGAACCTTTTAGTGCCCTTGATCCGATTTCTCGAACCAATCTTCAGGATCTCGTATTAGATTTGCATAAAAAATTAGGCAATACGATCGTCTTTGTTACCCATAACATGAATGAAGCCTTAAAATTGGGGGATCGAATCGGTGTGATGAATGAAGGCAGACTGGTACAATGTGATACGCCTGAAAAAATACGTACAGAGCCAAAAACGGATTTCGTTCGCGCCTTTTTTGATGAAACACAAGGAGCGCAGCAAGAACAACGTCTTCAAGCGATTATTGATGCTGGTTACTACCAACAACCAACTACACGAGAGGGAATGTCCCTCGATGTAAAGGTCCCTCTTTCACAAGTATATGAAATCTTGGCCAACCACGAACATCTGGTTGTTACAGAACAAGGACAAGCGATTGGTGAAGTGAGCCGTACAGATATCTTTCATTTTTTGAGTCAGGAGGAGCAAGATGCAAAACTATGATGTAATCGTTGTGGGTGGTGGACCAGCTGGAACTGCTGCGGCCTATTCTTTCAGTGAGCAAGGGAAAACTGTCGCAATCGTTGAAGCCGATCTCTGGGGAGGAACTTGCCCCAATCGCGGGTGCGACCCCAAGAAGATTTTAATGAGTGCCGTTGAAGCAAAAGCTAAGGCTGCTCACTTAGCAGGAAAAGGGATCACTGGAGAGCTTGGTATTGACTGGAAAACTTTGATGGCTTTTAAGCGCAGTTACACGGACACTGTTCCCACACAGACGAAGCAGGGCTTAGTGGATACTGGAATCACAACCTATGAAGGAGAAGCGGAATTTATCGATGAACAAACGCTACGGATTGGTTCAGAAATCGTTTCAGCTGATCAGTTCTTGATTGCTACAGGACAACGACCTGCGCTACTCCCGATTAAAGGACAAGAATATTTGCATACAAGCACCGATTTTCTTGCAATGGAAAAAATGCCCGCGAAAATCACTTTTTTAGGAGCGGGGTATGTTGCTTTTGAACTTGCGACAATCGCTCAAGCAGCAGGCGCAGAGGTACACATTATTCATCATAACGACAGACCACTGAAAGCATTTGATCAAGAATTGGTGAATGCCTTTGTTGAGCAATTACAAAAGCAAGGAATTTCCTTTCATTTCAATGTAGAGATTGAAAGCATTAGCCAAATCAATGAAGGATACACGCTGCAAGGTACAGGCTTTGAGCTGCACACCGATTACGTGGTAAGTGCTGCTGGACGCATCCCAAATGTTGAATCCTTGCACTTAGAAAATGCAGGAGTTGATTACTCCAAACGCGGGATCAAAGTCAATGACTATTTACAAACAACGAATCCACGAGTTTTTGCCTGTGGAGATGTATTGGATAAGGAACAACCTAAACTGACGCCTGTTTCAAGTTTTGAAGCAAAATATGCGGTTGCTTCAATGAGCCAAAAAGGTTCTCGTTCTGCAATCACGTATCCCCTGATTCCTACAATCGTCTTTGGTGGGTTGAAATTGGCTCGGATCGGTCAAAGTGAAAAACAGCTTGCTCAAAATCCGCAGATCCATAGTGAAACAATCAACCTTGCCGATTGGTTTACGTACCGTCGCATCAACGATCCTGTTGCAATGCTTAAACTTGTTTACAATCAAGAGGGACAAATCATTGCGATTACCTGTCTTTCAAGTATCGCAGATGAATTGATTAATTTGTGCTACTTGATTCTGGAAAAACAGCTCACTCACCAAGAAATCGAAGCGCTGATCTTTGCCTATCCAACTCCTGCAAGTGATTTGACTTACATCATTTAACGCTGGAAAACGATCGTGTCTCATAACGAATGATTTTGAAAGAGTCTCTCCTTCAACTTTTCTGCTGATAAAACAGAGCACCATAACAAGTTGAAGGGGGGCTTTTTTGTGTTCATGTGTTCTACCTGTCTGTTGTTTTCTTTCGTGAAAAAGTTTCAAAAACTTCTTGACTTAAAGTGAAGGTGAAGCAGTATACTATCAAACAGAGAAGGGAGTTTTTTGATGTTATTAAAATCAATTACAGATCCAGCAGATTTGAAGAAGCTATCCGCTGCAGAACTACAACAAGTTAGTGAGGAATCAAGAACCGTGTTATTGGAAAAAATCAGCCATCATGGAGGACATAACGGACCGAATTTGGGCGTTGTCGAAATGACGGTTGCTTTACACGCTGTCTTTGATTCTCCAAGAGATAAAATGATTTTTGATGTTTCTCATCAAACCTATATTCATAAAATGTTGACTGGGCGAGGTCAAGCCTTCTGGGATCCAGCGCATTATAGCGATGTCTCTGGTTATACTAATCCAAAAGAAAGTGACCATGACTTGTTTACAGTGGGGCATACATCCACGTCATTGTCTTTAGCAAACGGGGTTGCCAAAGCACGAGACTTAAAAAATGAAGAAGGGAACGTAATTGCGGTCATTGGTGACGGCTCATTATCTGGTGGTCTGGCTTATGAAGGATTGAACAATATCGTGGAGACTGGAACAAACACCATCGTGATCGTAAATGATAACGACCAGTCGATTGCGGAAAACCACGGAGGTCTCTACAATAACCTACGAGCATTGCGAGATACCAATGGTCAAGCGGAAAACAATTTCTTTAAGTCATTAGGGTTTGACTACTATTATCTTGCTGATGGCAATGATCTGACAGCCTTGATGCATCTATTCAAACAAGTGAAAGACAGCGATCATCCCGTTGTCCTTCATATTCAGACCGTTAAAGGAAAAGGCTTCAAATTTGCCGAAGAAAATCGCGAGAAATTCCATGCTGGTGGACCATTTAGTCTAAAAACAGGGGATTATCTTGCAAATTCTGGTGGAGAAACCTATTCAACGGTAACGACCGATTATCTTTTAGAAAAAATGGCACAGGATCCAACAGTCATTGCAGTAAATGCTGGCACACCGATGATCCTTTTTACCCCTGAACAACGAAAAATCGCCGGCAGTCAATTTGTTGACGTCGGGATCGCAGAGGAACATGCTACAACCATGACTGCCGGTCTGGCAAAAAATGGGGCAAAACCCGTTTGGGCAGTTTTTTCAACCTTTATGCAACGAAGTTTTGACCAAATCTCTCATGATTTGTCTTTGAACAATGTGGCGGGAACTATTTTAGTTTATGGCGCTTCGGCTTATGGTATGAATGATGAAAGTCATTTAGGGATCTTTGATATTCCATTTTTGAGTCATATTCCGAATCTTGTTTATCTTGCACCGACCAATAAGGAAGAATATTTAGCAATGCTGGATTGGTCCATTGACCAAACCCAACATCCGGTGGCAATTCGCGTTCCTGTTGGTCCGTTAGAATCAGGTCATGTCGATCAAACGGATTACAGTCAGCTAAACAAAAATCAACTCATTCAAGCGGGCAGCAAAGTTGCCTTACTTGGTGTAGGAAATGCTCTTGGACTGGCAAAAAAAGCAGCTGCCATGATAGAAACAGAGCTAGGCATCACACCTACGGTCATTAATCCTAGATTTATTTCTGGATTAGATACTGACACATTGTCTGGTTTAATCGCTACACATCAATTGTTGCTCACTCTTGAAGATGGCCTTCTTGAAGGAGGCTATGGACAAACTGTCGCTAGTTATTTAGGAAAAGCCCCGATCAAAATTGTCAATTTTGGTTTAGATAAAGCCTTTCATGACCGTTATCAAGCGAATGAGTTGCTACAAGAAAATGGGTTGACCGTTGATGCCATTCTTCGAGAAGTTCGTCAAGAATTGTCTCTTTAGTCATAGTGAGCTAGTCGCACAGTGAGCATCCTTTTAAGGAAAGCAGATAATTCGTCTAGGGGTAACTACTGATAAGAATAAATATAGCATCGTTTAAAATGCCCTTTGTTCGGTTTGTATCGAACAAAGGGCATTTTTTGATAAAAAAGGAGTCTGCCTTAGTTTCCGCTAAGACAGACTGTAAATTATTATGTCAAGGTCTATTGTGTCATAGTAATCTTAAAACAACCATAAACTTTTCAAAAAAATAGCCATTTATCTTTTGACAATAATCATCAGTTCGTCATTCACAATACTTGGTCCAGTTGCCGCTGACTGATAGCAGGCTGCTTTTGCTTTAGCAGATGACTCTAGCCACAATAGTCTTCTTAATTGATTAGAGTTGATAATTGCTTCAAAAAGTGGTTAGATTAATTGGGGAATGAAGTAACAGTCGTTGATTGACGACTTGAAAAAAGGAGCGTGTTCATGAATTACTACCATCGGTTTGTTGCCAATGTCCCATTAAGACGTTGGACAGTGCTGATCTTTCTTTGTGGGATCTTATTTCTGCTTCGCAGTATGATGACTATTATTTTATTAACCTTTATTTTTACTTATTTGATTTACAAACTGGTCCAGCTAATACGCAAGAAAGTGAATGTGTCAATCAAACTTCTTTCAATCGTGTTGTACTTGATCGTTGTCGCTTTGGTTTACTTAGTCATTACCAAGTATGCACCGATTCTTTTGAACCAATCCGCGCAACTGGTCAAGTCAGTGACCGATTTTTATCAAAAAGCAGACTCTAACAATGAGTTATTAGAGTATTTGCTACATTTGGTGCAAACAAGCGATTATGTCCAAAAAATCCAGAATGGAGTCGTCGTCGTCATCAATTATCTTTATAACTTCGGTGAATTGGCTTTGACTGTATTGATCTCTTTCTTATTGAGTTTCTTCTTTATGATTGACAACAAAAAAACAGTGGCATTTTCTCAGCTCTTTTTGCAAGGGAGTGCTTCCTGGTTTTTTGAGGATGTTTATTATCTCGCAAGGAAATTTACCCGCGCATTCGGAAGTGTGATCGAAACCCAGCTATTGATTGCTATCGTTAATACAGTGATCACAGTGCTTGCTTTAGCTGTCATGGGCTTTCCTCAACTGTTAAGTTTGGCCATGATGATTTTCTTCTTAAGCTTGATTCCAGTAGCAGGAGTCATCATTTCTTGTATTCCATTGACCTTTATTGCCTATACGATTGGCGGACTCAATGATGTTGTCTATGTTTTATTAATCATTATTTTTGTTCATGCTCTCGAGTCCTATGTTCTCAATCCGCGGCTGATGTCCCATAAAACAGAGATTCCCATGTTCTATACGTTCATTGTTTTATATCTGGGTGAGCATCTCTTTGGTATCTGGGGTCTGATCGTGGGGATCCCACTATTTACTTTCTTATTAGATCTAATGAAAATCAAGCAAGTCCCATCGATCCGCAATGCACTTAAAAAAAGTGAATCGAGTGAAAAAGTGTAAATAAATGCCAACCAGTCCTTAGATTGGATGACTGAAGAAACGTCTAGAATGATTTATCTCAACTAGACGTTTCTTTTTATTTTCTGGTACACTGTCTGTGATAGCTTCACCAATTTAGTGATAGGAGAGAATCATGCAAAAAATATACCTTGTAGAAGATGATGCTACGATCGTTTCAGTACTAGCTGATTATTTAAGACAATGGGGATATGAGTGTTATCCCGCCAAAAAATTTGCTGAAATTTTGCAGGAGTTTCGTGCGGTAAGTCCCGACTTGGTTCTTTTGGACATTTCTTTGCCTTATTACAACGGGTACCATTGGTGCCAAGAAATTCGTAACATTTCTGAAGTGCCAATCATTTTTCTTTCTTCAATGGATCAACAAATGAATCAAATCATGGCAATGAACATGGGAGCCGATGATTATCTAACAAAACCTTTTGATTTGGTGTTTGTTTTGGCTAAGATCCAAGCACTGTTGCGCCGCAGCTACCAATATACCCATCAACAAGTCCAGACGTTTTCATTAGGAGAAGTCACTTTTCATCCAATAGAAAATTTGCTGAAAAGTAAAACGGAATCTTTGCCGCTGTCGCCAAACGAATCTCGAATCCTTTCCTTACTTTTGCAACAGCAAGGGAAAATCGTTCCCAAAGAAACGATTATTGAAATGCTTTGGAATAGCGAAGAATTTATTGATAATAATACATTAGCCGTTAACATGACCCGCTTGCGAAAGAAATTGAGTCAAACTGGATTGTCTGATTTGATTCAAACAGTGAAAAACAAAGGCTATTTGATTGAAAAGGAACAAGCCTATGATTAACTTAAAAGAGTATTTTTTGCTTTACGGCAAGTTCTATTTGTTTTTGATCTTGTTTAGTAGCGGTCTTTTAGGCTTGTTCTTTCTCCATGAGCTTCCTTTAGAGCCCTTCATCGATTATGTGATTTTCACGGGAGTGATTTTAGGTATTTTCTCTGTCTGGCAATATATGCGTTATCTACAAAAAAGACGTCAGTTACAAAACTTATTAGCCAAGAAAATGATCACTGAAGCAGCTTTGACTTTCTTGCCGATTGCGCGAAACAGTATCGAAGAAGAATACCAGCAGCTAATCAAACGACAAGCTAAAGAAAAAACCGCCTCCGAGTATCAAGCGTCCTTGAAGAATGAAGAAATCTACGAAGACTTCGGATTATGGCTGCATCAGATCAAAACACCATTAGCAGCGATGGATTTGTTAGTGCAAAGTGATGGACTATCGCCTACTGAAGTCAAAGCAGAACTATTTAAAGTGAATGATTATTTGCAAATGATGCTGAATTATTTACGACAAAACTTGAAAAATGATGACTTTGTTTTTGAACCGATTGTATTAGCACCTCTCATTCACCAAGCAATCAAAAAATATGCCTTGTTTTTTTCAAAAAAAGACTTGCAACTAGATTTGGCTATCGACTTGACCGTTACTTCGGATCGAAAATGGCTGACTTTTATCTTTGAGCAGCTGCTTTTTAATAGCCTGAAGTATACAGAAAAAGGCGGAATCCGGATTTTTACCGAAAACAATTGTCTTTTGATTCAAGACACAGGGATCGGTATTCGTCGAGAAGATTTGCCGCGGGTTTTTGAAAAAGGTTATACAGGACAAAATGGACGCTTTCAGCAGCGTGCTAGCGGATTAGGATTATATTTGAGCCAGCAAGCAGCAGAAAAAATCGGATGTCAGCTAACGATTGACTCCGAAGTAGGGAAGGGGACTACGGTGACGATCCATTTTCCCACTAAAAATTTTATTTGACCGCAAACTTTCAACACTGTAAGTTTGCGTTTTTTATTGTAAGTCGCTTTTTTCTTCTAAACAGCTTATGCTAAAAAAGAAGGGGGAGAGAACAATGCCACTATTAAACATTCAACAAGTTAAAAAAGTTTATCAAAGTCAGTTGAACGGCCAGCCGGTCGAAGCATTGAAGAATATCACGTTTTCAGTAGAAGAAGGCGAATATGTCGCCATTATGGGGGAATCAGGATCTGGGAAAAGCACCCTGCTGAACTTGATGGCCACATTAGATCAACCGACAGCGGGAGAATTAGCGCTTAATGGTATCGATTTGACGACCATCAAAGAAAAAGACGCTGCAAGTTTTCGCCGAGATCATTTGGGCTTTGTTTTTCAAGATTTCAATTTATTGGATACTTTTTCTGTCAAAGACAATATCTTATTACCATTAGTCTTATCGAAAGTGCCGGTCAAACAAATGGACCAACGGCTGCAACCATTAGTGCAGATACTGGGGATTACTGACTTGTTACAACACTATCCATATGAATTATCCGGCGGCCAGAAACAGCGGGTAGCTGTCGCACGCGCGATTATCACAAAGCCGGATCTCTTACTAGCAGATGAACCAACTGGGGCGCTAGATTCAAAAACTTCCGATCAATTGCTGACGTTGTTTCAGCAAATCAATCAGAATGGACAAACGATCATCATGGTTACTCATAGTGCCATTGCCGCAAGCCGCGCGCAACGAGTATTATTCATCAAAGACGGTCACGTCTTCCATCAGCTTTATCGCGGGGAACGAACGAATAGCGCTTTTCTAGAAGCAATCTCGGAAACCATGACAGCTGTCTTTGCAAGGGAGGAGTAAGGAATGTTCTTTCAAAAAATCGCTTTTTCCAATTTGCGAAAAAACACCAAAGCTTATACTCCATTTTTACTGTCCATGAGTCTTCTAGTTGCAGTGATAATGATGACACAAATCATTGTAAATAATCCAGGGATGAATAAACTGCCAAGCAGTCAAAGTGCTATTTTTATGTTTCGACTAGGAAATATCATTTTAATGATTTTCGCCGCCATTTTTTCGTTTTACACCAATAACTTTTTGATCAAACAACGAAAAAAAGAATTTGGACTTTACAATGTTCTAGGATTAGGGAAACGAGAAATTGCGTTAGTGGTCTTTTGGGAACTTTTTTATAGCTGCCTCATCAGTCTGGCCGCAGGGCTAGTTGGAGGTCTTTTGTTTGCACGATTAGGGTTCTTGATTTTAAAAAGAATTCTAGAGGTGGGAGAATCCTTCGTCTTTGAACTTTCTGTAGAAAGTATCGGTCTTGTGATCCTTTACTTTTTGATGGTCTATGGCTGCCTTTTTCTATTCAATATGCTGCAAGTCCGGCGGACCAAGCCGATCGAACTGCTGCAAGGTAGTAAGCGCAATGAACAAGAGCCGCGCGCAAAAGGCTTTTTAGCCCTTCTAGGGTCCATCTGTCTAGTGGTGGGGTATACGATTTCTGTCACAATCAAGTCGCCCATCAGCGCGTTGGCCCTCTTTTTTGTTGCTGTAATTCTTGTGATCGTTGCAACGTATCTCCTGTTTATTTCCGGTAGTATTAAAGCATTGCAATTTTTAAGAAAGCGATCCACTTATTATTATCAGACGACCCATTTCATCAATGTATCAACGATGCTTTATCGAATGAAACAAAATGCAGCAGGTCTAGCAAGTATTTGTATTTTGTCGACAATGGTTTTAGTGACTGTTGCCACAACAGCTAGTCTTTATTTCGGACAGAAGAATGTGGTGGAAACACGATTTCCTTATGACTTTCAGATCGAGTCAGAGGCGAATCCGCAACAATTGAACCAAGCCATCGATAGTCTTGAAAATAAAGTAACGCTCAAAAACCGGAAACAAGTCACTGCTACTAGAGACTTACTTTTTACGGTTGAGGGAAACACACTTACTCCTTCAACGACTTTTGAAGATAACAGCGAGAATTTAGAAAAAGCGGTCTTTCTCACATTTGTTACTAGTACGGAGTACCAAAGAATCACAGGAAAAGAAGGACCAGAAAAAGATGAATTGTTGGTTTTTCCAGAAACTTGGACCCATCAAGCGTTGCCTAAAGAGCTGACGATCGATAATAGTCAGTTCACTCTTCGATCACTAACTGAGCTGCCACCTTTTACTCAAGTGGAAAATCCTGTTCAACAACTTGTGGTGGTAGTCGATGATACTTGGCTTTCTGAGAAATTAACTAGTTGGTATCAGGAAAAAGATTTCCTCATCTATCAACAACCAGTGATCACTACTGTTTTTGACTTCCAAGTGCCTGAAACCAGTGATCGAGAAACAAGGGGCAAAGAGATACGAAAGGACCTTCAAGCAGCTGATCCGAATGCACGCATTGAATCAAAAGATCTCTTCCAAGTACAGACCAAAACGTTTACGGGAGGATTCTTTTTCTTAGGGTTGATTTTTGGACTAATCTTTATTTTGGCAGCTACATTAATCATCTATTACAAGCAAGTCTCTGAAGGAATAGAAGACAAAGAACGTTTTGAGATCTTACAGAAAGTTGGCTTAAGTCATAAAGAAGTCAAGCAAGTGATCCAACAACAAGTATTGATGATTTTTTCTTTTCCATTGGTAGCTGCGATCATCCACCTTGCATTCGCGTTTCCTATGATTCGCAAGCTGCTTTTGCTTTTCGGGTTGACCGACCGCAATCTACTGATCAGTGTTACTGTTGTATCAGTTGCTCTTTTCGCAGTCATTTATCTGTTGGTATACCTTATCACAGCAAAAGTCTATTACCGACTTGTTGAACGAGAGCAATAATTGTTTGTCACTCACTAAGTTAAATTAGTTAAAATGAACAAAAAATACCCAAAGGAATAAAGCCCTCAGTATTTGCATTACTGCAAAGACCTATCGTCAATGACAACGTCATGACTTGCTCTTTCCTCTGGGTATTTTTTTAAGAAAATTTTCTATGCTAGCTTCTCCGATTCACTTTCGATACGAATAAATGAAAACTAATCACCGAAGCTAGAAAGGTAGGCTCCAGATGCCATAGAGCAGACAAGCAACCAGAACACTGCCTAAAAAAGAATTTTCTGAATGCCACATAAATGTAAGTTCGATTGCAAAAAGAACGAGAAGAATAGCGACAGCAGGTACCGCTGACTGATCAGTAAACAACAACCAGCCATAAATAAGTATCAGAAAGATAAGATAGAGAATGTACCATTTTCTTAACTTTCTTGGTAGATAACGAACATTGCCAATCATCTGATGCTCCTTTCAAAAAAATCCACTCTCGGAACTATTTGTTTTTCTTGATCGTCATGACTACTAATGGGATCGTTAATGTGATATACCCAATAATAGAGGCCACCAACAAATAAAATGGCATAGTTGAAATATTGAATAAGTTGGTCAGTAAAACAGCAACTACCATAGATACGAAATAGCAAATAAACAATTGTACAAAACGTTTGAGATTCATTGATTTTCCTCCACAACAAATTTTTGATTATTCCTGCAATATAGTCAAGCTAAGGTTCTGAAAGTTAGGTTCTTCTGAAGTGATTTAGGGAAGAACTTCCTGCATGACATCCATCTGATCTGCAGGTACGTTGCCAGCATAGTTCGGCGTTGCTAGGGAAAGCCCACCATCATGGTTGTAAAACAAATACATTGTACCATGGTGGTCTTTGCGATCTTGGGTTCCACCCAGTACTTTACCGATTGAGATTTGCGTGTTCACTTTGACTTCACGAATTTGATTCGTTCCTACACTAAAAACACGAATTGTTTTTGTGGGAACCGTTGCGATCGTTGCTCGGTAGCGGCTAGTCACGGAATCATCGGGTGTAGAACTTTCAAAAGTAACTTCCTCTTTGCTCTGATCAATAGTAACAGTGTCAGGAACGTTGAATCCTTCAAAAGAAAATGTTAGGACATTGGATTGTTGTGACATATCTACTTGATAGGGATATGCGCTTGCTGTTTCTGTAGTCTTTGGTGACTCCGTCTCTGATACCGATTCACTGGTAGACCCGCTAGCAGAAGCCCTCGTAACAGTTGTTGTATCTGAAAGAGAAGATTGCGATGATTCCACGGTTTCGCTAGTCATTTGTTTTTGGCTGCTCGAAGATGCGGTTGCTTCTTCTGGTACTTTTGTAGAACAGCCGCTTAATAGCAAGGATAGCAGCAATGGGACTAGTAACTTTCTTTTCATAAAACGGGTAGACCTTCTCTCATTAATTTTTGACTATTATAACATATTTATCGGACAAAAAATGACCTCTGATCAACAAACCCAATCAAATCACGATAGTACCAGTCTTTAAAAATCCCAATCCCAAAGACGATCCCCAAGACTAACCCAATAGCTAAAAGAATCAGTAAAAGATTGACGAATATCATCAATCGATAATTGAAATGCCAATTACTGATTACGTAATCTAAGGGATTTTTGCGGTGGATTTTTTCAGTGATTGGAATTTTTTTGAGTGCCGGAATCGTGTCATGAAAATGTTGAAACAATTGATAGTCTTTCTTTGTCAATACATCACTAAAAATATGGCTACCCGATTGAAAATCAAAGTAAGCCCAAAACATGATTTCCTCGTCTTCTGGTTTCTCAAAGCGATTCAATTTGCGCGTCTTCAAAGAAAATGCCGGAATCGAGGAGTAGGGGTAACTGAAATAGCTTTGATCATCTAAAAAGTCGATGATCACAAGAAAAAGGATCCGTTTTTCTGTAAAAACAAAGAGACGATTACTCCGAGTATCATTGAACTGTGCGACATATTGCTTTGCTCTTTCTGTACGTGCATAAGACAAACCAGCAATCCCTTGATTACTGATTGCAAGATTACCTGAGGTTGAGAGAGGGAGATAGCCTTGAACTGTTTCGTCTTTATCTAAGAGTGATTGAATTTCAGTCATCAATTCTTGAAAAAAGATATATGTTTTGCCATTAGCTAAAAGACGATTTTTTTCATCTTGCGTTACTTCGTTTCTGAGACGACGATTTTCTGAATCAACGATCTGTTTAAAATTCATCTCGATTCATCCTTTCTTTCCAAATCCTTTTCAACAATTTTCTGCCGCGAGATAAGTGATTATAAATAGCAGTTGTCTGCAAATCCAGTTGTTGCGCGATCTCTTCTGGACTTTCTTGATAAAAATAATATAAAAGAAAAATTTGTTGATCGACTTGGGATAACTCTTCGAGCCAAATCAGAAATTCTTCTTCACTTAACGGGGATTCCGTAATAGCTAGCTCTTGATATTCTTCAATACTTTCTTGTTGAAATGCTTTATTTAACTTACGCTTGCGATCGATTCCGCGGCTTCGAGTAATCAGCAAGATCCAAGTGATAAAACTGCTTTTCTCAGGATCATAGGTCTCAATTTTTTGCCAGATTTCATAAAATACTTCATTTGCTACATCTGACCATTCACTTTGTTCATGAGGGGCTTGTAAGATTCGATGGATGGTCATAAGAATACTTGAGCCGTAGCTATCAATTAGTTGTTCCAAGCCGGTATAATCTTTGTTCTTGATCAAATGAATCATTTGATGATCGTTCATTTTTTCACCTCTTTGTCTATTATACGGACGTCTCAACTGTTTTCTATCAGAGTTGTGAAAAATTCTTTTATCAACAAAAAAGCTCCTGGTCAAGAGCTCTCATTGATCACTGGGAACGGATTCAGTCAAAGAAGTCGTGATTCGCTGACGAATGAGGTGATGTTTCTCTTTATCATAGGTATTCTGCGGACATGTCCAATATGTTGCTGGATATAGCCAAACAGGTTTTGAACGACGCTCTTCGGTCTCCCAAGAATATCGTGGAAAAACGTGTGCATGAAGAAATTGATCCGTGTTGCCAAGAATATCGTAATTGACTCGCAGTGGCGAACAGGCGGCTAAAATGGCATCACCCAGAACACTCATCGAGACGAGAAATTCTTGTCTTTCTTCCAGTGATAAATCATTTAGGCTTCTGACTGATTTTTTTAGGTAACAACACACAGTAGCCTGGTAAAAATTGGGTATCGCCAAAAACCGCAAAACCACCCGATAATTCCTTCATTAACATGGGATTTGTGCCATTTTGACAAGCTTTGATCCGATCATTGCGCCAATCCATCGAAATTCGCTCCTTTAACGAATTATTTTATCAGTAAACCAACGAAGTCTAAATCGTTGACAAAAATGATCCCACAAAAATGTACCAAAAAACGCACCCACGAAGTAGAGTGTCCATGAAGCAAGTTCAAAGGGATTTCCAAATAAAAGAGACATGATTCCACCGATAATAAAAAGATAAGTACCAATCAGAATCTTTCGCAAGGTAGAAGGTAACTGGCGAATGAAAAAGGAGAGTAGAATAAATACTAGGAAATTCATTAATTGCAGCACGTCTAGCCAAGCGAAATGATGAACAATAACCTGTTTCATAAGATCTGCTCCCATAAAAATCAAAAAGAAAAAAAGCAGTTTTATCCAGGATGGTTGATGTTGTTCCATAAATCCACCTTCTCTTATAGTAATTATCTAGTTTTAAAATACATAATTAATTATAACATAAGATCAGCAACATTATAGGAGGATGATGAAAAGGGACTAGAGAAGAAATTGCATAAATAAGGAAAGAAACTGATAAAAGCTAGTTGAGAAAAACGAATGAATGCCTCTGAAAAACGCTTGTATGAGACCTTTTCGTCAAACTCATGTGAACTTTCTCTCGAAAAGTATCAATGAAACAAGAAGTGTTTTTTATTTACCAGTATAATATTATGTAAACAAAATTGCCGATGATAGTCGCTCTTTGAGAGGCTCTGTTATAGGTAATGGGGAGAAAAGACAATAAGTAATGAGTTTTAGTGGATGTGTTTGGTAAGAAATACACGATCCATACCAGACACAATCGGACTCGTACGATCTGATAGCTGATAACCGAGTGTTTGATAAAATGAAAGTAAGCGGGTTTCTTGCAAAATCGTACTTAACTGCCATGTCTTAATAGACGAGAATCTAGCTTCGACTAACTGCATGGCCATTTTACCAATCCCATGATTTTCATTAGCAGGCAAAATACAGATGGGGGCCACTCGAGCTATCAACGCCGGGGCTTCTGATAGAACGATTCGTACAAACCCTACTGCTGATCCGTCAGCTTGGATCAAATAGAAATAATTATTCTCTCGTTGGTACTTTTTAGAGAAATTCTCATACGTTTCCAGATAAGGGGAGGTTTCTCTATCCTGATAGTGTTCAAACAGCTGTTTAAAACTTTCTTTTTGTATCTGATACGCTATCGGTAATGTTTGGTAGGTAACTTTTTCTAGCTGGATATCCATTGTTCATTCTCACTTTCATTGTTCAATTGACGACTCATTAATAACCTTCTTACTTTTTACTGTCATGAAAATCGGGCCAAGTATTGATGCCGTCGCCTTCTTTTCGAGGAATCAAATGGATATGCAGATGATTGACGGATTGTTGGGCAGCAGCGCCATGGGCACTTAAGAAATTGATACCTTCAAAGTTACCAGATTTCACGCAATCTGTTGCCACTTTTTTTACTGTCTTGGTAACTTGCACCCACAAGTCTTCGTCACAAGCAAGAATAGAAGTCACATGTTGTTTCGGTATAACTAAGAGGTGACCGTCTACAGCAGGATTTTTAGGAAGAATCGCCATTGTCCATTGATTTTCATAAATGATTGTTGCAGGAAGCAGTCTGGCTGCGATCTGACAAAAAGGACATCTCATCGTTTTCTCCTTTTTAAATCAATCATAGCCTATTCGTTTCAAAATGATAAGCGCTTTGTTTCATTAGTTAATTAAGGAGACATACAAATAGGCGGCGAGAAGGATTCTTGCTTCCATCTGATCGTTTGTTTGACTATAATGGAACTATCATGAAAAATGGGGGCTTTAAACTATGCTAACAATTGCTTATATTGGCAATGGAAAAAGTACTAATCGCTATCACTTACCGTTTGCTACTAAATTATCCGATAAAATCCACGTGAAAACAATCTATTCCCGAGTGATTCGTGATACTTGGGCAAAACTTCCTGGAACGACCTACACAACAGATATCAACGATATCTATGATGATCCAGCGATTCAATTAGTCGTTGTGACTACTCCTAACCATCTGCATTTTGAAACTGCCAAGGATGCATTGCTTCACGGAAAGAATGTATTGCTAGAGAAACCTTTTACTGAAACATATGCACAAGCTCAAGAGCTTTTTGACTTGGCTGCAGAAAAAGGACTGTTGATTCAATGCTATCAAAATCGCCGCTACGATTCTGACTTTCTGACTGTCCAAAAAGTTATTGAAAGTGGCGTTCTAGGGGATTTACTTGAAGTAGAAATGCACTATGACTATTATCGCCCCGAAATTCCAGAAAATACACAAGAATTCTCATTAAATAGTAGTTATCTTTATGGACATGCTTGTCATACCATCGATCAAGTGCTGTCTTATTTCGGCGAACCAGAGACATACCATTCAGAAGTTCGCCAACTTTTAGGTCCGAATCGCATGAACGATTATTTCGATCTGGATTTCTTCTATGGTCCTTTAAAGGTATCGATCAAATCAAGCTATTTCCGAATCAAAGAACGACCAAGCTTTGTCGTTTATGGCAAGAAAGGCATGTTTGTCAAACAAACCAAAGATCGCCAAGAAGAGCATTTAAAAATGTTTTATATGCCTGATCATGCGGACTTTGGAATTGATCTTCCTGAACATTATGGCTGTCTGACGTATTATGATGATGAAGGAATCTATCATGAGGAAAAAGTAGTTTCTGAAGTGGGAGACTATAGCCGTGTTTATGCCGGACTGTATGAAGCGATTATTAATGGAAAACCTAAAACAGTCAAAGACGAAGAAACCCTAGTACAAATGAAGATTCTTGAAGACAGTATCCAAGCGATTTATCCACGGTAATTTCATTTCTGGTAATTTTCGTCAGAGAGTCGATCAAAAGCCATCTGATTCTAATTTTTTTAGAGTCAGATGGCTTTTTTCAATTAGCGTTTTCTATTTTTTTGCTTAACAAAAGCGATATATTCTAAGATATCCGTGATTTCTTCCTCGGTCATATCTTTGATTTGATTGGCCACTCGCCGTTGATTTTCGTCATAATCCCATTCATCATATGAAACGGATTCACCAATCAATAAAGGCAATGGGACTGAAAGTGCTTTTGCCAATTTTTTTGCAGTATCTACATGGGGTGTCTTACGCTTACCGTTTTCAAAGCGGGAAATTTGCGCTGCACTGACTCCAGATTTCAAAGCCAACTGATTGACGCCGAGCTGTTTTTCTTCTCGGAATTTTTTTAGATTTTCGCCAAAACTCATACCAACGCCTCACTTTTTTCTTCTACTCTTTTCATCATAAAGTCAAAAGAAAACAAATGCGATGAAAAGCCAGCGACTTCTTCAAAAACTGTTGTTCCAAGGGAATTTTTCATTTATAATATTACCTATAGGAAATAAATGCTTAGGTTTTTCAATTGTCCGTTGCTTTTGTCTTCTACCCCCTGGAGGAAAATATGATTAGAAGAGATCGGATCTTATTATTTATTGATGCTTATCAGCAAGAACAGAAACGAGCACCATCTATTCGGGAAATTTGTGCCCATGAAGGAATCAAATCAACTTCTCTCATTCACCGTCATCTACTTCGGATGGAAAATAGAGGCCTAATCACGAGAGAGAAATTTCCAAAATCACGCACATTGCGTTTAACAGAAGCAGGAAATAACTATTTGATAGAGTTACAAAAATCAAGTTACGAGCAAGCGCTATAAGGCTAACGTGACGAATAGGGATGCTCTCAAAATAAAAAAGCCTATGGCTTTTTTATTTTGGTGCTCGATAACCAGCAGCTTTGGCTTCCGCAATCGTTTTGAACCATTCTTTTGGATTTGTCGTCTGTTCATAGCCTCTCGTACCTGGCAGATGATAAATGCCATTTTTTGACCCTTTGATCAGACCATTTCCCTTCGCATCTACATATTCTTTTTCATCTTCAGCAACATTCGATGTAGTGTTTTTTGCCGAAGTGCTAGTCGTATCAGATGCTTCTTCAGAAAGTACACTTGTCCCATCGTGGTAATGGATCGTCACACCATCTTGAATATTGAATATATAAATATTGAAGCGGATCGTATCATCGCCAATCGATTGGGCTTGCATTTGAACGCCTCGTGCCACTAATTCATCACCGCGGTAAATAGGAGTCACCGAATAACGAACATAATGGCTGGGATCTTGTTCTAAATAGTATTTGATATCCATTTCATAGCGTAACATTTCGGGATTATTCAGCTGTTGCGTCCCTGTGATCAGATTTTTCCAGTTGGCATTTTCTCCCGCCAGAGCAAAGCCGATCAAATGAGTTCGATTATAAAGATAACCTTTTTTCAGCTTTTTATTGTGCCAGCCTGTAGGCGTGACACTAGAGATATCCCCGCGTTTTTCAGTAGGCATCAGAGATTGATTCAGCATAGCTTCCGCAGAAGTGGCTCGATTTAAGTGATCGAGATCACCATATTTTTCCCAGGCGCCATTTTTTGTAGAGAGGGTATCTTGTGAGAAGGAGGGGACATTGTTGTTGATAGTAATGGTTTGTGTCCCTTGATACGTCAATGCAGCTAAATCATTTGCTGACTGGGTTTCCTTTGTATGCGAATCTGATGCTTTAGAAGACTCCGACTGTTTCACCTGTATAGCAGATGAGTGTCCAGGTGATGAAGTGGGGTTCGGGTCTTTTTGGGTTTGCGTGTACAAGCTGATACCAAGTACAGCAGCAATCAAAAGACCACTGATTGTACCAAGAAGTTTCTTTGCCATGATTTTCTCCTAACATATGGTTTGCTCCTTTGTAAAATCGCGAGCGTAAGATGTGGATGCGAGTTTCAATAAAGGAGGAAAAAATAAATATTCTGCTGCTATCATACCATTTTTTAAATAACAGTTGAAAAGAAAAAAACTTTTTTTACCAATTATTTCTTATATGAATAAATAAAAAAGAGACTATTATATAACGAATCATTCACAAAAGAACTAAGATTATTCACTAATAGGTAAAAATAGGGTGCGTGGTTAAAAGTTAAGGAGTATAGGGGAGATAGGGCCAGAATGGGGATCTCAGAAGAAGATAGGAAGGAACAACGATAATAGTAGAACAGTGATATTAGGAGAGGCTTATTGCTTAATGAGCGAGGAACTATCTTGAAGGAATCGTAGAGGATGTAGGGAGTTTAAAGGGGACTGCCTATCGTGTGAATTTCAGCATTTTCGTTTTAGTAGTTTTGAAGCCATTGAAAGGGATTTTCAACGCTCCATAGCATTTCTTGCGGCTATCATTCATTATTCAGCTATAAAAGAAATGCTGGTCTGACAATCGCAAGAAATGCTATACTAGAGATACATCAATCGATGAATTTACTCACGAAAGGGGAAATGTCATATGAATACTTATAATGGACGTCAAGATCATGGAGGTTTCCCTTTATAGAGTGGCACCTCCAAACATAAATGGAGGGAATTCATGGAAAATCAAGGAATCGTTATCTTTCAAGCGAAAGATCTGGCAAAAGTAGTCTTGCCTTCAGGAGAAGAACGTTATGCCCGTGTCTCCGGAAAGTTTCGCCAGCAAGCAACAGCATTGAAAGACTATCCGATCGTAGGCGATCGGGTAATGGGGCATTGTTATGATCAAAATCAATTTTTGATTGATACTGTCTTGCCGCGAAAAAGTTTTTTACAGCGGAAAGTAGCTGGAAATCGACCAGACGAACAAGGAATCGCTGCTAATGTGACGACTGTCTTTCTTACAACAAGCGCCAATGAAGAGTTCAATCTCGCTCGCTTGGAGCGGTTCGTTACGATTGTTTGGAACAGTGGCGCCAATCCAGTCATTGTATTAACAAAAATCGATCAGATGGACACAACAGAAACAGAAGCAATCATCAACCAGCTCAAGCTGACATTTGCTTTGCCGGTTTTAGCTACCACCATCTACAAAGATGAGCGGACGCAATTCGAACCATTTTTGACGCCAGAAAGCGTGGTAGCCTTTATTGGTTCTTCAGGGGTTGGTAAATCTTCTTTACTCAATCAATTACTAGGAGACGAACGGCAGACAACCAAAGCCATTCGTGAAGAAGATGGGCGTGGTCGTCACACTACCACGAGTAGACAGCTGTTCCGCTTGCCAAATGGGGCAATGGTCATCGATACTCCTGGCATGAGAGAAATCAGTTTGGAGACGGTTGCTGCTTCTTCATTAGATCGGCATTACCAGATGATTGAACTTTTAGCAGAAAAATGCCGCTTCAAAAATTGTCGCCATGAATCAGAGCCAAATTGTGCAGTCAAAGAAGCGTTAGCTTCTGGAGAACTCTCGCAAGATCTATTTAACCGTTACCGTAAAATGGAGAAAGAATTGGCCTATTTGAGACACAAAGAACACCTGCAAGCACGTAAAAAAAGAGAAAGATAGCAATACTAAAAGCGTTGTGACCTGAATGCTGTATACATTTTGACTCGTTTTCCTAATCACATTAAGAAAGGGAGGTACCAAAATGGGATTCCTGCAAAAGAGCCACAGCGCTTTTTTTAGACTGAATTTAAATAAAAAAATCCGTCGGACATGAATGCCCAACGGATCGAAGCAAACGATTTGCCCCTGCCAAGGTAGTCTCATTATACGTAATGGACCAATGAAACGCAATAATTATAGAATAGGACCACTTAAAAACTAACCTCGCAAAATTTTTTCAACTGTTTTTCCTCTGGCTAATTCATCAATCAATTTATCTAAGTAACGAATTTCTTGCATTAAAGGTTCCTTGATCTCTTCTACACGAACGCCGCAGATAACTCCTTTGATCATTTTTCTTTTCGGATTCAAGTCAGGCGCCTCTGCAAAGAAACGTTCCATTGAAACTTCTTCTGCTAATTGTCGGGACAGACCTTCTTTCGAATAACCAGTTAACCAAAAAATAATCTGATCCACTTCATCTCGGGTACGATTTTTGCGTTCCGCCTTCTGTACATAGAGGGGATAGACACTTGCAAAAGACATTGCGTATATGCGCGGATTTCCCATTTTTTACCTCCGTTGAGAATGTTTTCTTGATCTATAGTATACCATGAATAAAAAGAAGAATGATTGGTTGGTATCTCACAGAAAAAAGATCAGAGAATGATCTGTCGATCTTCTTCACGAAACCCATAGACCTTTTGTCGTTCTTCACCGTCCCAATAGAGCAAAGGCAAGTTTTTGTGCAGCATTAAACTCGTGTAAAGTTCTTTGATGGATAGTGGGGGACGATTGGGTTCAAAGAATAAAATCAAGTTCCCAGAAGCATCTTGTGCAATCGTCGTGAAAGGGACCAAGGTTTCCTTACGGCTTAAGTAAATTCCCTGATACTCTTGTTGTGTCGTTGTCGTTAAAGCTGTCAGCAAATCCCGCGCTCTCATGAAAGAACCGCCTTTCCTCGTTGTTGAGACAATTGTTCGATGTCCATCATAATTTTCGTTTTCCCTCGAACAGCATATTTACGGACAATAAATTGTTTGCGCTCATTCCATTCACCAACTGCCACTAGGAACATGCCTTCTGTGACATCTGCTATAAAAGATAAGCTATGACGATTGATCAAACAATTCGTCGTTCCCACTGTAAAGCGGACAAGGGGAGAAGAAGTGAACGTCAGCAACCGAATCTTTGTCACTGTTCCTCTAATTGTTTGCATAAAGGGAAACCTCCTTTAAAAAAGTATATTCGCACATTTCGTAAACGATTTTCCGTCTATGTGCTTGCCAGCACTTATCCCAGTCTATTCATCCAGTGCGAACCATTTTGTCTCTTCGAAAAAGGAAATGTGGCGGATTTCATCGTAATGTACTTTGCGTTCAGCAATATAAATGCCTAAAGAATCGTAGCTTTGGATCATGCCGACCACGTCAGGAGGGTAGAGACCGTCTTCATTGACTTCTTCACATTGGATCGCTACTGCTCGACTTTTGATCCTAGCTAAAGTCAACACTTCATTGATTTCTTCGCTAGTCATGGCTGGCTTTGCAGGCCACACAAAGTGACGCTGGCGCTCATCCTGTCCAACTTCTGTTGTATGTTCCGATAGAAAGAATCCCTGCCATTTTAATTTTTTCCGATCTTCGTAGGGTTGGAGCATGCCCATAAGAATCACCTCTCACCACTATAATACAAACATTAGTTCGCATTTGTAAAGCGAACAGTTCTTTAAATTTTGCCGCAAAAATAGATAAGAATGAGGGCGATCCTAAACTCAAACAAGGCAGGGATGGATGGATACACTTTTTTAATGACTTTTATCAGCAAAATCTTTCTCCCGCAACTCATATCAGGTCAGTAGTAAATCAGCACGATAAAAAAACGAGTATCATAACAATATAAAAAAAATAAAACAAAACAATCTATTTTGTTTATATGCTGATATAAAGAAAGATTGTTGAATTAAATAAGAATTAAATTTATAATAAAAATAACGTACAATCCAATAAAAATAAAAAAGGATGGATAAATAATATTATATGATAACGCTTTATTGCAAAACTAATTGTATTCAATGCAAAAAGACAAAATTATTTTTAGACGATCATCGAATCCCATATATCGAAAAGAACATCGAAGAAAAAGAAGAATTTCGTGAAGAAGTGAAACTATACGGATTCCAGTCCGTACCAGTTTTAATCCCTAATGCCTCAACTGGTTTGAAGCCGTGGTTTGGCTTTCGCCCAGATGAATTAAGAAAACTCAAACAGAAATGATCGTCGCAGCCGCCAGACACAACCACAGGAATGCATTTTGTAAGCAATCGATCGCTATTTTTTGAAGAAAACCAAAGAATTGATTTTAAGGAAATTAACTCAGCTTAATCTGATACCTGATAAACCTATAAACGAAACATATACAGCAATAGCAATAATTTTATGAAATCAAACAAATGAGTCACTTAGTAACAAACGAAAGATCTTAATGACGAGACCCAATCAAATGAAATCGATGTATTAAACTAGTGATCAGTGACAATACACCAAGACAATACATCAATTAGCATCCAAATAAACACCAATAACAGGAAAAATGGCGAATCGTTGTTGATTTTAACATTCATAAGGGGAAAAAGACAGCGAGAGAGGGTCAAAATGCAAAAATCAAAAACATTTTAAGACGTCTTTTTCCAAATACAACTTTGTATAATATATATTATGTAAACTAAGATAAATAATTTTTAAAGCTCTGAAAAAATCTAGTCAATTTACCTCTCCTCTCTCTGATTTAGCTGTATTTTTCCTTAAAAACAGCGATTTTTCTTAAAGTGGACCATTTTGGGTAAAAAATGAGTCTTTGCCGCGCAGATTGATGCTTTTTATGTATTGAATGCCAGTATTGTACAGTTGGATTCCTAAAACAAATTTTAGCTTGCTTCAACTGTTCGTTAGGATTTTTGGTGCATGATTGATTGGTGATTTCAGTGATGAATGAACTGCAACCAAAATCTATGATTATAGCTGCAGTTAGATTTCAACTCCTGAGAGAAACTTTTGTTTAAATGACTGATGACATTACTAACAATCATGTAAAATGATAACGGCTGATTAATTCCAAGTGATTCATGACAGCAGCTTTTCGTAAAACACCCATACCTGGAAACTTATCCTTTTTGTATGCTTCAAGTAATAACTCTAAGCCTGATGTTTGAGTTGGATAGATTTCTTCATGTTGCAAAACTTGTGACATGAGCTGTAGAAACTTTTCTTTTTGAGTTTCTAATGATTCGTCCGAAACAAAATGAGTGATCCGCAAATTTTGCTGCCGGTCAGCAAAGACCCAGTGTAAAACGATTGTTTTAGAGGGATAACTATGTGCATAATAGATTTTGCTGTCGATAGAAAAATCACTATAGCCGGAAAATCCTTGCTGCTCGTAGTGCTGATAAACGGTTGGTAACACTTCTTCTGGTACTTCCTGATAGAAACTGTTTCTAGGCAGTCTAGTAAAAAAATCATGCATGAGAATCTTTGGTCCCTGGATTTTTTTTAATAAACGGAATTCTTGTCCAACTAAGATCGGTGTCTGATTTTTACTCCAGTCACTGGCCAACGCTGGAGCAGATTCATGAACAATCCAAAGGTCCGGCTGACAGTCAATGGTTTCAATTGGCTGATCGATGATATAGGCTTTAGCGTTAGGCAGTGTTTGTAATAAACGACTTCCTTCTTCCGTCAGAAAGTCCCCCGCCTGTGGATTGACGATAACAAAAAAAGGATGCGCTTTTTTCTGAAACAGCTCGACTGTATCCCAAAAAGTCTTGGATTGCCGGATAGGCTCAATGACGGGTTGAACTTCTAAAGACAGCTGTTCCATTTCTAATAGACTTTTTAATGCCAACAAGTCAAATTGTTTGCCGCGAAAATATGGATAATACATAGTGCTACTCCTTTTCTTGTGTCAAAAAACGCTGTTCCAATTCGAAATAAGCTTCTCGCGTTGCAGCCAGTTCTTCTTTTAGCGCTTCAATAGCTTGTAGCTGCGTATCTTCAATAAAACGGTCGTAGTAATTGACCCCGCCGCCAAATAAATCGTATTCTGGTTCCCTTTTCTTTAGTTCTTTGTACAATCGTTCCGTCGAGAAAACGCGTAAACCTCGTGCTGTCTGCTTGGCCTTCCCCACTTCTCGAGCTTGTGCAGAGATCAAACGATACAACAATGCGTTTTCGTTGACGAGTAAAGATTGCCGCTGCGGTTTTTTCTCGACACTAAAATAACCAGGACTCCCCTTTTCTTGATCAGCAAATGCATGGTAAACCAATACACCGATGGCAGCAGGAATCTCTTCCTTGACCTTTACATATAATGCATGCGGCAAAACAAAATAATTATAATGCCCAATAAATGACAGCTTCGCTTTTGAGCGAAAATCCGCCAGGCTGACTTTTAATTCATAACAGCGCCATTCAAACAAATTTTCTGATGTTAAGCGACAACTTAGAGTATCAACGATTCCTTGATCATCCGGCATGATTACCTCTTCGATGACGATATCACTGTTTTCGCGACAGTAATAATAAAGGGCTTCTTCCATTTCAAGAGTCAACGTAGTTTTCATCTGATTAGACCCTCCTATTCACAACTTTCTCTCATTATAAAACATATGTTCGTATTTGTGAATAGGTTTTATAATGCAGTCCTGATTCTCTCCTATTCTTTAATTTTAAAGGTCTTCGGCGCCAAGCGAATGATCAGTACATATCCGACAAAAACATAGAGTAATAAAACCATTGAGACAACGATCGAGTAAGCAAATCCAGAAACATGCAGGCGCAGGTTGATATAGCTGATCCAATACAATACTCCACTGACAAATTTGTAAACCGGATTGACCACTCTCATGTCTCCAGTAAAAGGTTGCAGCAAGTAATAGATAAATAATTCATGAAAGGAGAACAATGCTGTCAAACTCGTCAATAATAAAAATAAGACCCCAATAAAATACCAGCTAGCTTGCAATCCATTTAGCAAGTCCCATAATAAGAAGCCGCCAAAAATACTTCCCGCAAATACTCCGTTGTAAAACATTGATTTGATAAAACGGTAATTAAACCCACTGAGGATCGTTTCTTTCTCCCGATAAAAAGGATAGTAAAGCATGGAGATGTCACAGTTAACAAAAACCATTTGGACGATTGCTTTTCCCAATGAACCAAAATACATGACTAAAAATAGAGCTGGCAGTAGTGCTGTCAGATCCTCTTCATTAGGATATGGAACAATCTTCAAAAAGGATAATAAAATCAATCCTAGAAATAGAATAGACACAATACCGACACGGTTCAGCAATTTTTTGCGCAACAGTTTACGGTATCTTTGAAAGAGCAATCCGTTGAGGTACTCTGATCCTTGCAAATGAGTGAGTGTCTTCTCCTGGTCCAAAGAAAGTTTTTTCTGCATTTCAATTCCTTCATTGAGATATTGATTTGAATCTGCACTGATGGTTTCTAGCTCACTAAATTGCTGATAGCTTTTTTCAACAGAATAAAGGAAAAAGTCATTTTCTTGTGCAAAGTGTTTTAGGTAATAAAAACAGCCAGTGCCGGCAATCAGAAAGAAAGTACAAAGTCCTAGCCCGAATGTCGTCGTTGGAATAATCTGTTGAAGCAATAAGCTATAGAGAGACACTAAAGTCAGAATTGATACGGCTAATCGCCAACCGATGCGCCAGCCCCTGCCCCATTGCTTTTGGAATCCCCAGCGAATTAGACTGGCAGCTGCCACACAAGCAAAGCCAGCACCAAAGATACCAACGAGGGTCAGCCAACTATTGCCAGCAAAAAAGCTGTACAACAAAAATGCTGGTAGATAATAAATAATGGATTGGATCGTCTTAAAGAAAAGATTCATTCGCAAATACTGTCGTTTTGATACCATGAAGTAATCCGTGAATTCAATCGCTTTTTGATCTAATGTAAATGAAAACAAAGAAAAAAAGTTGCCTGCTATCGCAACGACGACTAGCCAAGTATAAAAGCCGGCGATCATTATTCCTTCTTCAAACTGACCAAAAGAGCTGAATAAAGCATCCCACCCATGATAAGCTAACAAGGTAACTGCATAATAAAAAAGCAGCCAAATCATTTTTGTAAAAAAAGGCAAAATCAAGCGAAAACTACCTATTAGGGCAAAAAGCATTTTTTTGAGACCGTATTGCCCATAAAGATCCTGGGGCAGATGTTTTCCAATCAAAGGAATTTTGGTCAAAAAATAGAGAAATCCATTCGCTTTCGTTGAAAAAATCGTCTCTTCATAAAGCCAATAAAGTTTAATCCATTGCAGCATCAGGCTCCCCCTCCGTCAACAAAGTAACGATTTCTTTCTCAAAATCTGGTTCATGAATGTGAGAAGGATCAATCCCGGTCAATTGATGATTATTTAATAGGACCACTTCATCACATAAATCTTGTGCAAGTTGTAAAATATGGGTGGAAAACAGTATGATCGAATCCTCTTTTGCTGATCGAATCATTTGTTTGATTTCATGGGCAGCTACAACATCGAAAGAGGTCAATGGTTCATCAAACAACATGATTGGTGGCTGCACCATCAAAGAAAGAAGCATTTGTACTTTGTTTTTCATGCCATGGGAATAATCTTTCATTAAACGATGCTGATCTTCTGGAGAAATTCCTACAGACATTAAAAATTCTTCCGGAGAAAGCGACTGTTTGATGCGCTCCCGATTGACATCCATAAAAAAGCGCAAAAACTCAATCGCCGTCATAAAACCTGGCAGATGCGGTTGCGTGAATGTAAATCCGACATCTGTATTTTCATAGGTTCGTTGATTGCCGTCTTCAACTAAATAAATACTCCCGCTATCAACGGTCATATTCCGAGCGATACATTGGAATAACGTCGTTTTTCCTGCCCCATTGCGCCCCAAAATACCATAGATTTTTCCGGTTTCAAATTGATAACTTGCCTGATCAAAAATTTGTTTCTTGTCAAAGCTTTTGGAAATAGCATTGATCTCTAAATACAAACAGCCCACCCCTTCTCATTAAAAACAAAGATTATTAACTACAGATCCAGCTTGCAAGATTTCTTAAGTGAAACGATTTACGTTGGTAGCCGTCATCATCTTAGCAAGCAAGTGCAAACGAAACTCGTTCATTTTTTTCTCATCGATAGGATATTATCCTTTCACATCAACTTACTTCATGACGATTGACGATTGACGATTTTAGGCAACCAGCTCCTGTAGCCAAGCCAACAGCCTAGGACCACTAGTAGACCAATCAGTAAATGCCATGCCCAAGGTGTCACTGAAGAACCGCTATTCAGTAATCCAGCAGGCAACTGATAAAACTGGCTAAAATCATGAAAGGCTCGTTCAAAAACAATCCCACCTAATGAACCGCCAATCAAAAAAGCCAAACCAATCCCGATCAAGGAAAAAAGAGTCTCCTCGATAACCATCAAATGAAGCGATTGTCCTACTAAAAATCGAATCGTCACGGATTTTTCCCCTTCAGAAAAAAGGAATTGTTTGTAACATGAACGACTATATAGGAAAAAGACAACTGCCATGCCAATCCATAGAATACCGACCACCCCTAGGAAAATAAGGAGTAAAAAGAGCCAGCTTTGAAAAGAACTGTCTTGTGAAGTCTGTTTTAAATGCCGTTCAAGAGCATACCAACGATAAAAAAAGAATGTCCACTTTTCACAAAAAAATAAGAGCGAACTCACAAATGTAAATAGTCCATAACTCATCCACAATGTTCTTCTTCTAATGAAATAAGCCCCTGCAGTAGAGAAAGGATAGATATAACGCCAATTCAAAGTCATTGTTGTTCCTCCTTTGTGATTAGTTTAGCATACGAAGTAGAAATTGAAAACGTTCGTTTAATTTAGTTTACATATTCTTTTTATAATAAACAAATAACATCCGCCTCACACTTCTATGCAAGGCGGATGTTATTAAAAAAGTAGCCGAATGAATCGTAGTTTAGAAATAACGACTGATCAGTGTTAGTAATTGTTTGGGAAACTCTTTAAGATTACTGATATCGATATATCTTTCTGCGCCATAGATTTCTTTGATGACGTCTTTGTCTTGTCCGATAGCAGCGGACAAAAAGATGATTTCCTGGCGTTCATACTCTTTGATGACTGCTTGAATATCCGCTTTCGCCTTATTGCCCGTATAATCTGGCATCGCCTTTGGCTGACCATCACTAATCGTCAATAGTAATTTTGTCGTAGCAGATTGTTGGGAAAGTTTTTCAGCTAGTACCCGCAGCACTGCCCCATCACGATTGTTTTGTCGAGGTTGAAGAGACATCAGCTTTGCCGGGACATAATCAAAAGGTTCAGCAAATTCCTTATAAGAATAGAGAGAAGTCTTCTCTCGTACAGACAAATCGGCTGTGTCGCCATAAATCATCAGCGGGAGATCTAGGCGCTGGGCAAACGCACTCACTGCGAGTGCAGCTTGTTGTGCAGCGGTGATCCGTCCCTCCCGTACCATGGACCCTGATTCATCGATTCGTAAAGCGATCGCTAATGAAGGTTGTTCATGCGGAGGATTTTTCTTATCAAATGTTCGAAAGTCGCCATAAGCAACACGACTTGCATCAAAGCGTGTCCCGCTATATTTTCCTTTGCCATAAGAAGAAGCTGCTTCATTTTCTAATAATTCAAGCAACTGTTTTGTTATTGTCTCAACCACCGGCAACAACGGTGCTAGGAGTTGCCGGGCTTTCTGAGAAGCATTTTCTTGGAGTTTTGGCCGATGCACAATCAATCCTTCTTTCGCATGGATAGATTGTTTTAGCGCTTGCCGCGCCTCTTGATTTGCTTGTTTTCTTACTTCTTTATCTAATTGCCTGAATTCCTCGATTGAAAGATGCTGATTGGAAGGTTCTTGAGCAGATTGTTCACTTCCTTCCTTTGTGTGTCCCTCATCAGACGAATGTTGGCTCTCTAAAGAGTCTCCATCTATAGTGTCTTGAGGCACTGCTTCCTGATCATCTTGGTTTGTTTCCTGTGTATCTAGTGCCTCAGGTGTCTCCATTGTCTCTGCTGTTTCTTCAGTACTAGCTACTGTCCCCATCTGTAAAGATGCTTCTTCAATATTTCGCGCATCCGCCTCTTCAGCAGATACGATGCGTCCTTGTATTGGTTGTCGATGACTCATTTTCTGTCCTTGATACAAACGTCTTAGCTCTAAGAGCAATTCTGATTGATCGAGGGCTTCTTGCAGCAGGCGCAATTCGTCTGGATCTGTCGTTAACTTGTATAAGACTTTGACCGCTAACGTATCTAAAGGTGATTGCCCATTTTTAACCGTATTCAGCCAATAAAAATAAGATCGCATACCAGCCACACCCTTGATGGCATTTGCTCGTGCAGAAGTATCAAGAAGTCGGATGATTTCTGCCATTTTGCTAGCGATCGCTTGATCTTGAAAGCCGGTTTTAGCAAGTCCCCGTGCGACCATCACAGATAATTCAGGAAGGTCCATTTTTTCTGCATGTTGCATCCGATCTCTAAGAGATTCATTCAATGGACGATTTCCCTGATAGTTCCGGTTTGTTGTAATAATGACGACACAATCCGGATGGCGCCTGACAACGCCAGTTGGCAGATTCAGCATCCCATTTTGCTCCAATGCAGAGTTGAGAGCGACGAGTACCGAGGCATCCCGGATGACAGTTGGTTCTTGAATTTCTAATAGATACCCTTTTTCCATCGCACGAACGATTTCCGAAGGATAAAATTTATAATGAACAACATCGGTCGTATCTGTTTCTTCAATTCGCCGAATCAAGTCTGCTAATTTTTCTCGGGCACCTTCAGTGGTGAGCGAATAGTGATCCGCAATCACTTGAATGACCTGATCTAAGCTATCACTCAAATAAATTGCTTCTAACAATTCGCTGTCTTCTTCTTGATCCGTTGCTACGATCGGCAACAATGCACCAAAAACATCTGATTTATCCATATCAGCAAAACAGGTGATTTTGGTATAAGGCAATTGAAGATCATAGGAGAGGGCTTTGGCTAATTGCGTTTTTCCAGATCCAGCATCTCCTTCCAATAAAACATTGAAGATCTTCATCTCTGGATCTTGCCAGTTTAGCTTGATTTCTTGAGCGATCCGCAGTTCTTCTTGACTTGTCTGATGACTCGCTGGTTTTTGCCAAATCATTTGCTGTTCTAGCTTGCTGAAATGTCGACCTTCTGTCAAAGTAAAAGGGGTACGATTGATCCCCATGTAGATTCCT